>JBGTNL010000084.1:0-147314 GCA_041743085.1 Flavobacteriaceae bacterium
GCAATTTCATTGCTTTTCAAAACCTCCGCCATAGGACGGACAGGCATGGATTTTCAATCCATTGTAGTGGTTTAGTTTAAATCACTCCATTTACCGATCGAAACGGGCAATACGCCTTTGGCCCTAACCCGACCTAAAAAATGGCCGGCAGCATTTTCCTGAAACACTTTAAAGTCCTGATAGGCTATTACCGCCACTTTTACCCGCTCCAAATCGATTAGATTTAACACATACGGGTTCCCGAAAAGATATAAGATTACATTTTTCTGATTTATCAGCTTATTAATGAAGTCCAGCTCCCTGTCCGGGATCTCAAAATTGTTCTGTGGCTTAGCCTTAGGTGGAAATAGTGCCACAAGCACATTTTCCGTCTGATCCATCTCTCCTTTTAAGTTTTCCAAATCGCTTTCCGAAGTCGAATAGACTTTTAACGGATACTTCTTAACAATGATTTTAAAAAATTGGTTATCCGAATTTTCGGATAGTTCGATTCCTATTAGTCCCCTTTCTTTTAAATTTTCAATTTCAACTGGTGCACCCTTGTAAATGGTAAGGCTTGCATTGGCCAATTTTTTGTTTAGATCATCAGGATTTATCAAAGATTTTGAAATGGAAGCCGGGGTATGAAAGGCTTTTTCCTTTAATCTCCATACCCGTTCAAAACTTTCCTCAATTTGCCGGACTGAAGCGTTGTTGACGATTTTTAACATGCCCTCGCGTATGTGTTCAGCAAAACAGAGCACATCGTTCCCTGCATCAAATGCCAGCCATTCCAATTCTCCTTTTTGCTGAAACATCCTGGAAACAGCATGCATGTTCAGCGCATCCGTGACCACCACGCCCCGGAATCCCAGTTCTTCCCTTAGCAGATCCCTTACTATTTTTTCCGAAATTACGGAAGGGATGTTCTGGTCTCCGGACAATGCCGGAACATTCAGGTGCCCTACCATAACCGCATCCACACCATTTTCTATCGCAATCCTGAATGGTTCCAATTCGTTCTCCAAAAGGTGTTCCCTGGACTTATTGATAAGGGGCAATCCAAGGTGTGAATCCGTATCCGTATCTCCGTGCCCGGGGAAGTGTTTAACACTTGTAAGGATCCCTGTGCTTTGCAAACCTTTTGTAAATGCAACCACTTTCTCGGCTACTTCCAATTTATTTTCTCCAAAAGAACGGTACCCTATTACCGGATTGTCCGGATTGTTGTTGATATCTGCAACCGGGGCAAAATTCCAGTGTATTCCCGCTGCCTTGCAGTCCGAACCTATATTGCTCCCCACTTCAAAAATAAGACCGCTATTACCTTTAATGGCGCCCAGGGTAATGGCGTAGGGATACTGCGGGGTATTTTCGATGCGCATGGCCAAACCCCACTCGGCATCTATGGCTATAAGCAAGGGAAAGGGAGCATTTTTTTGATACCGCCCGATTAATTTTTTCAGGGTTTCAAAACTATTCTCATTGTAGGGCACCTTCTTTTTGCCTTCGAAATTGGTCGCGGCACTTGCCCTGCTGTGGAAAAAACAGATCCCGCCAACAGCGCACTCAGAGATGAGTCGCTCTAAATTTCGAATTTCTTGTTCACTATCATTTATGAAAGCGGCAGGCATAAATAGTTGCCCCACTTTTTCCCGAATGGTCAGGACTTTCGTAGCCTGTTGATAGTTATGAAACTTATTCATTTGTAGCTCCTTTTTTGCCATAGTCCGGGGGGTATTTAATATACTTCAGGAGTAAAATGGCCGGTAATGCCGCAATTACAACCCAGATAAAAAAGCCGTCATACCCCAGCCATTGTTGCATATAGCCGCTGATCATCCCCGGCAACATCATTCCTAAAGCCATGAATCCTGTTGCAATGGCATAATGCGATGTTTTGGATTTACCTTCGGCAATGTAGATGAGGTACATCAGGAAAGCTGCGAAACCAAACCCATATCCAAACTTTTCGAACACCACTGTGGCGGTAACCGCAATAATATTGGTAGTGCCCGTCCCGGCAAGGATTGCATATAAGATGTTGGGTACGTTTAGGGAGAGCACCATAGGCAACATCCATTTCTTTAATCCATCTCTCGAAATTAAGATCCCCCCGAGGATACCGCCTATGGAGAGCATAATGACGCCCACAGTGCCAAAAAGAACGCCCACTTCCTTTGTGGTAAAGCCCAGGCCCCCAACCGCTTTGGTGTCTAACAAAAAGGGGGCGGCCATCTTAACCAGTTGGGATTCTCCAAGGCGATAGGTGAGGATAAAGGCGAGGGCGATTCCAATGTTTTCTTTTTTGAAGAACGATGCAAAGACTTCCAGGAACCCCTTTGGTTTCTCGGTATGGATAGCGGCGGAGGTTTCATATTTGGGCGTTACAAAGAGGTTGGAAACAGCCAGTACCAACATAAGACCGGCGGTGAATAGCATGGTATAGCTCCAGGCCTTTGCGTTATCCCCGTAGTGATTTTCCAGGTAGCCGGCCAGGATAATGATTAGTCCCTCGCCTGTGACCATGGCCAGCCTGTAAAATGTACTCCGTATGCCTACGAAGAAAGATTGTTTTTTTTCGGTTAACCCGAGCATGTAGTAGCCGTCCGAGGCAATGTCGTTTGTTGCCGAGGCAAAAGCAGCCATCCAAAAACAGGCAAGAGTGGCAATAAAAAACATATTGGTAGGCAGCATCAAACCCACGCCCAGCAGAGCTACAGCTATGAGAAACTGCATGGATAAAAACCATTTTCTTTTTGTGCTTTTGAGGTCTACAAAAGGGCTCCATAAAGGTTTCAGGACCCACGGAAGGTACAACCAACTTGTATACAGCCCGATGTCCGCATTGCTAACCCCCAGTTTCTTATACATAATTACAGAAACGGTGACTACAATTACATAGGGCAGGCCCTGGGTAAAGTACAAGACGGGCACCCATGCCCATGCCCATTTATCTTTTTGGATCATTCTATTTTGTTGGTTGCCAATTTAACCCGTTCTTATCGTTAAACAAGATGAGATCAGGTACAGGAATAGAGATAGACCATTTTTTGTTTCCGGTTTCCGGTTTTAAACTTCGATGTGACCGGTTAAACTAGAAACTTTTTAAACCGGAAACAAGAATCGCATCCTGAAAGTTGCCAACCGTCTATTAGATATTATTCCTTTACTTCAAGGTCTAAATCAACGGGCGCAACCGTACGGGGGGCCAAGCAAAAAAATTTAAACCCGGGGATTCAGCTTCCAGACTTCAGGCCCTGCCTACTGCTCACTACTTAATGCGTCTAAATGTAAGACAATCGGATTACTTTCCGCACCGGTACGGTCCAGAAATGTAATTGCGATCTGCTTCCTCTTACCTAAATGTCCCTTGCCGATATTAAATGAAGAGCGGCCATCTAAATAGATTTTATCAATCAACTGTCTCACGTCTGAAACATTCACTTCATTTCCTTTTTTGGATATGTAAACAAGTGCATATTGATAGGCCTCATCTGCTTTAAATCTAATCTGGATGAAATTTTCTTCCTCCGTTATAGCGGCGATTTCCGGTAACCCATTTTTGCTGGCCTGGATGAGCGGTGAAACGGGGGTAAGAGCGGGATATTTGTAGTACTTCTTTTTTATATACTTCACCACGTCATGATGATCGCCTAACAAAGATTTTGCGCTGAACAGTACATTTCCCTGCACTTTGGAGGTGTTCCTTGCCAGTTGAAGTTGGTTAGGGAGTTCTTTTTTTCTTTTCCATGCCTTATCGCTATTGTTCCTTATTTTATAGGCGGCATTTCCGATGTAAATATTTGATGCGAGGGAGTCATTCGCCCACCACTCCACAATTTTTTTATGCGAAGCCACGGGGAGGTCCAGACTCCAATATACCTGTGGTACCAGATAGTCTACCCAGCCCTCTTCCATCCATACGAGAGGGTCGGCATAAAGATCTTCATATGTTGTTTGCCCGGCACTTGTATCCGAACCCCGGGGATCCGTTGACTTATTTTTCCATACGCCAAACGGACTTATCCCAAACTGCACCCATGGTTTTGTGTTCTTAATTGCCTGTTTGACATTTTTTACGAGAGAGTCCACATTACCGCGTCGCCAGTCTTCCAACGATTGCCGGGGTAGGGCATAGGCGTTATACGATAGTGAGTCTTGCAATACTTCATCCTTAATTTTGTAAGGATAAAAATAATCATCGAAATGGATGGCATCAACATCGTAATTGACCACTACTTCCTTCATAATGTTTACCAAATGTTGCCGTACTTCCGGTATTCCGGGATCGTAGTAGAATTTTTTACCGTATTTCAACATCCAATCTTGATGTTCGTTGTAATCATGGGATGCCGCAAGGATATGGGTGTTGAGGTCAAAGGTAGCTCTGTAAGGATTTAACCACGCATGAAATTCAAACCCCCTGAGGTGCGCTTCTTTAATCATCCAGGCGAGAGGGTCTTCCTCAGTTTCAGGGGCCAGCCCCTCGATCCCGGTCAGGAAGCGGGACCATGGTGCATATGCTGAAGGATAAAAGGCATCACCTGCAGCCCTTATCTGGACAATTACTGCGTTTAAATTGAGGTTTTGATAAAAGTCAAGTATGGCAAGGTAGTCCTCTTTTTGTTTCTCCCAGCTGTCCGAACCGTTTGTAGGCCAGTCAATATTCACCACCGTAGCGATCCATACGCCCCGGAATTCTGTTTTGGGTGGGGGATAAGTAGATTTAAAAATGCCGCATGACGTTGAAGCAAGGAACAGCAGAAGGAATAATGTGTTTTTGGTCATATATCAGAAAGACCTGGTTTACGGGTGGCTTGTTTTCGAATTACATTGTATTTTATTGTTGTCCGGTAAAACTTTATAAAAATACCAAAACCGCAAGTATATTGGGCATTCCCATTATATTTGTTATCCAAGGGCTCGCTTTTCATACATTGCCAACAAGTATGAATGTACCTTTGGCGCCTGAGATCAACTATATGATTTCGGATGGTTACAATCAAGTCTTACGTCTTATGTCTTGCAGTGCAGCGGTCTTACGTCTTTAACCGGACATTAGTGATTGGATTTATAATTCCAGGGCACGACGAATCTGTCGAAACTAATCATGCCCTGGACTATTCTGGCCCAATACCAACTTGCGATGTAGGCTCCGGAAGATCCTTCGCCACACGCTGAATGACAAAATTACAATTAAGGTGGACCTAGTTAAAACTTATACCTTACAAAACCTTCCATAGCCTCATACTCGGCCATACCCAGGGAATTATACTTAATAGCGGTCTGCATGTTGCGCTGTTCCGCCCGCTGCCAGAATTCGCGGTCGTCATTGCCAGGGAACATGGCACTGTCTTTTTGGGATTGGTGTTTGAAGATGGCGTTTTTCTTGCGTTCCATATCCTTTGGCCCTATAGGGATCGCCATTTCCATATCGGCAATATCCCATTCCTGCCAAGCTCCCCTGTAGAGCCAAACATAACATTCGTTCACCCAATCTTCCCCTTCCTGCAGGAGTCGGTCTATAGCTCTATAGATGATCTGAAGACAGACCCTGTGCGTGCCGTGTGGATCGGAGAGGTCCCCCGCGGCGAAGATCTGGTGTGGTTTTACCTTTTTAAGGAGGTCGTACGTGATCTGAATATCTTTTTCGGAAAACGGCTTCTTTTTCACTGTTCCTGTTTCATAGAACGGTAAATTCTGAAAATGTGCATTTCGTTCATCCACCCCGCAATATCTGCAGGCCGCCAAAGCTTCGCCCTTTCGGATCAACCCCTTGAATTTTTGTATTTCCGGGCTATCAACCTCACCAGCCACCTTATTGCTCAGGAATTTGCGGACATTTTTGAATTGTTCCATGAGTTGAACATCGTCTTGCTGAATATCGGTTGCAAAATCGAGGAACCGGATCACTTCGTCATCGAATACTGCGATATTTCCGGAAGTTTGATAGGCTACGTGTACTTCGTGCCCCTGATCTACAAGACGAAGCAACGTGCCTCCCATAGAGATGACATCATCATCCGGGTGGGGGCTGAAGATGAGTGATGTCTTCGGATAGGGATCCTTACGTTCGGGCCTGCTGCTGTCATCCGCATTGGGTTTGCCTCCGGGCCAGCCCGTAATGGTCCTCTGCAACTGATTGAAGACTTTGAGATTAATATGCTCGGCAGAACCGATCTCGGCTATAAGACTACCCATTCCGTATTCGTTATAATCCTCATTGGTAAGTTTTAGGATGGCCTTTTTGAGTTTTTCAGATAGCCAGATGGTGGCCCTCTTAATGAGCAGGTCATTCCAGTCACATTCGCTCACCAGCCACGGGGTGCTTATTCTGGTAAGGTCAGAGGCCGCGGCAAGATCTAAAATAAAATCGCAATTCTTGTGATGCTGCAGGAATGTTGCAGGCACTGATTCCCGGATTTCGCCTTCAACGGCCTCATTGATAATACCGGCTTTACCTTCTCCCCAGGCCATCAAAATAATGCGTTTGGCGGCCATAATGGTCCCGACTCCCATGGTCAGCGCCTTTTGGGGAACGTTCTCCAGGCCAAAAAAATCGCTGGCAGCGTCCAGACGGGTCACCCTGTCCAGGCGCACCATTCTTGTTTTACTGGTGATCGAGGAGCCGGGCTCATTAAATCCTATATGGCCCGTTCTGCCGATCCCTAAAACCTGAATATCTATGCCCCCCGCCTTCTGTATCTTTTGCTCATAGGCCTCACAAAACTCCTTTACGTCTTCCTTATCCAGTGCGCCATCGGGAATGTTTTTATTAATCTTCTTTATATCAATATGATCAAACAAATGTTCGTTCATAAAACGCACATAACTATGTATGGAATCCGGCTCCATGGAAAAGTACTCGTCCAGATTAAAAGTTATAACGTTTTTAAAACTCAATCCTTCTTCCTTATGAAATTTTACCAGAAAATCATAGACCTTTGTCGGTGTTGAACCTGTGGCCAGGCCCAGGATTACATTTTTATCCTGCTTTTGCCGCTGCCGTATCAAATCTGCTATTTCATTAGCAACGTAGAAGGAAGCCTGTTCCGAACTATCGTGAATGTGGGTCTCTATTTTTTCAAATTTTCGTGATTCTTCGTCCGTCGGAATCTCCAAAATACTTGGTTTAGATACTGTTTCAGCCATGTTACTGTCTTAATTTAAGATTTTTGTGAACTGCAAATATACGAATAAATTAGAAAATTTGCTGTTTTATGCAATATATTTTGCCGTTTTATGCAATCATAACATTTTTGGGAGACTCAAAACCACACAAACCTGCAAATGAAAAGAATTTTCTATCTTTGCGCAAACTCAGCATACGATGTTAAAAGAGGAGCGGCAGCGTACCATTTTAAACGAGGTTGAACTGCACAACAGGGTTTTACTGACCGATATCGCTGAAAGACTGGATGTATCTATTGATACGGTCCGCAGGGACGTTAAGGAGCTCGATACCGAAAACAAGTTAAGAAAGGTACACGGAGGGGCGATATCCCTGGCGTTTACGAGTCCGACTGCACCCAACAACAATACCTACGCCCTACAGGAGAAAATAAACATTGCGGAAAAGGCCGTTTCACTTTTGAAAGAGGGAAGTGTGGTTTTTATTGACGGAGGTACTACCTGCCTGGAGTTGGCACGGCTCATACCGCAGCGACTTCAGCTTACCTGCTTCACCTTAAGCCTTCCCGTGGCCATGCAGTTGCTTTCAAAACCCAATGTAGAGGTGATCTTGATCGGAGGCCGAATTTCCAAGGAAGCCCAGATCGCCATCGGGGCCAGTACCATTAATGAACTCACGGCTATTAAGTTTGATTACGGATTTATCGGTACGGGTTATGTTGATTCCCTTCACGGGTTAACGGAATTTGACTGGGACATTGTGCAGGTAAAAAAGGCGGTGATCAACGCATCCAAAAAAGCAGTACTTTTATGCATTTCAGAAAAGCTTAATTCTCAACATCGCTATAAAACATGTGATATCAACGCTATTAACACTATGATTACAGAGCTAGATCCTTCAAACAACCTGCTGAACCTTTTTAGGAATCACGATATTCGCCTGCTTTAATCTTTGCTATGTCAGACTATATAAAAATCACGGAAACCCCTTCAAATCATGACCATTTGGAGCAATTGGAAACCCGGGCCATTCTCGAAAAAATGAACGGGGAAGACCGGAAGGTAGCCGATGCCGTTGCCCTGGCCATTCCGCAGATCGCTAAACTGGTTGAGGGCCTGGAAGAACGGTTTATAAAAGGAGGCAGACTTTTCTATATAGGAGCCGGGACGAGTGGCCGGCTGGGTATTCTTGATGCCTCCGAAATTCCGCCTACATACGGCCTGCCTCACGAAAGGGTAATAGGGCTTATTGCCGGTGGCGACATTGCCATCCGGAAGTCCGTGGAACACGCCGAAGACGATACCCGGCAGGCATGGTTAGACCTGAAGGTATATGATATATCGGAAATTGATACTGTAGTGGGCATTGCGGCTTCGGGAACCACACCCTATGTACTCGGGGGAATAAAAGACGCTGGGGATAACGGCCTGCTTACGGCCGGTATTACAAATAATCCCGGTTCCCCGCTGGCCCGGATTTCGAAAATCCCGATCGAGATCAACGTAGGACCGGAGTTTGTAACCGGTAGTACACGAATGAAAAGCGGTACCTCCCAGAAATTAGCCCTGAACATGATATCCACGGCGTTGATGATCCGCATTGGAAGGGTAAAGGGTCACAAAATGGTGAATATGCAGTTGAGCAATGACAAACTGGTGGATCGGGGTACCCGGTATGTAATGGAAGGACTAAACCTCGACTATGAAAGGGCCCAGGCGGTGTTAAAAGAATATGGCTCGGTGAAAAAGGCACTCGATGCCCTGAAAAAATAGGCTATTCAAGAATTGCCCCCACTTTTTCCGGGGTAACCAGAATATCACTTGTATTTCCCCATGAATTCAGAATGTAGTTCATGACATCGGCAATTTCTTTATTATTGAGTTTCTGTGGTTTCATTACCCTGTCATAAACGATCTCATTGACGGTTATCTTTCCCTCCTGGCCATATTTTATACCCCGGATGCTTTCCTCCAAATTGTTCATCAAAAAGTCGGAACGGGCGAGAGGGGGGATCCTGTTTCCCTTGCCTGTCCCGTCCTTTTTGTGGCAGACAACGCAATGTTTTGAGTACACTTTGCTGCCGGGTTCCATGCTTTCATTCCATAGCCGGGCATCTTTATTTTGACCGAACCCGGCCGCAATAACTATTAAAAAAAAGCAGATACAGAGCTTCAAGGCCTCTTTTTTAGGTATTATTTTAGGATATCTTTGACTTCCTCGGCAGTTACCATCTTATTGTCCGTGTTTCCCCAGGAATTTAAAATGAAGTTCATCACATCGGCCACTTCCCCATCTTCCAGGCCCATGGGCATCATGGTATTGTCATAGGCGACGCCATTCACCGTTATGGGCCCTCGCTGGCCGTATTTAACACCTTTAATGCTTTCCTGCCGTTTGTTGCGTAAGTAATCCGATTTCGCAAGCGGTGGAAAAGTGTTTTCCACACCCTCCCCGTTTTCCAGGTGGCAGGTAATGCAGAAATCCGAATAGATGTCGCTGCCCCGCTGCATGCTCGCTTCGAGTTCCTTGTCTTGAAACAGTTGGAATACTATACAAGTAACAATAGCTAAATAACTGATTATAAAGATTTTCATTTATACAAATATTTTAACTTCCCTCTTTAATCTAAATAATTCCCCGATGGCTCTGCCTCGAGCCTGCCCGCCAGGCAGGGATCGTTGCCCGCCAGAGGCGGGTAAACTTTTAAGAAATTCTTTATTCAGCCTTGGGAACCAACTTATAAATTCCTTTGCCTTCGATCGCCACATAAATAAACCCGTCCGGGCCCTGGCGCACGTTCCGTACCCGGCCAATGTCTGCCATGAGTTTTTCACGGTAGGTGACTTTATTACCGTCTAATTCCAGTCGTTCCAAATATTGAAAGGCCAAGGAGCCAACCAGTAGATTGCCTTTCCATTCCGGATATTTGTCAGAAGTTACGAAGGCCATCCCACTTGGGGCAATAGAGGGTACCCAATAGTGAATAGGTTGTGTCATGCCTTCCATTTCCGTCTTGTCTGTAATAGACGTACCACTGTAATTGATGCCGTAGGTGATCACCGGCCAGCCATAATTAGCCCCCTTTTCAACTATATTGATCTCATCTCCGCCTCTTGGCCCATGCTCATGGATCCAGATAGCCCCCGTCTCAGGGTGTTTCGCCATTCCCTGTGGATTCCTGTTGCCGTAGGTGAACGCCGCTTTTTTTGCTCCTTCCTTAACCATAAAAGGATTATCTGAAGGAACGGTGCCGTCATCCATGATCCGGTAGATCTTGCCTCCATCCCGGGTGATATCCTGTGGGTTCACGTCGCGTTCCCCGCGTTCCCCGATAGAGAAATACAGATAACCATCATTGTCAAATTCGAACCGTGAACCAAAGTGCTGACCTTTTGTAGTATTGGGTGAAGCTTTATATAGAATCTCCTTACCAATCAGTGAATTACCATTTAATTTTGCCCGCATAATGGCAGTGTTGCCACCTTTGCCTTCTCCTTCTTCGGAGGAATAGGAAATGTATAGCCATCCATTGTTCCGGTAGTCCGGATGTAATTCAATATCCATAAGGCCGCCCTGCCCGCGGCTATACACTTTGGGGACATTTTCAACCGGGCTCTTTATCCCGTCTTTAAATCGGATCATTTCACCGGATTTTTCGGTGATCAAAAGGCTGCCATCCGGCAAAAAGGCCATTCCCCAGGGAATTTGCAGGCCATCGACCATCAATTCGGGCGTAACGATAGCTTCTTTTGGGGCATTTATGTTATTATCCGTTTTCTGCGCACAAGAGAAATTGGCCATTACAACGAAAAAACAAAGGGTAAGGATACTATTCTTCATAATATGACGTTAAAATATAATTAAATAATGTAGGCTAAAAGGCCTAAAGATAACGAGAAATTATAAGTTTAAACAATTACGCTCTAGAATAAACTGATCCCAAATCACGTGTATTCTTGCATAACACGACTTAACCTATGCTCCCAAAAAAACCGAGGCATTTTTTGTATGCCGTGCTTTTGATAGTGCTATCAATTGCAGGATCATCAGCAATCGCCAATACCAGAGTTTTCGAGCTTATTTCAGAAGTGGCCGCAGCAGTTGATAATGCCGCTGCCGACCTTCCCGGGGGGGAGGTGGAAACCGGCGTTATAGAAACCATTTCGCATATAGACCGTAATGCCGTCAACTCCCTTGCCGGTAGTGCGCCTCTGTTCATGTCAATTATCAACGGAGCCAACGAATATGTGGTTTGTCCCAATGATGGGAGTACCCTCGCCAAATTTTTCCTTTGCGGTACCAGTGATGTGAGGACAGTTACCGTTAACCAAAGTGGATCTTCCTATCGATGGGAGAAACTGGATCCCAATAGTTGTGCGCCAACCGTAGTGGCGGATTGCCCTACTACAAACCCCGCCTGTACATGGAACCTGTTAAGCACCGCTCCTACCTATAACTTAAATGCTGCCGGCGAATACCGTGTAAACGTCAACGGAGGGCAGTATTATTATTTTAAAACAACATTGAATCCCCTTAATCCTCAGCTTATAAAGGAAGACATCGTCTGCGGCAATCCTGGCAGGGTAGAAGTTACCAATGTGCCGGCAGGCTATGAATATAGCCTGAATAGCTCAACAGGCCCGTTCCAGGACGCTCCCTTCTTTGATGTGACCGCCCCCGGAAATTATTCGGTCTGGGTCCGGTTAAAAAATGCGGGCAGCAGTGCATGCTTATTTCCATCCAACACGGTTAATGTTCAGGATCTGGATATTACTGTCGATGTTACCGCCAACGATATTCTATGTAGCGGTGAGCTGGGTAGTATAGATGTTGATGTCTTCGGAGTTCCGGGGTTTTACACCTACCGTCTTCTAAAAGGAGGTGTAACGGTTGATACCTTCGGCCCCGATGCCGCCAGCAGCTACACTTTTGCCAATGTAAGTCCGGGTACGTATAGCGTGCGGGTTGAAACCAGCAAATGTAATGAGCTGATTACGCTGGATGTCAATGCGGATATTATCGATATAGGTAATGGGATCAGTCCCCTGAACGTGTCGGCCACCGCATCCGATAGTTTTGGATGTGGCGCTACCACCGTAGACGTCAATATAACCACTTCCGGCGGCACCTCGCCTTACAGGTTTAGTCTGGACGGGGGCGCTAATTTCAGTGCGCCTTATACCAGTACAGCCGTTTTTAGCGTTGCCGCCGCAGGTACCTATAACATTTTGGTTGAGGACGCCAATGGTTGCCGGAAAACGGCAAATGTTGACGTGGAAGACCTTCCACCACCTACCTTTACCGTAACCACTAATGACGCCAATTGCGGGGGAGCAAACGACGGAAGAATTATCGTAAATGTTACGAATGGCTTTGGATATAACCTGGAATTCAGTAACAATAACGGGGGAAGCTATCAGGGAAGTAATGTGTTCAACAATCTGGCTCCGGGCAGTTATGATGTGATGATCCGTTACCAGCAGGGCAGTTTTATATGTACCACTCCCGCATCCACGGAAACCGTGGGAACTCCTTCGAACATCACGGGAACGGCCAACCCGGATTTTATCCCAAGCTGTTTGAACGAAAATGGGGGTCAGATAACAATATCGGGGGTTTCCGGAGGAACCGGGCCTTACGATTACAGTATTGGAGCCGGTTTTAGCCCCACCACCGTATTTACGAATTTGGGTGTTGGAACCTACACGCCGCAGATCAGGGATGCCAATGGGTGTGTGGAGACCTTAGCCCCAATCATCTTCAATGCGCTGAACAAACCAACGGATATGGACTTTACCATCTCCAGCATTGACTGTCTTACCAGCACGGCGTCCGTAACTGTTGCGGTCACCGGTGGTACGGGACCCTACACCTATGAAATTATTGCCCCGGCAGGGAGCGCAATTAATAATGGCAACAATCCCGTATTTACGGGATTGGGCCTAGGAACTTATACCTTCAGAGTTACCGATAACGCAGGTTGTAGTTATAATGAAGCTTTTGCCATCACGGATATTAGTTCCATTTCCGTCCAGGCGCAACCGATAGACGTAGTCACCTGTGTTGGAGACAATGATGGTTCAGGACGATTCCTGGTGGATGGTTTTGCTACCACCTACAGCTATCAGATAGATGCAGGACCTTTAAATACAGGGGAGACGAATGGCGTAATAGATCTAACCGGTTTAATCGCGGGAAATTACAATATTACGGTAACGGATGAGGATACCAATTGTTCCGATACGGCTATCCTGACCATTCAGGAACCCGCAGTGGCCTTTGCAATTGGCAGTTTGAATGTTACCGCTATGAGTTGTCAGAACGGCAATGTCGGTAGTGTTACCATCAACACCGTTGGCGGATGGGGCGGGAACCGTTATACGCTTACCCAGCCCGATGCCTCCATAAGAGGCCCAAAGAACGGTAAAACCTTTTCAAATTTAACACAGGACGGGCTTTACCAGGTGAGTGTTACCGATGCCAACGGATGTACCATTACGGATAGCTTTACGCTGACATCGCTTTCATCACCAACACTTACATTGAACAATGCAGCCTCTGATTTTTGTTATGACAATGTGGACGCCGCCACACTGGTGGTGAATGCAGCCGGTGGGGACGGGTCCTACCAGTACAGAATTAACGGTGGGCCCTTGGGCGGCAGTAACTCATTTAACAGTTTAACACCAGGCACTTATGTTATTGAGGTAGTGGATGGTAATGATTGCCGGGATACAGTTACCGCTACCATCGCACAGGAGATCTCTGCGGTTGCTACGACCATTCAGGAGCTTACCTGCGGAGGACCACCGGCCCAGATCCAGGTAAACATAAGTAATGGTTATCCTTCGGGTGGTAATTACGACTATTATGAAGTAAGCGTAAATGGGGGAGCCTATTCGTCCACCACCACGAACATTACAGGAAATTCCTTTGTTTATAACATTCCAAATGATGGTTCCATAATTGTTCCAACCACTTTTCAATTCGAAGTATATGACAGTCGGGGATGTAGAACGGAAACCAATGTTGTTACCATTGCCCCGCCTGAAACCATTGCCGGCACTGCCGTGCCGATCGATACCAGCTGTGGTGACGATAACGGTATCATTGAGTTGGTACCCGACACCAATTTTGGCGTGCCTCCCTATGAGTTCAGTGACAATAGCGGAGCGACCTACACCACGCAGAATATTTATTCGGGCTTTGCCCCCGGCATTTATGCTACCTTTATGATACGGGATAGCAGGGGATGTACAACTCCATTGCTATCCGCAACTATAGGCGCCAGTCTGCCCGTAGATGCCAGTATAGTCGTTACGGATGCAGTATGTACGGCCGGCGCCGTTGAGGGCTCCATAGATGTGACGGGTGTTGCCAATGGGACAGCCAACTATACCTATGCGCTGCAGGATGTAAGCGGCACTACCATTGCGGTTGTTGGCCCTACTCCGGCCACCTCCGCGAATTTTCCGAATGTAGTTCCGGGTACCTATACCGTAATTACCACCGATTCGGCCGGTTGCGAGGAACGGGAAGTTGTTACACTTTCACAAAATCAATTGATCCTGACACCCTTGGACCCCCCTCCCGCCTTATGTACGGACCCCTTTATACAGTATCGTTTCCAGGCCAGCGGAGGAACCGGGCCCTATCGCTTTGGATTGGTTGGGGATCCCCTGGTACTGGCTAATGTGAATGGTTTTGATATTCATGATTTTGCCGGGCAGGTGACTTTCGGGCTAACCTATTTTATACAGGTGGAAGACAACCTGGGATGTACCTATATTGAACAGATAGATCCTATTGTTCCACCAAGTCCGGTTAACGTAACGGCTTCGGCAAATACGGCATCCTGTACCGCTGTTGGCAATGGTATAATTTCATATACGGTCGATGGGCTTGCCAACGATCCCGCCAACTTTACAGTACAATTACAGAATACGGATACCGGTGCTATTGTTGCAGGGCCTGTTCCCTTTATCAACGAACCCTTACCTTATAACACAGGCACTTTCACCAATTTACCCGCAGGAAACTATCAGGTATTAGTCAATGACGATGATACGCAATGTGACGGAAGCGCCCTGGTAAGTATTACCACGAATATTCCAACACTCGTCGTGGACAATAACGAACCTGCAAATTGCAACGTCGGCGCCCTGGTAACAGTGCGTGGAAATGGCGGGACCCCGGGTTACGGATTTGCCTTCGTACCCGCAGGCGATCCTGCGCCTGCAACCTTCACAGCGCAGACGACCTTCGAGATCAATGCACCATCTTATCCTGCCGATTATGATTTTTACGTTGAAGACAGCAATGGTTGTATCAGTTTTACTACAGTTACGGTAACGGAAGCTGCCGGGGTGCCAACACCCATGGTGGATGTTATTAACCAATGTACGGCCGTGGCCAATTATACGATAAATGTGACCTCCCCCTTGACCTCTGGACCCGCTCCGGAAACCACTTTTGAATACAACATAGGCGGCGGATTCCAGACAAGCCCCAATTTCACTGTTGTCAATCCCGGGGACTACACTATCGTTGTAAGGGACGGGAACGGGTGTACCAATATGGTCATCGCCCGGGTATTCGATTTCTTTGCCATATCGGCAAGTGCAACTACAGAACCAACCTGTAATGCAGGTGACGGGGTCATCACAATTAACACAAGCGGGGGAAGCGGTAATTTCAGGTATGAGCTGGATGACGGGGTTAACCCTCCCGTAGTGCAGATCAACGATCCTGTATTCATCAATTTACCTCCCGGAAGCTATTCCATCCTGGTGACCGATCTGGATTCCAATACAGTACCCTTGTGTTCAGACACCTCCACAGTAGAAGTAACGGTGGTTGATACGCCCGTTATTTCTGCCACTCCACAAGGTGATATCACCTGTAACGGGGCGGATGACGGATATATTACGGTGGAACTACAGCCAGGTACGGACACGGATACCCCTTTAACTTTTACCCTGTATGACGGCGGTACTCCGACTGTGGTAAGGCCTGCCCAGGCTCCCGCTATATTTGATAACCTTCCTCCCGGTACCTATCAGGTTGAGGTAACATCGAGCAGGGGATGTACGGATCGTTCAGGGGATGTGAACATTGCGGAGCCAAACCCGCTGCAAATTGCGACCACGAATACCGAATTTACCTGTGATCCCAGCAGCAATCGATTTAATACAGCTACCATAACGGTCTATACGGACACCAATGGCGACGGCACGGGTACACCTACAGGTACCGCCCCTTATACCTACACCATGTTTGATGGCACAACCACTTTTTCCAATGGTACGAATAATGTGTTTGAGGTTGTGGACAACGGTACCAACCAATCCTTGCTGATGACCGCAACAGATCAGAACGGATGCGAGATACAAACCACGGTAAATATCAATGCACCAACCGGCCTTACTTTTTCGTTTAATGTAAACCCTATAACGTGCGATACTGATGGATTGAGCGTAAACCCCGGTTCTATTGACATTATTATCAATGAGGGGCCAGGTAACTATGATGTGGAGATCTTGCCGCTAGGCTCTGAACCGGTACAAAATTCAGGTGGTACAGACAGGGTAAACTGGGCAATTAGCACCCCTGGAGACTATATCTTCGCTGTTACCGATGTGGGTAATGCGGGTTGTACCTACCTTACTCAGGTGATCAACGTACCCGAATACAATACCATAGAGGCTGTTATTGCGGAGACCAAACCAGTTACCTGCTTTAGCGGTTCAGACGGAGAGATAAGTGTTCAGATCAATAATTATACAGGAACTTACAATTATGAGGTCTTCTCCAGGGATAATGCAGGTGTGGAAACCTCAACAGGGGTAACCGGCGCTTTCGATACCACTGCGCCGGGGCAGAACCCGGGAATCATTACCGGGGTTCCGGCAGGAAATCTGGTAGTACATGTTGAAGCTTTGGATACCCCTTTCTGTGATACTGTTAGTAATGTAGCTACTGTAAGACAACCGGACAGGGCACTTACGGTAACACCGCAGCAAACGGCTGAAGTTACCTGTGCGGTTCCCGGTCTGGGTGAGATTTTTGTAGTTGGCGACGGCGGATGGGGAACCTATGAATATCAGGTAATTGCACCTGACGGATCCACCATACTCCAGGATTTCCCAAGTACTAATGATAGCCTTACCGGCTTGTCTGACGGCATTTACACGATCAACGTACGGGATCTTGAAGGTTGTATAGCTACAAACACCATTACCCTGTTATTGCCTGCGCCGATATACGCGGATATTCAAGTGGTCACTCCCCTGCAGTGTAATAATGATAACAATGGGGCTATTGAAGCATTTAATGTGAGTGGCGGTCAGGGACCGGGTAATTATCTGTTCCAGTTAAACCGGTTGGCGGATGGTACCAACAGCGGTTTGCAGACCACAGCAACTTTTAATAACCTATCTGCCGGCGATTATACCATTACCGTATTTGATGGCTGGGATTGCAGTTATGTCGCTGTTCCTATTACGATAATAGATCCTGAAGTGGTATTGGCTGAGTTGGTAGAATTGCAACCTCCGGGATGTGGGGATGTCGGGATCATGGAGCTTACGGTTACCAACCCGGAACCCGGCGTAAGCTATTTCTTCAGGCGATCTGGTACCGCCGATCCCTTCCTGCCATTGGATGCAGCGGATCCTACGGCGACTTCGGTGCAGATCAGCGAGGATATTACCGTTGATCCGGGACCTTTCCAATACGATGTTCAGAATTCCAACGGGTGTCCGTTCGAGAAATCGAATCAGATATCCCTGGATCCGGCGGCACCTTTGGTAATTTCCCTGGATCTGGCCAACGCAACTATAAATTGCGCAGGCGAAGCCACAGGGATTATCCGTTCTGAAGCTTTTGGAGGAATAGGTAATTATGTGTATACCTTATTGAACTCAGACGCTCCACCGTTTCCGTCTGGGGGCAATGTGGAAAGAAGTGCGCAGGCTTCGGGTATCTTCAGGGATCTGGGTCCCGGTACCTACTGGGTATTTGCCCAGAGCGGCGGTTGTACGGCCATTTCACCTCCCATCAACATTGTGGATCCACCGCTCTTAGTGTTGGATTACATAGAAGCCGTTCCGGTGAGTTGTTTTGGTGATGTAGATGGTCAGCTTATTATAGAGGCCAGCGGCGGAACCGGAGTTATTCGGTACTCTATTTCGGATCAGTTAAGTGAGTTCTTTGAGGGAGACGACCCCCTGTTTCCCAATAGAAAGACATTTACTGACCTGGAACCGAGAAGCTATCAGGTAATTATTCAGGACGACCTTGGCTGTACCATAACACAGACCATTACCATTACAGAACCAATGGAATTGGTAGCGGGGATAGCAGACTCAAGCCCGGAAACCTGTTTGGGCGATGCCGATGGTACAGCCACACTGCAAGTTAGCGGTGGGACAGCTCCGTACGAGTTTGCGCTTAATTCAAATGCAGACACGGACTTTGCACCCAACCCTTCTATGTTATGGGATAACCTTGTGGGCGGAGATACCTATGTGATCTTCGTCAGGGATTCGCGGGGGTGCGAGACCAATGTGATCGTTTCCGTGGGAATAGGGGTTGACATACAGCCCGAAGCCACGGTAGTGTATGGCTGTGATGGGATTTTCCCGAATAGCACCACCACGGTGGAAATGCAGGATACAAGTCAGTATGCGGATCTGTTATTTGCTTTAGATCCTGTTGACCCTACGGATGCCATTACGGCACAGGCTAGCACCACAAGAATCTGGGGCGATCTTCCCGCGGGTGACCATACCGTATATATATATCATTCCAATGGATGTACGACATTTGTGGATTTCACTATGGAAGCCTACAATCCGTTGACCCTGGATGCTGTTAAAACAGGACCGAATGAGATTACGGCAACGGCAACCGGAGGTTACGGGGGATATGAATATTTCTTTCAGGGAGAATCCTATGGTAGCGAAAACGTATATGAGGCGAACGCCGATGCCACTGTAGAAGTAAGGGTAGTGGATCAAAACGGATGTGTTGCCCTGATTACCATACCTTTCGATTTTACCGGAATGCTCGAGATTCCCAATTTCTTTACCCCTGACGGAGATAATATGAATGACGTATGGTTTCCTAGAAACAGGGGTTTCTTCCCCAATATTGTGGTGAAGATCTATGACAGGTATGGAAGGGTAGTAGCCATATTGGACCAGGTTGCCGCCTGGGATGGCACCTATGAAGGAAGCGAATTGCCTTCCGGAGACTACTGGTATGTTGTGAATGCCAATGATATTGAAAAACAGCAATACGTGGGCCATTTTACGCTTTACAGGTAAACATGTGATAAATAGGGCATAGTACCACTATTTAGACACCCTCTTATTCCGATAAAAGTACAAAAGCCAGGTTTTCTTTCCTTGTTGTGATATTTCTTGTAAACTATTTGAAGGTCGGATTAAGGATGGCTTCTTGCCTGCCTGATCAAATTTCTTGCTGCTGCTGGTAATTTAGCCTAATATTGATTACCTTAAAATTTCTTTTTCGCCAGCAAAAATTACTCGCAACTAAAATAGCAAGAACATGACATTACATAAAATTTCGAGAAGAAGTGCTATCGGGACAACGCTCAAAGCCTCCTTGGCCGCGTTTGGCGGCTATGCCTTTAATGTAAATACTTTTGATAAACCTGCCCAGGAAAAGAAAGAATTAAAAATGAAATTTCCCATTCGGATCAGTTTGAACACGTCCACAATTTTACACTATAAAATACCGGTTGATAAGCAAATTGATATGGTTTCCAATGCCGGATTTGACGGCATTGAATTGTGGATGAGTGATATAAAGGCCTATTTGGAAAAGGGGGGCGGAAGTGATCACCTGAAAGAAAAGTTACAAGCCCATGAACTGATTTTGGAAAATATCATAGGCTTTTCAAAATGGTGCAGCGATGATCCCGAGGAACGAAAAAAAGCTATTGGTCAGCTTCGGGAAGAGATGGTAATTACCGCCAATTTAGGAGGTAAATTTATCGCGGCGCCCGTACAGGGGATCGAATTTTTGGATAGGGAAAAATACGACGAGTATGCCCAACGTTATGAAGCTATACTTAAGTTGGGCGATGAAACCGGCGTTATCCCAATTATAGAACTTTGGGGTGCCGGGGCGTTGAATAAGATAGCCGACTGTGCACAAATTGTAATCTCGACCGGCCACCCAAAGGCAACCATGCTGCTCGATTTTTATCATATCTACCGGGGAGGAAATGATTGGGACACGCTGGATTGTCTTAACGGAAAGAAGTTGCCTGTCATCCACATGAATGATTATCCTGCAGACCCGTCAAGTGAATTATTAACCGATGCAGACAGGATTTTACCAGGGGACGGAATCTGTCCGTTTGATACGGTCATCCCCAAATTATATGAAGCCGGATTCAGAGGCGGCTTGTCCGTAGAACTTTTCAATAGGGGATATTGGGCCTCAATGGATGCGGAAACCCTCTTGAAAAAGAGTTATGAAAAGACCTATCAGGTTCTTGAAAAGACCCTTTCAAATACCATTTAGCTATTCAACTTTAGAATAGAATGATAAAATGGCGAAAGGTATTGCCGTTGCTGCTGAGCTATTTTTTTTTCATCACTTAAATTTTGCCTTTTTTAAGCAGTTCCTGACAATTGATCAAAGCCCTGTAATTATGGTAGGTTGTTTTCCAGATATGACCCTTGCGGGCTGTCTTTGATTCGGGCCTTTTATCTATTCCCCATTCGTACCAACCCCCGTGTTCTTTGTCCATCAGATAGGTATTGGTATACTTCCATAACTTGTCAAAATACGTTCTGTAAGCAATTTTGTCATCCGGGAAATAAAAACTCATCATCAAAAGACTGTTCAGGCCCTCTGCCTGTGACCACCAGTTTTTATCGTCGTTAACTATGGTGATATTCTCCTCCCCATCAAAATAGTATCCGCCGTCGTAAAAACCGCCCAGATCACCGTCCCACCCCGTTCTGAGCGCGTGATCCACCATTTTTTTTCCTTTTTCAAGGGTAAGCGCATCTTGTTTCCCTCCTAAAGCATGGGAAGCTTCCAACATAAGAAAGGCCGTTTCCACATCATGGCCAAAAGATACGTGGTCCAGATAATAATGTTCCTTAATGATCTCTTTTGATTGGTTTGTAAAGGTTAGCGGTGCCCAGTCTTTTTCAAAGAACAAATTCATATATCCCTTCTCTGTTGTGATGGTATCCCGTATGAGCACTAAAAGCTCTTCCAATCGCTCTGCAAGTAATTCATCGGGCCATACCTTATACAGTGCAGTGAAGGATTCCAGCAAATGAATGGAACTGTTCTGGTCTTTATAACCCACATTGGATGTTGAAGGAAACGCTTTTGTTCGTTCAATGGGAGTGCCGTCTATTTTAAGGGACTGATAATAACCACGATGGATACTGTCATGGCTGTGTTCTTCGAGCCAGTAAAATGTTTTTTTGGCCAGATCCAATACTTCCTTATTTCCCGAGGCATCATAGTAGGCTGCAAGACCGTAAATAGCAAAAGAGTTGCCATAAGCGGTTTTTGCTTCGTCAGTATCAATTATTGGCATTCCTTTCTTGCTGACTAGATTATGAAACCCCCCATTGGCCTTGTCCCACATAGCATCTCTTAGAAATTCAAATCCATGTTGGGCATTGGTAATGTATTCTTTGTTCCCTGGATGTTGTTTGGCGGCCACAGCATTTGTCCAAATGTGCCTGGCCTGGGACACGATCATTTTATCCTGGTTTTCACCTATTTTAAAATCGTAAGTGATGTCACTAAAAAAGCCCCCGTCTTCCATATCTACGGCCAGCGGATACCATTTATTCAGCACATTCTTTGTGGCCGAGATTTCGAGATCCGAAATTAATTCCTGATCAATATCGGAAATCACTGTCGTCTGGGTAAAGCCTGCAATCCCTGACAACACTACCACCAAAAGATATTTCCGGTATTTCATATTAGTTCTATTTATATTGAAGCCCAGTTCTTTTGACGCGGACTCTGAGAATTACATGCTATTTAATCTAAGTAATTCCCCTATGGCTCTGCCTAGGGGTTTCCGATTTACCTCTCCTCTTGCATCCGACGAACGAAGAGAGAGGAATGCACAGGGTCGGAACTGCTTAAAAGGCAGTTCCGGGCGGGCCAAAATGAAACCGGCGAAACCTGTGCCGAGCCTGTCGAGGTATAGCTCTATGGCTCTGCCTGAGCCTGCCGGCAGGGATAGTCGCCCGCCTCTGGCGGGTAAACTTTCAAGAAATTTTTTATTACTAAAAATAGGTAAACAATTCTATTTCAAATGATAATTATAAAAAAATCCAGATGGATTTCTTAATCCCATTTTATCCGATCCCAAAATCCATTCTAAAAAATGACGCTTCTGTTCTATGGCCTAAAATAGTATTTTTACACTTTAGCTTATTGAACCGCAGATCCGATGAAAATGAAATATGCCGCTTTGGCTCTTATTCTATGCCTGTTGGTTTTAGGTGCTGTTGCCTTGCAACGGAGCCCGACCGGGGCCGAGGTGGAATTGACAGAAAATGATTCTCTTCCGACACGCCGGCAGTTAAGAAGGAGTTTTTTTGACAAAAGGGAGGTGTTGGTGGTTTATGGTTTCAAAGACGAGAAACTCCTGGAGAAGTCGAAACTCCTGTTGGAAGAATTATCCCAAAGCAGCCGGGAGAACACCTGGAGAAGTGTTTCCATATTGTCTAAAGAAGCTTCAAAGGTGAATGCCAGGGACGTAAGAAACAATATCCTATATCTGGTGGGTACTCCGGAAGGTAACCCCGTACTAAAGCAGTTCGTTAAAAACATCCCATTTCAATGGAATCAAAATGGAATTCTTATCAATAGGCAGGAATACCCAGGGGAAGCCACGGTACTCTCCCTGAGTTTTTACCCAAGCCCGGAAAACGATTCGCTGCCTTTTAGTCTTCTGACCGGTAAGGATGATGTCCATGTTTTTGATTTTTTCCAGAAAAAAGTAAGGGAATCCGGCCGCTCCTTTTTTAGACAAAACATGGATTATGAAATCTACAACGGGGCTTCGAGAGTAGTCATGGGCGATTTTGACGAGGGCTGGAATCTGGACGGTTCAAACATTTTTGATTTTTCTTCGGGCAATAACCTCATTCACAGTTCAAAACATTATGATTTTATAAGCCATCAAAATGCGATACCCGCAGAGGATGTGATTTCGTTGGCCGACTCCATAGAGCAGACTACGGAAGACATTTTGAATTTTATTGGGAAGGCCGGGGAACTTCCCAGGTTTGCGTATCATATTTACAAAAGCGCTGAGGAGAAAGGGTTGATGTTGGGGAATACTACCCAGGCGCATTATGATACACTGGACAACACGGTCCATACGGTCATTAATGAAAATTATAATGAAAATTTTATAGGGAGAGAGAATTCACTTTTGCTTAAACAACTCCTGGGTACGGCAAAATCCAACGCCTTAGAAAGTGGGTTTCCTATTTATTTTACTGATCACTGGCAGCGGGAAGGGTACCGTTATTGGGCTGCACGACTCACAGAATCCGGTAATACCCTCTTGCTTGAAGAACTTTTAGACAACGAGTTGCTGGCAATGGAATCCCCTTTAATAATCGACTGTATGTCAGCTTCCCTGGTGGCGTTCTTGTTGGAAACATGGGGAAAGGAGACCTTTCTGAAACAATTTCCTGCATGGGTTCCTACCAAGAACGAAATTCAGAAGCTGGAAGCCGGATGGCAGGAATTTCTCGCAAAGAATATGAAATTATTTCCTCGAAAAGCCACCCCCGGGATAAAATTACCTTATCTAAAGGGGTTCAACTTTGCCCACGAAGGCTATAGTATTTACAATGGGTATGGCTCAAGAAAAGCAACCGAGGCCCTCGAAAAACAAAAACAAATGGGATGCAATACCATTGCCATAGTCCCTTATAGTTATATCCGGGACAAAAATACGCCTGCCGCCTTTCGCTTTAGTACCAATGCAGGCTCGGAGAATGATGAAGGAGTGATTTGTTCTGCCTACGAAGCTAAAAAGATGGGAATGATCACTGTTTTGAAACCTCAGATCTTTGCGGGAGACAGCTGGCCGGGGGAGATAGAAATGCTGAATGAAAAAGACTGGGGAAAATTCTTTGATTATTATTACAGGTGGATTAGGCACTATGCCTTCTTAGCTGAGATCCATGGCATGGATGTCCTCTGTATCGGTGTTGAATTTACCCGGGCAACCCTCACCCATGAAGCCGAATGGCGCAAAATGATCCAGGGGCTAAGAGGCCTATTTCATGGTAAACTGACGTATGCCGCTAATTGGGGGGAAGAGTTCGAGAACATCGCCTTTTGGGATGAACTCGACTTTATAGGCTTAAACTCCTATTATCCTTTAAGCAAGAACGACAATCCAGCCGACAAGGAACTAAGGGACAATTTTGAGACCGTTAAGGTTAGAATAGAAAAGGTATACGACCGTTTTAAAAAACCGATAGTGTTCACCGAGATCGGATTCAGAAGCATCGATATGCCGTGGAAAAACCCACACGCCGAGGGCGACGACAGTTTTAACGAAGAACACCAGCAGCGCTGTTATGAAATTATTTTCGAGGGTATTGACAACCAACCCTGGTGTAAAGGAATACTGTGGTGGAAATTCCCAAGCTATTTGGAGTACCAGGGGAGGGAGAACAGCGCCTTTACCCCTAACAATAAGAAAGCAGAGGCGACAGTTCGGAAATGGTTCATGAAGTAACCTGGGATATTCAAATAGGGGATTGCCTTGTTATTCGAATTATGGCCGATGATTGATTTAAAATTTTGTCTTTGTTCACTTCGGTCTAAACAAGGGCAGCGCCAGAAGGATATGTTTTTCCCCGGGATCCAAGAGTAGGATCCAAGATTCCTTATGCCTCCGAACAACCAACCAAACCAATGTTTAGAAGGCATTATCCCCCGAACAACCGATCCCTTCTAAAAAAAAGAGGTTTTCCGTAAAACGTGCAAAAGCCATCACTGGTCTTTTACAACCAAACATAGATCTGAAAACTTCTTTTGTCTGTTATTTTCCTTCTTTCCGGGCCCGATCTAACTATTTCATCTCTTAATAAAGTCGGTTCACTTTCCAATTTGGACGTTTCACCCAGAAAGTCCTGTTGTTCGGGCTATTCCGGTCTACATTTGTCACAGAAATCAGAAATAAATATAAAAACAACACGAATTTAATAATAGAAATCATGAAAAAAGCAACAACAGTCTTAAGTGTGTTATTCTTCGGGGCCACGTTAATGTCTTTTCAAGGAAACCCCGAGTGCAAAACCGAATGTGAAAATCTACAGATCGAGGATATCACTTTTATCGAAGTAGAAGAAGAAATCGATCTGGGTTTTGACACGGCACAGTATTTACCCGCAGGTTTTGACCCCTATGCAGGCATGGAATTGGATTTAAACAGCCTTACTTTTATTGAAGAAGAGGAGGAAATTAACCTTGGATTCAACACGGCAGCGTACCTGCCCATTGGCTTCAACGCCTATGATGGGATGGAATTGGACCTTGACGACATTGTTTATATTGAGGACGAAGAAGAAATCGATTTGGGTTTTAATGTTAGCGACTATCTTCCTGAAAATTTTAATGCGTTTTCCAAATAATGCATGAAATAGAATCAAAGCGAAATGGGCCTTCAATTAGCATTTGAAGGCTTATTTTATTCCAGGGGCCCACAAACTTTGGCCGACCCCTCAATTAAAATTGATGTAAATTTATAACAGATCGTCAAAAAAGACTTTCCCATGGCCCTAAAGCAAGTCAAACAATCCGCAATCATAAAGATAGCACTGTTAATCGCCATCTTGGCATCCCTGCCAAAGACCATTTTTCTGTATGATATGATAAGCCAGGGCAATCTTGGCTTTTCCGCAAGTTGGATCATGGATTTGCTCTACCGCCTGATTTTCTTCTTTTTGTTCTCTTGGGCCATATTGGAACTGAATGCCAACACCGGTTATGCACAAGTCGAATGGTCCACCAGGATAAGAATGGTTGTTTTGGTCTTGGTAAACATTGCGGTATTGGTGGCGGCCCTTTCCTTGTTCAAGTTTTTATACCCCGTTCTATTGGACACCGAAATTACGGAACGCGACAATGGCTTTTTAAACTTTACCTATGTCAACCTGCTGATCGCCCTGTTTTTTATAGGGAGGATTTTGCGCCTGCAGACCGATAAGCAAGAGAGCCGTATAGAGAACGAGCACCTCAAACAGCAGAGTTTGCGGAACGAGCTTACTGCTTTAAAAAACCAGATCGACCCACATTTTTTGTTTAATTCCCTGAATTCCCTGACCTCTCTGATCCGGGATAATGAAAAGGCCACGCTTTTCGTCAAAAAGCTTTCGTACATGTACCGCTACATCCTGCAAAGTAGCGATAGTAACCTGGTAAGTGTAAGGGAGGAACTAAAATTTCTGGAAAGCTATACCTATCTGATACAGACCAGGTACCGTGACCGTTTTTCCATCGATGTCCAAATCGAAGAAGGGCTTCTCGAGGAGAAATTACCCCCGCTAGCATTGCAACTATTGGTAGAAAATGCGGTGAAGCACAACGAAATTTCCGAATCAAACCCCTTAAGAGTTAAAATATACTCGAAAGAGGGATCAATTTATGTCGAAAACCAGATCAGGCCAAGGACAACCCTTGCGGAGGGTACGGGCAATGGCCTCCTGAATCTGAAAAAAAGATATTTATTATTAAGGAAACAAGAACTGACCGTAAATACCGAAAACAATATCTTTAA
Source organism: Flavobacteriaceae bacterium (assembly GCA_041743085.1). Taxonomy (GTDB): domain Bacteria; phylum Bacteroidota; class Bacteroidia; order Flavobacteriales; family Flavobacteriaceae; genus JAFMPW01. The sequence continues at coordinate 26,943 of JBGTNL010000084.1, forward strand.
CGTAGAACTTCCATTAAAAGGGATTATATGAAGGTCGTAATCGTAGAAGATGAATTGGCGGCAAGTGACAATCTTACCTATTTGCTCCATTCCCTTGATCGCAGAATTGAAGTACTGAACGTCCTGGACTCCGTAAAGTCTTCGGTGGATTTTTTTTCCAAATCCCACGAAGCGGAATTGGTGTTTATGGACATCCATCTGGCGGATGGTATTTCTTTTGAGATCTTTGATCAGGTAAGCATACCTATCCCTGTCATATTTACAACCGCCTATGACCAGTACGCCCTGAAAGCGTTTAAGTTCAATAGCCTTGACTATTTGCTGAAACCTATAGACCAGGAAGAATTATCCGAAGCCCTGGAACAATTTAAGGGACATATCAAAGAGAAGGGAATTGGGGATGATCAGATAAAAGGCTTGCTCGATCTTATCAATACAAAGCCTAAAAATTATAGAACTACCTTTCTGGTCAACCAACGGGATCAGTTAATACCTTTGAAAACTGAAAAAATTGCGTATTTCCGGATAGACACCGGCATTGTAAAGGGTATTTCCTCGGACAATCAATCCTATAGTATCGACAGCAAACTGGAAGATATTGAGGAAGAACTGGATCCCGTAAAATTTTACAGGGTCAACAGACAGTTCATCGTGCACAGGGATGCTATTGTCAACATTAAATCATACTTTAACGGCAAACTTATTGTTAACGTCCACCCGGTTTGTGACGAACGTATTGTGGTAAGCAAGGCCAAGGCGACCGAATTTAAAAAATGGATGAGTTCTTAATATTTATAAGCATTCAGGAGCCTAATTTCTTAGAAAAATACCTTCACCATTGCGGTTAAAACCGATGGAATTTATCCTTAAACAACTATTAAAACAAAGGTCAGTACTATGCCTCCCAATGTAAAATAAATTCCCTTTTTAAAAACCGAGGTTGTAGGTCTAAACATCCAAAAGGCGGATACCGCGAAAAATAAAAGTGAAACTGCAAAGAAAATTCCAAGCCAAAACCGGCGAAACCTGTGCCGAGCCTGGCGAGGTATACCTATATGCCCGCCCGTATCCGAACGACACGTTCGGGCGGGGCCCTGCCTCGGGCCTGCCTGTAGGCAGGCAGGGATAGTGGCCCGCCAGAGGCGGGTAAACTTTCAAGAATTTTTTTTATTTCTCTACCATTAAAAAGGAGGGTGCCTAAAAGTGCCAATGAAAGTCATTCCGAACAAAGGGAAGCAATCTGCTAGTTGGCTGCCAACAATTTACAGTTTGCTTCTTGGCTCGCAAAGACGGGTAGCATCACTTTTTATTCACCCCCCCGAACTAAACCAACAACTTACCTATTCATCTATTGTTGGGCCATTTCCAGATTGATGGTCATAGCTACTTCATCACCCAGGGTTGGGGTTTCACCGCCAACTTTAAAATCGAGCCGGTTGACCGTGCCGGTTAATTTGAGTCCGGCCTTTAGTTTTTGACTGCGCTCGTCGGTAATTATCCCGTTGAGTTTTCCCTCAAGGGTAACCGGCTTGGTTACTCCGTGCATGGTCAGGTCGCCCGTTAGGTTAAATGTTTTTTCTCCTGTTTTTTCAAAAGAGGTAGTTTTAAAGGAAATGGAAGGGTGGGCCTCCGCATCGAAAAAATCGGCGCTGCGCAAATGCTCGTTTCTACGGTCGTTATGGGTATCGATACTGGCCGTTTTAAGATCAACCATAAAGGAAGGTTGGCTAAAAGCGTCATCGGCAGTAGCCGTGATATCGAATTCCCCGAAATGCCCTTCGACCTCGGAGATCATCAGGTGGGTAATGCCAAAACCCACTTTGGAATGAGCGCCATCGGCCTTCCAGGTACTTTGCGCGGTAAGTGTGGCACAGGCCACAAAGGATAAAATGAGAGCTGCTTTTTTCATAATGTACTAAATTTTAATTTTAATGATTGTTATAAATAATTGATTTAGTGAAACCCCATTTTAATAATCTCGCTTTTTAGCTGGAGCGGTTAAAATGGATGGTTGAACTAACCCCGCTTTTTCAGCGGGGTCTGGGTTTAATACCTCGACCCTTGGGTCGATTCCTTCTATTGGGTCCAGGGCTTGCCCTGGGGTTTAATGCCATTTACTAAAAATTTTATGCTGTTTTTTAAACATTCACTGTGATTGTTTTTAAAAGGGTGTAACCATCCCGTATGTTTCCCGTGACCGTATCGGGCATATTATGTTCCAGGCTATCCCGGAAGACCATATCGGAAGTGTTCCTAATATAGTCCGTTCCCCTATAATTTTCCGTGACAAATACCCTATTGCAAACGGCTTCAGGGAAAGCGATCTGGGTTGCCAGCAACGATTTATCAGTACTTCCGAGAAGCTCTATATGAATGTGAGGTGCCCTGCCCGTATAATAACCGGGGAAGATGCTGATGAAGGAAACCCGCCCCTTGTTATCGGCGCTTTGTCTCCCGCGCAGAAAATGTTCCCGGGTCAGATCTTCATGCTGCATGCCGTATCCGCCGTATTCTGAATAGTTACCCTGGTTATCGCAATGCCAGACATCTACCAAGACGCCTGACAGTGGTTTACAGCCGTTGTTCCTGTTCAGTATGGTCAGGGTAATCAAAAGTGCGACTCCCTTCCTGTCCCCTGTAATATTTTCCCGGACATAATCGGAGGGAGTTTTGTTGGGAAAAGGGCCTTTGGTCTCTCTCGGGGATACCGCACAGTCCACTGAAGGTTCGCCAACAACATCTTCCTTCCCGGCCATGGAGGCGGCGATTCCGGTCAGGGCTACTATTCCGCCAAGCCCGACGATTCCTTTGGTTAAAAATTGCTTTCTTTTCATATTTGATTATTTCCCAAATTCCCTTTTCAGAATCGTCTGCGCTGCCCTGAGAACTCCATGGCCTCCCCTTTTCCGAAGCCATAACTGAATCCTAAAGCCACAAACCGACCCCTTTGTCGACGGTTGTAGACATAGAAATCGGGCTGATTGATCTCACTTTCATTCACTCTTGAGGCTAACAGGTCCCTTACACTTAAACTTAAAACGGCCTTTCCCTTAAGGAGTTTTTTGCGCAAGCCGAGATCCAGGTAAAGCTGGTCATAGATTTCACTCTGCACGGTTTGGTAACCGGATTGATAATTCCCTGTCACCTCCAGGTCTATATCTGCCGGGAGTTTTACTTTTGCCATTAGCTTCGAAGACCACTGATCCCCACTAAAATCAAAAACGGTAGCATCAAAGGTTCCTTCACGTTTAAATTGGCTGTAGTTAAAATCACTATTTAATGTCAGCCAATTTGCGACGTTGTACTTGGCATTGAACTCAATTCCCGTCGCATTATTGATACCGATATTCTCGGGCCTTACTGTATTTACATTGTTTTCGAAGGTAGATACCCTTTCGATTACATCGGTAGTGTAGCGGTGATATAGCCCTAAATTGACTGAGACTTTACCCAATAGGTAGATACTGGTGATCTCGTAAGAATCCGTGAATTCCGGAAGTAATTCCGGATTGCCCTGACGGATACTGAAGTTGTTCCTGATGTTGAAAAAGGGGTTCAGGTCCCAGAGCCGTGGCCTGTAAATACGTTTGGAATACCCCGCCTGCAGCGATGCTTTCTCGGTAATTTTATAGGAAGTATGCACACTGGGAAATAAGTTGGTGTAGTTTTGGCCGTTTGCTTCATTGGTATTGGCAAGCAAAGTATTCAAATCTGTCTTTTCCAAACGGGCGCCCATTTTTAGTCCCCATTTCTTACCTTCAAAGGCCCCGGTGCTGTATAACCCCAGTACTTTCTGGTTGTATTCAAAGATGTTCGTGAGACCAGGATCATTTGCAAAGGCCCCGTTAATGAGATCATTTACCTCATAATCATTGTTCACATCATTTAATACATATTGTGCCCCGGTTTCCAAAGTCCATTTTTTTGCAAAGGGCCGGGTATAGTCCAGTTTGAAGGTAAATACGGATTCCTTAAAATCGGTACGGGTTTGCTGCGTTGCGTCGTTATTCTCGCCTGAAATAGTGGTATCAATGAACTCTGAGGATTGATCTTTCCCAAAAAAATTCCCTAGGGCGCTAAAGAGCAAGGTATGGTCCTCGTCCCCCTCAAAATCTTTTTTATATTGGAGTTCGTATTGAAATTTAGGATTTGTGGCTTCGGTGACCTCGGTACGTTCCCACTGGGAAGTGATTTCATTACCTGCATCGAGTGAAGCAAAATTTGTGGTCGACGGTTGGTCCTCTATTTCCAGGGCGAAGTTCCCTGAAAGGGTCAATACATTACTGGGGTTTATATAATAATCCGTTCCGAGCACAAAATTGTAAAAGGTTTCATTTCGGAACTCGGTGCCGCTGCTCAGCACCGTAGTATTATTCACCAAATCCACGTTTCTGTTTTCAAGGTCGTTGGGCAATTCCCGAAAACCGGCCCCAAGCTGGCTGAACAAATTGAATTTTTCGGTCCTGCGATTCAGGCTCACACCAACACTGTGGTTATTTGGTGCCCCGGTATTGAAGGAAACAGAGCCATTAAGCCCGTTTTTTTCCTCCTTTTTGATAACAATATTGATAATTCCGGAAGTACCCTCGGCATCATACTTCGCAGATGGATTGGTAATCACCTCAACCCTGTCTATCATATCGGCTGTAATGGTCCCCAGAGTATTTCCTTGTTCGCTTGCGATCACAGAGGGTTTTCCATTGATCAATATTTGCACCCCCTGGCTGCCACGGAGACTTATTTGACCCTCGATATTCACATTTACCGAAGGCACATTGTTGAGGACTTCCAGAGCACTTGCCCCCGTACTGCTGAGGTCTTTGCCCACATTAAACACTCGCTTGTCTAATTTAAATTCTGTCCGGGATATTTCCCCCTCAACTACCACTTCCTCTAATTTCTGGGCATCTTCCGAAAGAGTAATGGTTCCCAGGTCGATTGTTGTTCCCCGGGTGACCGGTTGCCCAAAAGTTCTTGTATCGAAGCCAATAAAACTTACTTCTATGTAGAAATTCGCGGCTTCCGTTTCCAAGGTAAAACTGCCGTCGGTAAGTGTGGTTGTACCTGTTATGGGCTTCTTGGTTTCCGGATCGGCCACCAGCACCGTTGCGAACTCAATAGGCCGCCCTCCCGATTCTTCAATTACTTTCCCGATAATGGTGGTGCTACCGTTTTGTCCAAAGGTTGTGGAAGCATTCAAAACCAGAATGCAAAATAGAATTAAAAATGCGGTTTTGTTTTTCATTGATAAACAGCTTACATCTACTGGTCCAAAATTTGTTCTTTTATGGCAAACCGGGGTGCAAATTTCTTTGAACGACGGAGGTAGTACCGTGAACGACAGGGGAGGTATAAAAAATGACATATAGGGCGGATAAAATAAGGGCATAAACAACCGGACTACGGTTTTAGAGTACCTCAGATGGCGCAATCTTGTACATAATAAACACATGGTGAGCCGTACTGGCACTCCGTTGGCAAGAAGCTAAATATCCGGAAACCACCGAACAAGGCTCAAAATATCGTAAATTAAGAAACACAAATAATGGACAGGTAATGAAAGCAAAAAAGAACAATTTCAACAGAAGAAAATTTATTGGAACTTCGGCGACCTTTGTTGCCGGTACTGCCTTGGCCGGACCCTCGCTTTTCGGGGCACCGGCAATATTCACACGCCATAAAAAACCCAACTCGAAAATAAATGGAGTACAGATCGGGATAATTACCTACTCTTTTAGGAGTATGCCCGATCAGAGTGCCGAAGCAACCTTAAAATACATCACGGACAGTGGTATCAATGCTATCGAACTTATGGGGGATCCTGCAGAAACTTTTGCGGGAAGCCCCAGGAATCCGGTAGATCGCCGAGCCTATTTCGGATTGAGGGGGAACAAGCGCGATGGTGTTGAACTGTCGGCGGAACAACAGAAGGCAATGGCCGAAATGGAGAAGCAAATGGCAGCGTACAACATAGAAATGGCGCAGTGGCGGAGCAGTGTTTCTATGGATAAATTTAAGGAACTCAGGAAGATGTACAATGATGCCGGCGTTACCATTTATGCCTTTAAACCGAACGCCTTTGGAAAAGACAATTCGGATGCGGAGATCAATTGGGGCATGCGCACGGCGGAAATCCTGGGGGCCAGCCACATCACCCTGGAACATCCCAGTGATGATGCCCACACGCAAAGATTGGGTAACCTTGCCAAAAAACACGGTATTTATGTTGGATATCACGGTCATGAACAGCAAACCCCGACTTTTTGGGATACCGCTTTGGAACAGTCTAAATTCAATGCTTTGAACCTGGATCTTGGACATTATGTTGCCGCCGGGAACCCCGAACCACTTGCGGTAATCAAAGCCAAACACGATCGCATTAAAAGCATGCATCTCAAGGATAGGCAAACTCCGGATAACGGCAAGGGAAACGTTTTGTGGGGAACCGGAGATACCCCGATAGCACGGGCGTTGCGGTTAATGAGGGACAATCGCTATAAATTTCCTGCCACCATTGAACTGGAATATGATATTCCGGAGGGGTCCAACGCCGTTAAGGAGGTACATAAGTGTTTGGAATTCTGTAAAAAAGCATTGAGCTAACGGAAGTAGGAGAACAGATCGCTTTTTTTCGCAATAAGCATTGGAGAAAATTTCGTCTGTCCGCGGGCTCAATAACAGATTCTTCTCTTTAGCAACTTTAAAAAGAGCGGCACTTTAGTGCAAGACCTCCCCCCGACGGTTGGGGGCTAAAAACTTTTTTCGAATAGGTCAATGATTATTGGTTAACCGGTAATCATATAATAGTAACTATTAACTATTAACTATTAACGATCAACATTTAACCAAAGCCTGCCCGTGCCGTTCAGGCGGGCAATTTCATTGCGTATTCAAACCTCCTCCATAGGATGCACATGGATTTTCAATCCCTAGGAGTGGTTTAGTTGTTCCCCACGTATCCTGAAATATTTGGAGGAGTCAATGTACAAAGGGAAGGTTGCCGGAACACAAATACGTCCCGGGCAGCAACTTCAGGTGTTCTGAGAACTTCTTTTCCGCCGATTGGCCGATAGCTGTAGCGGATCGCGATTGTGGGTGGATTGTGGCTTTTTTAAAACTTTTCCTTGATAATAAAGTCGGGATTGGATGTAGTGCTCCCGGCATCGCCATAGAACGAATCGATACAGCGCTCAAGGAGGGATTTAAGGACTGAAAATGATTTCGGCTTCTGTAAATACCGATCGGCGCCCTTATTTTTTAATAGGCTCACTTTAGAACTGTCAAAGTAGGTGGAATAAATTATGACGGGAATTGCGACCATCCGCGGTTCGTTCCTTATATCTGCCAAACACTCCTCCCCGTTCATCAAGGGCATGTTGAGATCGAGAAATATTAAATCCGGAAATTCTATATTGGTATCGAGCAGGCTGGCCATAAGGTCTACTCCGTTGTCAAATGTGGTGATTTTTGTTAGAACGGGCAGTTCTTTCATTGCATCGGCAAAGAGAAGAAGATCATCGGGATCATCATCTGCAATAAAAAGGTGCAAAATTTTCCCTTCCATGGCTAAGAAATAATAACAAAATTAATGTAAAAGATGGATCGCACAGTTGGTTTCAAAACAAATATCAATTAAATAATTTGTTCTTGTATGATTGAAACTCAAATAATGCTTCTTTTTATTCCTGAATTTTGTATTCTTATTTCGAAGGTATCAACAAATTTATTATGCTGCCCGGCGATTTTTTTTTGGGATAAATAATTTTCTAAATGAGCCAAATTAACAGCGCTAACTCAAATGCCTTTATGGCTAAGTAGGGTCCAAAGCTATCCTTGCTTTCTGTAGAACTTGAGGCCATACATCGGAATAGGAACATCACCTGCTAGTTTTTTTCAGTAGGAGGGATCAGAGGGAAGAAACATTTTTTAGAGATGCCCTTTAGTAAATTATACCCAGATCGTATATTTGAACCTTTCAGGATTCCTGTAAGGTGAAATAATTAAAAACAAAACCCGATGAACACTTTTAAAATTTTTACAGGTATGCTATTTCCTTTTCTCCTTGCCTGTGGTTCAACAGATAAATCGAAAGTTACGCAGGCAGTGGAGAAACCAAAACCAAATATTATCTACATTCTGGCCGATGACCTGGGGTATGGGGAACTCGGAGTTTACGGGCAGAAAAAAATTGAAACACCGAATATAGATGCCCTAGCCAAAGAAGGAATGTTATTTACACAACACTATACCAGCGCCCCGGTTTGCGCTCCGGCCCGCTATATGTTAATGACCGGGCAACATTCTGGCCATGCCTATATACGCGGGAACGAAGAATGGAAGGAGCGTGGGGAGGTCTGGGACTATAAGGCCATGGCCAGGGATTCTGTTTTGGAGGGACAGCGACCCATGCCGGTCAATACCATAACACTTCCCATGAAATTACAGGAGGTGGGTTATACTACCGGAATGGTGGGAAAGTGGGGGTTAGGTGCGCCGCATACACATTCCATCCCCACCGCGATGGGATTTGATTTTTTCTACGGATACAATTGTCAGCGACAGGCTCATACCTACTACCCACTTCATTTATATAGGAACGAGAAGCGGGTGCACCTGGCCAATGATACCATTGCACCACATACGGGATTTCCGGAGGGTGCAGATCCCGGGGATCCGGCGAGTTATTCGGATTTTAACCTGAATGACTATGCCCCCGAACTCATGTTCAGGGAACTTACACAATTTGTGGAGGTAAATAAACAAAAACCTTTCTTTTTATACTGGGCCACACCAATTCCACATGTGGCCATACAGGCACCACAACCCTGGGTAGACCATTACATTGAAAAGTTCGGAGCGGAGGAACCTTATTTGCCACAAAAGGGGACGGGGTACTTTCCACATAAAAATCCAAGGGCGGGTTACGCTGCCATGATCTCTTACCTGGATGGGAATGTTGGCAAACTGGTGGCTCAATTAAAGGACGCCGGAATTTATGAAAATACCCTGATTATCTTTACATCGGATAACGGACCCTCATATGCCGGAGGGGCGGATCCGGAATGGTTCAATAGTGCACAACCTTTTGATGGCCGCTATGGCCGGGGAAAGGGATTTGTTTACGAAGGTGGTATTCGGGTCCCCATGATCGCTTCCTGGCCAGCCCGGATCAAGGCAGGATCGGAAACGTCACTTATTTCAGTTCATTACGACGTCATGGAAACCCTTGCGGAACTTACAGGGTTTAAAGCTCCAGAGAACGACGGCATTAGTTTTCTTCCAACGCTATTGTCTGAAGCTGGCCAGGAGGCACATGAATTTCTCTTATGGGAATTTCCGGAATACGACGGGCAGCTTGCATTGAGAATGGGCGACTGGAAGGTTGTAAGGCAACAACTAAAATCAGAAAAGGCAGCGCCTACCCTGGAATTGTATAACCTTAGTTCTGATCCTACGGAACAAAACAACGTAGCGGCAGGGCACCCGGATATCCTGAAAAAAGCGGCGAAGATCTTTGAACGGGAACACAGGAATGCATCCATTGAAAAATTCAGGATACCCGCAATAGAACACGGACTGATAACGCAGTGAACGAGCTTATAAGAATTTTAGGATACATTTTAAATCGCATTGGTCGCAGCTTACCCGCCAGGTAAAAACCAATCGCCAAATACCAAACACCGGTCATCCCAAACCGATGCATATCCCGTTAGTTTCTTATTCCGCAGAGAATTTATAAATGGTAGTGGACGTATATTCCGCGCCTGGTTCTAAAAGGGTGCTGGGAAAGTTTTTCTGATTAGGGGAATTGGGATAATGCTGGGTCTCCAGGCAAAAAGCCCCTCTGTGGTTATACACTTTATCTTTTTTGCCCGAATGACTACCATCCATAAAGTTTCCCCCATAGAATTGCACCCCCGGTTCATTTGTATATACTTCCATTACCCTGCCGCTTTCCGGTTCTTTAACCCTTGCGGCAAATACCACATCATCTTTATATACCGGTTCGGAATTTATCACAAAGTTATGGTCAAATCCCTTTCCTATTTTTATTTGTTCATCTTCGCTGTCAGCGTCCTGCCCAATCGTTTTAGGCTCCCGGAAATCAAAGGACGTGCCTTCAACATCTGCAATTTCCCCTGTAGGGATAAGTCCGGCATCCACTGGGGTATATTTGTCCGCGTTTATTTGCAGCACATGCTCCCCTACATTTCCATCGCCCACACCTGCCAGGTTGTAATAGGAATGATTCGTAAGATTTACGTATGTTTTTTTATCTGTTGTCGCCTTGTATTCAATTTTCAATTCATTTTCATCGGTCAGTGTGTAGTGCACCCGAACATCTAAATTCCCCGGATAGCCTTCCTCCATATCAGGTGAGATCCTGTGAAAGGCAATATAGTTATCCGATACGGAGTCTACCTCCCATGGTACCGATTCAAATCCGACGGTACCGCCATGCAGATGGTTTTCTCCATTATTTTTTACAAGGTCATAGGATTTCCCGTCGATAGTAAATTTTCCTTTTGCTATTCGGTTGCCGTAGCGGCCGACAATCGCTCCGTAATATTTACCCTTTCCCTCTTCGTAATCGCCCAGTGTGGAAAACCCGAGAACAACATCTTCAAACTTCCCGTTCTTATCGGGTACCATCAGGGAAACCAAGCGTTGCCCGTAGTTGGTAAAACTTGCCTCAATGCCGTTATTGTTTTTTAACGCATACAGTTTTACCGGAATACCGTTGAGGGTATCCGCAAAATCGCGGAATGCCAAACCGGATGCAGTGGTGTCTGCGGCAGTCTGTAACTTGCCGGAATCCGCAGCTTCCTTATCGGCCTTTTGTTTGCAGGAAGTAGTGGCGATGACCAGGGAAAAGCAGATCAATAATGATAAATGAAGCGTTTTCATAAGATTGTTTATTGATTATTATTGTTGTCCGGTAATGCCAAAACTACAAGTATATTGGGCGTTTCCATTATATTTGCTATCCAAGGGCTCGCTTTTCACACATTGCCAACAAGTATGAACGTGCCTTTGGCACCTGAAACCAACTATATGATTTTCAGTTGGTTACAATCAAGTCTAATGTCTTATGTCTGGTAGCGCAGCGGTCTTACGTCTTTAACCGGACATTAGTGATTGATTATATGAAGATATAAAATAACTTTACAATTTCTATTTTATCCCATATATTATGACCCAAGCCCTTTCATTACCCTATCGCAAAGGTATATTTTTATTTTGTTTTATTCTTTTGATTGCTTCCTGTAAGCAGGGAGATAAATTATCAAAGAATGATCAGGAACCCCCCGATGGTTCAAAGGAATCGGCAGCTTCCGAAAAACCGCCGCCCATAATTACAACGTTACCTTCAAATATAAAGGCTCCTGAAGGAATGGTCTGGATTCCGGGGGGAGAATTTATGCAAGGGGCAATTCCCGGAGATCAATTTGCGATGTCCCATGAAAAGCCCGCGCATAAAGTGGCTGTTGACGGGTTTTTTATGGATGTGCATGAGGTCACAAATGCCCAGTTCGCAAAGTTTGTAAAGGAAACGGGCTATGTTACCGTTGCGGAAAGGGAAATTGACTGGGAAGAAATGAAAAAACAACTCCCGGAGGGTACGCCAAAACCCCATGATTCCATTATGCGACCGGGTTCCCTTGTATTTAAAAAGACGAAGTCCTCCGTTCCGAACCTCTATGATTTTTCCCAATGGTGGAAGTGGACGATCGGCGCCAATTGGAAACACCCGGATGGCCCGGAAAGTTCAATTAAGGGGAGGGAAAACGACCCTGTGGTACATATTGCGTTTGAGGATGCCCGGGCATATTGTGAATGGGCGGGGAGGCGCCTGCCGACCGAAGCAGAATGGGAATATGCGGCTCGCGCTGGGCGGGAAAAAGAGGCGTATTACTGGGGCGGGGACGTCCCGGAACTATCGAAAATGGCCAATACCTGGAATGGAGAATTTCCTGTAACAAACACCAACTCCGATGGTTTTGAACGCAGGGCGCCTGTACAGTCCTATCCTCCCAATGGCTTTGGTTTATACGATATGGCCGGAAACGTGTGGGAATGGACCAGGGATTGGTACAACACCGATTACTACAACGAGCTCAGTAAAAATGAAGTATCTGTTAATCCTGAAGGCGCGGACACTGCCTACAACGCTACAAATCCATATGCTAGGGAAAAAGTAATGAAGGGAGGCTCCTTTCTCTGTAATGCGTCCTATTGTGCAAGTTACAGAATATCTTCCCGAATGGCCACCAGCCTGGATTCCTCCCTGGAACATCTGGGATTCCGAACTATGGCAACCCTGGAAATGATAGCAGATTCTAACTAAAAAGGCTTCAAATTTCGGCAATACTAATACATATACCACTATAATAACTTTTGATAACTTTCAAAGTAAGGTTCTGGACGAAAAACCTACTTTTATACCGGTAATAACAATGTGATATGTCAGAAAAAATAGAACGAATTAAAACCTTGATTTTGGGCTCCGGCCCTGCCGGCTATACAGCTGCAATTTATGCTGCCCGGGCAGACCTGAAACCGGTGGTCTATACCGGGATGGAACCGGGAGGGCAGTTAACCACAACAACCGAAGTTGATAATTATCCCGGCTATCCCGAAGGTGTTGACGGTCCCCAAATGATGGTAGATCTTCAAAAACAGGCAGAACGTTTCGGTACGGAAGTGCGCATAGGAATGGCTACCGCCGTTGATTTTAGCGATGAAGCCGGAGGAATACACAAAGTAACTATCGACAATGATAAGGTTGTGGAAGCTGAAACTGTAATTATTTCTACAGGAGCTACCGCCAAATACCTGAATATCCCCAGCGAACAGCGATTACGGGGCGGTGGTGTTTCGGCCTGTGCAGTCTGTGACGGGTTCTTCTATAAGGGGCAGGAGGTAGCGATTGTTGGCGGGGGAGATACCGCGGCCGAGGAAGCGTCTTATCTCGCCAATTTATGCAAAAAGGTTACAATGTTGATCCGCAAAGATCATATGCGTGCCTCCAAGGCCATGCAACATAGGGTGAACAATCTTTCGAACATAGACATCAGGTATAATACGGAAGTTGATGAAATTTTAGGGGATCAGGTAGTAGAGGGACTTCGGATGGTTAATAATCAGACCGGCAAAAAAGAAGAGATCGCCATCACAGGATTCTTTGTGGCCATCGGGCACAAGCCCAATACGGATATTTTTAAAGGGCAACTGGAAATGGATGATACGGGATATCTGAATACCAAGGGAAAATCCACGAAGACCACCAAACCTGGTGTTTTTGCAAGCGGGGATGTTCAGGATAAAGAATACAGACAGGCGGTGACGGCAGCAGGTACCGGATGCATGGCGGCCCTGGACGCGGAGCGTTATTTGGCTACTATTGAAACACCGCAGGAGGTTAATCAATAGCCTCGTTAAAAGGGTGTCTAAAAAATAGCCATCTTTGTCTCAGTCCATTGTTTCGGACGAAGGGGAGGAGCGATTAATTTCTTTTAACCATGCCCTAACTGACATATGGGGCGGTATGCTATTTTACAGACACCTTTTTTCTCTATCTGATAGGTTTCAATCTAGTCTCCTGTAATTTTCTGACGATATACGATTACCTTCAGCATCGGTGAATATTTGTGTGTATGAATTATCTTTTAGTTGAAGTTCCATCGTCCACACCAGTAATTCCGGCGCAATCGCCCTAAGAGAGGAAGACATGTATTCCAATTTTTCCGTTAGGGTACTGTCCGTTGTTTCATAAGACCCGTAACCAAACCATTCAACAGAATCCTGCGGCACATAACGGGTCCACATGACCTTACCGTTATAGTACATCTTGATTTGCCGGTAGCCGTCAATAGTGGGAATGGTATCGGTAATTTTACCTTCATCACTATAGTTGTAAAAACTCATAAGTTCCCAGGTACCTTCTAACGATGGCTTTGTTTGCGGTTTAGGTGAAGTAAAGTTGGTTGCAGATACCAAAATTAACATCAAGAAAACCAATCCAAGTAATTTTTTCATGGTTGCGGATTTTAAAGTTATTCTCATAATTATGATAAAAGTTACGAATTTTTTTGTTAAAAAGTATGAGTTTTTCGTTTAATTGTTCTTGTTTCCGCGTAAGGCTTTGAGCACTATTTATTTAAAAAATAGCCCCTCAGGAGATGGGTGATAAATTGTATATCCCGGAATTCGTGAACCGCGCTCAGGACAATCCTGCTGGTTAAGTTTTCAGCTGTACTGGGATAAGGGAAGTCGGTCACTATGATAGCATTTTCCTGTAAATAGGTAGTGAGTTGGCCGTCCGAATAGCAGAAGGCGGAATGATCCGCTATTTTCCGGATCGCGCGCAGTTCATTAATTGCATTGGTGAACAAACATATATTTTCTTTCAACAATCGTCTTTTTTCATCAATAATATCCATTGCCGAAATAAGTGTTGCCAGATAAGCCGGAGCAGCCGGACCTGCACCGGCGAAAAAATCGGTCATTTTTAGTGCTGCTACGAGCTTTTTAGTTCCAAAAATTGCGCCGCCTTGAAGCCCCAATGCTTTGCCCAAAGAACAACAAACTAGTAATTCCTTTGGATTTAGTTCTTTAAGCAGCGCATAAACTCCTGCTCCCCCGTTCCCCACAACCCCGATACCATGGGAGTCATCTGCAATGATGATGATATCGTTCAGGGGGAGTGATCGTAAGCCTTCAAAAATCGGGTAGTTTGCACCTGAAAAATCAATTGAATCCAGGAAAACTACAGGGATAATATCCGGATTAACATCCAAATGTTGCTGCAATGCCATCCTGAGGGCAGGATAGCTGGCATAAGATGTTAATCCAGCCCTGTAAGCTCCGGAGTAAAATAGTGCCGAATGACAATTAGGGGCATAAAAAGCGTTGTATTTATCCGTATTAAAATGGTCAGATAGTAATTGCCCGGCCAAATACCCTGAGGAGAGCGTAAGACTCGCCTCGCTGCCGATCCAACCTGCCAGATAGTGCTCTGCTTCATCATATATGGAAAGCCTGACATTCGATTTTCTGGAAGCCCCGTAATTGGTGCCGTACTTTTTGACATTTGCAATGAAAAGATCTTTAAATTCAGTATCTGTTTGCAGTCCCAGATAGGAAGTCCCGCCAAAATAGAGGTATCTTTTTTGATCTATTTCAATTTCCCGCCCCGGAAAGGAGTTTATAATATATTCCATTAGTGCAGGGTTATACCGCTTCCTCCAAGTGTTGGAAAAACAACCTTGCCATTTTCCAGGATCCTTACCCCGTCCGCGATATCGGCAGCCAGGAGCATTGCCCCGTCCATATCCACATAATCCAACTGGGGAAGCAATTGTGCTATCGCGGAGATGCCAACGGTAGACTCGGTCATGCAGCCAACCATTGCCTTTAATCCAAGTTCCTTTGCTTTTTTTATCATCCGCCGGGCAGGGGTTAGGCCTCCGCATTTAGTGAGTTTTATATTGACGCCGTTAAAATGAAGGCCGCATTTCTCTATATCCCTTTCAATGATGCAACTTTCATCCGCAATTATTGGAAGTACGCTGTGATGGGCAACTTTTTCCATTCCCTGCCAATTGTCCGCTTTAAGGGGTTGTTCCAAAAATTCTACACCGAGTTCTTTAAGAATGGGGGCATTTGAAATAGTCTCATCAGCCGTCCAGGCACAATTTGCATCTATCCTAAAGGTTGCCTCAGTATGTTGGCGAAGTTCTTGTACAATAGTAATATCGTTTCCGGTACCTAACTTTATTTTGTAAATAGGCCAGGGTTTTTCCTTTATTTTGGCCACCATTTTATCGATGGTATCAATGCCTATTGTATAATTGGTAACAGGGTAGGAGTCCGGAGGAGTTCCCCAGATCTCATAAAGCGGTTTTTTAGCAAGTTTCCCATACAGGTCATGTGCTGCCAGATCCAACGCGCAAATAGCAAAATTGCTCAACTCTTTTACGGCAAGGAACTCATGAAAGATCTCCGGTACGGTAAAATCGAAAGATTCAATTTCCGATCGGATACCCTCAATTTCAGCCTTCATACTCTCAAAACTGAAATTATAGTAAGGGTTTGCAGTGGCCTCCCCGTACCCCGTTTCGCCACTCAAACTCAAACCAACTATCATGGTCTCTTGAAAATCATGCGATTCTCGCGAAATCCTGAAAGTGTGCTTAAGGGGGAGTACAAATTTTTTTATTGTTAGCTTCACGAATCAAATGTTTGTGCTAATATAGCCAAAGACCCGTCAGATTACAAAAACCTGACGGGTCTATCTTAAAGGGTTAGGTTGGGTGTTGTTGTCTAGTAAACCAATTTAGTAATCGCTACACTAGTCTTTGCGCACACTTCCCGAAACCGACTTTTTTTTATTCACGGTCGCTTCCCCGGAATAAGAGATGTCAGCACCGCTGCTCGCGTCTGCTGTGAGGGTCTCGGACACATTTAAGGAAATATCCGCGCCGCTGCTTGCGTCGGCATTACATACTTTAACCATAAAATCGCGGGCCTTAATATCGGATCCGCTGCTGGCATCCGCATAAAATAAATTTGCTTCCCCTGAGATCTTAATGTCGGCTCCACTGCTGGTATCAGCTTCTACTTCGTCAGCAATAAGTTCAATTTCCAGATCGGAACCGCTACTGGCGTCCAGGGCGATCTTATCTGCCTTAATGATGCCCTGGGCCATAAGGTCCGCTCCGCTGGAACTTTTCAAAGCAGTGATCCGGGGCAGGGAGACGTGGACTTTTTTAGTGGCCCTGCCTATGTTCTCAATAGCATGTATCTTTAGCCGGCCATCCTCAATATCGGTGCCTATAAGGTCGATGATATTCTCATCGGCTTCAACGGTAATCTCAAAATCATCTGCCTGCGTCACGTATACATCCAGGCCTTCAGAGGCAGAAACCACTGTAAATTCCCCTGTTACTTCGCGCTGGTCCTTTTGAACTACGCCATTGCCTTTTTTTCCGTCTCCAAAACTGATGTCAAAGGCACAGGAAGAAAGAAAAAGTGCCATTAAGAATGCGATTGTAATTTTTGCCAGTGTTGTCATGATTGTTGTTTTTTTGCCCCTAACTTGTTTCAAAGTTCTGAGTGTTGGATTACTATTTGTTTTTAGATTGCTTAGGTATTTCTGTTGATCAAAATTCTTTATTCTCGTTATTATTAAATAGCTTTTTTAACTGAACTGTTAATTTGGTTGCCTGAACCGTAATAACCTTGTGTGGTCTCAAGGCTTGTGTGTCGGTTAAGCCGCTGTAATTTTTTATCTGGCCAAGGCAAAAAATCTTTGCATAGCCGCAGCTACGGAAATATTTTTTAACGTAGGACAGGTGAAAAAGAACAAGGTTTGGGCTGACTAAAATAGCGTTGATACCACACTAGTGATCTTCCCTGGTTTTTATCTTAACGCCGTCCTCATTGATCTTCATCTTAAAAGAATCGCCTTTATCCTGAATATCAATGTCAACGCCCTCCTCGTTTATGATGATCCTGCCGTCTTCTTCATTCCCATCACTTTGGTCCATCCCTTCCGGGCAATCCAGGCATTGCAATTCCCCATTATCCTTCATGATCCAGCGGTAGTCAACAATCTCACTTCTGTATAGGTCTTTGTCATACCGGGTAGATCTGCCAATATGATGTTTAGCCGTTTCATCAAACTGAACTTCCGTACCTGCGGGCACAAAAACGGTTACCACAACCTCCTGGTCTCTTACCTTATTCTTAATATCGGTGGTTAAATAATCGTTTAAGACGATATTATTTCCTTCAATCCGATAGGTGTAATCAATTTGGGTAGCAAGGTCCCTGGCATTTGCAAATGAACTCCCATCCGCATCCTTTCGGACATGAATATGTGCCAGGGAATCTTGGGATTTTTTGATGTCAAAACGCATGTCATCGGAAAATAAGATCCTGTCGCCGTTATCGTTATGGGTAACTGTCATGCCGTTGATCCCTATATTTTCCTGATTCTCATAAAGATCACCGGTCTGAAGGTTGATACGGACCGTGGCTGTTCCGTTAGGAAAATACAATTGTTCCTTTACGGTAGTACTTCCTGTAAATGCATGTGCAGATGCTTGTTTTACTCCTAAAACCGTTATCCCGATGATGGAGAGCAACCATAGTCCGAGCAGCGAAAATTTTGCGATATTTCCGATAGATCTCAGGTTGTTCACCAGAATTTTGAGACCAAGGTAAAGCAAGAAGAAAAACGGAATTCCCACCGCAAAAAACGCCAGTAAGGAAACCATCCAAACCGGAGCATCAGTGGAATTCACCAGGTCGTAAAAATCCACGCCGGGCAGATGCACTAAATCCAAGATCCCAACAGTAAAAAGTCCGATAAAAAGTGCGATCAGTACCGCGGCGCCTACAATGATCAACAAAATTCCTATAAATTTTCCTAGGACCTTGAAAAGGAACATGATGATGTCTCCAAGGGCATCAAAAAAAGTTTTCCCACTGCTTTTAACTTTGCTGTAATCTGCATTTTGAATTCTGTCTGCCACATCCTCTATACCTTCTTTCACTTTGCGTTCTATATTACTTATGTTGACGGTCTCACCTGTCATATCCAATTTTTGAGAGGTAGTGGCAGCTTCGGGTACAAGGATCCACAGAAGAATATAAGCGATAAAACCAAAACCGGTAAATACGGCAAGCACTATGAAAATGAGGCGTATCCAAAGCGCATCAAACCCCAGATAATGTTCCAATCCTGAACATACACCGCCTATGAATTTATGGTCCATGTCCCTGTATAACTTTTTTATCCTCCCTGTTACGGGTTCTGCGGTTTTTGATTTAGGGGTATCCTCAAAAATGTCTTCATCTATCATGTAATCCTCGGGCTGTCCCATTATGGTGATGACCTCGTCAACTTCCTTTAGCGTTATGACTTGCCGGTCGTTTTCCATTTTTTCCTGGAAAAGTTCGGCAATTCTGGCTTCAATATCCGCTATGATCTCATCACTCCCGGGAGTGCCGGAGAATGAACGTTTTATAGACTCCAGATAACGCTGTAATTTATTGAATGCCTTTTCATCTATATGAAAAAGTATATTGGCTAAATTTATGTTTACTGTCTTGTTCATTGTTAGTTGTTTTTAGCATTGGTAACCAGGTTCACCGCCCCCCGGAGTTCGTCCCAGGTAATGTTTAACTCCTTCAGGAAAAGTACTCCCGTCTCAGTGAGGCCATAATATTTTCTTGGGGGGCCGGAGGTCGATTCTTCCCAACGATAGTTGAGCAGCCCCGCATTTTTAAGTCGAGTGAGCAAAGGATAAATGGTACCCTCAACTACCAGCATCTTAGCGTCTTTCAGGGTCTCCAGAATCTCCGAGGCATACTTGTCTTCGCCATTCAGGATAGAGAGTATGCAATACTCCAGAACCCCCTTACGCATTTGTGCTTTTGTGTTTTCTATATTCATAATTCGGCCCTTCTAACGCCTCGCCAATCGGCGGGAGAATAGATCCCAGGGTATTTTTAAGTTAAACTTCCTTTTTTTGATCGATGAATAAACTCCGTTTTTGGTTAATAAATAAACGCTCCCTATCGGTGTGATGAGCACTGATACGTATGATTCAATTTTTACTCGGTTGGTGGTCATAACTCAATTCTCTTTTTATCTTCCATTCCCCGTTTTCTTTGATCCATACATGGGTAAATTTTGCAATATCACCCTTCTGATATTCTTTTTTGTCGTTGAGGAACTCAAACTGGTGGATCCCGTGCTGTATTGCACCGTATAGCTCCCCATTCGTATACATTGGGTATACCTCAAGACTATTTTCGACCAATATCCTCTTAGAGGGTTGCGGATCCCCGGATTTTCTCTTCGAACAATTCTCAACCATTGGATCCAAAAAGTTCTTTCTTCCTTCGGTGAGCCCCCCTTTGTCGTGATAAAATTCAAAATCTTCTGTAAACAGTGTCTTAATTATTTCGGTGTCGCAGGTATTAAATGCAGCATGGAAAAGCACACTATCTTTTTCTTTTAGTTCGATGAAGAGTTCCCCGTCCTCCGCCACCTGACCAGCAACCAAGCTGAGGTGAAGCAGGGCGATCATTAGCATGGATATGTATTTACCGGATTTCATTATTTAAGGAATTTAATGGTTATCGGGTACTTAAATGTTTGTCCTTCGTTGGTTCTTAATGTCGCCAATATGGTATATACAATATTGATCACGAATAATGCGGCCTGAAGCAACCCGGTTAGGCCTAGCGGCCAGAATCTTCCAATACGAAAATTATCAGTGTCGAAATGGAAATCAAATATGTTGAATTCATTAAAATGCCGCATCTCAAAAATCCCTCCCTCAAAAATATTAGGAAGAAAACCAAGCAGGAAGGGAACTGAAATTATCCCTAAAACCAGGGAGTAGAGAAGAAGGCTAATCTGGAAATTTAAGGCCTGCTTTCCATTATAGTCTACAAATGGGTGTTCTTTTTTGTTCGCTATCCACAACACCAGAGGCAGGAGAAAATTTCCGAATGGAATAAAGTACTTGCTCAGGGTTGATGCATGTATGATTGCAGACAAATTTTTTTCGTGTTTGGTCAATGTTTCTGTCATGGCTTGTTGGTTAGTGAAACCCAAATTTCAAATATCGCAGGGGTTATTTGCATGTCATGGTTTGGACAAATAGATTTCATTTTTACCCAGTGCTGTTAATAACACAATAACTTACTATGCAAATATATATCTAAAAAAAGGTATTATGCAAAACATAGTACTAAATATTAACATATATTTAACAAATTTATAATTTCACCGGGGTAGAAATAAAGCTGCTGTTTCTACAGCTCCTTCTACGATTAAGTTGAACTATTTTCAATACTTTTACCCTCCGGCGCTGATCGGGCTATCACTGTTAAAGAGTAAAACAATAGGGCTAATGGCAACAAACACGTGGAAATTCAACAGCTTTACTTTTTTTAAACTGCCCTCGGCCTGGTGGTGCGGGGTCCGGCTCCGTTACATAGACAAACAAAAGGCTGTGGTTAGCGTGCGGCATACCTGGTTCAATCAGAATCCGTTCAAGTCTTTGTTTTGGGCGGTTCAGGGGATGGCTGCAGAGTTCAGTACAGGAACCATGGTCATGGATCAAATACGGAAAAGCGGTAAAAAGATATCTATGCTGGTGGCGAGTAATAATGCCGGTTTCACCAAAAAAGCTACGGGCGTTATTACCTTCAGCTGCGAAGACGGACATCTGATAGCCGATGCCCTGAAAAGGACCATGGCAACGGGCGAAGGGCAGACCTTTTGGATGAAATCCGTTGGGGTCAATGAAGCCGGGGAAGTGGTTTCTACTTTTAATTTTGAATGGACGGTAAGGTTGAAAAAATAGTTTGGGGTTACCAGGTTTGTAGTTTAGGGTTAACAATTTGGGAACCCAAGACAGCGCAGTGTAACAATTTTGATTTTTTTATAACATATAAACAGGGAAACAACAAACGATAAAGAATAAAAACAATGAACGCACACGAAATAGATTACCAGATTTATGGCGAGGAAATGCAATATGTGGAAATAGAGCTCGACCCCCAGGAAGCCGTTGTAGCTGAGGCCGGAAGTTTTATGATGATGGATAGTGACATTAAAATGGATACCATTTTTGGCGATGGATCCAATCAGGATAGGGGAGTGCTGGGCAAAATATTTTCGGCAGGTAAACGTATCCTGACGGGAGAAAGCCTTTTTATGACCGCTTTTTTAAACGTTGGCCAGGGAAAAAAGCAAATTAGCTTCGCTTCGCCATATCCGGGTAAAATACTGGCCGTGGATCTCTCAGAAAAACGGGGGAAATTTATCTGCCAGAAAGATGCCTTCCTATGTGCTGCCAAGGGAGTAACCATAGGAATTGAGTTCTCCAAGCGCCTGGGCAGAGGCTTATTCGGCGGGGAAGGTTTTATTATGCAGAAATTGGAAGGGGACGGGATGGCCTTTGTTCATGCCGGGGGTACCTTGGCAAAAAAGGTATTGGCGGCAGGGGAAGTGCTGAAAGTGGATACCGGTTGTATTGTTGGTTTCACCAGGGATGTGGATTATGACATTGAGTTTGTCGGGGGGATTAAAAATACGGTCTTTGGAGGTGAAGGATTGTTCTTTGCCACCTTGAGAGGTCCAGGCACGGTGTACGTACAATCCTTGCCATTCAGCAGGTTGGCGGGCAGGGTATGGGCTGCTGCGCCGAAAGGGGGTGGAAAAGACAAAGGAGAAGGGAGCATCCTGGGCGGCCTGGGCGATCTTTTGGATGGGGATAACAGGTTTTAGAAATACGATGTGCAGTAAAAATAGTTGGCAGTAAACTTTAACCTGAAACCTGAAACCTGAAACTTTGAACCTCTAGTGCAGCTCTCCCCGCCCCAAGCAATACCAACAATGAACTTCGGAAAACTTTTGGAATTTTTAAAGGAACTTCAGCAAAACAATTCAAAAGAATGGATGGATCGCAACCGAAAGCGAAATAAGAAACAAAACCTTTGCCGTCATCCACCGGTTTTCCAATAAAGAGGTCCTTAAAGAGGATTTAAAAGAAAAAGCAGTCAAGGTTTATAAGGAAATGCTGCGTTTCCGCAGGTATTTGAATAAGGCGATGTCTGTTTGATAAGGATGACCTTAGGCAGGCTGCCAATTAATAACTTCGTAAATACAAAAGGCTAAAATTGAAAAACGGAAATATAAAAAACATCGGGAAGGAAGTCCTTTCGGATACCTGGTACACCTTATATAAGTACAGTTACGATTACCGAAAGGAGGATGGCACCTGGGAGGCACAGCAACGGGAAGCCTATGACCGGGGAAATGGAGCGGCGATCCTGCTTTATAATAAAAAGAAAGGAACGGTTGTTCTAACCAGGCAGTTCAGAATGCCTACCTATGTAAACGGCAATGAATCCGGTATGATGATTGAGGTATGTGCCGGATTGCTCGACGGGGATAACCCTGAGGAGTGTATCAAAAAGGAAGTGGAAGAGGAGACAGGATACCACGTCCATAAGGTGTATAAAGTATTTGAATCCTATATGTCCCCGGGATCGGTGACCGAAATTCTCCATTTTTTCATTGGGGAATACGAAGATAGCCTGAAAGTAGGGGAGGGCGGCGGTTCCGATGATGAAACCGAGAATATTGAGGTGTTGGAGTATTCCTTTGAGGAAGCCCTGAAAATGATCGTGACCGGCGAGATCAGGGATGCCAAGACCATTATGTTATTGCAGTATGCGGAAATTAAGAGGTTAGTGGTCAGTAATCAATAACCGGCGGTCCGAAAAAAGAGCCAACTGCCAACTTTTTTCAATAATTGTCCCGTACCCATTCAAACACCCGCTGCATCTGCCTTTTAATTTCAGGCGTTGGCTGCCTGAAATGATTGTTCATAAAACTGAATATGAGGGTTTTTCCGGATGACGTGATCAGGTAGCCACTTACACAATGGTTGTTTCCCAGGGTGCCGGTTTTGGCATAAATGTAGGGATAGGGCTTTCCCGCATACCAATCTTTCAACGTTCCGGAAGCCCCGCCAACTGCAAATAAATTAAAAAGTCGCTCCCTTGGAATTTCCCTGTACAACCTTGTAAGCACATGAACTATCGATTCCGGGGTGAACAAATTATATCTGGAAAGCCCGGAGCCATCCACCCAGCGCGGGGGCTGCTTTAAGTTTGCGAGCAGCGAATCCAGGACGTACTCCCTAACGCCTGTGCTATTAAGTGTATCCGACAGCGTAGAGGACGCCAGGATCAGCAATTGTTCAGCCAAAAAATTATCGCTTTCTTGCATCATTCGTTTATAGACCGAATCTGAAGCAATACCGTATAGTACCTTCTTTTCCGCAGCCGGCCTTTCCTTTGTTATAAAGATGCTTTTCCCGAGTTCCTTTTCAAGCAAACGCCGGGTTAAGTCGTTACTGGTTATGAAAGGAATTTCCAAAGTGTCTCTCCGGGAAGGATCAAAGAAGAACGTATTGGAATTTATTTTCCTGTTTCTGGGAAAGGAGACTGCTACAACACTATCCTTAAAGTAGGCGGGGGTTATATTGAGGAAGGTGGAATTGTCCACTGCTACCACATTGCCATACAAAGGCATAGCACTGCGTTCCGGGGAATAATACCCGTCGTAATCCTCCCATGCCCAACCCGGGCCGTATTTGTCATCTTCAAAATTATTCAGGGACAGTGCTATGTTACTAAATCCTTTTAAAAATGTAAGCCCAGTGCTGTCCGTAAAATATGGATGTAATTGTGTTGGATCACCTGTACCGCTTATGTAAAGTGTATCATTTTCAAAAATGTATTTTAGCACGGGGACTCTTTCCGGAAGTAGTTTCAAGGCACTGAATAAAGTGAATATTTTAGTGTTGCTGGCAGGGGTAAAATATTTCTTGCTGTTTTCCCTGTAAAGGGTATCACCTGTGGCGGGATTAAAGATCATGATCCCGGTAAAATGATTGCCAAAAATATTCTTTCCCAGCGTTCGTTTTATTTCTTTGGCCAGGTTTCGGTTTTTCTGACTTGCACAACCACCCAATAGCAAGATAAGAAGGATAAACAAAACGATTTTTTCAATTGATTTCAATAAGAAATATTTTAAGGAATTTCGGTGCTTTATCGATTTTAAGATGAATTTATCTAATTTTTAACGGGGAATGAACAATAATAAATACCTTTTTTTAGTTAATTTTGAAACAACAGTCTAACTAAACCTTGTGAGAATATGGCTAGAGCTATGCTGGAATACACAAAAACCGTACTCCAAAAAGTAAGTTTTGATGCTAGGTTATTCAGCAAAGAACTAAAAAAGGCAATTTCGAGATTACTACCCTACGAAATTGAGGAATTAAAACGTTGGTTGATTCACTTTATAATGGACAAACCGGAATTGCAACCAAGTCTGATTTATTTAAAAACATAAGCAAAAAGCCATCGATAAGGTGGCTTTTTATTTTGTAAAGGACGATAACGATTCGGGATTTACGCTCTGCCTCCTGCTAGGATACGGGATGGCGGAGAGCGCAAGGCAACGCCGGGAATTGCAAAAAGTGTTTCTGGAGGAGTTAAATATGCTTCCGGCAGTTCGGAAGGGTTTTAATCTCGAAATCATTAGTGTCTTGTTAAAGACGCTAGACCGCTTCGCTATTAGACATAAGACAATAGACTAAATTTTAACTAATTGATAATCATTTGATTATAAATTAATAAGTTTTTCAGAAGAGTGAATATTCCGGCATTTTAAAATTTTCCAAAATCAAGGGGACCGGCTTTTAAAAAACGTTAAAGCCCCTGTATTTGCCGGTTAATTCAGTATATAAGCTATTTTTTACCGGACAACAATATCTCGAAATCAAAATGATCCTGATGCTATTGGGACGACGAAATGCCAATATCTTGCAGTATCGGGGTTGGTCCGTTTCGGAAAATTCCCTGTTCCGGCGCAACGGTTGTTTCTTTTTCACATCTTTTTGTAAATTATGGGAATGAAGCGATATGGATTTTTTGTACTCATGCTCCTATTCTTGGCGTGCAACAAACAGGATGATATTTTAGAAAAGGAAATTCCCTTTAACGGCAACTAATATTATCGGTGTTTGGCGATTAGAGGCGGCAAAAATTAGCTCTGGAGGACCTGCTGAATGGAAGAATATCGACAATGGTGGCAAGTATACCATTCAACCGGACGGGCGTTATATTTTTGAGGGCCCGGCAGATGCAGCCCAAAATGGTGCGGGATTTTATACATTGAAAGATAATCTGCTTGCCTTCACCTATATCGCCGATGGGGATGAAATCATAGTGAGGTATTCCGTTCGATTGGGGAATAGAAAAATGGTCTTATCCCCGGCCGGACCATTTTGTATAGAAGAATGCCTTTATCGCTACAAAAGAATTCATTAATTTTTATTAGTGATGCCTCGACCCCCCTGGGTCGGTTCCTTCTATTGGATCCAGTCCCGATAGCTATCGGGATGCCCTGGGTTTAATTGGAAAGAATTCCTCGCGGCTCGCTGCGGAAATGTCATTCCCGCAAAAGCGGGAATCTAAATGACGGAATTTCGTTTTTCGACCTTTAGGTCGAAATAAAACCAGCGAAACCTGTGCCGAGCCTGGCGAGGTATAACCCTGTAGCCTGCCGGCAGGTAGGGATAGTTGCCCGCCAGAGGCGGGTAAACTTTTAAGAAATTCTTTATAGCCGTTTATTTTTCGCAGTTGCTTTTCATTCTTTTCTCCATATTTTAAGGGAAAAATTAAATTTCTACCATTTTACACTACCCTTTTTCTGTTTTTTTTGCTCTTATTTTTAACGGGTCATATTGTCCCCCATATTGAGGTAAATGAACATAACTAAACTTATCGTTAAAAAATTGGAAGGAAACCTTTCCGGGGAGGAGGAATATTACTTCCAAAAATGGATTAATGCTTCAATTGAGAATAGATTTTTATTCTCTCGGCTAGAAAAGATAAAAAGGAAAGAAATCGATATTTCAAATTTGGATCGTATAGATCCCGGACTTGCCTGGAATAAAATAATTAAAGAAGTTAAAGCTAAAAAAAAATTGAACCGCAGTGCCCATCCTTTGGCGCCTATTCTTAAATATGCCGCTGTTTTCGTGGGTTTTCTCGTTTTGGGTTATGGCTATTGGACATACACCCTGTACAATAAGACAAAAACGGTGATTGATCCCGGGGCCATTACCCTGCAATTGGACAATGGGGATATACGGGTACTTTCCAAAGGAAACCCTCGATCCATAACCGATAATGAAGGAAATGTCCTGGGAACCTTTACTGAAGAAAGTTTGCACTACGAAGATGCCCCACCGGCGGATAACTTAGGGTATAACACGCTCAAAGTTCCCTATGGAAATAAGTTCGCTATAGTGTTGTCCGACGGTTCCATAGTTCATATTAATTCCGGATCCACGCTAAAATATCCTGCCCGCTTTGCGGAGGGCGCTCAGCGCCATGTTTACTTATCGGGGGAGGCATATTTTGAAGTCAACCCGGATTCCCGGCCTTTTATTGTTACGGGCAATGAAATGGATGTAAGGGTATTGGGTACCAAATTCAATTTGACCGCATACCCGGAAGATTTCAGTTCCCATACGGTGTTGGTAGAAGGTTCAGTGGGCTTGTACCGTACAGATAGCACGTACGAGGCGGAAAATTCCCTTTTGCTAGAACCCGGGTTTAAGGCTTCCTGGGACAAGTCAGAAAGAAAAATCACTACGGAAAAGGTAGATACCGACCACTATACGGCATGGCTGGAAGGAAAAATGGTGCTGAGACAAATGCTGTTCAAAGATATTCTTCTAAAGCTGCAAAGACATTATAATGTATCTATTTCCAATGAATATGAAGCACTTAATAACCGTGTTTTTACAGCGACTTTTGACATAGAATCCATAGAGGATGTATTGAACACCTTCGCTGAGGAAACACCTTTTGTGCTTGAGATCAATCGTGGGCAGATCACTATACATAAACCGCTTTGACACGACTTTAAAACTAAGCAGGCCTATGGGTAAAACTTATTAAGATTTGCAAGCACAATAAAAAACCGGGAAATGCTGTAACATTCCCCGATTAAGGATAATCAACTAAGACAGCTAATTATAAAACTTCACGAAGATATGAAAAACTACTACGGAATCGGGTCGTTCTGGCCGGTTTCCCTCAATTACGGCCTGACAATGAAACTCACTGCATTTTTTATGATAGTTTCCCTCTTTACGATGCAGGCGAATACGTATTCCCAGAAGAATAAGGTGACTCTTGACATGAAGAACGTGGAAATTCAACAGGTTCTTATGGAACTGGAATCCCAAACGGATTTTAAATTTATGTATGACCATGAAAAAATCGATATCATTAGGAAGGTTTCGGTCAAGGTTAAGGAAACTCCGATAGTGGAAGTTTTAAATTCATTATTCCAGGGATATAACACCTATTACGTTATTGTAGGAAAGCAAATTGTTTTAAAAGCAAATCCCATTAAAAAAGAAGAAGACCGGAGTTCATCGGGGATAGATGAACCGATCGTTCAACAGGAGATAAGAGGGACAATTACGGATATCAATGGATCGCCAATCCCGGGTGTATCCGTACTTGAAAAAAATACGACAAACGGGGTAGCTTCCGACTTTGATGGCAACTACGCCATTACGCCCAGCGGCCCCAACGCCGTGTTGGTATTCAGTTCAATAGGGTATGCCTCGCAGGAAGTTGCCGTAGGTCAAAATACGGTCATAGATGTGCAATTGACGGAGAGCACCCAAGCCCTTGATGAGGTGGTTGTAACCGCCCTGGGAATAAAGCAGGAGACCAGAAAACTGGGCTATTCCGTAGCCCAGGTCGATGCGGAGGAGGTCAATGTCAACAGGTCTTCCAATTTTATGAATACTTTACAGGGCAAGGTAGCTGGTGTAAACGTGTCCGCTTTGGGAACAGGCCCTGGAGGATCTTCCAAGGTGCGTATTCGTGGGCAATCATCCATTTCTGGCCAAAATAATCCCTTGATCGTTGTCAACGGGGTGCCTATAGACAATACCAGTTTCGGAACCAGCCCGGGAAGCACTACCAACGAGGTGGGCACCAATAGTGGTGGGGTATTTTCGGATGGCGGGGATGGCTTTTCCAGCATAAACCCTGATGACATAGAAAGCATGACCATCCTGAAGGGCGCTACCGGAGCAGCTTTATACGGTTCCCGCGCCAAGGATGGCGTAATTATGATAACGACCAAAACAAGGGCACAAGGGCAGGGCATTGGAGTAACTTATAACGTAAATGTCACAAATCACACACCCCTGGATTTTACGGATTACCAGTACCAATACGGGCAGGGCGAAAACGGTGTAAGGCCAACAACACCAAATCCCACCTCGGGACAATGGTCATTTGGCGAAAGATTTCAACCGGGGATGACCCAGGTCTTGTTTGATGGTATTGTGGTGCCTTACGAACCTGTCTTCGACAGGATCAGAAAGTTCTACCGCGACGGGCTGGATGTTACCCACTCGGTTACCCTGGCCGGAGGTAGTGAAAAAGGAGGATTTAACCTTTCCCTCTCGAATCTGAAAAGTGAGGGTATAACCCCGAATAACGAATTTGGGCGAAAGACAATAAGTCTGGGGACAACCTATGATCTAACTGAAAAATTAAACGTTGAAGCGCACATAAACTACTCCAATGAACAAAATACCAATCCTCCTAATGTGGGCCAGCAAGACAATACAATCCCGGTAGCCTTATTCAACCTGGCCAACTCCATGCCATTGGACGTTCTGGAAGAAAACAAATTTGACGAGAACGGAAATGAGTTCATTTATTCGCGTTTCAGGAATAGGACCAATCCCTATTTTACGCTCTCCGAACAATTCAACAACATTAAAAGGGACCGTATTTTCGGAAATATCTCAACCAGGTATAATTTCTTGCCTTGGTTGTTTGGGCAGCTTAGGGTTGGCCAGGATTATTGGTCACGCGATCAGGACTATAATGGTTTTCCAACAGGTCAGGCCTCCAGGCCTATTGCGCCGGATGGATTTGTAAATGGTACTTTCACTCAGGAATCCCGCAGGTTTAGAGAAACCAATTTGGATTTCCTCTTTTCGGCTTCAAAGGACTTCGGAGAAGATTTTGGCTTGGGGTTGAATGTAGGAGGTAATACATTGAAACGCCGGTCTGACCTGAATAGGGTGGATGTCACCGATTTTGTGATCAGGGATCTGTATACGGTCCAGAACGGCAGGATAAAAAACCCTGTATACAGTTTGTCCGAAAGAGTGGTCAATTCACTTTATGGTTCGGCGGATATTGGTTATAAGGACACGTATTTTTTAAGCGGAACATTGCGAAATGACTGGTTTTCAACTTTGGCTCCGGCCAACAGGAGTATTTTGTATCCTTCGGTTTCCCTAAGTTATGTATTCTCCAATTCTTTTGGAACGCAACCGGATTGGTTGACCTTCGGCAAATTGAGGGCAGCCTATGCCGAAGTGGGCAGTGATACGGATGTACCGCCCTATTCGGACGCTTTATTCTATAATATCGACCCCAATTTTTTCCCGGGTCCGGACGGTTCGTCAAATCCCGTTGCCGGTGCAAATACGAGCATATTACCCAATCCCGATCTGAAACCTATGCGGGTAAGGGAAGTAGAATTTGGGTTGGATCTTCGGATGTTCGACAACCGCATTGGGATAGATTTGTCGGTATATCGCAAATCAACCTTCGATCAGATCATACCCGCTCAAATATCCAATTCCTCTGGTTTTATCAGCACATTGATCAATAGTGGGGAGAGTAGGAGTGAAGGGGTAGAAGGGCTCCTTAATCTGATACCCGTCAGGAATGATGATTTCCGGTGGGAGTTAAACCTAAATGCTTCCTATAATAAAACAAAGGTTATTAGCCTGTTAACAGATGAACCGGGAGAAAGCATTTTGGTGGGTAATCACCCCTTTAACGGTTTCTTGTTTCAGGTAGTAGGGGAGGAAATTGGCCAATTGGCAGGTTTTGGCTATAAGTTCGACGAGCAGGGGCGGCAGGTATTTGGTGATGATGGCAGGCCATTGAGATCGGACGATATTAAATTTTACGGAAGTGCCCTGCCAAGATGGATCGGAGGTATTACAAATACCCTAAAATACAAGGATTTCAATTTATCCTTTTTGATCGATTTTAAACTTGGAAACAAAATGATTTCCGGTACTAACTTTAACGCCGTGAGGCACGGACTTCATAAAATAACATTACCGGGAAGGGATACAGGCGTCATTGGTGAGGGTGTAAATCAGGCAGGCCAACCCAATACGGTGGCTGCGGAATCTCAGGCATATTGGGAAGTGGTAAGATCCCAACAACTTATAGAACCCATTGTTTACGACGCGGGGTATTGGAAACTGAGACAAATTACCCTGGGCTACAATTTTCAAAAATTCATCCCCGGAAGTTCGCCCCTGAAAGAAATTACGCTTAGTGCGGTAGCCAACAACATCTGGTTGATTAAAAAATGGGTACCTAATATAGACCCGGATTCCTTCGGTTTCAGTTCTGATAACGTGTCCGGACTGGAGTCGACAGGGGTTCCCACCACCAGGAGTATAGGGTTTAATTTAAACGTTAAATTTTAAGACATATACATCATGAAAATTACGACATATATATTAGCGCTTTTTATGGTTTTCTACGCTCTGGTATCTTGCGAGAAGAACTTTGATGAAATAAATACCAATACCGTAGATCCTACCAGTGAGAGCGTGGATCAGGTGTTTGTCCTGAACAATGCAATTATTGGGCTTTCTTTCCCGAATGGGGCGAATATCATTTATGATTCGGGAATTGTACAACAAATTATTTCCCCTAATTCCGGGGTTATTACCGGGGCCAATTACAATCAGGACAATCGCAACAGCACCATGGAACAATGGAACGATTACTATGAAAATGTGATCAAACATACAGGGGACGTCATCAATCAGATTCAGGACCTGCCCGAACGAGGCAATCTATTGAATATAACAAGGATCATAGAGGCCTATGCCTTTATGGTACTGACAGACACCTATGGCTATGTGCCCTATTTTGAAGCGGGAAAAGGGTTTTCAGATCAAATCGTACTTCCCGTTTATGACTCCCAGGAAGCTATCTATACAGATCTTATAAAGGAATTAAGAGAGGCGGTTGCTGCCTTAAACGATTCAGGCGATATGGTTGGTGAGATCATGTATGGGGGCGATCTGGACAAATGGAGAAAGCTGGGAAATTCGCTATTATTGAGAATCGGCATGCGCATTTCCAATGTGGATAATGCCCTGGCGCAACAGATTGTTCAAGAGGCATTCGCAGCCGGGCTCCTGGAATCCAACGATGATAATTTTGTGGTCCGCCACGACAACAATTTTACCAATCCTTATGGGGGAATATTCAATGGAACCGAAGCCAATAATTTTTATTTGGTCGATTCCTTTGTGGACTATCTTTTCAACACCAATGATCCAAGGTTGCGATCTATGGCTATACGATATATCGGCGCTACATCAGGTCCACAACAAACTCCGGATATTGCCTCGAAAGATCCAGGCGATCAGGTAGGGATGCCTATGGGGCATGATAATGGTTCCATAGGTGCTGTTGCTACAGATTTGGGATTGGCCAGTTTTTATGACTTTACGCAATTGGATCGTTTCACTTACGGTGCCATAAATGCCCCAATGTATTTGCTGACCTATGCGCAAACACAATTAGCACTGGCGGAGGCCGCCGCCAACGGATGGGTTAGTGGTAATGCCAATGAATATTACCAAGAAGGCGTACGTGCCCATATGGAGCAATTGGCCGCCTACGGCGAGGATGCGGCTATTCCTGCGGATCAGATCGATGCCTATTTGGCAGAGAACCCGTTTGATACCGCAAATGCCATAGAACAAATCAATAACCAGTATTGGGTGGCCTCACTCCTGAACGGCCCTGAAGCATGGGCGAATTTCAGAAGATCGGGATTTCCGGACCTGCCACCGAATCCTTTCCCCGGGCAAGATATATCGGGAGACTTTATTAATAGGTTAACATATCCGAGTTCTGAAATTGCGGTTAATAAAGCAAACCTGGACGCCGCGGTTAGCAGCATGGGCCCGGACAATCTCGATACCAAAGTCTGGTGGGATAATTAACCATAATATTATGTTTTATTTTTATCCATATAAAATTTAAACAGCCAATGTACTTTCCTTTATGCATATCGGTTGGTATTCGCCATTTTTAATTAAATGCCCACCTGCCTGCCGTAGGTAGGTTATGGGCTTTCATAAATCAACTAAAATGAAAAATGTCTTACAAAAATTAATTTCTAAAAACAAAAATGAAGAAGCTGCCTATAGCGCCTCAAGACAGGCTGAAATAGATAGCCCCAAAACGGGTGATGACCGTCGGAATTTTCTAAAAAAGACAGCTTTGGGAGGTATCGCCCTATCCGGTTTTACGGGGTATTCTTTTGAGGAAACCATTGCGGCTACCACTTCCAAGGTAAATCGCGCTTCTGCACCTTCCGAACTGAAAATAACCGATATGCGCTATGCATTGACGGGGGTGATGGGCGGAACTGCTATTATCCGTATTGACACCAACCAGGATATTTATGGGTTAGGTGAGGTAAGAGATGCTGCAGATGTGCGGTACGCACTGATGTTAAAAAGTCGCATATTAGGGGAAAACCCCTGCAATGTGGAAAAAATCTTTAAAAGTGTAAAGCAATTTGGGGGGCCGGCCAGACAGGCGGGAGGTGTTTGTGCTGTTGAAATGGCCCTATGGGATATTTGCGGGAAGGCCTATAACGTACCAGCCTGGCAATTGCTTGGTGGCCGATATAGGGATAAGGTAAGGCTATATGCCGATACTCCCGAGGCGGGTTCGCCGGAAGAACAACAGCGGCTGATCGACTTTAGAGTGAATGATCAGGGTTATACCTGGCTGAAGATGGATGTGTCTATCGGAGAGTTAAAGGGAATACCGGGGACAGTTGTAAACGGCAAATTTTGGGAAGATGACAAAGGAAGCCTGAATCAATGGGGGGACCGAAGAAATTTTATGTCTTACGGCAATACGGCGCATCCCTATACCCAAATTCAAATAACGGAAAAAGGGCTGGAACACTTGCAACAAGTTGTTGAGAATGTTCGGAACATGGTAGGGTACGAGATACCGATTTCCACCGACCATTATGGCCATTTTGATCTGAACAACGGTATACGCCTGGCCAAAGCGCTGGATAAATACAGATTGGCCTGGTTTGAGGATATGGTACCCTGGCAATATACAGAACAATGGCGGACAATTTCGGAGGCTATTGAAACCCCCACAACTACAGGTGAGGACATTCATTTCCTGGAGAATTTCAAGCCCCTTATCCACAATAGGTCTGTTGACATTGTGCACCCGGATCTTGCATCTTCAGGAGGGCTTTTGGAAACCAAGAGAATCGCTGACTATGCTGAGGAATTCCAGATAGCCATGGCTATGCATCAGGCAGGAACGCCTGTTTCCTTTATGGCCAACGTACATTGCGCTGCCGCAAGCCAAAATTTTTTAGCCTTGGAACACCACTCCGTGGATCTCCCCTGGTGGGAAGATCTTGTAACCATGACAGGCGGCGGAAAAATGATAGATAAAGGCTTTGCCCCCGTACCGCTTACCGCTCCGGGCCTGGGTATTGAACTCAATATGGAGGTCGTTAAAGCGCACCTCGACCCCAGGGATAAAACTTTCTTTGCCCCTACCAAAGAATGGGATGAACTGCGTTCGCACGATAGGACGTATAGCTAAAATAGCGTTATAGAAAAATACTAATTTTTTAGTAGTGGACCCTAGGTTAAGTTAAAAATAATAGTTGTTTGAGTTAGCTTAGTTGTTTGAGAAGAACGCCCCGGAGACAACCCTTCGGGGTGGCTCTTCGGTTTTACTTTTAATAGGGAGCGAATGCATTAACACTCATAGGTTGGAGGAATTATTTTCATCGAAAACCAAACAATTTGAGTAACTTATATGTACTAATGCGGCATAGTCATTAAAGTAAGAACGGAGGTACTTTATAAGGCAGATCATGTGCCAACGGCAAAATGTCTAACAAAACAGAAAACCAGATAATAGTAAAACCTTAGATATGGTCAAAAGGAAAGTAGTAGTTATAATAGCGGTTTTGAGTTTTTTATACGCCGAATCACAAAGTGTAGGCACCAGCGCGGAACAGGTTAAGGCATTGACCTCTCAATGGAAAGGTGAACGTTTTGAAGATGGCCGGCCCAAGGTGCCCGATCTGGTGCTGGAACGCCTCAAAAATGCTACCCTGGAACAGGTTTGGGGTTATATGGGCCGTAAAGGTTACAACAACCAGGTGGAAATGGACTGGCTCATTCTCAAACCCGGTGAGACTATGACCGGGCGGGTTGTAACGGCGCAGTTTATGCCCGCGAGGCCAGATCTTGATAGTATAGTGAAAGCACAGGGCAAAGCGGAAGGACGCTCGCAGCATGGAGGGATAAACATCTGGCCAATAGATGTGCTCACAAAGGGCGATGTTTATGTGGCCGATGGTTATGGAAAAGTCAAGGACGGTACCCTAATTGGTTCCAGTCTCGGCAACGCAATCTATGGAAAATCTGGAAATGGAGTGGTTTTTTATGGATCGGTACGCGATATGCAGGAACTGAAAGATACCGAGGGCTTTAACGCCTGGATCAAAGGGCAGGATCCTTCCTACATTAAAGACATGACGCCCACCTCGATCAATGCGCCCATACGTATAGGCGCGGTTACCGTATTTCCGGGAGATGTGGTGTTCGCCAACGAATATGGCGTTGCATTTATCCCGGCACACATGGTAGAGGATTTAGTATCCGCCTCTGAACTTACAGCGCTCCGGGACGAATTTGAGAGGGTACTACTTCAGGAGGGTAAGTACCCCAGTGGTGAAATCCACGGCGATTGGTCGGATAAGATCAAAGAGGAATACCGGGTATGGTTCGCAAAATACCCTAAAGAACTTACCGTCACAAAAGAAGATATCGAGAACTATTTGTCAAAACAAAACCCATAAATTTTATATTCAACTTGTAAGATCATAAATTTATAATGCTATAAATTTTTAAAATAATGAAATTTAATTCTGCGCTCTTTTCCTTTCTTGTTTTAACACTTTTATTTGAAACTACTTCCTTTTCACAAACTATTCCAAAGGAAGAGTTGATTTTTCTGACTTCGGAATGGCAAGGAGATAGATTCGATGATGGCCGTCCGAAAATTCCCGATGACCTTCTGGAACGTGCAAAAAAAATTGGTATTGACGATGCCTGGACTGCTTTAAAGAATGAAGGCTATACCAACCAATTTGAAGGCGATTGGAAAATGGTCCATGACGATGTACCCGTTGTTGGCAGGGCCTTGACCGCTATGTTTATGCCAAGCCGTCCGGACGTTGAAAGAAATATTAAGGAAAGGGGAATAGGTTCCCATGGAAGAAAGGGTAACACTAACTCATGGCCAATTGAAATGCTCACGAAAGGAGATGTGTACGTGGCCGACGGTTTTGGAAAAATAGATGCGGGGACCCTGATGGGGGCAACTTTGGCCACCTCTATTTATAGCAAATCGGGAAATGGGGTAGTTTTTAACGGGAGTGCCAGGGATTTGGAAGCCATCAGTGAAATAGAGGGTTTTAATGCATTTGTGCGGGATTTTCATCCTTCATTTCTTGAAGAAATGGTAGCAATGGGCCTTAATGTACCCATCCGTATAGGGGGTGCCATCGTTTTACCCGGTGACCTGGTGCTTGCAAAAGAAGAAGGGGTGCTTTTTGTTCCTGCGCATCTGGCGGAACAGGTAGTCGGCACGGCCGAGTTTGTGGGGCTTAAAGATAAATTCGGATTTGAAATGGTCAAGTCCAAAAAATATTCCACCGGCGAGATCGACAGCCAGTGGACAGAGCAGATCAAAAATGACTTTCTTTCCTGGCTTGGGGAGCATCCGGAACTCGGGAGCATGTCAAAGGAAACATTGAATAACGTTTTAAGCAAGAGAACCTGGTAGGCCCTTTTGCCCCTAATACATTAAAATACAGTACTCATTATGAAGAAAATAGCCCAAATAGCCGCTTTCTCATTGATTTTCTTTTACAGTTGCAGGGAGAATGAGCAGGAAAAAAAGTACGCCGAAAAAGAAGGAGATAAAAGAGAGGTACAATTGCCGTCACCGAACAAGGCCGATGTGGAAAAAGCGGTGGCCACTTTTAACGAGGCAATGGTCAATCCGGAAAGGGACCTTTTGGAAAGATTATGTGCGGATGAGCTAAGCTATGGCCATTCCAGCGGGATAATTCAGAATAAAGCCGAGTTTATTGACGATCTCATTAATGGCCCATTCAACTTTTTATCTGTAGATTCACCTGAGCAGACCATACAACTATCAGGTGATACGGCCATAGTCAGGCATATATTTTTGGCCAGTGCCACCAACGATGGGAAGCCTGTTGATATCCGAATTGGAAATATGCAGGTATACAAAAGCGACAACGAAGGAAAATGGAGGCTTTTGGCCAGGCAGGCCTATAAATTATAGCCCTGCCGATGGATTAGGCGGTATGTATTCTTTGACCAAATGACCAGCAAACCAAACTGAAATTAATTAAAATACCGCATTTTGAAAAAACCAAATATTTATGCACTTTCCCTTGTCATAGCACTTTTATTGTTTTTGGTTGGCCTGGGTTTTGTTATTGCAGGGAACCTGGAAAAAGCCGGACCATTCTTTATAGCATTTTTCGCCTTGCTGGCACTGGGATTTAGTGGTTACAAATCGCTCAGCGGATACGTGTTCACCGCCATGATATTTGCAGGGGTGGCAATTGCTCTTTATTACCCTCAGTATTTTACACATATTGGCGATTTTAAATTAACCGCACTTATCATTCCCCTTATTCAGATAATTATGTTCGGGATGGGTACTTCCATGAGCCTCAAAGATTTTGCAGCCATATTTAAATCCCCCAAAGGAGTTATGGTGGGGGTTACGGCGCAATTGGGTATAATGCCAATAATGGGTTTTGCTTTGGCCAAACTGAGCAATTTTCCACCGGAAATAGCCGCAGGAATAGTATTGATCGGATGTTCCCCAAGTGGTGTCGCGTCGAATGTAATGGCTTATCTGGCCAAGGCCAATTTGGCGCTTTCCATAACAATCACCTCTATTGCAACCCTTCTTGCACCATTCTTAACACCCCTGCTCATGAAGTTGCTTGCCGGCGAATTCATAGAGATCGATGTACTCGATATGATGTGGAGCATCGTTAAAATGATCATCCTGCCAATTGGCGCCGGTTTGCTCTTCAACAAATTGCGTGGAGATAGGGCCCAGTGGCTAGATAGGGCAATGCCGCTTATGTCTATGTTGGCTATTGGAATTATCATTACCATAATTACGGCCGCCGGAAGAGACAGCCTCTTGGATATAGGCGGAATATTAATGTTACTGGTCCTGGTTCATAATCTCTTTGGTTACCTGTTGGGATACTGGTATGCACGACTCCTGAAACTCACGGAACAGGATGCCCGTACGGTAGCGCTCGAAGTAGGAATGCAAAATGGAGGTCTGGCTTCGGGAATAGCCAACTCCTTAGGCAAAATAGCCACCATGGGCCTGGCCCCTGCGGTATTCGGCCCGCTAATGAATATCACAGGTTCTATTTTGGCATCTTATTGGCACAAGAGACCTCCTAAAGGGTATCAACCGGAATTTGTTGAGGAATATTCAAAGTAAGCGGTAATATTAGTGTCCTAAACAGAGAATGGAAGAAAATCCGTCCTTTAGTCGAATACTTCGGTTTTTTCCTGTTAATCGTACGCTTTTCGCCTTTTGCAGGAAAAATTGTGCAAAGCGAATGGCGTAAAGCAGCTGGCATGTTGCTCAAATTTTTAGCCCACTTGCAGCCGCTATCTGTCCTTAACCGATAGTCAGCTTCAATAGATTTTTTGTTGGTTTCAACCAATCTGAATCTTAAATGATACTGCCTACAAGCCCTTTCTTTGATGCATTACATCCGCGGCGATAATATTCCCGGCCGTATCGCCGAACTCAGTGCGGATAAAATTAAGGATATCTGAAATTTCGTCATCCCGTAAATTACCATAGGCCGGCATCTCGCCTTCATACATGATGCCATTGACAGTTATTGGGGTGCTTATACCCTGTAGCATTACATCTATTAATCTCGATCTGTCACCTGAAACCCATTCGCTCTCGGTAAGCGGAGGAATTTGCCCGGTATTTCCTTTGCCATCGGGCCTGTGACAGGCAGCGCAATGGGTCGTATAGAGTTTTTGGCCACTGATGAGATCATCGTCCGTAGCAATGAAATTCCAATCCTCATTTGGTAGTTTAAAGGCTTCAGGGTCTTCCCTGAGTATCTTTTTCCGGGAGAGTTGAGCCCATAGTTCCTGTGATCCCTGGCTGATCCTTTTTATTTTTATGATGCGATCTCCTTTTTCTGTGGGCAGGGAATCGTACATCCAGGGCTGGTGGCCGGGATGCCAGTCCAGGTTGCTCGTGGTCAGATAGATCTCACCTTCTTTGCCTATGGCCACATCCCTGATACGCCCAAAAGCCTTTTGAAGGAATATATGCTCATTACTTATTTGCGAGCGATCTTCATTCAAGTTCAAAACCCGCAGGGATTGGCCTTTCAACGTACACAGCAGCAAGCTATTCTTCCATTCAGGAATTTCCTTATTATTGTAATATGCAAGTCCGGCTGTGCCCAAAGTAGGAGTCCATGCTATTAGCGGTTCACGTATGTTGTGATTGCCACAATATTCTTTTTCGGGATCAAGGTCACAAAAACCGTGTATATTGGGCCATCCGTAGTTTGCTCCCTTTTCCACAAGGTTTATCTCATCGTCATTAATCGGACCATGTTCAGAGATGAAAACGGCCCCCTGAACCTCGGCAATTCCCTGTACATTTCTATGGCCCAAACTCCAAACCGGACTTTCCTTAAACGGATTGTCGGACGGAATCGTTCCATCCGGATTCAGCCGTAATACCTTTCCGTTTAATGTATTTTGATCCTGTGTTTGGTCAGTCAGGCCAGCATCGCCCGTGCCGATCCACAGTTTACTGTCATTGGATATCATCATCCGGGAACCATTGTGAAAGGTATTTCCCGGAATGCTGTCCAAAATGGTAATTTTGTCCTCCAATGCATCTTCCTTGAAGGTAAAGCGAATTATCCGGGATCTTATCCGGTCCATTAAATTGCTATCCTTATGGGCATAGGTATAGTGAACAAAAACAAATGGATTATTTTCAAAATCGGGATGCAGTACCATACTCAGGAGCCCCGTTGATTTCCGGTAAAAGACGTCTTTGATCACCGCCAGTTCCTGAATATCCCCGGTAGTGGTATGTACCCTTGAAATTGTTCCTTTTTGTTGTGTAAACCAGATCCAGTCTTCGGGGCCAACCACAATATCCCATGGTACCTCCAGGGAATCGGCTACCGTCGTTACTAAAAGAAGGGTAGAATCCAACCACAAATGAGCAAGATAGCCGGGCTCCTCAAATTTTGGCCCCTCAACCCGGCATCCGGACAGTGAAAGCAGTAAATTCAAAGTCAGTAGAAATAAAATTATACGTTTGCCCATAACTCCTGTATCTTGTTTAGATCTTTTCTCATTGCTTCAAAAACCTCCTTTTTTGGTATGTTCAATTTTGTACTCCCATTTTCGGCACCACCTAAAGGATACTCCAAATGTAAGATCACAGGCACCTTAATGCGATACTGCTTAAGCAATTCAAAATAGGTTTTAAAATCCACCATACCCTCACCTATTGGGGTATTCACCACTGTCCATTTTCCGTCTGCCCGCTTCCATTTAAAGTCCTTCAAAACAATAGTCTTTATTTGACCTTTAACAAGTCTTAAACCGTTTTCCCATGACAATCCACCTTCCACAACCGCGTGCCTGATATCATACTGCACTCCAAAATGCCTCTTATCTGCCGTTTCCAATAATTTAGCCACCTCCCACAAAGAAGCCCCAACCCTTTTGCCCGCATGGTTCTGGTAACAACCTACCAGCCCCAGATCTTTATTGAGAAGGGAGAGTTCCCTAATTTCATTTCCATAATTATTCAGGGAATCCTGCATGGATTTTTTAGCATGGTAACTGAACCAATTGGAACGGTAATGCGTAATCCCTTCCTGCGCTGCCGTCTGCAGCACGGTTCTGTCCCGTTCGTTAGCGGCATTTTCCACTGCTGTAGTGATAAGTACACATTTGGAACCACCGTTTTTAATGTCCGCTATCGCTTTGGGTAAATCCGTTTCCACACTGTGCGGTTGCACATGACCTTCAGGCCTCACGGTAAGATCCAGGCCGGCACAGCCCAGTTCTGCCGCTACTTCTCCTGCTGCTTTACAATCCAAAAATTGGAGGTGCTTGGAAAAAATATGAACGGGAAGCTGGCCATTTGGGTTTCCAGCCTTCATTGCCAGGCATTTCGGCCCAAGAAAAGATATAGCAACCGACGCCATGGTCGCTTTCCTTACAAAATCCCTTCTCGATCTGTTTCTCAAAATATTTTAATCTAAGTAATTCCCCGACGGCTTTGCCTCGGGGATTCCTATTTACCGCTCCTCTTGCATCCGACGAACAAAGAGAGAGGAATGCACAGGGTCGGAACTTCTTATTTTTGGCAGTTCAGGGTGAAATAAAATACAAAATTTCAATTTTTGAACCGACGAAATACCGCTCTGGATTGCCGGTCGGACGGGTCTTGAGCCTGCCCGCAGGCAGGGATTGTCGCCCGCCTGAGGCGGGTAAACTTTCAAGGATTTTTTTATTTCATCTTAAAAAACCACCTCCTTTGGGGGTGGTCATGTTCTTTTGGCAGTGCCTTATCTTTGCGCCATGGGTAAATATAAGAAACTAAGCCATGTGATCTATAAGTGCGACTATCATATCGTGTGGGTTCCCAAGTACCGGTTCCGGATATTGAAAGGGGCTGCGCACAGTGGAGTAAATACGGTACGAAGTCACGGACTTCGCACAGCGGAGTTCCAACGGCGGTAACGCAAACATTGTAATTTTGTGAGATTCCAATATATTTCAACTTCACCCCCTTCCAATATAAGGCATTCGATTGGCCATGACCGTGAGAAAGGGCACGTTTGTATCGAGAGGTAAATCGGCCATTAAAACCACTGCACGTCCCACATCCCTGGGTTCCATTGTAGGTTCAATTTTTCGTGTACCGTCGGCCTGAAGTATGCCCTCTTCCATTTTCCGTGTCATTGCACTGGCGGCATTTCCGATATCAATTTGACCGCAGGCGATTCGAAATTCCCGGCCATCCAGGGAGGTTGATCTCGTTAAACCTGTTATGGCATGTTTGCTGGCGGTATAGGGAGCAGAATTGGGCCTGGGTACATGTGCGGATATGGAACCATTATTTATGATACGCCCTCCTGAAGGATCCTGGTGCTTCATGATCTTAAAGGCCTCTCGGGTACATAAAAAGGCG
The DNA here is from genome assembly GCA_041743085.1 of Flavobacteriaceae bacterium. Lineage (GTDB taxonomy): Bacteria > Bacteroidota > Bacteroidia > Flavobacteriales > Flavobacteriaceae > JAFMPW01. Next base: position 69,057 of record JBGTNL010000084.1, read on the forward strand.
CCTGTTAAATTCGTGTCAATTACCCGTTGCCATTCCCCCAGAGTTAATTCTTCAAGTGGTTTGGCAGGAGCGCTGACCCCGGCGTTGTTGAATAGTAGGTCTACCCTGCCAAAATTTTGGACGGTTGCCGTAAACAGGTCTTTTACACTTTTCTCATCGGTAATATCCGTGGGGATTACAAGAGTTCGGTTTGCGTCAAAGGCGGTTGAAGTTTCTAAAAGCGGCTTTTTCCGCCTCCCGGCAAGCACTACAGACCACCCGTCCTTATAAAGGGCCGTTGCTACCTCACGGCCTATACCGGAGCCCGCTCCGGTAATTACTGCGATTTTTGTATTTTCACCCATTCTTACCCTGCTTTAATATTAAAAGTGCTTTCTTCTTCCATATAGTATTGTATAATTTCTTTTGGGGAGGAGTCTCTCACAAATCCTAATTTATCCGCTCTGCGCGTATCAAAATGGGGTGGCCAGGTAAGTACAATGCTTTGAAGAAAATCATCTGGTTTATGGGATATTAATTTGATTGTTTCACTATTGGTAAGCAGTTCCAGGCTTTTTATAATTTCCTGAATTGAAGTAGTCAATCCGGGAAGATTGATAATTCTGTCGTCCCCGAGGACGCTTTCCTCCAGGTTGGCAGCGTGAATGAAATTTTGAATTACCCGTTTTGGAGATTGGATCCACACTTCGGTTTCCATCGGCACCGGATACAAAGCCCTTTTACCATTTAAAGGTTCGCGGACAATAGCGCTTACAAAGGAAGAGGTGGCCGCATTAGGCTTTCCGGGACGTACTGCAATGGTTGGCAACCGAAGACTTCGGGCATCTACAAATCCCCTTCTGCTATAATCGTTCATGAGCAGCTCTACCATAGCCTTCTCAGTACCATAGGAACTGCGTGGTTTCGGAGCAGTTTCATCAAGTATAACCCGCGAGACGTCTCCACCGAAAACGGCACAAGAACTGGCAAATACGATCCGGGGACGAAATGCCAGCGATCTGCACGTTTCCAAGAGTTGTAACGAGGCATGGAAATTTACCTGCATCCCCCTGTCCAGATTTTTTTCTGCTTCCCCGCTTACAATGGCGGCAAGATGGAAAATCACATCGGGTTTAAGCCGGAGAATCTCCGCCATGGTAATCTCATCGCTAAAATCGGCCTCAATACATTCAAGTCTTGCATCCTTTGGCATACGCTCGGGAAATGCTTTATCGATAAGTAGTAATTCACTGATTTCACCCTTAGCGAGACCTCCATTTTCTAATAAGTCTTTAGCCAACCTTCGCCCTAAAAAGCCACCGCCACCTAAAATAAGGATCCTCATAACACTACAATCTTGATATTGAATACATAGAATCTATTTTCCTATGTTGTGCAATCTACCCAGGCCAAATTGATCCCCGGACCTGGTTACTTTACCGTCTTTCATATAGAGCTCAATCATCTTTTCACTGGAAACGGTATTGTAATTTTCATCTTGTAAAAGATATAGAATTTCTCTTGTTTTGCTACGGATCACCTCCCCACTGGACGGATAGGCATATTTGCCATCCATACTAAAAGTGATCCACCCCGGCATATCACCAAGCGGAATTGTGGTGAGTTGTTGATAGGGCGACTTTCCGCTGAAAACATGTATTCTCATATTATGGCCATCACTAAGCCAAATTTCTTTTTCATCAGGGGTCAAAGCAATCCCATGGCTCGGGTTGCCGTGCCGCCGTACAGGCCCCTTGTCCCACCCCATGACCTGAACGCTGTCTATCCTTTTTCCTGTTTTTAGATCGCCAACCTCAAACCCCAGCAATTCATTTACGTTCACAAAGACAAGCGATTCGTCGCTGTTAATGGTAAAGGGGCGAATCCCGGCACTAAACGGGCCTATTTTCCGTGCCACCGTATGCGTTTTGGTGTCCGCTACGTGCAACCAGGGTGAGGCGATATCAGCCATATATACCCAGTCTCCGGAAGGACCGTAAATGGTGTTGTGTGCCCGAGAATGTACTTTTATCGTAGTAATAACATCACCTGACTTGCAGTCAACCACATTCCAAAAATCTTTTTCCAGGGATGGTAAATACATGGTCGTCCCGTCAGGGGAAATGGACATGCGGTCACAGCCACCCTCAAAGGGTATTTCCCAGAGTACCTTTTCCGTAGCCAGATCAATTCGTTGCAGGGATTCCAGGGTACTGATATAGATACTGTTGAGTGCGGCACTTACCGCAATACCCTTTACATTTGATGGACGGCCATCTTTATGGTATCCCTTTGTGGGGATCCGTTTTATGAATTTATGGTCGTTGTCTATGTCAAAAACCAGCAATCCGTGACCCCCATATCCCAGATAATCCCTGATACCGGGAGTGGCAACATACAGATAATGACCCGTACCCTCAAACGGTTTTGGAAGGGTCTCTTCTTTGGCAGGTGGGTCCGGTAGTATCCAGGCCGTACCGGCTACCAATAACAGGGCAGTTAAAAAAAGGAATGCCGCGATATATATTTTTTTCATGGTGTTGTAATTTTGGCTATAAAAGGTACTTATTTTAAATCAATCGATATGAAATATTTTACTGGGCTACAATATTGTCCACAGGTTCACCCCGGACAAATTGAATGATATTCATAGCGGCAAGTCTGGACATTTCGTTTCGTGCTTCCATAGTGGCTGAACCTATATGTGGAGTAACGGCCACGTTCTCCATTCCTAGCAGGGGATTATCCGGTTTCATTGGTTCGGGATTGGTAACATCCAACCCTGCGCCCCATATAGTCTGGTTTTGTAATGCCTTTATCAAATCGTCTTCGTTATGAATGCCCCCCCTTGCGGTATTTATAAAAATAGAGGAAGGCTTCATCTTATTAAAAGCAGCGCTGTCAAATTTTTCTTTGGTATCCCGGGTAAGTGCACTGTGAACGGAAAGGATATCACTTTGTTTCAACAAAGCGTCCAAAGACACGTAGGCAGCCTTTAATTCCTTTTCGGTTTCGCTATTCGGCCTGCGGTTGTGGTAAAGCACTTTCATTCCGTAAGCGCCGACACAACGTTTGGCAAACGCTGTTCCTATGCGTCCAAGTCCAAAAATGCCAAGGGTTTTTCCTTTTAATTCCATCCCCAAATTGGCTTGAGGACGAAAATGCCCCCAGTCATTGGTAATGATCCTTTTGTGCATGTAGAACATCTTCCGGGATACTGCCAGCATAAGACCAAAAGCAATATCGGCTGTGGCTTCAGTCATGGCATTGGGCGAATTAGCAATTGGAATACCTATTTCCCTGGCCTTTTTTAAATCGATATTGTCATATCCGGCGGCAAACTGAGAGATGAACTTAAGATGTTTGTTACTTTCCAGAAATTCACTGTCAATTTGATAGGGACTTGCGGAAAGAAGGATGTCATGATGTTGCACAGTTTCCATAAGTCGCTCCCTGTGCATTGGTAAATCATCGGTCCAAACAGTAACTTCCAGGCCTTCGTTACGGAGCATCTCTATGCCGTTTTTTGGAATATTTAAGGATACTAATACCTTCATGATTGGAATGTTGCGGACAACAATTAAGATTAAAGTAATAATACAAAAAGCAATAAACTTTTCCGAACTTAACCAGAAGGTTTTCCCAACCTAAGTATAATTTTCTGCTCATCAGATGAGTCTAGAAGTAGCGCACTAAGGCTGATGACCTATTCCCACATTCCCTTTTATTGAGGACTCCAGAACGGATCACCTGCCGGAACGAATTCAATAGGCACCTCTGAAACAAAGGTTTTAAGCCATTCCGCACAATATTCCATCCCCGCCTCTTCGGAATTAGCGTGCCCCTAAAAGAATCAGTGCTTTCTTTTTACCCTGGGTCGCGGCATCGCGTACATATTCTACTGTTTCCCATTCATGGGTCTCCCCGATGATCAATACCTCCACATCATCTCTTTGCAAAGCCTCAATTTGCCTGGCCGATCCGGCAGCACCTAACACCAACCCCATATCGGTGACCCTCATATGCGGATTACCTACGACCCGAATGGTTGCTGTGCTAAATTTAGACTTTAGTTGCCCTGACAGCTCTTTTAGGTTTGTTTCAGGGAGTTTATAAACATAAGGGGGTTGATTTTGCTCGTGGGAATTCCATCCCAACCTGTCAACCATACCTTTGTAAATGCCGTCCGGAACGGTCTGATGTATATGGTCGTGAAAACGAAAAACGATCAATTCATTGTCCTTAATGAACCGCTGTTTGGCTGCTACCACATGGTCTCCCGCAAATTGTTCCGTTTCGTCAAAGTGTTATAAAATGTGGGTTCGTGGGTGATCACAAGGTTCAACCCTTTTTCTTTAGCCTGCTTTTGTACTTCCATGGTAGCTAAAAATGTAGTGGCTATGCCCGTTACTTCCATGTCGGGATTCCCACCTTTAAAAGTATCGACTGTTTCTTCCTGCCATGGGCAAGTTATATTTTCTTTAATACGCGAGATGACTGCGTTGGCCGTCAATTCCTTGTTCATACTCCCGTTGATTATCTGACAGTCAATTTCCCCGGTATAAAGAATAAATAGGGGCAAGGCTAAGAGGTGGGCTACTTTTTCATAAAATGGTAATTAATCGATATGCGCGCCCCGATTATTATAATAAAAAAAACCCTTAAATCCATGTATTTTAAAATGTTATCCCCGACATTAGAAAGGAACGCCAAGGTATGTACTTCGCTGGACTTAATTATAGAACCTGTTTTTGGCTAATCCCATCGCGGCCGAATGCCCGGGGCAAAGGGAAATTTTAAAGATCGGTAATACTCCAGTGTTTCTTCTGGTTTGTCCACTCCATCCGGAAACTCCCTGTCGGACAAAGTCTGAAAATAAAGGAGACTCGCATCTTTCCACCATTTTGCTTCTTTTAGCTGGATTTCCAGAAGCATCCGCACTTCCCGGAATTGTTCTTCCGATATAAAAGGTTTTGCTTCCTGCCAGAGAGACATCATCTCCTTTACCTCGGTAATACCCTGCTGGTATTTCAGAGCGAGCCCGTCCCAAAGGATCTGGCTGTCTTTAAGTTTATAATCCCAGGGTAAATGATGGAACCATAAAAGATATTCCTCCGGACAGGTTTCCGGATCATTGAACAGCGCGGCGAGTTCGGCCGCATATTGGGAGGTGGCATCACTACCCGAAGGGGTTCTGTTAAAACCTATACCAAGGGAATCGGCCTTGTGATAATATACAGGGTTCCATTCCGGCCGGCTTAATTCACTGACCCAGGGTCCCGGCCCATAATGATGGCCCGTATCGAACAAATGGTGCAGCCCAAGGGGAGTCATGTAATGCACCACCGCTTCCCTCGAGCTCATCATCATTTTTTTGATGTTCTCAACGAATTCGGTTTTATCTGAATACGTAGCCCGTATCCATTCTTCTGCAATGGTTTTAGAACTCAGGTAAGGATCCCATGCCAAGCGCCCGAACCCATACCAATTGGCCTGGGCAAAGGGGTGCCCTGTCCAGTTCAGATCCGTCCCTATATTGGATACCCCCGCCATTCCGGAGATCCTTTTATTGTGGAGAGATCCATCAATGACTTCTGCCACTAAGGAACCTTTTCCTTTACGGTAGGTATCCGCCATGAGCACCTCTTCAAAGAGTTTGGGCAGATAGACCAGATGGGTACTAAAGCCCAGGTATTCCTGCGTTATCTGAAACTCCATCATCAATGGGGTTTTTGGCATGGCGCCAAACATCGGGTGGAACGGCTCACGAGGCTGAAAGTCGATGGCCCCATTCTTTACCTGTAGCAATACGTTGTCCATGAATTTTCCATCGAAAGGCACAAATTCGTCATACGCCTGTTTTGCCCTATCGGTAGGATCATTTTCAGAATAAACAAACGCCCTCCATATCACATTTCCCTTATAAGGTTCCAAAGCCGTGGCCAGCATATTGGCGCCATCCACATGATTTCTACCATAGTTCTGTGGCCCGGGTTGTCCCTCGGAATTGGCTTTGACTAAAAATCCGCCAAAGTCGGGAATACGTTCATATATCTCTTTGGCTTTGGCATTCCACCAGCTTTGAACATCCTTATCCAATGGATCTGCCGCCTTTAACCCCCCGATTTCTATGGGTGCGGAAAATAGAGCGGTAAGGTACACCTTAATACCATAGGATCTAAAAACATTTGCAAGGGCCTCCACCTTTTCCAGATACATGGGAGTTAGCACCAGCGCATTCGCATTGACATTTGTTAAAACGGTGCCGTTGATCCCTATGGAGGCATTCGCCCTGGCGTAATCAATATAACGCCTGTTTATATATTCGGGAAGCTTTTGCCAGTTCCACAGGGAAAAACCTGCATAGCCTCGTTCCACGGTACGGTCCAGGTTATCCCAGTGATTGAGCATCCTTAAATTAATTTTTGGGGCGTCTACTATCCGCAACCTGCCTATTTCCTTATGTGTCTGCAATACATGTAAAAATCGAAAAACCCCATAAAGTATGCCGACATCCTCGTTGGCGCTTATCAGTAGTATTTCCTTTTCATTCCGGAGAACCGTCCTAATGACGAAGCCCTCTTTGCCGCTCCGGGCAAGGTCAGCTTCTACCATGTCTAAAACGCTTTTGTCGAGATCGGTTTTCTTCGCAATCAGCATCGAATTTGATCCGTTTAAGGCATTTGTGAAGGCAGGGGGCTTTCCCAACATTGCCGTTAAACCTGTGACAAGTTCTGTTTGGGCACTTTCAAGGATACCACTTCCTTCCTTAAAATAAATGGAATTTGTGACCTGTTCATATTCCTTAAATAATGAAGGGTTTTCAACTTTATGATAACCCAGCCACAGGTTGTATCCGTCCGGTGTCTGCCCAATGAGTGGATAAAATGAAAAAAAAAGAACGATTAATAACAGTTTTAGTTTCACCATTCTGTATATAATTAAATCTTAGCGGTTCTATGAAAAGTCCATTATGGATTTTGGTTATCACTATGAAGATAAGAATTAAATGGGAGCTCGTTTACGCCGGATTTCTAATGATGATATCTACATTGGTCTCAATCGTCAGTTGAAACAATGCACTTTAGTGTAAGACTTCCCCCGAAGGTTCGGGGCTAAAAACTTTTTTCGAATAGGTTAATGGTTATTGGTTAACCGTTAATCGTGTGATATCATCTATTAACATTTAGCCAAAGCCTGCGCGCCGTTCAGGCGGGTCTGCGCGTGCCGTTCAGGCAGGCAATTTCATAGCGTATCCAAACCTCCGCCATAGGACGGACAGGCATGGAATTTCAATCCATAGGAGTGGTTAGTTAAAATTCGATAACTAAATCAAATTTTAGAGGCAGAAGCTGTATCCAAAAACAATTGCGCATCCGGGTGCGTCCTTAAAATGGAAGCCGGGCACTCCGTACTTATATTCCTGTAAAGTGCCGCAAATACAGCCTTAGCTTTTCTTTCGTCCGAAACCGCACAGCTGATGGTTTTGCAGTTCATTATTGCCGGAATAGTAAGTGTAAGTGCGTGCCCAGGGACATCCCCCAAAGTGGGAAACCATCCTTCCCCGAGCTGCTGGTTTCTGCAAGCTTCATCTAGTTTTACTAGTTTCACTAACTTCGGATCATTAAAATCTGCGTCGCCGGGGTCGTTAAAGGCGATATGGCCATTTTCGCCTATCCCAATACAGGCAATATCAACAGCATGTTTTTTTAATTCTTCCGCATAACGGAACATCTCGGTTTCCAGGTTGTCTTCATCCCCGTTTAAAAAATATATCTTTTTCGGGCCTACCTCGTCAAGAATCCGTTCCCTTAAGTACCTTCGAAAACTGGCGGGGTGAGCTGCGGAAATTCCCTTGTATTCATCCAAATGAAAAACGGTAATTTTCTTCCAGTCGATATCCCTTTCTTTTAAGGCATCTAAAAATGAAAATTGCGATGCCCCCGTAGCCAGGATCAGATTTGCGGCACCTCTATCCGTAATGGCTTCCAGCAATTTATTTCCTACAAAATTGGCAGCGGCCTTTCCCATTACACCGGCTTCTTCGTAAATGGATACCTGCAACGCTTCAACAGTAAAAGTTCTCATTTTTTATAATTTAATCGATTAAAGGAAATCGGTGAGGGCGAACCAGGTAGTGATCAATGAAAATAGGATAACCGCGATGATCCCAATGTTCAATTGTGTGCCCGCTTTATACCGATGCATTATATTTTTTTTATTGATCAGAACAAAGATTGGGATAGCCACCGCTGGCAGGATGCAAGCCTGGAAAGCCTGAGAAAAAATCATAAGTGCCGGAGGTCTTTCCTCCATAAAAACGGTGCCGAAAGCAAATAGCATGGCAAAGAAAATAAGCAAACGTGACTGAGTTGAATGAATGTTTCTTGGGGTCCCGCGATAGTCCGATACCAGCCACGGGGCAATGAGGACGATGGGGAATATGGTTGACAAGCCCGCTCCGGTAATTCCTATGATCAGGGTAAAGGCCGCTATTTTTCCGCCCAACGGCTCAAAGAGATCTATCATCTCCACCGTATTTTCAAGTTTCAACCCGGAGACATGAAGTGTCCCGGCAGCCACCGCCATGATAACACCGCTTAACAGGAGCATCATAGAGGCAGATACCAGGGAATCTTTTTTCTCCCTTCCCAGATCTCCGATGCCCCAACCCTTTTCTGCTACAACCGTACTTCGCATAATAAAGACCGCGGCGGAGCAGGTTGTTCCCGTTATGGCAGCAATAAGACCGAGAGCTCCGGGCGTGTCAGGAATTCGGGGAATGATGCCTTCCGCAATTGCGGATAAGCTTGGTTTCACCAAAATAAATACCACAATAAATGACAATCCCATGAGAACCACCAAAACGGTAAGTATTTTTTCGAACATCTGATAACGGCCATACCAAAGAAGGAGGTATAGCATAAGGGAAAAGCAAAGGATGATCCAGATGGTGCTGACAAATAGCCCGTCAAAAGCCAACCTGAGCCCTTCCTGGACCAGGTCTGCAACAATTCCCATTACCCCCATCAGGGCGAGCAATTCGCCAATGATGAGCGCTATGATGATGTAAAGGGAAAGGACCCATCCCCATTTAAATTCCGATTTAAAATTAAACAATGCGGTTTTGCCGGTTACCAAAGTTACCTTGCCATAGCTGACCATAAGAACGTAGGTAAATACACAGGATAGTATAAGCGCCCAAAAGAGACTCATCCCGTGTTCGGCCCCTGTTTTGGCCATGGTGGTTACGCTGCCAGTTCCAATATTATAACCTATTAAAAACAGACCCGGGCCTACGGCACTCAAGGCAAGAAAAATCTTTTTAATTAAGGACTTGTTTTGCATGCTGCCTAATCTTTGGAATACACCGGTTTGCCCGCAATAAAGGTTTTATCAATCACCATTTTATGGTTTTCCATAGCAAACAAAACGAGGTCGGCACGTTTGCCGGGCACTATTTCACCGATATCATCAAGGGAGAAAAGTGAAGCAGGGTTTGTAGATGCCATTTGTATGGCATCAGTTAAGCTACAATCTGTATATTCCATGACGACTCCTACACATGTACTAATGGGGGAGGCGGCGCCTGCAAGGACATCTTCTTTTGGCAGTTTTACAACGTTTGGGGTTAAAACCAAGGTTCTCTCCCCCCTGGTATATTCTCCCGGAGGCAAACCAGCCAAATCCAGGGCATCTGAGACAAGTATGGTTTTAGCAACGCCTTTTGCCTTGTAAAAGCTTCGGACTTCTTCCCTGGTTAAATGAAACCCATCGACGATGATACTAGCCGTTATACTATCATTAGACAGCTGAGGCCATATGGGATTGTGGTGCCGGTTGATTTCATTTGCGCATCCGTTGCCCAAATGCGTGGCCATCCTGGCTCCTGCATCAACCGCATTTTGTACATCGGTGGCAGAACCATTATGATGCCCCAGCGATACCACCACCCCACTGTTTACACATTTGCGAATAAAAGGAATGGCACCTTCCAATTCCGGTGCCAGGGTGAGCAGTTTAATCCCATAATTGGCCGCTTTTTGAATTTCCTGGAACTCTTCCCAATCCGGGGTTTTGATATATTTTTCCAGATGGGCTCCCCTGAATCCTTTTACCGGGGATATATATGGCCCTTCCAGATGAAAGCCGGGAATCGACATTCCGATATCCGGGTCTTCCTTGGCCTTTGCCAAAACTGCGAAATTCTTTTTTATCCTGTCTATATCACTGGTTATGATCGTTGGAAAATAAGTCGTAACCCCTGCTTTCCACAGTGCTCTGGTAGCTTTTTTTACGCCTTCCACGGTTAAATCGGGTCCCGAAAAATCAATGCCTACATACCCATTGATCTGTACATCTATCAATCCAGGGGCCAAAAACAGTTTTTTGTCAATTAGAACGTCCTGCCGTTTTAATGCTGCTATATGGCCATTTTCAACCGCCACGCTAACAGGGTTTCCATCCGAATAAAGTACACCTTCCACCACATTTTTTTCTTTTGATCGATAAAGAACTATCAGGAGAAATAAAGCGAGTATTGACAAAGCCGTGGATTTCATAAAATAGGGTCTGGTTTTTTCATCTAAATAAAATTTCTCCAACCTATTGATTTAGTGTTATTTATATCGGTTGGTATTGGCCATTTTTTAATCTAAGTAATTCCCCTATGGCTTTGCCTAGGGGTTTCCGATTTACCTCTCCTCTTGCATCCGACGAACGAAGAGAGAGGAATGCACAGGGCCGGAACTGCTTTTTAAGCAGTTCCAGGCGGGGTAAAATACAAAATTTCGGTTTTTGGCCCCAAGGCCAAAATGAAACCGGCGAAATACCCCTATGGCTTGCCTCGGGCCTGCCGGTAGGCAGGGATAGTCGCCCGCCAGAGGCGGGTAAACTTTCAAGAAATTTTTTATTGCCATTTATTGTTATAACCGCATTTCCCATCCTTTTTCATAGGAACGGCTCCATAATTTCCTGGCCTCCTTATCATGTAGGATGTGTCCGTTGACGGCATCTATCTCCAGCGACCTGCCAATGCGTTGCGAAATATTTCCCAGCTGAACGAGCAGGGTACTTTTATGACCCGAGTCAATACCCGCATTAAGGCCGGTACCCTTGAGAATGGCGTTGAACATGTTTTGTATATGAAACGAATCTAGCTTTTCGGCCGGATTGGTTTTGTTGCGGGCATCAATTTCGAGTTTGCTTTTTACATCTTTGACAACTTTTCCCTCTAAATCGAATACCGTATACTCATTCCCTCCGGGAATTAACATGCTACCGTTCTCTCCGTAAAAAACAACTCCGACCGAACTTCCTTCAACATCTTTTCCATTACAGCTCCTCCCTTCCCAGGACATGGACATCCCTTCGGCAAATTCTAAATTTATAATTTGGGTATCAGGGGTTTGCCAGTCATCTTTGTACCTATATCTTCCTCCCGTAGAACTTACTTTAGTCGGATAATCCACACCCATTCCCCAGCGTAAAAGATCGATCATATGGGTGCCGTTGTTCAGGGCCTCGCCCGTGCCCCAATGCCAGAACCAGTGCCAATTGTAATGTACAATATTGTCCTTAAAATTCCTTCGGGGAGCCGGCCCTTGCCAAAGGTCCCAGTCTAGCCAGGCAGGGACTCCAACTTCCTTACCTATTCCAATAGATTGCCTGTTATTAGTGTACCATCCTTTACCGTAATAAATACGGCCAATGGCACCATTTTTCAAGGCATTGATCCCTTCAATCACATTTGGCCAGGAGCGGCGCTGGTTGCCCATTTGGATGACCTTACCGTACCTGGCAGCTGCCTTGACAAGTAATTCACCTTCGTTCGGATTGTGACTGCAGGGTTTTTCAACATACACGTGTTTGCCTGCATCCATGGCCATAAGGGCCGCAGGAGCGTGCCAATGATCCGGAGCAGCGATCACCAGGGCGTCCACATCTTTGCTTTCCAGTGATTTACGGAAGTCGGCAACGCCTTCGGCAATTGTATTTTGCCTTTCTTTCATTGCAGCCAGGCAATTTGCCATTGCCCGGCGGTCCACATCACAGACATGGGTGACGTTGCAGTTAGACTGCCTGGCAAAATTTTGTGCTAGTGCATTGCCGCGACTATTGACTCCCATAATGGAAACATTTATGGTATCATTGGCCCCCACTATCTGCGAATAGCTTTTGGCACTGAATCCGGGAAGAATGCCACCTGCCACACATAGTGCCGAGCCGGCAGCCGTATTTTTTATAAAGCGCCGTCGTGAGTTCGGATTTTCTTTCATGTATTCCGGTTTGGATATTGAAGTTATCTGTGCTTTTTGTTGCATCTGAGAATCTCACATGCTTTTCTGATAGAAATACAGCCTACCTAATACTGAATAAAGATAACGATATGAATTCTAAAACGATCGGGAATTGTAGGAAGTTGGGAGACAAATTACCGTAATGCGCTATACATTGGCAGAATGCGAACGGACTGAGGCCCCAGTGTTATAAGAACAACTTGTGGATACAGGATGGAGAACTATTTGAAGCAGAAGGACTAAGAAAATCTGAGACCGGCGCAGATTATCTAAAAGAGGCTGAAAAAAAGTTAGAAAGTACCCTTCCATTTCCGGAAAGGCATTTTAGCGACTTTTTGAGGTTTTTCTTTTTCGTCAGACCTCCAATTCTCCCTGTTCGCTCAAATCAGGTTGTTCTCCTGTAATGGCTCCAGCACCCATTTTTAAGAGAGATACGATCTTGTTGTGCTTGCTGTCCCAATAGTAGGCGTCTAAAGGCCTTACCTCAATGGCTGTAAGGTTGGGATCGTCCAAACCCTCGAACCACATGTCATCCGATTTTCCATAGAGTTCTTTCAGGATGGATTTGTCGGTGGTAACGACGGCGTCTCCGAATACGGTCAAAAATTCCATGGAACCCGGCTTTGTATAAAAAAGTTGCACATGGGGTTCGGTTCCGATATGTGCGTTATGACCGCTGTCTTTTCCACTTAAAAACCAAATACTGCCATTGTCATCTACCTTTTTTGTGCTCATCGGAACCACCGTTACCGGTTTTTGCCCCAATTGCGTTCCCATAAGGGTAAAATCGATCGATTCAGCTAACTCCTTTATTTTTTCTTTGGCTTCCCGATTGTATAAATTTTCCGTGCTCATAATATATTTTGGGTTTTGAGGAAAAGTAGTTGTTACAGGGCAGTTATATGCTCTCAATACATCTTCAATTTAACACAATGAAGATCCATCCCGAAATATTCTATTGGTCCCAGTCGTTAGTTGAAACCCTGCCTGCCGCCAGGTAAGCACTTTAGTGCAAGACTTCCCCCCGACGGTTCGGGGCTAAAAACTTTTTTCGAATAGGTTAATGGTTATTGGTTAACCGTTAATGGTATGATAGCAACTATTAACGATTAACATTTAACCAAAGCCTGCCCGTGCCGTTCGGGCGGGCAATTTCATTGCGTATCCAAACCTCCGCCATAGGACGGACAGGCATGGATTTTCAATCCATAGTGGTTTAGTGCCGACCCGCATAATCCTTGCAACTTTTCATATCTGATAATAAAATTTTCTATACCATTAATATTTAGTCACACGATACATACATTTGATAAAAGTCTGGTTATATGCAAACCAAAAATCATAAAAAATTTAAATTCAGGGATCTGCCCTCTTTAATAGTGGATACCTATAAGGCCTGGGATGCGGACGATCCCTGGCGCCTTAGTGCGGTAGTGGCATACTACGCTATCCTCTCCTTGCCGGGACTCCTGGTGATCATCATTAATCTGGTAGGTTCGGTCTGGGGCGTTGAAATCGTGCAAGGCCATTTAACGGATGAAATTTCCGGTGCCCTCGGGCGGGATGCGGCCGATGCTATTCAGATTATGATGGTAGAAACCCAGGATGACAAGAAAAGTACCATAGCGACCATTCTTGGAATAGCAACGCTCATTTTTGGTGCCACCGGAGTTTTCTATCATTTGCAGCTTTCGCTGAATCAAATATGGCAGATAGAACCAGACCTTAAAGCCGGACTGAAAAAGATGTTTTTAGACCGGGCAAGAAGTTTTGCCTTTATCCTGGCCATAGGCTTTCTGCTACTGATCAGTTTTTTGGTCACCACGGCCATTTCAGTATTGAACGGCTACATCCGCAGTGTACTGCCCGAGGTAATCGTATATATTGCCTACCTTCTGGATTTGGTGGTTTCCATTGGAATCATAACGGTGTTGTTCGCAATGATTTTCAAATATTTGCCCGATGCCCGAATCCCATGGAAGACCGTATGGATCGGTTCATTGATCACCTCTATTCTTTTTGTTTTCGGCAAGTTTTTGCTGGGTTTGTATTTTGGGGAGGCGGACCCCGGTTCTACATATGGCGCCGCGGGGACAATTGTTCTGATATTACTGTGGGTATCGTATTCGTGCCTCATTCTGTTTTTCGGCGCTGAATTTACATGGGTATTTGCGCGAAGGTATGGCCTTGGATTCACTTCGAACACCAAACCCCTGGACAGGAGTGCAGGGGAAAATGCAGAAAGTTAAGATTAAACAGTTTGCATACCCGGTATTGTACCAGCTTACGGTTTATCCGTCACATCGGAAGCAGTCCGGATGTTTTTGCCGGCTCTTTGATTGCCTGCCCGTTCCCAGCCAGAACGACTTATGGGGCTAGGGTTCCACGCGGGCGCTCAAAGACTAGGATTTCGACACTTTTTAAAAATAAGGGTGCAATACCGGAAAATCATGTTAAATAGTGTTTAAATTAAAATTAGAACGCATCCATTGGGTTAAATTTGACATTGATTGAAATCATTGAAATGGAATTTTAGTGTTACATTTAAGTTTCACATCTAAGAATGAATATTATGGGGGCATTCACGGAAGAAGTTGCCAAGAAATTAAATGCAATCCTGGAGAAAACCTATGATGCCGAAAAGGGCTTTGACAAGGCGGCGGAAAACTGTTCTGCGAAATCCCTGGCGAGCTGGTTTACCGAAAGGGCATTAGATCGTCATCGTTTTGGAAATGAACTCAAAAGGGAAATTACCAATTTTGGGGAAGAGTATACGGAAAGTGGCAGCCTAACTGGCGGAGCGCACAGGGCATGGATGGATATTAAAGCTTTGTTTTCCGGGGATAATAACGAAGCCATGTTAGAGGAAGCTATCAGGGGCGAGAAGGCGGCTCTGGAGGAATACAAGGATGTTTTAAAGGAACATGATCTACCTCCTTCTACCTTTGCGCTGTTAACTTCTCAAATGGCTCAAATAGATTATGGCCTTGCTCTTATTATGATGACAAAGGATTTGGATTACGAAAGGAAATAATATTGAATGGCCCCTTCCGAAGAAATCTGAAGTCAAACTACTTCAATTGCGGTAGTACACTCATTTGTGGTTTAAATTGAATAGGCAAAAAAAGCAGCGCATTAATAATGAACAATAACCAATAGATTCCATGGACATGAAGACAAAAAGAATTTCCGATGCAATTGAAAAAATATTAAACGATCAAATGACAACTGAAGCCTTTCAGGCTCAGGTGTATTTGTCTTACGCCTCCTGGGCTGAGGTAAATAGTTTTTCAGGTATTGCCGATTTTCTATATAAGCATATGCACGAAGAACGGGAACATATGTTCAAAATTCTGAAATTTATCAACGACAGGGGAGGGAAAGCAAAAATAGAAGCTATAAAGGCACCTCCGGCAAATCCCAAAAACATTGAAGATTGCTTAAAAAAAATTCTCAAGCACGAAATAGACAATTCAAAACAAATAGATAAAATAGTAGACCTTGCCCACAAAGAGAAAGATTGGGCTACCTTCAACTTTGCACAATGGTTTGTAAAGGAACAGATCGAGGAAGAGACTCTGATCAACAAGATTATAGATAAATATACCCTGGCGTCCAAAAGTGTAGGTGATAACCTCAATCTTTACGAAATGGATAAAGATTTAGCCAGGGCCTCCCAGAAAGCTAAAATTCCGAGGGAAGAAAAATTTTGACAGGGATTATAAAATACTCTGGGAAAAGCTAAAAAGTAAATGAAACAAAACATTTTAAAGGCTGCGTTTTGTAGTATTCAACGGAGGATCAGGATCAACCACCACACCGGTAAGTAGCGGAAAAGGGAATTCCACTTAACCTTCAACATAATTCCCGATGGGAGATGATATAATTTGTGGGTTTTATCCCTTGTAATTACTAAATCAAAATTTGTCATGGAGAAGGAAATCGAGGAAAAACTTAATGAACTGATTGCGAAATCGTTCTGTGTGAAAGAGGTATACGACTGGGCAAAAGAGATGACCACATCGCAGGGAGTATCGGATTATTTTAAAGAGAAGTCGGAGGAGCGAAAAAAATTCAGTAAGGATTTGATAAAAATCATCTATGCAATGGGTGGTAGATTTGAGGAAGATAAAAATTTGACAGAAAATAATTCGGGTAACATCCGGTCTCCTTTACTATCCGGAGATCTTAATGACATCTCAGATCAATCCTTACTTAACGAGACTATCAAGGCCAACAGGGAAATTACTGGGGAATATGAAACATTGCTAACACAATTTCAATTACCTCAGGAACAGGCTTCCATCCTGAAAGAGCAGTTGGCCGAAACGGAGAGAATTGCTTCTGAGAATAAATTCGCGGATGATATTTAAGGGAATTCATTCCCTGAAAAGCACTTCTGAATTTATAATAAAATAGCTTCAATGGAAAAAATGGGCAAAAAGAAAAAACCAAAAGCCAGCGATAGCGCCCTATGCCGACAAAACAAAAGGATGCCGGGTCGGTTACAAATCAAACCACGGATGCACCCAAAAACAGATTTCCCTTGACCACGATCGTAGTAGTAACCATATTATTTTTATTTGTAGCGATTACAATGTTAATCTAAATAATTCCCCGATGGCTCTGCCTCGGGGTTTCCGAATCTACCTCCCCTCTTGCATCCGACGAACGAAGAGAGAGGAATGCACAGGGTCGGAATTGCCTTTTCGCAATTCCGGGCGGCTTGCTCTGGGCCTGCCTGTAGGCAGGCAGGGATAGTCGCCCGCCAGAGGCGGGTAAACTTTCAAGAAATTTTTTATTTTAATGCCCACCTGCCTCCTGCCGTAGGTAGGTTATGGGCTTTCATAAACTACAATCACGAAAAAAAAAGGATCTTTTTTGGCATCTAAAAAAGGATTCCAGTCTTTAAATAGGAACCCCCAATATACATCGGGGGTCCAGGGGAACAAACATTATTTTGAAATGTCTACCATTCCTCTATCTCGCGTTTTAACTCCTCTTTTCTTTTTCCGGTTCTCTCCTGTAACCGACCTAACATTTCATCAAATTTTCCTTCGGCATAGGTAGTGTCATTATCGGTAATGTCTCCATATTTTTGTTTAAACTTACCTTTAATCTGCTTCCACTTGCCTTCTAACTGATCATTGTTCATAGTTTCTAAATTTTAGATTAATACTCCGTTAAATCGCACTACAATTTAGTAATATCCAAAGGTTTGCTTTAACGTGAAAGCATAACAGATTAACTCAAAAAAGTCAATTTTTAAGATTGCGACATTTCCCGTTTCCGGGAACCTACTTTAGGAACAATAAAATTGCCAAATGGATTAAGGGACATCCCATTTTTTAATAAACTTTGGTGTTGAAATTTTTTGTAAAAACACTTAAATTTTTTAGTCATGCCAAACCCAAGAATAAAAAACGAGGAAAAGTATGAAGCCTTGGTGGACAAGGGATATAGTAAACAGAAGGCTGCTCGTATTGCCAACACCCCGGATGCCGGAAAAAAGGGAGGTAAAGCAAAACCTTATGAAGAATGGAAAAAGGAAGAGCTCAGCGAGCAGGCGAAAAAAGTAGGAATAAAAGGTCGCTCCAAAATGGATAAAAAAGAGTTGATACATGCCTTGCGTAACAATTGAGGTATGAAAAAGAATCGAACCCCTCTGATCTGTCTTCTGTTTCTTTTATGTTCCTGAGGATTACCCAAAGACCCGAATCGGAGCTGGCAAAGAACAGAAGATTCGGGTCTTAAGGTGGTTGCAGTTTTGTTTATTTCTTTTTCGGTGCTAAAAGACGGGATTAAAAACCTGAAAAATTCAGTGAAGGATCTTTCAGACCGGCGTCCAATTAATGTTCAAGATCAGAAGAAGGACAAAATTATAGATGAAATTGAAGATCTGGTGCGGTCTTGGGACGATGCTTATGCCAGATTCTGTGAACACGGGCAGGTTTATTTCGGGGAAATATATATTGAGGTGAAGTCTACGAATGATTCGAATGACTTGCCCCGAAAAATAAAATAGAAGAAGGGGTAAAGTTAATAAAGGAATATCACTGGTGCCTGCACGATATAGTTATGATGCCGGTCTTAAAACTTCCCAAACCTGCAGAATGATTGGGAAGATAGCAAATGGCTGAAATATTTGAGTTAATTTCACAGTGTAAAATATAATACCTTTCTACTGATACATATAACCGACCATGAAACAAATAGACGCGAAAATTATCAGACAGCTTTTTGTTTTGCTACTGATCCTGGTACTGGGAGGCCTTATTTTTAATGCTATGCTTCCCTATCTAGCCGGAGTTTTAGGGGCGGTGACCATTTACGTGATTTTGCGCAGGCCAATGTCCAGGCTGGTGGATAAAGGCTGGCATCCGAATTTGGCTGCAATAACGCTTATGCTTCTTTCTTTCATCTGCATTCTGGTACCCGTGGCCGGGGTTATACTGATGCTGGGCAACAAAATTGGAAGGGCGGTTAAAAATTCGGAAAAAGTTGTAGCGGCGGTAAAAGAACAATTAGCCGAATGGGAAGGCCAATTGGGTTATGACATCTCCTCACAAATTAATGTTTCCGGAATCTCCTCCTGGCTTTCCACCAATTTGCAAAGTTTTGCAGGAGGTACTTTTAATATGTTTATCGCCATTGGCATAATGTATTTTTTGTTGTATTACATGTTAACCAACCGCAGCCGGCTCCGTGAATCGCTTTATGAATTTGTCCCTATAGGGGAGGATAACCTGAAGATAATCGGAAAGGAAATCCGCGCGATGGTGAGATCCAATGCCCTGGGGATCCCCTTAGTTGCTGTGGCACAGGGCATTGTGGCGTTGATTGGCTTTCTCATCTTCGGCATAAAGGAGCCCTTCTTCTGGGCTGTTATCGTTACCATTGGTTCTATGGTGCCTTTTGTAGGAGGACTTTTGGGCATAGTGCCGGTATTTATTCTTGAGATTACCCAGGGTTATAACCTTCAGGCCTGGGGGATCTTGCTGTACGGTATTATCATTGTTGGTTCTACCGATAACCTGATCAGACTATATGTACTTAAAAAACTGGATAATGTTCATCCTTTGATCACCCTGATAGGCGTAATAGTTGGTGTTCCGATATTTGGGTTTATCGGTTTGATATTCGGTCCCCTGCTGATCAGCCTATTTTTAATAATTGTAAAGATTTACAAAAAGGAATACGGAAAGGGAGTAAATGAAAGACTTTAGACCGTAATCTGCTGTTATTTCAATATCTAAACCGTTGATCTGGTCGGGAAGGAAAATATTAAACACTTGTTTTGGGGCGTATTCAAAAAACGGCTTCTTCCGCCTGCTTAAATCAATTGCATCAACATAAATCGGTATTGTGGCAATTTCCTACATTATTGTTGTCTAATATAGTCTTCTATTCTATAAGTGATTTTGACGCAAATGATATGCTGAATGTATAATGTATGCTGATAAAGGAAATACCAGGTAAGTCAAGGATGACCAAACAAAAAAGCTAAGAAAATGACGGAAGTAGAACAAATAAGATTGGAAAACATAGCGGATACGGAACATGAAATTTTCGCGTTGCTGAAGCAACGATACAGCCCAAGGACTTTCAGGAAGGAAAGAATAAATAAAGGACAGCTGAAGCAACTTTTTGAGGCGGTCCGATGGTCGGCCAGCTCCAGTAACCTGCAGCCATGGCGATTCATTTATGCCGAAAAAGGTTCGGATGCCTATCATGACATAGTGGACTGCTTAAGCGAGGCCAATCAAAAGTGGGCGACAAATGCCCCAATTTTGATGCTGAGTGCATATAAAGAAAAAAAGAAAAATGGGGAAGAAAACTTTCATGCCCTGCATGATTTAGGATTATGCCTGGGAAGCATGACGGTTCAGGCTCAATACATGGGCATTGCGCTGCACCACATGGCTGGTGTGGACTGGAAAAAGGCGCAATCAGTTTTTGATATTCCGGCCGGATTCCATGTTACCACTGCAATTGCGCTGGGATATTACGGAGGAAAATTGGAGGACCTGCCGGAAGAATTGCAAAAAAAGGAAACTTCCGAACGCAGGCGTATGCCCCAGAATAAGTTTGCTTTTGAAGAAGCCTGGAATACTATGGCTTAATCTTTCTACTACTAAAAAGCTTCTCCCCACCAGGATTTTATAATAAGAATATAGCATTAAACCGTTATGGTAATTGGTATACTATTGTTTGGAACAGAAGCATAAAAAATACCCCTATGTCGGTCGTAGTCCAATTCGCATATTTGGTATATTAGCCAACCCGCACAAAAAATCAAAATCTAAAAAATCAATAATGGCGGGGCAATCAAAAAAATGATTATCTTTTTTGGGAATAGTAATAATCAGGACATTCATTCTTAGCAGAGTCGAGAATGACCTTACTACTAAAATGCGAGATATATGACTTGGGAGATAACCTTGATGTTCCTGGTCCTATTGGTTACAGTAGTGCTATTTATATTTGAAGTCTTTCCCGTAGACAAGATCGCCTTTTTTGTCATAGTGGCAGTAACTCTCTTAGGTTTGGTTTCCCCAGAGGAAGCCATAAGCGGATTTTCAAATAGTGCCACAATAGCTGTACTGGCGCTCATGATCCTGGCTATCGCCATGGAGGAGAACGGAGTTATTCAATGGCTTACGTCTGGCATGGGTAGGGTAAAAGGTTTACCGCTCTATGGAATAGCCCCGATCTTTATGTTCATTACGGCGGCGATATCCGCCTTTATCAGTACCACTGCCGTTGTTATCGTATTAATTAAGATCATAAATCAGCTTTCCGAAAAATACAATATCTCACAGTCCAAATTACTATTACCCATTTCCTTTGCAGGGATACTGGGAGGCTCTTGCACTTTAATGGGTACCTCCACGAACTTAATAGTGAACGCGGTTTCCAACAATCTCGGTGCAGAGAAATTGGGATTTTTTGAATTCTCGATTTTGGGCCTAATTTTTCTGAGTATTTCTATCGTTTACTTAACTATTGCAATCAACTGGTTGCCGTGGGACAAGAGTCAAAATCTTAGTGAGGATTACGGGATCAATAATTACATTACCAACGTGAGGATCAATCCCGAATCCAACCTTATTGGGAAAAAAATTGAGGAAAGCTTTTTATTTGATAACCCGGACGTGTCACTCTTGAAGTTGACACGTAGAAACCGGGTACATAATTCTCCGGGAAAATATGTCACTCTTAAAGCAGACGACGAACTGCTGTTGATGTGCGATATAAAAAATCTGTCCAAGATCAATGAATCAGTAAACTTGAGTATTACCGAAGGAGAATACATGGAAGCCCAGTATGAGAAGGATGGCAAGAATTCACAATCCAAATCGGGAGATTTGGATGAGCGGATTTTTGCAGAGCTTTTGATGCTTCCGGGTGCCTTGTTATTGGGAAAGACCTTAGGCAATCTGAGAAGCTATATGTTGCAGGATGCCATCCCGATAGCCATTAAAAAACGAAAAACGCTAACCAATTTGAAAGACCGATTGGTTCGGAGTAGCAAGGCAAGACTTGCACTGAAAGCGGGAGACCGCTTACTGGTGGAAGTGTCGAGAGGAAAACTACGATCCCTGGAAACTATGGAAAATGTTGTGTTACTTAGGGAACACGACAAAGTCAACGGAGGCACAGGGTTCAAAAGGTATTTTTCCTTATCGGTTTTGCTCCTTGTGATTGTTTTGGCCGCCTCGGGAGCGCTTTCTATTATGGTGAGTGCATTAACCGGCGTTTGTCTGCTTCTGATCACTAAAAATCTGGACCTGAATGCCGTATACAAAAAGGTGAACTGGCAAATTTTCTTTTTGCTGGCAGGGATGATCCCCTTAGGGATAGCCATGCACAACACGGGAGCAGATGTATGGATTTCGGGGCAGTTGTTGGGTTTTTTGGTGGACCGGCCCAAGTTTACGGTTATAGGAACTTTATTTCTCGTTACCATGGTCCTGAGTGGCGTTGTCAGCAACAATGCAACGGCGATCATTATGACCCCTATAGCAATTTCAGTAGCCCAGGGTATGAATTTGGATTTTAAGCCTTTTATATTGGCCGTTATGTTTGCGGCCAATTTCAGTTTTTTTACCCCGGTGGGCTACCAGACAAACACTTTAATATATGGCATAGGAAATTACAAATTCAGGCATTTTTTATTGATCGGTGGCCTATTAAGCCTGATGCTGTGGATAGTTGCCACTATACTCTTAACCAAAATGTTATAAATTTTAAGCAATGGAAAATAAATTTTCAATCGAAGACGCGGTAGGAAAGTTATGGAACAAATTAGATGGATGGCTAGATGCCATTGTACTAAAACTACCCAATATTGTTATGGCAATACTTGTAATGATCCTTTTTTATTTTATTGCCAAAGGGGTACGTACGCTCCTAAACAGGTTCCTGCTCAGCAGGATAGGTCAGATTTCCATTCGGCGGATGATGTCAAAGGTAGTTTTTATCACGGTAATTTTATTAGGTTTTTTTATTGCCTTGGGGGTATTGGATCTGGATAAGGTACTGACGAGTGTCCTTGCGGGTGCCGGGGTAATAGGTTTGGCCATAGGGCTCGCACTCCAGGGAACGCTGAGCAACACTTTGGGGGGGCTTATTTTATCCTTTATGCCTAATATAAATATCAACGATTATATTGAGGTGGAAGATACGGCCGGCTTTGTATCCGAAATAAGTCTTCGCAATATCGTCCTTCGAAGACCTGATAATAATTTTGTCATTATCCCAAATTCGAAGTTTATTGATGGTTCCTTTACCAATTATTCCATTAGTAAAAGAAGTCGGATAGCGGTCCGTTGCGGAGTGGGTTATGGAAGTAAATTACAGGAAGTAGAGGATTTGGTAATACAACTGATCTCGGCCAATTTTGAGCATAAGGAAGGGGAGGAGGTAGAGTTTTTTTTTACGGAATTCGGGGACAGTTCCATTAATTTTATGACCCGCTTCTGGATCGATATGGTTAAAAGCAAGCAGGAACACGCTGCCAGGCATAAAGCCATAAAGTTGATCAAGAGTCATTTCGATGCAAAAGGAATAAATATACCCTTCCCGATCAGAACGCTCGATTTTGGAAAGAATACCCTGCAAATGAGAGTTCAGGAAGAGGAAAATGAAGCTTAGGGATATATGGCCCGTACTATCTGAAACTGGTTATGGACTTTTTGACGGAGTTTCAAAAAAGACACCGGAGACCACCAGGCCAATAGTAATCAATACCAGGAAGGCAATGATTATTATTACCGCGGTCTTGGTAATAGTATTTTTCTGAAAGATGTAATTACGGGTTGGCTCGTGTTCTTCTTTTACGAACTCGGTATTTTGATCGGTTTCTTTTTCGTCTGAATTTTTAATTCCCATTTGGCTATTTTCAGTGTTAATTTTAGGCATCGCGCTGTCATGCCCGACTTTCCCTGAATTCCTTTTCACGTTTTTCCATTTCCTTATCGTCTACGCCCTCAACATGGGTGGCGATCCACCATTGGTTGTCCCACTTGTCCTTCTGCCGCCGTCCGATCCCAATAAAACCGATCTTCGGGCTTACGAATAGATTCTCCCCCTGATTCGATAGACACTTTTCATCGCATACCCGGGATATCGAACAACTAAATTAATGAACGAGGGAAAATCTATTAATTCAATACACAGAACTATTAACGCTTTTGAGAAAGACTCCCTAAACAAGCAGATTTCAGGCTCGCACACAGAACCGACATTATTCACAGCTTAAATACACTCAGGAGTCGTTGCTTATCGGCCTCATTTTTTATATTGTACTCAACGTCCCCCAGGAGTATCTTGAGCTCTTCCCTAACAATTTCACGGCTTTCACCTGGAATATTAGGGCTGTTTTCCACATATCGAAGGGCTTCTATGAGTTCATAAAGTACCAGCACGTCCTCCTTTGCGTAAAACCGGATGGGTTGGATAATTATGCGCATCAGCTCCCCGGCACCGATGTTATTTCTGATCAGGATCAGTTCCCCTTCCCTTACCCGTTCGGAGGTGACCGGGGAGAACTGCACAAATTTGCGCAGCAGTCGCCCTAGTTTGGTAATGGCATCTATAGCGGTACCGGGATCGTTTATTCCCGGCGACATGGCTTTGACGGCAATTTCCATTAATTTTATCATGCCTCCAATACCTTTTTCCCCTTCGTGTCTGTCTGGCGAAATATGAACGCAGAAAATAAGATTTTCATGATCATTGTCCGAAATCGGGGCCATCACTTTCAACAACGGCATGCCCTTCCATAAATGTTGGTTGATATAGGGCAGCACTGCAATCTGATTTTTTTCATTCTTCAGTGAATTGCTTAATAAGGAAATGTCAAAACCCCTGAAATAACCGGTTTCATTGCAGCTGATTGTCTGCCAATCGTCAGTTGAAGCGTATTTCAGACCAACCTTCATTTCAGCCTGTTTTTTGAGTTCGTCCTCCAAATAGTCATTACTGGCGTCGAAAATGCGGTCTATGATATTGTGGATCAAAATAGCACCGGAAATACTATGAATAAAATAGACAAATAACCCTATACACACCACTCCCGAAAGGGCAGCAATCATGGTGGATAGTCCCAATGCCTTGGAATCTATGCCATATGCCCCCAGAGATATAAGTATAATTATACAGTACAATAAAGTACCGATGTATATCCCAAGGATAATCTGATGCCTTTTATTGGAAATAAGGCCGGGTAACAATCTTGGTGAAAAATCAGAGGAAGCCTGGTTTAGAACTACCATTACCATGGTGAAACTAAATACAGTAAGGGATAAAATTCCTCCAATGAGCGTGGATAAAATGGACCGTGCTGTCTCGTAGTCCTGAATAAAAAGAAAGGGAATCTCTTCTTTTATGTTCTCTATTACTTCCGAATTTTCTATTCTCAAGCCAACTATCGCAAGTATAAAAAAAGCAAGACTGAGAAGTACAGGGTAAAACGCGATACTTTGCAGTACTTTCTGGTAGGTATTCTTTATAAATTTCCGGATGATCTTCATGAATAGGATTTATAATGGCCGTGGTAATTTAGCCGGAATTAAAATTAGGGTTTCTTTTGAGATATTGTAGGCTAAACCGAGGAAATTCTAAACCGCATATAACATCAGAGGACGGGCTTCCGGCAGATATTCAAACGTGTTAACCAATATTTGGTTAAAGCGCAATTTATTAAAAAAGCTATAGTATTTTAACTTCCCTGCGAAAAGCATATCCAAATTCAAATTCAATTGGTAAATAGGGAATACCCGGCTAGATGAGGCGAGAAAAAATATTGCAGCAATTGTTGACTACTCCCGAAACGGTTTTGGAAGAATTGGATCTGGTGTATGTGGACGATCGGCAGTTGCCAATTGCCAGGATGCGCAAGGGCAAGGGATTCACATATCAGTTAAAGGATAAACCTGTTATTGATAAAGATCAACTGGAACGGATTAAGGGTCTGGTACTTCCCCCTGCCTGGAAGGCTGTAAAGATAACTCATTTGCCCAACGGCCACCTGCAGGCAGTAGGTATGGACGAAAAGAACAGGAAGCAGTACCGTTACCATTCTACCTGGACAAAGATCCGCAACCAGACCAAGTTTTACAAAATGGCCGCCTTTGGCAAAAAACTTCCCCAAATTAGGGAACAGGTAGATAAAGACCTGGGCGAGAAAGGTTGGCCAAAATCAAAAGTTGTTGCCCTGGTCATAAAGTTAATGGAGGAAACTCATATAAGGATAGGAAGTGAACAATATGCAAAGCGCAACAAATCCTACGGGCTTTCTACTTTAAGGAAAAAGCACTTGGACCTGCATAAGAACAAGCTTAAATTTGAATTTACGGGTAAAAAGGGAAAAAAACACGCGGTTACAGTGCGGAATAAAAAACTAGTTCGGCTTGTCAGCCGGTGTGAAGAGATCCCCGGCTGGGAACTGTTTCAATACTATGATGATGACGGGGAGAAACAGGCCATTGAAAGTTCCATGATTAACGAATACCTACATGAAATAAGCGGGCAGTTCTTTACTGCCAAGGATTTCAGGACGTGGGCTGCTTCCGTCGTGTTTTTTGACACCCTGATGGATCTGGAAACCACATCGGAACCAAAGGAAATCCACAAGAATCTTCTGATAGGCTTTGATGCCGCGTCCAATGCTCTTGGCAACACCAGAAATGTTTGCAGAACGTACTACGTACACCCATTATTAGTGTCTACTTATGGGGAAGGATCCCTTAAAAAATCCTTTGACTATGTGGAAAAACACAGGAAGAAAACAAATTATTTCTCTCCTTCCGAAACTGCTATCCTAAAATTGATAGAAAAATACAGGCCGGACTTTTAAGAGTCGGTTTTCAGTAAATGGGGAGGCCATAAGCCGTGGGCCATTCGGCGTTCAGGTTTATGAATCCGAAGTGACCTGAAACCTAAGAACTTTCAACCAATCAGATATCTTGCCTTGGGCGATACACCCTGATCCGAAAAATTCCCATTCATATATTTCAGGTATCCCACAATTCCTATCATCGCAGCATTGTCCGTGCAATATTCCAATTTGGGAATATAGATCGTCCACCCCATAGTTTTTTCGGTCTCTTTCAGTGCCCTTCTGATTCCGGAATTCGCAGAAACCCCTCCCCCTATGGCAACCTGCTTTATTCCGGTTTGTTTTACGGCCCTCTTAAGCTTTTGCATCAGGATTTCAATAACGGTATATTGAATAGATGCACAGATATCGTTCAGGTTTTCCTGCACAAAAGCCTGGTTCTTATTTGTCTCCCGTTCTATAAAATATCGAATGCTGGTTTTTAATCCGCTAAAACTGAAATTAAGCCCTCTTACGTTTGGTTTTGGAAAGAGAAATCTTTTAGGATCACCATCCTGTGCAATCTTGTCTATTAATGGACCGCTTGGATAGGGAAGGCCCAATAATTTACCGCTCTTGTCGAAGGCTTCACCAATGGCATCATCCAGGGTTTCCCCGAGGATCTCCATTTCAAAATAATCTTTTACCAAAACAATCTGGGTATGCCCTCCGCTGATGGTGCATGCCAGGAAGGGAAAATGGGGTAAGGGAGCATCCTCATCTTCAATAAAATGCGCCAGTATATGGGCTTGCATGTGGTTTACTTCTATCAGCGGCACCTGCAAGCCTAAAGCAAGGGATTTGGCAAAGGAAGTGCCAACCAATAAAGAACCCAAAAGACCAGGTCCGCGCGTAAAAGCTATGGCAGATACTTGTTTTTTGTCGATATTTGCTTCGGCCAAAGCACGGTGCACCACAGGAACGATGTTTTGTTGGTGTGCTCTGGAGGCAAGTTCGGGGACAACACCCCCGTATGCCTCATGAATTTTCTGTGTAGCAACTACATTACTCAGCTTCTTGTTATTGTTCATAACTGCTGCCGAGGTATCGTCGCACGAAGATTCAATTGCGAGAATGTAAATATTTTGTCTTTCCACCGTGCTTTGGAACAAAAATTGGTTGTACAAAGGTAAAACATAACGCCCTATCAAAAAACTGAGGAAAATATTGGTAAGAACACTGGTGGCACTCTTGCTAAGCTCTGTTTTGGGAACCGTTGTTTTATCCTTACCGGGGGTGCAAACGCACCTGGCCCGGTATGCCACGGAATCCATAAATAAGGAATTTGGCACAAATATTAACATAGACCGTCTTCGGGTCTCCCTTATCTCATGGAATACGTCCCTTCAGGGGGTTTATATAGAAGATTATAGAAAGGATACCTTATTCCACATAAACGAACTAACGACCTCCGTTCTCAGTATAAGAAACCTCATAAATGGCAGCCTGGAATTTGGGGATATTGAGGTAGATCAGCTCAATTTTAAACTAAAGACCTACGAGGGGGAAAATGACACCAATCTGGGCATTTTTATTGATAAACTAGATGATAAAAAACCAAGGGACCCGGGAACTCCGCCTTTTTATTTCAGTTCTTCCGATGTTGATATCGCAGACAGTAAATTTAAGTTAATTGACGAAAATCTGGAAACTGAGGAGTCGCTCAATTTCAAAGACCTTAATATTCGGGCCACTGATTTTGAAATAATCGGTCCGGAGGTCGTTGCAAATATACGGGTCTTATCGCTTAACAGTAATAGGGGAATACAGCTGAAAAAGCTGGCTACCGACTTTAAATATACAAAACGGCAAATGCGATTCGATTCGCTGAGCATTCAAACTCCTGAATCCCTTTTAAAAGGAAATTTGGTATTTGACTACGATAGGGAAGATTTTAAGGATTTTTTAAATAAGGTAAATCTAACTGCCGAATTTAGGGAGTCGAAGGTAGCTTTTGATGAAGTAAATTTACTATACGACCAATTTGGCAAGCAAAAGGAAGTTACCTTCTCATCGAACGTTATGGGTGTCTTGAATGATCTTACAATAGAACAGTTATTTCTTCAATCTGACAACACGGGAATCCGGGGCGACTTTAATTTCAAGAACCTTTTCGCCAATGAAGAACCGTTTGTCCTGGAGGCCGATATAAAAAATATTACTACCAGTTATTATCAACTAAGATCCTTACTCCCCAATATTTTGGGGAAGTCCCTGCCTTCGTCCTTTCAGAAACTTGGACAGTTTACCATTCGGGGCGATGCAACCATTACGGACACCTCTATTGATGCCAGGATTAACTTGAACAGCGCGATCGGCAGCAGTTACGCAGATTTGAATCTTACCGAGATCAACAACATAGACAATGCAAATTACAAAGGGTTTGTTTCGCTGATCGATTTTGATCTGGGCGATTTTATCGGTAATAAGGATCTTGGCAAAACTTCCCTGGATGTCAATGTGGAGGGAAAGGGATTTGTACAGGAAAGCCTTAATACGGAGGTAATAGGAGATATCTATACAATCAACTTTAACAATTATGAATATAAAGACGTTAAGGTATCGGGGGTATTAAAGGACCAGTTGTTCGACGGAACTTTGGTTAGCAAAGATGAAAACTTCAAATTTGATTTTAAGGGTTTGGCCGATTTCGGAAGTGCCCGTAATGCCTTTAATTTTGTTGCCTCCGTGGAATATGCCGACCTTAAAAAGTTAAATTTTATTAATGACAGTATTTCTATTTTTAAGGGCGATGTGCGCATGGATATTACCGGAAATACGCTCGATGACCTGGCTGGGGATATCAAGTTTACTGAAACCATCTTTCAGAATGCAAATCAGACCTATTATTTTGAGGACTTTAAAATAGCCTCTTCCTTCGGGCCCGACTCCCTGAGAACTATTGATATTAATTCACCGGATATCATTACAGGATTTATGAAGGGAAAATTCAGGGTGAAGGAACTGGGCCGCCTGGTAAGGAACTCCGTGGGAAGTATTTATACCAATTACAAACCCTACGAAATATCCGAAGGACAGGAATTGGCTTTTAATTTCAAAATTTACAATAAGATCGTTGATGTCTTTTTTCCAGAGGTGGATTTTGGCCCGAATACCTTTATCAAAGGAAACATAATCGCAGATGAGGGGGATTTTAAACTGACGTTTAAATCTCCTAATATTGAAGCATACGGGAATGTCTTAAATAATATTGATATTAAAATAGACAATAAAAACCCACTTTTTAACACCTTTGTTTCGGTGGATGACGTTTCTACTGTCTACTACGATGTAAAGGACTTTAACCTGATCAAT
Source organism: Flavobacteriaceae bacterium (assembly GCA_041743085.1). Lineage (GTDB taxonomy): Bacteria > Bacteroidota > Bacteroidia > Flavobacteriales > Flavobacteriaceae > JAFMPW01. The sequence continues at coordinate 99,033 of JBGTNL010000084.1, forward strand.
ACTACACTAAAGGATACTTTGTTTTTTAGAACGGAATTCAAAGGTGGAAGTGAATACAATGATAGCTATAACCTTAATTTCTACCATACATTCAACGAGGAGAACAAGTCTGTAATCGGCTTAAAAACGTCCGATGTGAGTTTTAAGGGAAATACCTGGGTGTTGAACAAAGAAGGGAACCGGCAGAATAAAGTCATTATCAACAGGACCCTGGACAGTATTCAGATAGAGGAAATAGTAATGAACAATGAAAACAGGGAACAAATACGACTTAAGGGGCAACTCGCGGATTCTACCTATAAGGATCTGGAACTCCAGTTTAAAATCGTCTCTCTTAATAAAATAACCCCTACAATTGACAGTTTAAAACTTTCAGGGGAGATCAACGGAACTCTCAATTTGCTACAAAAGGAGGACGTATACCTGCCTATTTGCAATTTGGATGTATCAGACTTCGGGATAAACGGAATTGAACTGGGCAATTTGGCTATTGGAATCGTGGGAAACAGGGATTTGACGGAATTTTCAGTGAATTCACGAATAGAAGATAACAATGTGGAGAAGTTTGAAGTAGTTGGCAAGATCACCAACAATGACAACGAGCCAAGGGCAGATCTGTCTGCCGATTTTAAGAATTTTTCCCTGGAACCCTTCAGCCCGTTGGGTGATGGTGTGATCACTAACATAAGAGGCAACCTGAATGGCAATGCGCAGATCTCCGGCGCTATTAAGAATCCGGATATCAGTGGGTTACTTACGCTTAATAACGCAGGCTTGGCCATTCCTTATTTGAATGTGGACTATGATTTTGCGCCTAATTCGGTGGTTCGTTTATTTAACCAGACCTTCGATTTTCAAAAAGTACGGCTCACAGACATTGAGAAGAGAACCAGGGCCACGATGGATGGCACTATAAAACACGCCTTCTTTGATAATTGGTTCATGGATCTTGATCTGGATACCAATAACGACCGTTTTTTAATTCTCAACACGCCTTTTGAGGAGGAAATACTCTATTACGGTACCGGATTTGTGAATGGTACGGGTCGAATATTTGGTCCAACCAACGCCTTGACCATTACATTTGATGGTTCCACAGCCCGTGGTACTTCCCTGAAGATACCCATTAGTGATGTTGCCTCAGTGGGGGATTATTCCTTTATTAATTTTATAGAAAAGGATGAGGTCGAGACTTTTGAATTGCAGCGTACCTTAAAGGAATACGAGGGCCTGGAACTACAATTTGACCTGAATATTACCCCGGATGCCGAAGTAGAGATTGTTGTGGACCAGGATACGGGGAGTTCCTTAAAAGGGACCGGGGAGGGGATCTTACTCATAGAGATCAACACCAATGGCAAATTCAATATGTTCGGGGATTTTGTAGTGGTTACCGGGGAGTATAATTATAAGTTCGGGGGGATTATAGATAAGACGTTTTCGGTGAGGCCGGGGGGTACAATCAATTGGGAGGGCGATCCTTTGGCTGCGCAATTGCAGCTCGAAGCCGTGTATACAACCAACGCTAACCCGGCTCCTTTACTGGATAACGCAGGTTATACAGGCCGGATTCCTACCGAAGTAGTTGTATTGTTGAACGGAGAATTAGAGCGGCCCACAATTGATTTCAACATCGAATTTCCCGGAACCAGCTCCACGGTCAAGTCCGAATTGGAATACCGGCTTCAGGATCCTACGGTAGAGGAGCGCAACGCTTTCTTTTTATTGGCACAAGGCACTTTTGTTAATAACCAAACCGGTCTTAATCAACAGGCCGTAACAGGAAATCTGATTCAGACGGCTTCCGGACTGTTAAATCAGGTCCTGGGAGGGAAGAATGACAAGTTCGATTTTGGGGTTTCCTATGAGCAAGGTTATCAGGACCCGAGTAATATATCAACGGAGGACAGAATAGGGGTTACGCTTTCTACTCAAATAAGTGATCGGGTCTTGTTTAACGGCAGGTTTGGGGTTCCCGTCGGTGGCGTTAGCGAAACGGTTGTCGCCGGGGACGTGGAAGTACAGGTATTACTCAATGAGCAGGGTACCTTGCGGGCAAAGATATTTAACCGTGAAAACGAGATCCAGCAATTCCTGGCAGACAGACAAGGGTATACGCAGGGTGTTGGACTTTCATATGAAGTTGATTTTAACAGCTTCCGGGAACTTATGGGGAAGCTCTTCAAACCTGAAAAAAAAGAAGAAGAGAAAAAGCCATTGGCGGAACAACAGCCAAGTGCCGTAATGGGTAAGGACAGTTTAATACAATTTTTTCCAAAGGAAAGGAAAATTAATCAATAGATGCCCCGACGCCTGGGACATTTATGAAGGCGTTCCTATTCTGGCATTGTCCGTTTCAAGAAATTACTTTATTGGCCCTGGCTTTGGTTTTGCGCACTGCCATTTCATGCTTATCGGGGAGAAATTCATTCCTGCCCGGTATATCTGTGCAGAGTAAGTTATTTATTAACGATGTATTTTATGGATTCCATTGCATTTTCCGGAAAACTCAATAAAATTATCAACTATATCGATTTCGTGCTACGTAAAATTTAAATTATGAGGCGCAGCATTACACTTTCTGCGATAAGTTTTTTAATTTCGCAATTCGATTTTTTTCAATGACTTCAGATATAAAGAAAATAGCGGTCTTAACCTCCGGCGGGGATTCACCCGGCATGAATGCGGCTATCAGGTCGGTGGTACGCACCTGCGCCTATCTGAAGGTAGACTGTATTGCAATTTACAGAGGTTACGAAGGGATGATTGAAGGGGATTTTGTTCCAATGAATGCCCGAAGCGTGAATAATATCATCAACAAGGGCGGGACCATCCTTAAATCTGCCCGTTGTGATGAGTTCAGGTCTCCGGAAGGTCGCAAAAAAGCCTATGATCAATTGGTGGCTGCGGAAATAGACGCCTTGGTGGTAATTGGAGGGGACGGGAGTTTCAGGGGTGCTTTAAAATTCAATGAGGAGTACGGTTTTCCGATCATAGGAATTCCCGGGACTATAGATAATGATATTTTTGGTACCCGATATACCCTGGGCTTCGACACTGCCTTGAATACAGTGGTAGACGCAATAGATAAGATCCGGGATACCGCCAGTTCCCACAATCGGTTGTTCTTTGTAGAGGTTATGGGAAGGGATGTGGGTCATATAGCCCTGAATGCGGGTGTTGGCGCCGGTGCGGAGGAAGTTTTGATCCCGGAGTTGAATTTGGGGCTCGAACGTTTGCTGGATTCCCTGAAACGGAGCAAGAAATCGGGAAAATCATCAAGTATTGTCGTAGTTGCCGAAGGAGACAAAACCGGCAAGAATGTTTTTGAACTAAAGGAATACGTAGAGGAACACCTCCCGATTTATGACGTTCGGGTATCCGTACTGGGGCATATGCAAAGGGGGGGAAGGCCTTCTGCTTTCGACAGGGTGTTGGCCAGTAGAATGGGCGTTAAAGCGGTAGAGGCATTATTGGAAGGTAAAACAAATTTCATGGTGGGTATCATGGACAATAAGATCATTTTATATCCCATGAGCGATGCTATTGAAGGACACACAAAAATAGACCAGGAACTCATTAGGGTCTCTGATATTATGACTACATAATTTTAATAGAAGTGATTTAAGCTTTTTGCATTGAAGCGAAAATTGATGGTTTTTGTGCCCAGGTGAAGGCTTTTTTGAGCTGAATAGCAGGGCTACGGAGCAAGAAAAAGACAAAATATGGGCGTAAAACGGCAATTTTTTAGCCAATTTGTAAAAGTTTAATTCACTTCCTAACAAAAAAGGATAAAATGTCTAAGGTAAAAATAGGAATTAACGGATTTGGTAGAATAGGAAGACTTGTTTTCAGGGCTACCGAAAAAAGAGATAATGTGGATGTGGTAGCCATCAATGATTTGTTGGATGTGGAACATCTGGCTTATTTATTGGAGTACGATTCAGTTCATGGAAAATTTGACGGAACGGTAGAGGTAACCGATGGCCACCTTGTGGTAAACGGTAGAAAAATCAGGATTACGGCAGAAAAAGATCCGAGGAATTTAAAATGGGATGAGGTGGGCGCTGATTTAGTAGCAGAATGTACCGGAATTTTTACAACCCTGGAAACCGCACAATATCACATAGATGGCGGAGCAAAAAAAGTAGTTATCTCAGCTCCCTCCAAAGATGCTCCAATGTTCGTAATGGGTGTTAACCACAAGGAGGCTAAGGCCAGTGATACGATCGTCTCCAATGCTTCATGCACCACCAATTGCCTTGCGCCACTGGCCAAAGTTTTAAATGACAATTTTGGGATAGAAGAAGGCCTTATGACCACAGTCCATGCCACTACGGCAACCCAGCTTACCGTAGACGGGCCTTCCAAAAAAGATTACAGGGGTGGTAGAAGCGCCCTGATAAATATTATTCCCGCTTCCACGGGTGCTGCCAAAGCGGTTACTAAGGTCATCCCCGAACTTCTCGGAAAATTAACCGGGATGGCATTCAGAGTGCCGACAGCGGATGTTTCGGTAGTAGATCTTACCGTCCGCCTGGAAAAGGAAACTTCCTATGAGGAAATTAAAAAAGTCTTTAAGGAAGCTTCCGAGGGCTCTCTAAAAGGTATATTGGGCTATACGGAGGAGGCTGTGGTTTCACAGGACTTTGTAGGCGATACAAGAACCAGTATTTTTGATGCGGAAGCCGGAATTGAATTGAATTCCAAATTCTTTAAGGTGGTTTCCTGGTATGATAACGAAGCCGGGTACTCCAATAAATTAGTAGATCTGGCGGAATATATCTCAGATTTGTAACAATCGTTAGCGTATGATAAATGTCTTTAGGACAGGCAAGATCTCGCTAATTTTATATGTATGTTAAGAGTCTCTTGGTTTAGGGCGGCACTGTAGTGAAAGTTAAAGTTTATCCCTCCCGGGTTAATTGTAAATAAGTGAATGGGTAGTTGTGAGTTTTACGATTATCCATTAACTTTTAAGTGCGAATTTTTTTTTGAATCCATCCTGTCCCGGGATCCCGATAAGATCAGGACAGGATAGAAAAGGTAAAAAATATTCCGGCAAGTTATTATAAAGAACGACCATATGATTGTTATTGTTGATAGCGGTGCTACGAAGGCAGATTGGATCGCGCTCGATGAAAAGGGAAAACAGCTATTTCTGACACAGACCCTGGGCTTAAGTCCGGAAGTACTCACTGCCGACGTTATTAGGGATCGACTAGCAAATAATTTCGAGCTGTCAAAAAATAGCAAGAAAGTTACGCGTCTCCATTTTTACGGTGCCGGCTGCGGAACAAATAGAATGAAGAAATTCTTAAAGGGGATTTTCAGGGATTTTTTCCCAAAAGCTAAAATAGAGGTCAAGGAAGATACATATGCCGCAATTTACTCCACTACTAGGATAGGACATCCAGGAATAGTCTGTATTTTGGGTACAGGCTCAAATTGCAGTTATTACGACGGGCATCAGCTTTTTCAAAAGGTAATATCCCTGGGTTATATTCCCATGGATGACGGCAGCGGTAATTTTTTTGGAAGAAAGTTGATCCGCGATTACTACTATCACAAAATGCCGCAGGATCTGGCAATCCAGTTCGACAAAGAATACGATCTGGATGCGGATGTGATTAAGGAAAACTTATATAAAAAGCCAAATCCCAATACGTATCTGGCCACATTTGCACGTTTTCTAGTGGAACACAAAGATCATCCGTATTCCAAGGGCGTCATTGATAAAGGCTTCCAGCAATTTGTAAACAATCACATAATGCAATTTGAATTGGCTACCAAAGTTCCGGTTAATTTTGTTGGAAGCATTGCCTATTATTTAAGGGAGGAACTGGCTGTGGTCATTGAGAGAAATGATTTGGTGCTGGGAGTCATTCGCCAAAGGCCTATCGAAGGTTTGATGGAATTTCACAAGGAGACTATTTAATAGGACAACTAATCCTTAACAGCGATCATAGCGATCTCCACATCCACAAATTTGGGCAAATTGGCCACTTCAACGGTCTCCCTGGCAGGGGCGGTTTCTGCATCAAAATAGGCTCCATAGGCTTCATTTATTAAACCAAATTGATGCATGTCTTTGATAAAAATAGAAGCCTTGACCACATCTTCAAAACTCATTCCTGCCTCGTGGAGAATAGCCCGGAGGTTCTCCATACATTGGGTTGTTTGTTTTTTGATATCTCCTTCTACCAGGTTGCCGGTATCAGGATCAACAGGTATTTGACCCGAGATATACAAGGTGTCCCCGCTTAGCACCGCCTGATTGTAAGGTCCTATGGGCGCAGGGGCTTTCGGTGTATTTATGATTTTTTTCATCTATATCTAAAATTAAGTTGTGAATCGGTTTCGTGCTTCATTGGTCGCATTCGTTCGTTGAAACCCTGCCTAAAGGCGGCAGGCAGGTATGCACTTTAGCGCAAGACTTTCGGTTTCTAAGAACATTTTGGCCATAATAGTTACTGGGTAATTGATTATTAAGGTATTAAGGCGTTCCGACTAAATAACGAACAACTTGGTAACTCGATAACCGTTGGCAATTTCATTGCTTTTCAAAACCTCCGCCATAGGACGGACAGTCATGGATTTTCAATCCATAGTGGTTTAGTTTTATATTTCGCCATCTTAAAATATCATTTTTTTTCTTCGAACCAACAACCAAATGATGACCGGGGCACCTATGATAGAGGTAATTGCGTTAATGGGAAGCACATATGCGGATGATGGTAATTGTGCCAACGTATCGCATAAGAGCAGCAATATAGCGCCATACAGCAATACTGCCGGCACTAAGATCCTGTGGTTGGTGGTATCAAAAATTTGTCGGGTTAAATGTGGCACTGCCAACCCTATAAATGCAATAGGCCCTGCGAAAGCCGTAACGCTGCCCGCCAGCAGGCCGGTAGCCAATATGATAAGATATCGCGATCGCTTCATTTGCACACCGAGGCTCCGGGCATAGTTTTCTCCCAGGAGCAGGGCATTCAGGGATTTTATTGAGAGAATGCTGAGGAGAATTCCAATAAGTATGCACATTAACAATAATAGCAGCTGTGGCCAGGACAAATTCCCAACACTTCCAAAAGACCAATAAATGTATTGCTGTAATTTTTCGGCACTGGTAAAATACGATAGTACCGTTACCACCGCAGCGGTAATACTACCGAACATCAGCCCTATGATCAAAAGGGCCATGGTATCCTTTATTCTGGATGAAATGGCCATTACGGCCAGCAACACCAGAAAACTCCCAATGCTTGCTGAAATGGCAAGGGAAACATCATTTATAAAGGAAAAAGTGAACCATCCGGAAAAGACGGTGGCCCCCATGATGAGTAGTGCAGCACCCAGGCTCGCACCGGAACTTATACCAAGGACAAAAGGGCCGGCCAGCGGATTTCGGAAAAGCGTTTGCATCAATAAACCACTGAGCGAAAGTCCGCTACCCACTAAAATTGCCGTGAATGCCTTGGGAATTCGGTAGTCGCGGATTATATATCTCCAGGAGTCATTTTGAACATCACCGCCAAAAACCGCAGAAAAGGTTGCCTCCAAAGGAATTGAAACGGACCCCAGGCTAAGATCAAGGATGAAGCAAAGCACCAACACCAGAAACAGGAGCACAAAGGCAAGACGATATTTTTTGGTTTTTGCCACTACTTCAAGGGCTTAAAGAAAAAAAGTTCATGATCTGGTAGCAATCCGGGATGAAGGATTGCCACGAGATCCTTCAGTACCAAATCCGGTCTGTTCGGGCCCAATTCGTAGTACAGCAATCCACCCGTTTCCCCCGTGGTGCTTGCGAAGGTATAGACTTTCTTCTTTTGAAATGCTTCAAACTGAACATAGTGTCTGTTCGCCTTTTTCATTTCTTCATACGAAGTAAATTGAGATGGTGAGACCCAGTAATCAACATCTTTCGCTTTGTCCAAAACACTCTCCAGGCTAAGGGACAAACTTCCTGTTTCCGGGGTGTTTTCCCATAAGTAGCGGACGTTGGCATCTTTTAAAAATTGTGCGGCCCAACTATTCCCTCCCGGCAGATACCACACATCCTTATACAAAGCGCCACTAAGGACCGTTGGTTTCTGGTCGGCTTTGGACGCACTTGCCTTAGCGGCATTGTAGGAAGTTTCAATTTCCGAGAAAATACTATCCGCTTTTTTTTCCAGGCCAAAGAAAGGTGCAAAGAATTTTATCCATTCGGCTTTCCCCAAAGGGGTTTCTTCCGTCCAGTCTCCATTATAGACCACAGGAATGTTGGAGCCTTGCAGCGTTTCGTACGCCTTGTTCCGATTGTTTATACTAAAGCCGATGACCACCTCGGGATTTAGGGCTATTGCCATTTCCGTATTTATAGATTCATTGCTCCCTAAATCCTGAACTTCCCCTGCTTCTATGCGCTGCCTGGTGGCTTTGGAAGAAATATATTGAGTCTCCGGAAAACCTACTAATTTGTCACCGACTCCCAGCAATTCCAAAGCCGGTATATGGGTGGTGGAAGTTACGACCAGCCGTTCAACGGGCGTCGTTACAATGGCATCGTACACATGCCTGTTCAAGCTTGTATGCGCCAGTATTTTCCTTGGAACCAGGGCATAGGTAAAAGCCGTTTCGGCATTGGGCCAGGGCGAAGTAATTTCTATTGTGGTAATTCCCGACTCCGAACTATTGATGGTAAAACCCCTGGCGTGTGCTACCCGGACTTCCTTTTGACTCGCCGGGGGCAACATTATCTCTTTTTTTTCCTGCTTGCAGGCCAGAATAATGAATGCTACAATAACGAGGGCGGCGTTTTTGAAATGGACGAAATCAGACATGCTGTCAAAAATAGTATTATTTAATCTTTTGCCCTTCAGTTGAACCAAAATGTTTAACTTCGTCCTGAATTTTGGTTTTTAACGATGAAGGGCATCGTTAAAATTAAAAGGGAATCCAGTGATTTGAAATACGAGACCGGAAGAAGGAATTCTTTGGTATTTCTAACTTCGTATTTCAAAAATTCTGGAACTGTTCCCGCAACTGTAAGCTTTGTCCGCCAACTGGCGGATGGCTCTCATTTCTTCAAATACCACTGTCCGCCGGCCGGCGAACGGGAAGGTCAATGATAGCACGCAAGTCAGGAGACCTGCCACATTCAAAAAACTAGTGTAAAACTTTCGGGATAAAAGTTTACGTATGGTCGCAGACATACTATTTCCCGCGTATCTATTAACAAAATGAACAAAAGATTAATGTGCCTAATTGTGCCTATTATGGCCATTTGGGCTATGGCTGCCCAGCAGCAGGATTCAACGCGACTCCAGTTATTGGATGAGGTTGTAGTAAGTGATTCCAGGTTTGAATTGAAAAGAGAATATTCCGGAAAAACGGTTATAAAGATCAATGGTGATGAATTGCAAAGAAATCAGGGAAGGTCGGTCGCAGAACTTATATCCACTAAAAGTGGACTGGAAATAGCAGGAAGCCGCAGCCGGCAGGGTGAGATTTTGGGTGTTTTTGCACGCGGAGGCCGGGGAAGACAGGTTCTGGTAATCCTTGATGGGATACGAATATCCGACCCCTCTTCTTTTTCCCAGGAATATGATCCGAGGTTGCTTTCACTTGCTGATATTGCCTCTATAGAAATAATTAAAGGCGCGGCAAGTACACTTTACGGAACCAATGCGGCTACGGCAGTGATAAATATACAAACAAAGGATCCTTCCGCTAAAAGGATCTCAGGAACATTCCAAAGCAGCCTCGGTACCAACCAGACAGCGGACGATCAGAATTACAACCTGGCAGACTTCAGCAATAGCGCCAGAATCCACGGAACCCTTAATAAATTGTCCTATTCCATAGGTTTTTCAAATAGCTTTTCTGACGGACTTTCCTCTATCGCTACCCCGACAAATGAAGAGGACCCTTTTTCCCGTATTAGTGCCGATGTTCGTTTAGGCTATCGGATCGCGGATAACTTTAAAATAGGGGTCTATGGCAATCAAACAAAACTGAATACCGAATATGATGAATCCTTCGGATTGATTGATACACCGTATCGATTTTTAAGCGAGCAAAAGAGAATAGGTCTTGGGTCAACCCTATCGTACCGAAAAGGTGAGATAAATTCGAATATGGCCGTGACGGATTATAATTCTGAAAATATCAGTGCCTTTCCCAGCAGTTTTTCGGGTAGTAATTACGTACTGGATGTCTATAATAAGTATGTTTTTAACAATTCGATTTATACCATCCTTGGTTTAAATTACGATCATGACCAAACGGAATTTGCTGAGACCAAAGATTTTACGCTCCTGGATCCTTATGTAAATGTAGTCTATGTATCACCCTTCGGATTAAACATAAATTCAGGAGCCCGTCTTAATACGCATTCCGAATACGGGAGCCATTTGGTATATAGTGTTAATCCCTCTTATAGTTTTCCGCTGCAAAATGGATATTTGAAGCTACTGGGTTCGTATGCCACCTCGTATATAACGCCGTCACTTACGCAACTGTTCGGGGAATTTGGTGCCAATCCGGAACTGGAACCTGAAACCAACCGTACCATTGAAAGTGGTGTGGAATACTCCGGGAAAGATAAATTGAGGGCAAGCGTCTTGTATTTTAACAGGAAGGAAGAAAATTTTGTGTTTTTTGATAATATTAATTCCCGGTACCTGAATGCTGAAAATACGGTCAATGCCCAAGGTATTGAAGTAGAATGGAAATGGCGGCCAGGTGATGCCTTCCTGCTAGAGGCGAACTATACGTTTACGGAACGAAAAGGGGATAATGCTATCCGCATTCCAAAGCATAAAGTGAATACAATGCTGGGATACGCCTTTTCGGAGGCTACATTTGCTTCGGTTCAATATGCCTACATTGGAGAGCGTAAGGATACCGATTTTAATACCTTTTCCGATATCGACCTGGAACCGTATTCCCTGATTGGCGCTTATGTATCCCATTCGCTCATTCCCGATAAGATGAAGGTATTCCTTGCAATCGACAACATTTTTAATACTTCCTATACCGAGGTCCTCGGTTTCAGTACCAGGGGGAGAAATGTCAGGATGGGGATCAACCTTTCGCTCTAATAAAAAAGGCCCGGTTGTCCGGGCCTTGAAAGTATAAGGGTATTTTAATTACGGTATAAGGTCTAAATGAATCTCTTTATCCAGGAACATATTGTCCTTCATTGGCTTAAACATTTTTGAACTGGTAAATAAGTTTACAGGTGATTTTACGGTAAAATCTGTCTTGGACGTTGTTCCCAATATTTCAGAAATGGCACGTGCCAGTAAAGGCTCATTCATATCGCCAAGTATACCGAGGTTTTCCAGATCCTCATCCAATTCAATATCCGGGGAAAATCCGGCAGTATAATCTGAAAAACCCTCGGAATTTTCATTTCTTCCAACTAAGGGCTGAATAGCCCAACTATTATCCGGATTGATCTGACTTTCTCTGGATTTAGCGTAAATAAAGGGCGCACCATCCCTTGTCGGGTCGTCTACCATCGTAAGAGAAAATTCATTTTTACCTGTAGTGGTGGTACCAATCTTGATAATCTCAATATAAGGATTCAGGCCGTTGATGACCAATTCGCTGGCTGAGGCCGTACTTCCCGTGGTAAGTACGTAAACCCTGCTAAGATTCAATGAATTGATAGGGGTACCGTTTCCTGTTGTGTTCGCAAAATAATCCTCCAGTGCCTTCGGGTCATCTGCCGTAAAAGCGGCCTGGATTTTTGGATTCCATCGTTGACGAATGTACAGTTGGTCCGTATTCGTACCATAGATCATACTTGATAACAGGCGAGAGGTATTCACAGATCCGCCCGAATTGTAGCGCATATCCAAAACCAAATCTGTTACTCCGGCTGCTTTTAACTGTCCGAAGGCATCGTTCAGATCTTCGTCGAATTCATTGGTAAAACCGTTGTACATTAAATATCCTATTTTCTGTCCGCTAATCTCATACGTAGTGGTTATAAATACCGGATTTTCGACCAACGCTTCTTCCTTGGTCAGCGTTACCTCCTTTCCGTTCGGAGTTATAACACCGTCAGCAATATCGGCCATGTTTAGTGTATATGCGGCGTTTTCACCAAAAAGAAGGTCGCTGTAATTATCGCGGTTAAGGGTTTGCCCGTCTACTCCGGTAAAAAGGTCCCCCCTGGCAATATCTTTGGCAGAGGCGTCGGAATTCGCTATTATATACCGTACGTACCCAAATATATCGTCACTATCCGAGAACAAGAAAAGGCCAAATTCTACCCCGTTACTTCTGGATATACCAGATAAGTTGTTTGTTAATTCCGTATAATCTTCATTATAAAAACTAAACCGGTCTTCGGTAAATCGCAATTTGTTATCGAAAAACTGTGCGGGATCTGTTTCGGATTCCAAAAATGCGGTATAGTCTTCGTCTGTTGCGAATCTGTTATCCCCTAGATCGGGGACATCGGCCTGCCAGAAATACCAGATATTCATGGCTTTCCACATAAAATCTTGTACATTAACATCCGCGGTGGGATTCGGGTCCGGGCCCGTAGGTCCGTCTACGCCATCATCGTCTTTCTTGCATCCCATAAATGTTAGACCCATACACAGGAAGAACATAATATATTTTTTCATAGTTTTTTTTTAAGAATACCACCAATTATCATTCCATTGAATAATAATTCATGAAGAAGTTTTAGCAATTTTGGTACTATAGTTACGTAAACTGTGTACATTTAGTTTGCAACTACCTAAAATACTTACATCCTGAGGAAAAAAAAATAATTTGTAACAAAATTCGTTGTACTTCGTCTTCCTTATGTAAAACGCCATGAATGGTCGCCGCAACAGCTGAACAACTAACAATGACGCAATCGGAGTTTTTAAACGTGGTCATGCCTTTTAAGGACAAACTATACCGGCTGGCAAAACGCCTGCTGGTTTCCGCAGAGGAAGCAGAAGATGCCACCCAGGAGATTTTGATGAAATTGTGGGCTGAGAACAAGAGAATTGAAAGCTATAGGAACGTTGAGGCTTTTGCGATGACAATGACCAAGAATTTTTGCCTGGATCGCTTAAAATCCAAACAATCCGGTAATCTTAAATTAGTTCATAGCAATTACACTGATGGGAATACTTCCCTGCAACAACAGATGGAAGCCCGGGATAGTGTTAGCTGGGTGGAGCGGATCATGGAGGAATTGCCCGAGCAGCAGAAAATGGTACTCCAGTTAAGGGACATAGAGGAATACGATTACGATGAAATAGCGGATTTATTGGAAATGCAGCCCACAGCCGTGAGAGTGGCATTATCGAGGGCAAGGAAAACAGTCAGGGAAAAATTAGTTCAAAAACATAGTTATGGAATTGGATAACATAAAAGAATTATTGGAAAAGTACTTTGAGGCAACCACTACGGATGCCGAAGAAAGCACCCTAAGGGCGTATTTTTCCCGGGAAAAAGTAGCTCCGCAGTTGGAGCAATACAAACCCATGTTCACCTACTTTTCCAAAGCCAGGGAAGAACGTTTTACAAGGCCGCTCCCTGTAATGGAACCCCGAAAGAATCATAACCTAAGATGGGTTTCCGTGGCAGCCGTAGCAGTTTTGGCGTTGGGTATCTATTTTGGTAAAAATTACGAAGACCAACGGGAGAAAGAACAGGAACAGGCCCTTTATGCCTATAATGAAACCAAAAAGGCATTGGACCTATTAGCGGAGAACTTTGGCAAGGGTACCGAAAAAGTAGCCTATTTAAGGGGATTCGAAGAGACGAAACAAAAAATTTACAATAACAATTAAAATTCAAATTCAATGAAAAAGTATATAGCAATCGTAGTATTCTCGGTACTACCCCTGGTAGGGTTTTCGCAGTCCGCTTTCGACAAATTTGAAGACCTGGATGAGGTAACCACCGTAGTTGTCAATGAAAGCATGTTCAAATTATTGAGCAAAATAGATGTTGAAGTAGATGACCGCGAGGCCAAAGACTTTATGGATATCGCCCAGAGTTTAAAGAGCTTAAAAGTCTTTACCACGGAAGACAAAGGGGTTGGTACAGATATGAAATCTTCAGTGGATAAATACCTGAAATCGTCCTCCCTGGACGAATTGATGCGAATTAAAGACAAGGATGCGAATGTGAAATTCTATATTAAAAGCGGTAAAGACGATGATCACGTGAGTGAATTGTTAATGTTCGTTACCGGCATGAACGCAAATGTAGAGGCCAACGGCAGGAAGTTTGAAACTGTACTTCTTTCCCTTACCGGTGATATTGACCTTAACAAGATCAATTCCCTCACCAAGAAAATGAACCTTCCCGAGGAACTCAATAAAGCCGGGAAAAAGAATAATTAAATAACACATCATCAAATAAAAGCGCACATCATGAAAAAATTAATTTTAATAGTAGCCGCATTCTTCGTTTCGTTCATAGGCTTTTCGCAATCCCTGTTCGATAAGTACGAGAAAATGGATAAGGTAGCATCTGTAACTGTAAATAAAAGCATGATCAACCTTTTAGGAGAACTGGGCAATCACACGGACGATGAGGAACTCAGGGATTTTATGAGTCTTTCAAAAGGATTGGACCAGCTAAAGGTTTTTATTACCGAAGACAAAGCGGTCTCGGCAGACATGAAAACTTCCGTAGACAGCTATTTAAAATCAGCTTCCCTGGAAGAGCTAATGCGGGTGAAGGATGACGATACCCATGTGAAGTTCTACATAAAAAATGGCAAGGACGAGAACCATGTGAAAGAGCTACTTATGTTTGTTACGGGAATGGACAAAGTGGAAGTGGGTCATGGCGACAGGAATATCGAAACCGTATTACTCTCCGTTACCGGAGATATAGATTTACGGAAAATTGGGGCACTTACCAAAAAAATGGATCTCCCGGAGGAGTTGAACAAGGCCGGGAAGAAGGGCAAATAGTATAGCGGTGAGGAGTAATCAGTATCGATAATACCTGGATCACTTGAAATAGGTGCCTTAGGAGATCTAGCTTCGCGAGCTTGCATCGAAGGCACATTTAGCGGTAGCGGTTAATTGCCACCCGGGTTAAAATCTTAAAACAATAAAAATGAAAATAATTATAAAATGCCTTGCGGTCGTTGCAATTTTTGTGATATCAGCATGTTCTTCACACCAAAGCCTTCAGGAATATTATGTGGACAATTCGGAGAACCCGAATTTTATTTCCCTGGATGTGCCGACAAGCATTCTGAATCTCGAGAAAGCGGATCTAACTGACATCCAGCGAGAAGCCCTGCAATCATTGAAAAAATTAAATGTCCTGGCTTTCAGGAAAACCGCTCAGAATGCCGCAGAGTACAAAGTGGAAAAAGCGAAAGTAAATACCATTTTAAAGGATGATGACTTTGTTGAGTTGATGAAATTAAACTCCAAATATGGCAAGGGGGTTATCAAATATCTCGGAGATGAGGATGCAATTGATGAAGTGATCATTTTCGGTAACAGCGATGATAAAGGATTTGCCCTTATCCGCGTTTTGGGGAACGATATGAATCCGGCGCACATTGTACATTTAATGCAAGCCATACAGAAATCCGATTACAAAGGTGAGGGCCTGGGCGAAATAGGAAAATTTCTTAAGGGGTAAATTTATTGGGAAAAGTTTTTATTCCTTTGAATCCCGGTCCATCTCTATTCTTAAATCGTTCTTGCCAAAATCCAATGTTCGGATGGGGAACGGAATATTGATATCACTTTCGTCAAAATGGCTCTTGATTAATTTTATCGCCTTATGTTTGGCAACAAGTTCTTGCCTGCTGGCGACCATATCTATCCAAAAACGAACTATAAAGTTGATAGAACTGTCTCCGAACTCGGTAAAAAAGAATTCTACTTCTTCATTATCCTTCTGTTCAAAATTATCAGCTATTACCTTAACCGTAATGGCTTCTACCTCTTGTAAATGGCTTTCATAACCTACTCCACAGCTGACCGCTATCCTTGTCCGCTCACTTATGGAGTAATTTGTAAAGGCATTGTCTATAAATTGGGAATTTGGAATAACCACATAATTGTTATCAGGCCTTCTTAACACGATGTTCCTCAGGCTAATTTCATCCACAAAACCCTTTGTGCCGTCAGTCTCTACAAAATCATTGATCTTCAATTTGGGCATAAAGGAAAGGATCAGACCGCCAAAAGTGTTACTCAATGTCCCCTGAAGCGCCAGGCCAATTGCGAGACCTATCACACCGGCCCCCGCAAGAATACTGGTAAGTACCTTATCCAGTTCGAGCACTCCCAGTGCCACAAAAAAACCAATCAGCAAAACAACGACAAATACTACCTTACTGATGATCTCCTGTATGGATACCTGGCTTATTCTTTTGAGTAAGACTTTCCTAAACAAATTGCGCAAGCCCCGTGCGATAAAATAAAACAAAATCATCACCAAAATGGCCATGACAATATTGGGTAATTTCAGAATGATGGCATCGAGCCATCCGTCCAGTTTATCCCAAAGTTTACCGATGGCATCCTCCACCGAAAAGTTACTTTCCATAACTATTTTTTGTTTAAGCCTGACACTCTTTGTTATTTATATCACCAGAACATGGTTGACCGTGCCATTCGTAATTGTACTGTCGAATATATGTGTTTCACCCTCCAAATGCAAGGCAAAAGATCAGTTCTGTGGTTTTGCGGATCTAAATGCCAGTATAGTTATCTGGCGCAATTTCTTTTAGCTCAACCTTTATGGAATCAGAAATATGCAGTGTGTCAATAAAGTTCGCAAGGGACTTTTGCGTTATTCTTTCATTGGTTCTCGTAAGTTCCTTTAACGCTTCATACGGGTTTGGATAACCCTCTCGCCTTAGTATGGTCTGGATACCTTCCGCAACCACTGCCCAATTATTGTCCAGATCTTCTTCAAACTTTTTGGTATTTAACAATAGCTTGTTCAACCCTTTTAACGTGGACTTTAAGCCTATTATGGTATGTGCAAAAGGCACGCCGATATTGCGTAGCACGGTGCTGTCCGTAAGATCCCTCTGTAGCCTGGAAATGGGAAGTTTAGCGGACAAATGTTCAAAGATGGCATTGGCAAGACCAAGATTCCCCTCGGAGTTTTCGAAATCTATAGGATTTACCTTGTGGGGCATGGCGGAAGAACCCACCTCACCTTCCCTGATCCTTTGCTTAAAGTAATCCATAGAGACGTAGGTCCAGAAATCCCGATCAAGGTCAATAAGAATGTTGTTTATTCTCTTAAGAGCATCGAACAAAGCCGCCATATGATCGTAGTGCTCAATTTGCGTTGTGGGAAAGGAATGATACAAACCCAGTTTCTCCTGTACAAATTTTTGCCCGAAAGCTTTCCAGTCAATGTCCGGATAAGCCACTTTATGGGCATTGTAATTGCCGGTTGCACCCCCAAATTTAGCAGCGCCGGGAATATCATTCAAAAGGTTGAACTGTTCCTTCAACCGCTCCGCAAATACAGCAATCTCCTTGCCCAGTCGGGTGGGCGACGCAGGCTGCCCATGGGTACGGGCCAACATGGGGATGTGTTCCCATTCGGCGGATAATGCCTTTAATTTCTCCAGCACTTCCTGATATTGCGGCACATAGCAATCATTCATAGCATCCTTTAAAGAAAGTGGGATGGCCGTATTATTGATATCCTGGGAGGTTAATCCGAAGTGGATGAATTCTTTGTAGGGACTTAATCCCAGTCCTTCGAACTTTTCTTTAAGGAAGTATTCTACAGCCTTTACATCGTGATTGGTTTTTTTTTCGATTTTCTTTATGGACAGTGCATCATCCGAAGCAAAATTTGTATGGATAGCCCGAATGTCCTCAAATTTAGAATGATCGAAACCCTGGAGTTGCGGGAGGGGGATCTCACATAAGGCAATGAAGTATTCTATTTCAACGAGTACCCTATAGTTTATTAATGCCTCCTCCGAAAAAAAAGAAGCCAG
This sequence comes from Flavobacteriaceae bacterium, assembly GCA_041743085.1. Classification (GTDB taxonomy): domain Bacteria; phylum Bacteroidota; class Bacteroidia; order Flavobacteriales; family Flavobacteriaceae; genus JAFMPW01. Next base: position 116,998 of record JBGTNL010000084.1, read on the forward strand.
GGCCTTTACTTTACTCCTGTAGCGCCCGTCTATAGGTGAAATGGCATTCAGTTCGTTTAAGGACATTTTTTCAGAATTGGTTTGTTCCCGGAAAGCTGCAAAGATACTGAATATGAAGTAAACGGTAAGCGGTATTCGGTAAACGGTACCCTGTAACGAGTACTAAATAAATCAAAAGGCGGCATCTGATATTTTCAATTTTTGAAACTTCTTTCACAAACCTGAAACGCTAAGCTTTTAGCTTTGTCCACTTTCTACGGCCAGCAACCCACTTCCGACTCTCCGCTTTTTTAAGTTTCGTCAACGTATGCCTGGCCCGGGCTTTATAGGCTGCACTTCCCAGGGTATAGTTTTGCTCAATTACCAGGTGTAGTTCAGGATGAATCCAGTCGAATTTTTCTCCCAATAGCAATAAACTGGTCATAGAATATGCCTTGGCCGCAACTTTATGCTCACCTATAAGCCAATCAAAACAGGCGGTGGCCATTTTTTCCAGATGAGTGTCTGTCAGGGCTTCCCGGCACTCCTTTTTTTGCTCCGAAAAAAAACAAAGTGCCAGACTTTCGCAAATCTTTGCCACCGGCCGTACCGATGAGTGAAGTTGAACACTTCCTATACGATCTGTAAAAAAATCCAGGTGTGGAAATAAGCAGGACAGCCTTTGTTTTGCCGTGAACTCCAAAACCCAGCACGCCTTACTTGAGAGGGGATCCTCAACCTCAAATGCAATTTCCATAAGCGGACGGACCAAATGGCAATTATCTAATAGCAGCCGAGCCATTTTCAGGCGCTTTTCCCTGGAGTGGGTTACGTAATTTAAAGAGGTGTATAGCTCGGCCTTGTGCACCAAATTGCAGTTTCAAATGAAATTTTCAGCTACGAAAATAACATAAAGATCCTAGCCCGCCAGGAGTTGCCCCTTACAGTTTTCTGAAATTATTGCACCAAGGATCCTTGTAAAGATAATTATATTTTGTCACTCGTCAGGAAGCCCTGGCTATCAGGTCAGCAACTAAAACAGGCACCCCGATCGCCGCTCTTTCAGGAATTATCTTCAGGTTTCTGAAATCGCTTTCCCTAACAGAGGGCCTGGGATCAATAAAATAAATAAGGGCATGAGGTGGCGCATAATGCACCAGACCGGCTGCCGGATACACCTGCATAGAGGTGCCTATGATAAGTACTATATCCGCTTCCCGGGTGATGTTAGCCGCAGCCGGCAACATGGGTACTTCTTCTCCGAACCATACAATATGGGGTCTTAATTGATGCCCGTTCTCGCAGGCATCCCCCATGTTAAGATCCTTTTTCCAATGGAGCACCAGTGAGTCATCACCAATGCTACGTACTTTTAGCAATTCTCCGTGCAGGTGCACTACATTTGAACTTCCCGCCCTTTCATGAAGGTCGTCGACATTTTGGGTGATGATAGTAACATTGTAGTGTTTTTCCAACGATACAAGGGCCTGATGGGCCTTATTAGGTGCTACTTCTAAGAGTTGCCTTCTTCTTTTATTGTAAAAATCCATTACAAGTTCCGGGTTTTTCCGGAAACCCTGTGGGGAGGCTACCTCCATCACGTCGTGGCCCTCCCAGAGGCCATCAGCATCCCTAAAGGTATTAAGGCCACTATCCGCACTGACCCCGGCCCCCGTTAAGACTACAATCTTTTTTGACATAAGCGGATGTTCTATATAAATATATATTGTTGTCCGGTAATGCCAAAACTGCAAGTATATTGGGCGTTCCCATTATATTTGTTATCCAAGGGCTTGCTTTTCACACATTGCCAACAAGTATGAACGTACCTTTGGTATATGATTTTCGGTTCGTCACGATCAAGTCTTACGTCTTATGTCTTGTAGCGCAGCGGTCTTACGTCTTTAACCGGACATTAGTGATAAATATACGTTTTATTAAATTAGATATATGGTTGATTTAACCCTCCTTCAATATCTGGAAACATTTATTTCCCGGGAAAGAAAAGAAAAATTTTCAAAGGTTCTTCAGCAGCGCACGAGATACCTGACAGTGGCGGCCGAAGATGTTTTTCAAATGCACAACTCGAGCGCTTTAATACGGAGTTGCGAGGTGTTTGGAATTCAGGAAATACATGTTATCGAAGGCAGGTTTGGAAAAAGGTTGGACAAGAAAATTGCAATGGGGGCGCAGCAATGGATAGATCTATACAGGTATAAAACGACGGCCGCATGTATAGCTTCCCTGCGGCAAAGAGGATATGTTATCATTGCAACAACTCCACATGAGGATTCCTGCCTGTTGCCTGATTTTAAATTAAAGGCTCAAACGGCGCTGTTCTTCGGTACTGAAAAGGAGGGGCTTAGTCCCGAGGTACTGAAAGAAGCTGACGGGTACCTGAAAATTCCGATGACAGGATTTACAGAAAGCCTTAATGTTTCTGTGGCTGCTGCCGTACTATTGCAGCACCTCACTAAGGAGCTAAGAAGTTCAGATCTGAAATGGCAACTTAGCGAAGGCGAGATAGAGCAGAAAAAGCTCGATTGGACTAAAAAATCTATTAGGGGTATAGATAAAATTTTGGACAGATATTACCGGGAATAATCATTTTTTCTTACATTGTAGGTTACAACTAACTAATTGATAAACAAATGACTACTTTACTTTATATCCTAGCGGGGATTGTTGTCCTTATTGTTATATTGGCCTTGTTGGCGCCCAAAACCTACGATGTATTCCGATCTGTTGAAATTGCAAGGCCGAAATCAGAAGTTTTTGAACATTTAAAATACCTCAAAAATCAGGACGAGTGGTCTCCCTGGGCTAAAAGAGACCCTAATATGGAGAAAAAGTTTAAGGGGACGGACGGAGAGGTAGGTTGCATTAGTTATTGGAACGGCAATAAAGAAGTGGGTGAAGGAGAACAGGAAATCACTAAGATAGTACCAGGTAAAAGGATCGAAGGCGAATTACGCTTTCTAAAACCCTGGAAATCTACCTCAGATTGTTATCTTCAGGTAGATGATGGTTCTGAAGGGAAGACCAAAGTGACCTGGGGTTTCTCCGGCCGGAACAAATTCCCTATGAGCATTATGATGTTGTTCATGAGTATGGACAAGATGGTAGGGAAGGATTTTGAAGAGGGTTTGGCTACCCTGAAGACACAAATGGAAAACTGAGAATAATGGAAAATAACCTGGTGGGCTGGTTCGAACTTCCGGTGATCGATATGGACAGGGCTAAGAAGTTTTACGAAACTGTTTTTGATATTTCAATTTCTGTTCATGATCTGGGCGGACTAATTATGGGATGGTTTCCAAGCGATCGTTCCAAGCCCGGAGCAACGGGATCTCTGGTCAAACATGAAATGTACGCTCCCAGTGATACCCAAGGCGCCCTTATTTATTTTTCCTGTAAAGATGTTGCCGAGGAATTAAGCAGGGTAGAGGGGACTGAGGGCCAAATTCTGAAGCAGAAAACCGAAATTGGCGGCGGCCATGGCTTTATGGCGCTGTTAAAAGACACGGAGGGCAACAGGATTGCGCTACATTCGAATGCATGATCCCTAAACATAAAAAATAGTCGCTTCGGCCCTGGAACCGAGGCGTAAAGGAAGGTAACGCGTTCCGATTCCCTTGGATACAAAAATTTTTGAATCCAATACCCGGTACCAACCCCTCAGGAAATCTCCGCTTCCTACAGGTTTAAAAAAAGCTTTTCCAAGGATGGTTATTTGTCCGCCGTGGGTATGGCCCGATAAAATTAGTTTGGTTCTAATTTGTAACTGCTGGCTAATACGTGCAATTTCATTGCAATACACCGGACAATGATTAAGGACGATTGCCTCTAAGGAAAAATCCAAATTTTTACTCGCCTGAATAAAATCAGGGATCCCGCCCACAAAATCGTCTACCCCAATAATACCTAAATACCTGTTTTTGATGAAGAATTTTGAATTTTGGTTGATGAGCAACGACCCGTTGTAATTTTCGAACAATTTTCGCAGGGTCGGAATCTTTACCCTTCCCGAATACTCAACATTGCCCATAATGGCCATTTTGGGTATTTTTTGATCGATAAGCTTTAGAAATTCCTCTAAAACCCTTAAACCTCTGTTATTATTAATAGAATCCCCGGTGAAGAAGAGCAGGTCTGGCTGTTCCCTATTTATTCGCGCCGCAATTGATTTATGAAAGTACGCAAGGCTTTTCATATGCAGATCCGTCAATTGGATCACTTTTATTCTTTCCTTCTCTCCCTCAGACAGATCAAAACTTGTCCATTGAATAATATAACGCTCAAACCAAATTGCATCCGTAAAAACAATTCCCAAAAGTCCTAATACTAACTTTAAAAAGAAGTTTCGCCGGGTAAAATTCATAAATTTTAAGGATTTGGGGCTTGCACTATAGGCGTATCCTTAGACTGGTTAATAAAGAGACGGGTTTCGGATTATTGCTGTGGCAACTCCAAAAGGGCAATATCAAAATCATTTTCCAGGTTGACTTTTCCGTTTTTTACTTCTACTTCGGTACCGGAATAGGTGTCAAAGAGTCTGGTGCCGTCGCCAAAAAAACCTTTGACCCAAAGTGATTTCTTGCCTTTTGGGAGATCCAGGCCCACGACTACTTTGTCCTTATAATCTCCATTGACATAGGTTCGGCTAAAAACATACGGTGTTTTGCCCAGGCGCATATGTCTTCCTGCCCCAATGGCAGGATGATGGTTCCTGAATTTACCCAGCTTTTGCCAATGCGTGAGAATTTTTTTGGTTTGTGGCAGACTGTCCAACTCCTCCCAATTCATAAATGAACGCAGGGTGGCGTCACCGACGGTCCCTTCAATGATCAAACTTCTGGCCGTCTCATCTCCATAATAAATCTGGGAAGCCCCCGGAGTTAACATTAAAATATTCGCTGCCTTGAAGGGATCCTTTCGCTCCCGGTCATAGGGTTCCATGTCATCGTGGGAAGTGAGATAATTTAGAACGCTTTTATCAGTTAATTCCGAATGCAGCAATTTGCTGTACTTGGTAAAAATGGTTTCATAATCATTCAGTGCATCGTGTTTCAGTTCAAAATTAATGAGGCTTTTAAATCCATAATTGAAATAATCCACTTTTTTGTCGCCAAAATCATACTCCCTGCCTCCGGAAATGCCATATCCATAGACCTCCCCAACCATAAAAAAAGGAGTATCATCCAAAATTTTATCAGGATGTTTCTTTTTCCATGTTTCAAACGCATGAGAGGCTTCCTTATACAGTTCGGCCCAGGCATTTTCATTTACGTGTTTTACGGTATCTACCCTAAAACCATCAATGCCAAAATCATTAATGTAATCCGTAAGCCATTTTATAATATAGAATCTGGGAGCCCTCGGGTAACCTGTCCGTTCAAAAAAAAGTTGCAATTCGTCTAATTCATTGCTCAGCCTTCCCTCAGCCTTCCATTTGGCCAGAAGTGCATCAGGCAGTTCAACGGGCTCATCAGATTCTGTATAAATATCCGGAAGATTTGCCAGCCGGCACGAGGTATTGTTCTCATAGGTAGTAAAATCGCAAACGGGCTCTGTTCTTACCCAATCTCCGGGCCATACCGGGTCTTTGCCTGTTACGGGCCCTGTATGGTTCAGTACTACGTCCATCAGTATGCGAATACCTTTTTTATGAGCCGTTTTTATAAGATTTTCCAGATCTTTTTTAGTGCCGAAATTAGGGTCCAGGATGGTCCAATCCTTGGTCCAATAACCGTGATAACCGTAGGTATTGTTATTTTGCTCTGCCGTATCCCCGTGAATTTGCTCAACCACCGGGGTAAGCCAGATAGCGTTTACGCCAAGATCGGTAAAATAACCATCCTCAATTTTCTTGGTTATCCCTTGCAGGTCACCGCCCATAAAGCCCCGCAAGGGGCCTGTTGGATTCGTTCGCTCAAAATTGATATCCTTTTCCGTGTTTGCATTGTTAAACCTGTCGGTAAGCAAAAAATATACGTTGGCACCTTCCCAGACAAACGGCACTTTTTTTTCTATTGTACGGTGCGTATCCGTTGGCACCGGAGGCTCTTTCATAACCTGTTCTTTTTTTTCTTCTTTGCAGGCGAAAAATAGTGCGGAGATTGCAAGCGCAATCAGCATTTTTTGCATGTTATTGGATTTTGCCTAAAGCTATAAAATGATAGGGGAAATAGAAAATTTATTTTTTTCTGTTCAGAACCTTGTATTCCTCGTAACAGCTGCTTATTGCGTCCAGTATTTGAAGGTCGTTCGCAGTGGCGATAAAAGATTTTGAGTAGTTGCAATTGGAAAGGATATCCTCTATGTCTACCTTTTCAAGTTGAAGCAATTCCGTTAATGTCTCGCGGTCAAATTTGGCTGCTAAGAGATTCCGAATTTCATCATCCTCCTTCATCTGCCTGAGTTTTCTCATTTGCCGCGGTTTTTTGCCAAATAAATTTCGAAGCAAATCTGCCGGATTAAGTATTGCCCCTAAAACTTTGGTTACCGCGCTCGGATTCTTATTTCCGGCCTCATAACTCTTGGAAAGTCCGGATATACTGTACTGGTAAGCGGTATTGACAGGCAGATTTTTTACATCAATCTCTAGATAACCGGTTAGCTGATAGGGTTTTACAATTACTTCTTCCAAAGCATATGCCAATTCCGTCAGCGCAATTTTAGTGTCCTTAAATTTGAACATGTCGTTGGTGATACGGATCTTCTGGGACTTAAATCCAAGATAGGAGAAATACAGGGTGTCATTGACGGCGGCCGTGATAGTAAATTCGCCTTTTTTATTGGTTATAGTTCCTATCACCTGATTTAAGTTAATGACATGCACACTTTCCAAAGGTCTGTCTGACTGTGCGTTAACGACCACAGCTTCAATTTTTCCTTCCTGAACAGCATCTTCCGTTTCTTGCGAAAATCCATGGAGATTTGTGAGGGCAATAAATAAGATGAAATATTTCTTCATTAACGGAAACCAACAATATAAATACTAATAAACAAAAAAACACCCCGAATCGTATTTTTTAATGCAGAATTTACTAATAGAACCCCTCTCTTTTTTTACTTCGCTTTTTGCCGGATCTTCTGCCCCCGGTTTGAAACGAATTCCCATCTTTTTTCCTGCTGCGGCCACGCTCGTTGCTTTTTTTACGGCCTCTACCATTGGTTCTCCTTCCGCCGCCAGTTTCCGGACTCTTTGAAACTTCAACGTTCACGAACCTCCCGTCTACCTTAAAATCGGTAAAGGTCTGTAATATGAGATCCTTATGCCCGGCATCTGTGTTAAAGAAGGAAAAGCTGTCCTTTACATCCACCTTATAGATATCGTCCTGACCAACATCCAGCGTATCCTTTAAAAAATCTTTCAGGGACATCCAATCATAATTATCTTTCTCCCCTACATTTATAAAATAGCGAACCGATCCGTTTTTGGAGGTCTCAAAACCATCGTTTGATCGGCGTTCAGGACCGGCAGGTTTATCCGAGGTATTTAGGTCTTTGGCCCTGTTGTAATAATTAAAAAACCTGGTAAACTCTACAGAGACTATTTTCTTTACGAGTTCTTCCCGGTCTACGCCCTCAAGAACGTCGTTAATGGCTGGCAGATAGTCTGCTATATCAGGATTAACCCGGGTATTTTTAATGCTACTGGCCAAATGATAGAGTTGAATTTCGCATATCTCCATTCCGGTCGGAATCTTTTTGGTTTCAAACTCTTGTTTTATTTTTTTCTCTATGGCATGTATTTTACGGAGCTCACTTCTCGTGATGATCACCATGGAAATTCCGGATTTACCGGCCCTGCCCGTTCTTCCGCTGCGATGAGTGTACGTTTCTATCTCATCCGGCAACTGATAGTTTATCACGTGCGTAATGTCGTCCACATCTATGCCTCGCGCTGCAACATCAGTGGCAACGAGCATCTGGATTTGTTTTTTACGAAACGCATTCATCACCAGATCCCGCTGGTTTTGGCTAAGGTCCCCGTGAAGCGCCCCCGCATTATACCCATCTTCAATCAATTTTTCCGCAACTTTTTGGGTGTCCCGCTTTGTCCTGCAGAAAACCAGTGAGAATATGCCCGGATTGGCATCTGCCAATCTTTTAAGAGCAGGGTAACGATCCCTGCCCCCAACCACATAATATTCATGTTTCACCGTATCAACGCCCGAGTTTTTTGTTCCAACTGTGATCTCTTTGGGATGATGCATGAATTTCTTTGCAATAACCGAGACCTCCCTGGGCATGGTAGCCGAGAACAACCAGGTAGATTTTTCTTTTGGGGTGTTAGACAGGATGTCTTTAATATCCTCATAAAAGCCCATATTGAGCATTTCATCCGCTTCATCCAGAATGCAATAGTCTATTTTGGAAATATCCACAATTCCGCGGCCAATCATATCCTTCATCCTGCCAGGGGTGGCCACCACGATCTGGGCGCCTTTTTTTATCTGCCTTGCCTGATCTGTTATGCTGGCACCACCATAGATGGCGACCACATTCAGCCCCTTCACATATTTGGAATACAGTTGTAGTTCGTTAGTGATCTGCAGGCATAACTCTCTGGTTGGCGATAGAATGAGGCCCTGAGTAGTCCTTCTTTCGCTTTCAATTTTTTGTATCAGGGGAAACCCAAAAGCCGCTGTCTTACCAGTACCTGTTTGCGCTAGCGCTACAAGATCTATGTCGTCTTCTAATAAAATAGGGATTGATTTTTCCTGAACCTCGGAGGGTGTTTCAAATCCAAGATCGGCAATAGCATCCAATAGGGGCTTTTCCAGCCCCAGTGCTTCAAACTTTGTCATAATATGTTATTTTACCTAATCGCAAATAAGGGATGTTGCATAGAGCGATTATCGTTATAACCCATTAGACTCAGCGCAACACATGCTATACCAGCGGCAATAATTAGTCGGCAAAGATACGGTGAATTATTTAGATGGAAATTATTTTTGTAAATTTTAAATTTCCAGGGGTGCAGTGACCATAGATGCGGTCTGAGAGTGCTTTGAAAAATTAACTATTGAATTGGAAAAAGATGCTGCGGAGCCATTGGAATGTACTGTCTCTGTCCAATCCCACTTTTCTATACCATGCCTAAGCGTATATTTTCAGATAATTAATAAGATCGTTCAGGGCCTTTGCGCGATGGCTGATTTTATTTTTTGCATCAATGGATAGTTCCCCAAAGGTCTTGTCGCACCCGTTTGGCTTAAAAATTGGATCATAACCAAATCCTTTTTCACCATATTTTTTTGTGGTTATTTCCCCGTTTACGGTTCCTTGAAAAAGGTGATTTGCATTATTGAGATGTAAGGCGATGACGGTTTTAAACTGTGCGGAGCGCTGAGTGGTATGTTCCAATTGGGCCAATAATTTATTAATATTGTCCCTGTCATTTTTCTGATTGCCGGCATAACGCGCCGAGTAGACACCGGGAGCGCCATCCAATGCATCTACCAGGAGGCCGGTGTCATCCGCAAAACAGGGATATCCGAAATATTGTTTTATGTAATTGACTTTTAGCAGGGCGTTGCCCTCCAGTGTGTTTTCTGTTTCTTTTATTTCTTCCTTACAATCAATATCTTCTAGGGATAACAGATTGATGTAATCTGGAAGCAAAAGTTGTACTTCCCTTAATTTGTTTGTGTTATGAGTTGCAAAAACAAGATCCATTTGGCCAGGAATTCGCTTGAAAAATAAGTTCGGACCGTTAAAAATAGTATTTTTATTAAATTCCGTGAATGAAACTCAAAATCCCTCCTGCCGTTGTATTCGTGGTATTTGGAATTCTTATGTACCTTCTTGCCAGGTTCTTACCTGTGGGTTATTTTGATTTTTTTGGCCGAAATTACCTGGCGATGACACTATTGGTTTTGGCTGTTTTGATAAGTTTTTTTTCGCTTTACCAGTTTTACAGGGCTAGAACCAGTGTAGATCCCAGAAGGCCTTCCAGGGCATCCCGTCTTGTAACCAATGGAGTGTACGGATTTTCCCGAAATCCTATGTATTTGGCTATGCTGCTTATTCTGCTTGCCTTTGGCCTGAAACTTGGAAACGCTTTTAATACGGTAACTGCGGCTCTTTTTGTAGCTTATATGAACAGGTATCGGATTATACCGGAAGAAGAGGCATTGAACAAAATATTTGGGAAGGCATATCAACAATATTGCCTTGAGGTAAGACGATGGTTTTGAATTTATCAGCGGTTTTGCTTATGAGAGCAAAATATTAGTAAATTAGCTTATAATTATAAATATTAGTATTTTTGCTTATAATATCATATATTAGCGCTTAAGCTTATAATTATGATTGCAATAATAACCGGTGATATTATCGATTCTGAAAAACATCAGGCCTCCGAATGGATCCCCGTTCTCAAGGAGTTTTTTTCTCAAAAAGGGCAAACCCCAAAGGATTGGGAAATATACAGGGGGGACGAATTTCAATTAAGAATAGTGCAGGAACATGCATTACGAACTGCCATACGGATAAAGGCCCTGATCAAATCTATTAAAAACCTGGATGTTCGCATGGGCATTGGCCTGGGTACAGAAACTTTTGCCGGCTCGAAAGTGAGTGAATCTAATGGTTCGGCTTACCAGCGGTCGGGGCGTACATTTGAAGCATTAAAGGAGTGGAAACTCAATTTGAAGATAGCTACCGGAAATAAAGAATATGATAGTATGTTAAATCTTATGCTAAAACTCGCTTCGGATTTTATGGATAATTGGAGCATCGTTTCGGCCGAGATCGTTGCAATGGCCCTGGAAAATCCCAATGCTTCACAGAACGAAATTGCCAAACAACTGGGCATTCAGCAATCTGCCGTGAGCCAGCGCCAAAAACGGGCACGGCTCGACCTTGTTCTGGAACTTATGGACTTCTATGCTCATTCCCTAAATACAACAAGTTTATGATGCTTTTTACAAAACTTTTGCTGGCCCACCTCATCGGGGATTTTCTATTGCAACCTACTAAATGGGTAATACATAAGGAAGCTAATAAGGTTTCTTCCAAATATCTCTATTTTCATGTGCTGCTTCATTTTGTTGTAACCATGATCCTCCTCTGGGATTGGCGGCTGGCCCTGATCATAGCAGTATCCCATTATTTCATAGACCTTGCAAAATTGTACACCAATCACTTGTTCAGGATCCGGGCCGTCTCTTTTTTTATTGATCAGGCCTTACATATCACGGTACTATATTTCTGTGCATACTACAATAATCTTTGGGAGCACACCCAAGGGTTGCTACAACAGTTAGACTGGGCTCTAATAACAGCTATTGTGTTTGTGAGTTTTCCTGCGGCAATTGCTATGAGCAAATTATTGGAAAGAATGTCGGCCCAGATTGAGCTCGACCATAAGTCTTTGCCGAATGCAGGAAAATATATAGGTATTATTGAGCGCCTGTTTGTGCTGCTATTTATTATCATGGGGCGATGGGAAGCCATCGGACTGCTTATAACCGCAAAATCTGTCTTTAGATTTAATGACTTAAAAGAAGCCAATAACCGTAAGCTTACGGAGTATATTTTAATCGGCACCTTAATGAGTTTTGGGATTGCCATTATAACAGGAATCATCTATATTAATCTATAAAAAAACACATAAAACCTCTAGTAAAGCTCGAAATTCCTTTAGGTATTTCAATAGTGCCAGGTCTCAAAAAAGAAAAGGATAAAACAGAAAGACTGTAGAGTCTAGAGTCCTGACAAAAGTGATTTTGCAATTTTTTTGACCCTGCTTATACTGCGGGCGGGCGGGTGCCACTCTCTTGATTCAAGTATAAACTTTGGTATTAATTGGGATAACGGAGAAATTCTAAAAAGAGTTGACTTGATCTCCTCATCAGATTTAGATTATTTTTAGGACATCGTTGACCAAATCTCCGCAAATAAAATACTTTTTTATTGTTGTCCGGTAAAATTTTTTAACTGCAAGTATATTGGGCGTTTTATATTTGTTATCCAAGGGCTTGCTTTTCATACATTGCCAACAAGTATGAACGTACCTTTGGCACCTGAGATCAACTATATGATTTCGGTTGGTCACGATCAAGTCTTACTTCTTATGTCTTGTAGCGCAGCGGTCTTACGTCTTTAACCGGACATTAGTGGTTATTTTAAAACATTTAGGTTTATATCCCAATTCTTTTTATTTGCTATAGTAATAAATTTCTACTTTTGCATCTTAAATTTTACTAAAATGATTCATGTGGGAAGGAAATATGTATTTGATTTTGATAGCACCCTAACGCGGGTAGAAGCCCTGGACGTTCTGGCGGAAATGACCTTGCAGGGGAAATCCAATAAGGAGGAAGTTGTCAACGAAATCCAGCACATAACGAATCTGGGTATAGATGGGGACATTTCATTTACGGAATCCCTTGAACGCAGAATAAAACTTTTAGATGCACATAAAGATGATCTGGAAGGCCTGGTGACAGAACTGCGTCAAAAGATTTCGAAGTCAATTGAATCCAACAAGGAATTTTTTGAAAAATTCTCAGATGATATCTACGTTATTTCCTGTGGCTTTAAAGAGTTCATAGATCCTATAGTGAAGGAATACAACATTCCTTCGGAAAGAGTGTATGCCAACACATTTGAGTTCGATGAGAACGGGAAGATCATCGGATTTGATGCAAAGAACCCACTTGCCTCTCACAACGGTAAGATTGAATGTTTAAAACAACTCGATCTTGGGGGGGAGGTGCAGGTGATCGGCGATGGGTACAGCGATTATGTGATGCGCGAAGCCGGAATTGCGCATAAATTCTTCGCCTATACCGAAAATGTTCACCGGGATAAAGCTGCAGCCAATGCGGATCATGTGGCACCAAATATGGATGAATTCCTTTTTGTAAATGATCTTCCAAGGAATATATCCTACCCCAAAAACAGGATCAAGATATTATTGTTGGAAAATGTTCATCCCGCGGCTTTTGACAATCTCTCTCAAGACGGATTTTCGGTCGAACTGGTAGAAAAAAGCCTATCGGAAGAGGAGTTAAAAGAACGGATCAAGGGAGTACATGTTCTGGGTATTCGCTCCAAAACCCAGGTAAATAAGGCCGTTCTGGAAGCAGCCAACAAACTCCTGGTTGTCGGGGCTTTTTGTATTGGGACTACGCAAATAGATCTCGATGAATGCAGAAGAAAGGGCATTGTTGTTTTTAACGCCCCCTACAGCAACACCAGATCTGTAGTAGAACTTGCAATTGGGGAGATCATTATGCTGATGCGTAACGTATTTCCGCGCAGTACCGAAATTCATGGGGGTAAGTGGAATAAAACCGCAGCGAACTCAAGGGAGATCAGGGGAAAGAATCTTGGTATTGTGGGGTACGGAAATATTGGCAAACAACTTTCCGTGCTTGCAGAGGCCATGGGAATGCGGGTGTACTATTACGATGTAAATGACACCCTCGCTCTTGGCAATGCCGTTCAGTGCAAAACCCTGGAGGACTTGCTAAATGTTTCGGATGTGGTTTCCCTTCATATCGATGATAATAAGGCGAATGAGAAATTTATAGGGGAACGCGAGATCAATCAAATGAGGGATGGCGCCATGCTCATTAACCTGTCCAGGGGGTTTGTGGTAGATATCCCCGCCCTGGAAAAGGCGCTGAAAAATAAAAAACTGGCCGGGGCGGCTGTCGATGTATATCCTGAAGAACCAGGCGGTAATGGAGAATTTCAGACAGCACTGCAGGGCTTGAACAATGTGATATTAACACCTCACGTGGGAGGCAGTACGGAGGAGGCGCAGCGTAATATTGCCGATTTTGTACCAAATAAGATCATGGATTATATTAATTCCGGAAGCACCGTTGACGCCGTGAATTTTCCAAATATTCGCTTGCCAAAGCAGACCAATGCCCACAGGTTTTTACATATCCACAGGAATGTTCCGGGTATCATGGCTAAAATTAATGAAGTTCTAGCGAAGTTCGACATGAATATTACAGGTCAGTATTTATCTACGGACAACGAGGTGGGGTATGTGATCACTGATCTGGATAAGGAATACAATAAGGAGGTAACTAAGGCCCTTAAAAAAGTAGAAAATACGATCAAATTCAGGGTATTGTATTAGACCCCACCCCTTAATCCCTTCTCAAAATGGAGTGGGCTTTCAGTATCCTGTTATTCCCCTTCTCTGCAGAAGTTAGGAGCGGCCTGTTCATGGTGGTAAGGTTCATTCCTGAGAATGGTAAATGCCCTGTATATTTGTTCCACTGCAAATAAGCGCACCATTTGATGCGAAAATGTCATTTTAGACAGGCTTAATTTCCCATGGGCCTTTTCATACATTGTGTCGCTAAACCCATAAGGCCCTCCTACTACAAATACGAGTTGTTTGACGCCCGAATTCATTTTCTTTTGAAGAAAGCCGGAGAAGTCTACCGAGGAGTACTGTTTTCCTTTTACATCCAGCAGCACCAGTGCATCCGTGGGATGGATCTTTTTGAGGACAAGGTCGCCTTCCTTTTCTTTTTGACTTGCTTCAGTAAGGTGTTTTACGTTTTTGATATCCGGAATAATTTCCAGATGAAAATTTGTGTAATGACCTATTCTCTTGGCATAACCAGCAATAAGGGCCCGTAGTTCCGCACTATCCGTTTTACCTACGGCAAGTAGCTTTATGTTCATGTGACAAATGTAGTTCCAAGAGACCCAAATTCCAAGCTCCAAGAACTATGACAGGCCTGCTGTGTAAGTGACCAAAAGTCTGGGTATAGCCCTGATAGATCACCAATCTTAATTCCAAATGAGATTTTGTGCACAGGGCACCGAGAGCAACACCCTAAACTCAAAACAACCCAAAACAATTTAGTATTTTAGCAGGCCACAAGAAGAAAGAATGATTTCAGAAGAACAATTCGGGCATGAGATAGATCTAATCATTGAAAATGCTATCCGGGAAGATGTAGGAGATGGTGATCATAGCTCCCAGGCCTGTATTCCATATGACGCCATTGGAAAGGCAAAATTACTTGTCAAAGATCAGGGGATTATTGCAGGAGTTGAATTCGCTAAGCAAGTTTTTGCCTATGTGGACGATGAACTAAAGACAGAGATTTTGATCAATGACGGACAAACGGTAAAATTTGGAGACGTCATTTTTTTTGTAGAAGGAAGATCGCGGAGTATCCTGAAGTCAGAGCGGCTGGTACTCAACGCCATGCAGCGTATGAGTGCCATAGCGACCAAAACGAATCTATTTGTAAGAATCCTCGAAGGGACGGGCACCAAAATACTCGACACCCGTAAAACCACACCCGGCATTCGTGCCCTGGAAAAATGGGCGGTAAAGATCGGGGGAGGTGAAAACCATCGTTTTGCCTTGTATGATATGATTATGCTCAAGGACAACCATATTGATTTTGCCGGAGGGATCTCAGAAGCTATAAGGAAAACGAAAGATTACTTAAAAAAAACAGGCCGTAATCTAAAAATTATTGTGGAGGCCAGAAATCTTGGGGAAGTTCGGGAAATTCTTGAAGCCGGTGGGGTATACCGCATCCTGTTGGACAATTTTAATCTGGAAGACACCAGAAAAGCCGTAAATAGTATTGGAAATCAATGCCTGACGGAATCCTCGGGAGGAATTAATGAGAAAACCATCCGTAACTATGCGGAATGTGGTGTGGATTATATTTCGTCAGGAGCACTTACCCATTCCGTGCACAACAAAGATATCAGCCTAAAAGCAGTGTAGATGTCGGCAGAAATAGAGGAAAAACTAGACAAAATCCCTGTAATAAACCGGATGGTAAAATTCCTAAAAAGAATTACGCTACCCACCTTTGAAGGACTTTCCCTTTATGATCTTATAGAGATGTACTTTTTTGGAATAGTTCAGGGAACGCTGTCAACAAGAGCAAGCTCCATTGCTTTCAGCTTATTTATGGCATTGTTCCCTTTGCTGATCTTCCTGCTTACCATGGCGCCTTTTCTCATTCAATACGTGAGTCTGAGCAATGAAAATTTCGATGCCCAGTTCCTCGCCTTCCTGGAGTCCTTCCTTCCTACCGCAACCGGGCAGTATTTTGAAGAGATCTATCTGCAGATCAAAGGTCAGAAACAGGGAGGTTTGCTATCCTCGGCGTTCGTAATTTCAATTTTTCTGATGGCCAACGGGGTAAATGCGATTTTCGGCGGTTTTGAAAACTCTTATCACATTAAACTTACGCGAAACTTTTTTAAACAATATGCCTATGCGCTTATGGTAGGGCTCATTTTGTCTATCCTCATCATCGTCGGGGCTGTGGTGTATCTCTATTTTGAAATATATGTCTTGAAATATTTAAGCGATTTTGCGGCAAGAACAGGGGGCTATGTGCTGGAGGAGGGGAAGATCAGGGGTGTTCGGATAGGGAAGGTATTGTTTTTTGTAATACTCACTTATTTTACAACGGCTATTCTCTATTATTTCGGAACGGCAGAAGGAAAACAGGCCAAATTCTTTTCCTATGGAGCGCTTATGACTACCTTGCTGTTTCTTTTAACTTCCTACCTTTTTGGGGTATATGTTGAAAAATTTGCCCGTTACAACGAATTGTACGGTGCATTAGGCGGATTATTGATATTAATGGTATATATATGGTTAAATTCGAATATATTGCTACTTGGTTTTGAGCTAAATGCAACCCTGAATTTTTTAAGAAATAAACATAGTAAAGATGAAGAGCCCTCCCCCAACTAAGCTTATTGTACTTTGCCTGCTCGTATTCTTTTTCCAATCCACTTCTGCCCAAAGCGTTTTTGGTAAATGGAAGACCATAGACGACCGAACGGGAAAACCTAAGGCGGTAGTTCACGTTTATAAGAAGGATGGCCTGATGTATGGGAAGATCGATAGTATATTGGAAAAAGGAAAGGAAGATGCCCTTTGCGGTAAATGTGAGGGGGAACTAAAGGATCAGCCCGTCCTGGGAATGAAGATTATAGACGGATTAAAGAAAAATAATGATGAGGAATGGAAAGGGAAAACACTTTTTGACCCGGAGCAGGCGATGACCTTTCGTTGTAAGATCTGGTTAAACCCGGATAATTCAGATGAGCTGAAGGTAAGGGGTTATCTTGCATTTTTATACCGCACGCAAACCTGGCTTCGGGTGGAAAATTAGAAGCAGGGGAACTATGGAATATTTTGTTAATGTAATTCTTCCAATTCCATTAGAGAACGACTTTACCTATCTAATTTCCGCAGATGAAGCGCACATGCTGAGACCTGGCATGCGTATAGCGGTTCCCTTCGGGAAATCTAAGATCTATACCGCCCTCGTCCACGAGATCCATCAGACTCCACCGGCCGCCTATCAGCCCAAAGAAATTCATCAGATACTTGATGACCATCCCCTCGTAAATTTAGTGCAACTTCGTCACTGGCGATGGATTGCCGACTATTACATGTGTACGATGGGCGAAGTATTCAGAAGTGCCGTTCCGGGTGCTTTACTCCTGGAAAGTGAAACATGGATCCTTAAAAACAAGGGCTCTTATGTAGATGAAACCCTATTAAAGGATGACGAGTTTCTGGTATTGGAAGCCCTTGAACATCAGCCTTTACTTAGGGCTAAGGATGTTATCAGCATCGTGGAAAAGAAATCCATACTTCCTCTTCTGAACAGATTGCTTCACAAAAGGGCTATTGTCCTCAAGGAAGATTTACAGGAACGGTACAAACCCAAAATGATCCGGTATGTAAAATTAGGAGGGGAAGTTGAAGGTGAAGAAAAACTTGAAGAAGCACTAGGGAGCCTGGCAAGGGCACCGAAACAGAGCAGGGCGGTTCTGGCACTGTTTCAGCTTCAGGCAAGATCCAGGAAACCTGTTAAGGTTGCAGATCTTGAATACGAAAGCAAGGTTTCCAAGGCCACCATTGCAGCATTGATCAAGAAAGGGATATTGGAAGAATACTTTCTTCAGACCGACAGGATACGCTACGAAGGCGATACCTCGGAGGGAAATTTGAAAAACCTCAATGAATCTCAGGACAAAGCCCTGGAAGATATAAATAAAGCATTTAAAAATAAAAGTGTCACACTTCTTCACGGTGTTACCTCTTCGGGTAAAACAGAAATATACGTCAAGTTGCTCGAGGGTTGTTTAAATTCAGGGAGGCAGGCGCTTTACTTATTACCGGAAATAGCATTAACAACGCAACTGATCAATAGATTACAGGAATACTTCGGTGAGAAAATATCGGTTTATCATTCCAAATACAGTTTGCAGGAAAGAGTAGAGGTATGGTATAATGTATTGAATAAAAAGGAGAAAGCCCAACTGATCATCGGGGCTCGTTCGGCGCTCTTTTTGCCCTATTCCGATTTGGGAATTATCATCATTGACGAGGAGCACGAAGGATCCTTTAAACAGTTCGATCCTGCCCCGCGCTACCATGCCAGGGATGCGGCCATTGTTTTGGCCACCATGCATAATTGCAAGGTGCTGCTAGGTTCCGCCACGCCAAGTATTGAAAGTTTTAATAACAGCAGATCCGGTAAATACGGTTATGCCCATGTTCCCGGAAGATTTGGCGATGTATTAATGCCTGAAATAGAATTGGTTGATCTTAAGGAGCAGACAAGAAAAAAACGAATGAAAGGCCATTTTTCAGAACGATTGGTGGAAGAAATCAGCAAAACCCTTGAGGTAGGGGAGCAGGTTATTTTATTTCAAAACAGAAGGGGGTTTGCGCCCATTGTGGAATGTACCACCTGCGGTCATTCCCCCCAATGCCCAAACTGCGATGTAAGTCTGACATATCACCAGTACAGAAATCAATTGCGCTGCCATTATTGTGGTCACCACAGCCCTTTGAAAGAAGCCTGTCTTGCCTGTGGAAGTTTTACTTTAGACACCAAAGGATTTGGAACAGAACAGGTAGCACAGGAAGTACGGCAGCTTTTCCCTGAAGCTACGATAGGTCGGATGGATCTGGACACAACCAGGGGCAAACATGCCTATGAAAAGATCATTACGGCATTTGAGCGGCAAGAGTTTGATATTTTGGTGGGCACTCAGATGATTACTAAAGGCCTTGATTTCAGGAATGTAAATCTCGTGGGTATTATGAATGCCGATACCCTCTTGAATTTTCCCGATTTCCGCGCACATGAAAGAAGTTTTCAATTATTGACCCAGGTCGCGGGGAGGGCCGGGCGCACTAAGAAACGCGGCAAAGTCATTATACAGACGTATAACCCGTATCACCAGATACTCAGGCAAGTAAGCACAGGCGACTACGAGGGGATGTTTAAAGAACAATTATATGAAAGGGGGCAATACCACTACCCTCCTGCCAACAGGCTAATCAGGATCACCCTAAAACACAAAGATTACAACAAATTGAACGAGGCTTCGGCCTGGTTTGCAAAGGCCCTTAGAAAGGTTCAAAATACCGGTGTCCTTGGGCCGGAATTTCCAGTGATCCCCCGGATCAGAAATCAATATTTAAAACATATTTTAGTGAAAATACCTGAAAATCAGTCATTCGCCAAAATAAAAAATAGCATTAAAAGAATTCATAAATCCTTTAATGCTATTTCCCAGTACAGGAGTGTACGACTAATCTACAACGTAGATCATTTATAGCTATAGTTACACATTATTAAGAGCTTCTGCTAACTCTGTCTTTTTATTTCTACTAAGGGGTATGGACCTGCCGCTAACCTCAACATTCTTGCTGTTGAATTTCTCAATCTTCTCTAAATTCACAATATAGGACTTGTGAATCCTTAAAAATTTGTCTTCGGGCAATTGCTTTTCAAAGGCCTTCATGGTTGAAAGAATAACAATATTGGCCTCATCCGTCACCAATTTTATGTAATCTCCAAGAGCCTCTATCCATTTGATGTCATTAAGTATAACCTTCCTTTTCTTCAGGTTACTTTTAACGAAAATATGCTCCTCATCCTCATTGACCTTGTGGATCTGCTCATATTTGGCGACTGCTCTTTTTACGGAAGCATCAAAACGCGCCATTGTGATCGGCTTGTGCAGATAATCCGTAACATCATAGTCAAAGGCTTTAAGCGCATAATCCGGCTTTCCGGTGATCAGGATGACCTGGGGTCGGTTTTCCAATGATTCAAGTAAGTCAAAACCGCTGATAATAGGCATTTCAACATCCAGGAAAATCAGATCTATTTCGTTGTTCTTTATACCGTTTTTCGCTTCAATGGCGTTGCTGTATTCGGCAATTAAGGCTAGGTTAGGATGATTGTTCACCAACTTGGCAACTGCCATACGTTGCATGGAGGAATCATCAACAACAATACTTCGTAATTTCATAAATGGGTAGATTTGTGGGGTTAAATCATCGACAAATTACACAAAAAACGCTTTCAACTGCAATAAAAGTTGTAAACATTGCTACAAATACTGTATAATCGGCAATGATCATAAGATTTTTGGGTTTAGGTTAAGCTTAATTTTATGATTCTTTTAGCTATAACGAAGATTTTTTCGTTTTCTTGTAAATAGTGTGAATAATTGTTACTTTTGCGCTCCTTAAAACAAATAGCAATATGAATCATTACGAAACTGTTTTCATTTTAAATCCCGTTCTATCCGACACGCAGATAGAGGAAACAGTCAAGAAATTCGAGGATTTCTTAAAAAAGAATGGTGCCGAGATGGTATCCAAAGAGAACTGGGGCCTAAAAAAATTAGCCTACCCGATTCAGCACAAAAAAAGTGGTTTTTATCACTTATTTGAATTTACTTCACCTGGCGAAGCCATTGCTCCGTATGAACAGGAATTTAGAAGGGATGAACGCATTATGCGTTTTTTGACCGTTAAACTGGACAAACACGCAGTTGCATGGGCAGAGAAAAGAAGAACCAGATTAAAAGTTAAAGGGTAAGTAGTATGGCAACGTTACAACAACAGGCAAAAGGTAAAAAGGACGGGGAAATAAGGTATCTCACCCCGCTGAATATTGAGACAAATACGCAAAAGAAGTATTGCAGATTTAAGAAATCGGGAATTAAGTATATTGATTACAAGGATCCGGACTTTTTGATGAAGCTTGTAAACGAACAGGGAAAATTATTGCCCCGTAGGCTTACAGGGACTTCGATGAAATATCAGAGAAAAGTGGCCCAGGCCGTAAAAAGGTCACGTCATTTGGCGCTTATGCCTTACGTAGGCGATTTATTAAAATGAAAAAAGCGGATCATGGAACTTATATTAAAAGAAGACGTGCAGAACCTTGGTTTCAAGGATGATGTTGTCACTGTTAAAAATGGCTTTGGAAGAAATTACCTCATACCACGAGGTCTGGCAACCATGGCAACCCCTTCTGCCAGGAAGGTTTTGGAAGAAAATCTGAGGCAAAAGGCGCACAAAGAAAAGAAGGTAATAGATGCCGCCACTAAAACTGCAGAAGCCCTAAAGGAACTGGAAGTAAAAATTCCTGCCAAAGTTGGGGCCGCGGACAAATTATTTGGTTCTGTAACGAATACCGATCTCGCGGCTGCCCTGGAACAGGCCGGACATGAAATTGATAAGAAATATATCAGCATTAAAGGAGGCGCAATTAAGCGAGCAGGTCCTTACGAAGCGGAAATACGACTTCACAGGGAGGTGGTAGTAGAATTTGCCTTTGAAGTGGTACCTGAACAGAAATAGAATATACAATTTAGTTGATAACTTAAAATAGCTATGCACGCATAGCTATTTTTTTTGTTTTATGTTTGCTTAAGAACGCTCTAAACAAACATAAATGAAAAAAAGATTACTTCTTGGAACACTAATCCTTTTTGCAGTTACCTCGGTTTTTTCGCAGGTTACCACATCCAATATTAGGGGAACGGTCTCGGACGATCAGGACGCTTCCCTGCTGGGAGCCAATATTTTAGCGATCCATACCCCAACAGGTACCAAATACGGGGCCATAAGCAATGAGGATGGTAGATTTAATTTGTTGAATTTACGGGTGGGAGGACCTTATGAGGTGACAATATCCTATGTAGGATATCAACCATACGGACAAGACGATATTTTCCTTAGCCTTGGTAAAACCTTCAACCTGGACGTTAGGATGACGTCCGAAAGTCAGGAACTCGATGAAGTTATAGTAGTCTCAGACCGAGGTGGAACTTTCGGCAGTGACAGAACGGGTGCGGAAACAAGCGTGGGAAGGCGAGAACTGACCAGGCTGCCGACAATTTCCAGATCCGCGGAGGATTTTACCAGATTAGAACCAACGGCTTCCTCGGGAACCTCCGGGATCTCCTTTGGGGGGAGAAATGACCAATACAATAACTTTTCACTGGATGGGGCTATTTTTAACAACCCTTTCGGTTTGGATGCGGCTACGCCTGGCGGACAAACTAGTGCCCAACCTATTTCGCTCGATGCCATTGACCAGATCCAGGTGTCCCTGGCGCCCTTTGATGTAACACAATCGGGTTTTACGGGAGCTTCCGTGAATGCCGTGACCAAAAGCGGCACCAACGAATTTTATGGAACGGTTTACGGTTTCTTCAGGAATGATGACCTGACCGGTGGAAAGATCAATGGTGACGACGTCTTTAAAACAGGCCTGGAACAATTGCAATATGGGGTTAGTATCGGTGGCCCGATCGTAAAAAACAGGCTGTTCTTTTTCGCCAATTTCGAAAGAGACGATCTGAAAGAATTGGGCACGGCAGGTTTTGTACCGAATACCGGAACCGGTTCCATCAATGAATCCAGGGTTTCGGCGACAGATTTTCAACTCGTAGACAATCTTTTAAGGCAGGTAGTCATTGGTCAGGACCCGCAGGGAAACGACATTTTTTATAATCCGGGACGATTTGACGGCTTTAACTTCGCCCAGGAGTCTACAAAAGGGATCGTTAAATTAGATTGGAATATAAATGATAACAACCGACTGGCAATTATCTACAATTTCCTCAATGCCTCCAAAGAAAAACCGGCACACCCGTCCGCATTGGGATTCCGGGGCCCGAACGCCTCTACCTTGCAGTTTGAGAACACCGGCTATGAGATCAATAACAATATCCGTTCCATTCAATTTGAATTGAACAGCACCCTCTCCGATGAGGCAACCAACAAACTTCAAATAGGCTATACCCACTTTGACGATTTCAGGAATCCGTTATCAACTCCCGCACCAACGATCACTATTCTGGATGCTTCAGGCAGTTCCAACTATATTATTGGCGGGCACGAACCTTTTTCGATACACAATACATTGGACCAAAAAGTATTTCAGATCACCAACAACCTCAACTTTTTTAAAGGCAACCACACGTATACCGTAGGGTTTTCCTTTGAGAAATTTCAATTTGACAACTCCTTTAACCTGGGTGCTTACGGAGCCCAGGGCGTATTTTTTCCTACGACAACCATATCGGATTTCCCAACTTTTGCGAGTTCTGGACAGCTTCAGGGCCTCTTTGATGCAGCCATAAACGCCGCAAACGCTCTCGAAAGAAATGGTACGGGGAATCCCGGAGGATGGGCGCTGGCTGAAACCAACGTGGGTCAACTTGCATTTTATCTTCAGGATGAATGGGATATTGCGGAAAACTTTAAATTAACGTACGGTGTCCGGGTCGATAAGCCATTGTATTTTGACACTTCAGAAAAGATCAGGGAAAATATTGAAAGAAAAGGCGGGGCGATGGGAACGTATATCCCCTCCATAGAATATTTTGACCCTGGGACAGGGGAAGCGGTTTTCCTTGATTCGGAACAGTTACCTGATAATGATTTCCTGATCTCGCCGAGATTGGGATTTAACTGGGATGTACATAATGACAACACCTTGCAGATACGCGGTGGTTCCGGCCTGTTTACCGGCAGGTTTCCCTTTGTATGGTTAGGGAACCAGGTGCAGGGAGTTGATTTCTTCTTTTATCAGATCATTGATAAGGATTTCCAATGGCCTCAGGTTTGGCGTACCAATGTTGGAGCCGATAAAAGATTGGATAACGGCCTGATATTAACAGCCGATTTGTCCTATACCAAGGACATAAATGCGGCGCATGTTCAGAACTGGGGATTGGACACCCCTTCGGCTACACTTGCCGGAGTAGATAACAGGCCCGTTTATTCCAATGCTGATAAATCTCAGATATTTGGGGGCCCTACCAGCGCTTTCGTTTTTACCAATTCGGACAAGGGCAGAATTATCAATGCCTCCTTCAAAGCTCAAAAAACCTGGGATGGCGGACTTTACGGGCAATTTGGCTACAGTTATCTCAATTCCAAAGAGGTGAATTCAATCGAGGCGGAAATTACCGGCGATGCCTTCGCTGGGAATGGCATTTCCGGTAATGCGAATGATGATGTTCTTGCGTTTTCCCGATATGGAGATACCCATAGGTTCATCGGGGTACTTTCGAAGGAATTTTCCTTTGGGACAACTATTTCCACTTTCTTTGAATACGCCAGCGGGGGCAGGTTCAATTATATTTACGGCGGAGATATTAACAATGATGGGTCTAGCATAAACGACCTGCTTTATATTCCTACATCTGCTGAAATAAGTCAAATGACTTTTAGTGGTACCGGGCAGGCCGAAGCTTTTGAAGCCTTTATTCAGCAAGACGATTATTTAAGCGAGAACCGGGGCCGGTATGCCGAGCGTTATGGAGCGCTTGCCCCCTGGAAGGGGCGCTGGGATGTAAAAGTACTGCAGGATATAAAGCTCAATGATAAAAATAAGATACAGTTAAGCGTGGATGTGCTGAATATCGGAAATTTAATAAGTTCGGACTGGGGGGTCGTAGAAGAACCGGGCTTTAATCAGGTGTTGGGAGTGAGCGTGGATGAAAACAATATCCCAACCTATACCTTCGATGGCCGGCAAAGTACTTTTACCGCTGCAACTGACGCAAGATCAAGGTGGCGTGCCCAACTGGGGGTACGCTACATATTTAATTGAGAGCGATTCCATTATAATTGATATCCTTAACACCCAGAGGGGGGATCTACAAAGTTTAGCACGGACGTCATTACGAAGGCAGTGAAGTAATCTTTTGCTCTATGCCGGAATCGAACTGATTGCTCTTTTCCTCACAACGTGTACGGAATGGAATTTTTAGACACCCTTTGTTATTTTTGCCCAATGAAGTATACCCGACTTACAAAACAACAACTGGAGGAGCTGCACCCGGAGTTCATCAACTTTTTGGCCACCCAGTCCATTACCTCGGAAGAATGGCAGGAGATAAAGGAGATGAAGCCTCATGTGGCCGAGGAGGAGCTCGATGTATTCAGTGACCTGGTTTGGGAAGGGGCGCTTACAAAACTGGTTTATTTGGAGAATATCTCTGCCAAGCAAATACATCTTTTCCATACTTCGGATAAAGAAATGAAATTGATATCGGTTAAAGTAATGAACCCCGAAATTGACCTCACCAACCAAACCGGATTTTCGTGGTTCCGGAAAAACTGGCAATCGGATCTTGTAGAATACCTTACAGCATCCAAAGCCTATACTGAAGACAAGAACATGGAAAAGTTCAAATTGATTCAGCAAGGGGCGGTCATCACGAAGGGGGAATTATTCCAATGGTTTGAAGGGATAATTGAAACCTGACGAAGGGATTTAAACCCTTCAGGGACCATGGGGGTTGTTTACCCCAGCGCAGTCCGACTTCCAATTAATGGTAAACCAACTCCAATCATTTATATTTACACCATATTTTGTATAAATGGCACAAAAACCATCCATTCCTAAAGGCACCAGAGATTTTTCACCTCCCGAAGTGAAGCGTCGCAATTACATCATCGATATTGTAAAAAAACATTTTGAGCGGTTTGGTTTTCAACCGATAGAAACACCTTCTTTTGAGAATTCAGAAACCCTGATGGGGAAGTACGGGGATGAAGGGGATCGCCTTATTTTTAAAATTTTAAATTCCGGGGATTTTATAAGTAAGGTCGATGACGTCACCTATAGCTCAAAAAGCTCAAATTCATTAACACCAAAAATATCGGATAAGGCTTTGCGATATGACCTGACCGTACCCTTCGCCCGTTATGTGGTGATGCATCAGAATGAGATCGACTTCCCCTTTAAAAGATACCAGATACAACCCGTATGGCGTGCGGACAGGCCTCAAAAAGGAAGGTTTCGCGAGTTTTATCAATGCGATGCGGATGTCGTTGGCACTGATTCGATTTTACAGGAGGTGGAACTCATCCGGCTATACGATGCGGTTTTTTCAGATCTGAAATTAAAAGGTGTGGTCATAAAACTAAACAATAGAAAAATTCTTGCCGGAATTGCGGAGGTGATTGGAGCCAAATACTACCTGGGAGATTTCACTGTCGCTTTGGATAAGTTCGATAAAATTGGTAAGGAGGGGGTTGTGAAGGAAATGTTGGAAAAGGGAATTTCTGAAAAGGCCGTAAAAAGGGCCGAACCACTTTTTTCTTTATCAGCTACTACCCCTGATCAACTGAGCGTGCTGAGAAATTTTTTGAAAGAATCTGAAACGGGTAGCAAGGGGGTTGAAGAACTTGAATACATCATTGAAACTGTGGACGCCCTGGGTTTGCAGACTGCCACCCTGCAGATCGATGTCACCCTGGCACGCGGGCTTAATTATTACACCGGTGCGATAATTGAGGTAGCCGCTCCCTCTGAGGTGGATATGGGATCTATAGGCGGAGGAGGCCGGTACGACGACCTTACGGGAATTTTTGGATTAAAGGATGTAAGCGGGGTAGGGATCTCCTTTGGTTTGGATAGAATTTATCTGGTGCTTGAAGAGCTGGGGCTTTTCCCGGATGAGATTGCCCAATCCTTACAGGTGCTTTGTGTAAATTTCGGAGATAAAGAGGCAATCGCCTCTCTGAAGCTGATCGGTAAACTCAGAGAGGCCGGGGTTAAGGCCGATCTTTATCCCACCGAAGTAAAGGTGCAGAAGCAATTAAAATACGCAAATAATAAAAATGTGCCTTATGTAATTTTGATAGGGGAAAAGGAATTACAGGAAAATTCCTTTGTAGTGAAAGATATGATCAAAGGAGATCAGAAGCCCTATAGGTTAGATGATTACCAAGCTTTTATTAGTGAAACCCCATTTTAATAATCTCGCTTTTTAGCGGGAGCGGTTAAAATGGATGGTTGAACTTACCCCGCTTTTTCAGCGGGGTCCAGGTTTAATACCTCGACCCTTGGGTCGATTCCTTCTATTGGGTCCAGGGCATGCCCTGGGGTTCAATGCCATTTATTAAGCAACTATAGTTTTTTTTTAATTTCTTGAATAACGGTGCGGTAGTAGTCGGAATCGTGCCTTACGTATTTCGTTGTGTTGGCCATACCCCAAATTTCTTCGGCAAATTGAATGACTGGAATGAGTTCTAAGGCCTCAACTTCACTCTCTTGTTTTTTAAGTGCTTTTAACGGGACCTTTAATTCACATAAAAAGGTATGGTGAAATTCGCAATCGATCAAGGTTTCACTATGTGCATGAACCGATTTAAAAACCCCGACTTTTTGAAGGTCATTTTCATAAATGGTTAATCCTATTTCCTCCTTGGTCTCACGGATGGCGGCATGGGTAATTTCTTCACCCGAACCCACATGACCGGCGACAGAAACATCACAGAGCAGGGGATGGGTGGCCTTATTCTTTCCACGTTGCTGTAATAGTATTTTTCCGTTTCTGGTATAAAACCAAACATGCACTGTAGGATGGAAGAGACCTTTAAGGTGCGCTTCCGATTTCAGTGCTGTCTGTCCGGTAGGCATCCCCTGATCATCTAATATGTCTACAAGTTCGTCCATAACAGCGGTAGTCCTTTTTTTGTAATTCCGACGGAGGAGGAATCTGCCCGGAACATTTCGGATTATGTAAAGTTGTTGTTTCGTTCAGTCAGCAGCTACTTATTATTCGATATTCAACGAATAGTATGAATTTTATAAGTTGATCATTTTTAGGCCATGCGCCGTATTTCATTTTTAGTATTCACCCTAATCAAAATAACTAAAAGTCTCTCCCGCTTTAATATTTAATAATGTTTCGTAGATCAACCGTATCACATTCTCTACATCGTCCCTGTGAACGGTCTCAACCGTGGTATGCATATAACGCAGGGGTAATGAGATAAGCGCCGAGGCCACTCCGCCATTGCTGTACGCAAAGGCATCCGTATCGGTGCCTGTAGAACGGGAGGCCGCCAACCGTTGAAAAGGGATCTTTTTGGCCAAGGCAGTTTCGATAATGCGTTCCCTTAATTTATTCTGAACGGCCGGGGCGTAGGAAATAACCGGGCCCGCCCCGATTTCCGTATGCCCCTGCTTCTTCTTTTCGATCATAGGGGTTGTGGTGTCGTGACAGACATCGGTGATAATAGCGGCATTGGGCTTTATAGTTTCTGTAATCATCTGTGCCCCGCGCAGGCCAATTTCCTCTTGTACCGCATTGGTGACATACAGCCCAAAGGGAAGCTTCTTT
Source organism: Flavobacteriaceae bacterium (assembly GCA_041743085.1). Lineage (GTDB taxonomy): Bacteria > Bacteroidota > Bacteroidia > Flavobacteriales > Flavobacteriaceae > JAFMPW01. The sequence goes on from JBGTNL010000084.1 coordinate 145,435, forward strand.
TTATTTTCATGTAAGAGTCGGGCCACTTCGGCTATCATGAAACCGCCTGCGCGATTGTCAATTGCCCTACACACAAATTTATCGCCGTTCAACACCTGAAACTCATCGGGGTAGGTGATAACACAACCCACATGCACGCCCATTTTTTCAACGGCTTTCTTATCTTTTGCCCCGATATCAATAAAAATATTCTCTAACTTAGGCGGCTCCTCTTTACTTTTATCTCGGGTATGGATGGCAGGCCATCCAAAAATGCCTTTAACTATTCCTTTTTCAGTATGAATATTCACCCATTTTGAAGGTGCAATTTGATGATCGCTACCCCCGTTCCGGATAACATACAAAAGCCCGTCATCGGTAATATAGTTTACATACCATGAGATTTCATCCGAATGCCCCTCGATCACCACTCTGTATTTGGCATCGGGATTAATAACGCCAACTGCCGTTCCATAGGTATCGGTTATAAATGTATCTACATATGGTTTTACGTAGTTCATCCAAAGTTTTTGCCCTTCCCATTCGTAGCCGGTGGGGGAGGCGTTGTTCAGGTATTTTTCAAAAAATGCGAGCGATTTTTTGGTTATGATCTTCTTTTGGCCCATCGTTTATGTTTAGGCTGCAAACTTAGCAATATTCACTTTTATTTAATAATAGAGTTGCATGTTTATCGTTAATTTTGGCAGGGCTTTTGTTCATGAGGCCGTACTATTGCTTTAGGTAGCGGAGAAGAACATACGATAGAGGATGGAATAAACGTTTCTTTAGGGGATCTTTTCCTGAATTTTGGTTATGAATTTGTTTATGGGGAAACAATATTTTGTATGGTGTTTAGGGTTAATGTCTTTCCTGGGCTATTCGCAGGTGGAGGAAATACCGCTGGATTCTGTGGCTGAAAAAATGATCATCATTGAGGGCGATTCCATTTTTCAGAATTCCATTGCCCTTGATGAAGTCTATATTTTTGGGAAGCTTGAATTTTCGTCTTATGAAGAAAAACTCCGGTATTATATTCTAAGGAGAAAGACTCTTAAGGTATATCCCTATGCCAAACTGGCTTCGGAACGCCTGGTTGAACTGAATGACAGCCTGGGCAGAATAAAGTCCAATAGAAAGCGCAAGAAATATACGAGGCATGTACAAAAATATATCGAGGAAGAGTTTTCCGAGGAGTTAAAAAAATTGACAAGAACGGAAGGCCAGATTTTGGTAAAATTAATTTACCGGCAAACGGGGAAGACCTCCTTTAATTTAGTAAAAGAATTGCGCAGTGGTTGGCGTGCTTTTTGGTATAATACTACTGCCAGGATGTTTAAGATCAGTATAAAGGAAGAGTACCATCCCGAGAATATACATGAGGATTATCTTATTGAGGATATACTGCAGAGGGCTTTTGCATCAAACAGGCTGGAGCGGCAGAAGTCCGTTTTGGATTATGATTTTGCCTCGCTTACCAATAAATGGAGCAAGATTGAAAAGCAAAAAAAATAGTTGCGCAACTCATTAAATTCCTTTAAATTTACTATCCTTTTTTGACATAGACTTTATGCAAGAATCTAGTTTATAGCTTGTTAAAAATCGAGTCGAAAAAAATATTTAAAATTACCTTAAAATTTAGTGGCAATTTAAAAAAGTCCTTTATATTTGCACCCGCTTTGGGAGGGACGTCCTTTTGGGGCTATCAGGGAATTGTTCATTGAAATTTTGGCAGACAGCGTTTTTCCGTAGTATAGACCGTTGGGACATTATGTTTTAACGGTTTTGCGCTATGGGGGAATTAGAATCATTTAGATTGAATAGAATTAAGGATAGAGCATCGTTTAAGGGGTTAAGGACGGGTTTGGAGTTGGTTGGATACGTAAGCATATTTACGAGTAGAC
>JBGTNL010000085.1:0-4395 GCA_041743085.1 Flavobacteriaceae bacterium
TTGGAACCCAAACAATATGATAATCACACTTGTAAACGACATGGCTAAGTTTCCTATATTTACTCATGTCACAAAAATAGGCATAGCCATCAGAACATGACCACCTGCAAAGCAGGTGGATTTTCAAGGTAAATTAAAAACTTCCAAATCGGAAGCAACTAAATTTGGTTTAATATTAATGGCCAGAATGCTTGCGAAAGATTGTCTATGGCCATCTATAAATTTATCAACGACATCGGATTTTTGGGCTAGGTATTCCGAAACTTCAGTTTGTGTATTTTTGTTCAATTTGTCCATTACCGGATTTAGCCTTTTCGCCAATTCCTCGAGCTCGTCATTGAGTTTGGAGCCTTGAATATCACTGTTATAGATAGAATCGGTAATATTAATTGCGATTTTACCTTCTTCAAGTAACAGAATCTTTATGTCCTGTTTGCGTCCGAATTGTTCTGGTACTTCCGGAGATCCAAATTGGAAATAGATCAATTGGCCTGACTGGATCCACCTAGGTAGTTTTGTGCTGTAATTCATTATGTTGTCAGTGATAAATGCTTTGGCCGGATATTCAATATTGGGAAACCCGAACTTAAATTTTCCGCTTGTATCAACAATGGCAGAGTCCGTGTATACCGAATCTTTATTGATATATTGAAGATGGGTTTTCTTGTTAATATAATTGTCCGGTGCTTTTCCAAAAATTATGTTTGCATCCGGATCCTTCGTATTGGCAGTTTCGTTTTTGCAACCAAGGCAGGCCAATAGGAGCAATGGAAGTAAAAAAAAGTTCTGCATAATATGATGTAATGAATGGCCTCAAGACAACTATTCCCAACCATAACCATATTGATTTACCAAGGATTAGGTGGAATTTTTTCTTTACGGACATCCGGTAATGAGACTATCGCCTAATTGAACTTTGGCTTATTTACCTGCCTTTACTTGCCGGTTATCCTTCATCACAATAATCGTAACCTTATCTTTGGTGAACACGTAATAAACGGTCGTATTTTTATGAATAACTGCCCTTCTCAATTGCTTTTGAAGGGTGGATTCAGGATATAATGTTGGAAAGTGCGAAACGGTCAATTCAAATTCCATGAACAACTTTTCAAATTTTGCTACCTCGGTACGGCCGAATTTGCGAATAAGATACCTCTTGATCCCGACTACGTTTCGCAATGACCGGTCGGTCCATTGAACCTCATAAGATTTATCCATTGGTCAAACCATTCCAAAATTCCTTTGAAGTCATGGTGTTCCCTTCATGAAAATCCTTAATTCCCTGTAAAATATTATCTCTATCTTTTTCGGTAAGCTCTTCCCACCAGTCCGCCGATTTGCCTTCGCTGGATAATTTTACAGAGTTAAGAAGTCCTAGAACGGAATCATCTGTTAAGGATTTGATCCAACTTACCAATTCTTTTCTCGTATTGTCCAATTCTGTCGTACCCATGATACCAGTTTGTAGTAAAGTTACAAAAACTGTGCAATTTGAACTTTCGAATTCGTGTGATAAAGTTAGGAGTTAATAATAGCAGTTCCGAAAAGCGTTCGTTTTATGGCCCCGGCGTAGTCCAAACTTCGGAGCGGTTAGTAATTGTAAAGTAGGCCGGTTGCAATGTACTGTCGCTCCGGTTTAGCACAGGGCCATTAGGCCAGATTCCGTGACTATTCTTAAGACAAATCGTTGAGTTGAAAATTGAAAACCTCCATATCCAGTACGGATACCGTTTTCAAAAAGTCAGGATGCAATGGATTGATCAGAAGATTATGTTCCTCCGGATAGGCCGAAAGATTTAGCCTTGCGGATGGGACCTTTAGACCGACGCTTGCTATTTCGTTGGCCCATATCGTTCCAATATTTTGGGTAGACCTGAGCCATGGCCGTGCGTTCCAATCGCTTGGTAGGTCCGTTAGATTAAGTTCTAAAATTGGGCCAACGATGTTTAAAGTACATAGTTTCCAATTCAATTTTGCAACCGTTGGCCCCTTTATACTCAAAATTTCGTTAATGGTAATGGAGGTTTGGCTCGCAGCATAAATGATGGGTGTCATTCTGCGGTTCCATCTAGCCACGCCGGTACCAAATCCCAAAGGCGCATATGCGGGATCATCTAGAAAAAGCCGATAATATTTCATAAATAACTGCCCCAGGACAAAGCTTCAAGGGCGTCCTCGACAAGCTCTATTGAATAAACGTCCTTTAAAAGTTCCACGGGCCGTACATCGCCCAATGCATAATTAGAGGTATTGAGCCATTCTTGAAAAAGCTCTTCATTGCCAAAAATGCCCACACCTTTTGAAACTATTCCGTCAATGTCGAGCACTACTTTGGACCTTAGCCTTCCAATGTCCACCGGTTTATCCGAATTTTTCCATCGGGATATCGTGCTTGAATTCGTTTCCAAAAGTTCCGAGGATTCTTCTTGTGTATATCCTAAATACTTTAGAAGGGGCAGAATTTCAGAATAGTTGAAGGTAGGATTTTCTTCGGCCGATTCTGGCAGAAAATGTATTGCAGAAAATTTATTGATAGCACTATCCCTTAATTCTTTATTCACAAAGTCAGTTTTGACTTTATCAAGAGTACTCCTATGAATTTTATTACCAATTGCATGTTTGGTGGGACCAGAGTCCTTACGTGCTACCTTTTTGGCAGAACTAGGGCCTTTAGAATGATATTGTTTCGATTGCACTGTTTTCTTTCCCATGACTAAATTGCATTTACACTATTACAACGTGCTAATTGCAATAAAAGTACAATATTAATGTCATACTACAAAATAGTTGGATAAAGTACATGTTAGACAGCTCTAATAAGTAGCCAAATCACTCTTTCGGAAAAGCCTATGTATAAGGGATGATTATCTGTACAATTTTTTGCGTAATTATATTGGAACCAAGGGGAAATCCTTGTGTTTGTCTTTCAAGATCTTTAGTCCCAAAAAAGGTTCGTTTTATGGAACTAAGATAAAAAATTGGAAGCATGTTGAATAAAAAAGAATCAAACCGTTCCACAACTGAAGAGTAGCCAAGTTTTAATTTTGAACATACATGATTTTCAACTAGCGCCTACAGATGGAGTTCAAAATCCTGTCTCCGACCTAATATGCAGACGACAAAGATGCCCTTTTCCGTTGGTTCGTAAAAAATTGTATGGGCTTTGTAATTATATCTTTTTAGGAGCGGCGCATATTCGGCGGCACTTCGGCCAAGACTTGGTTTATCGGCTAAAGATTGAAAACATCGTAGCAACCCGGTAACATAATCCCGTGTCTGGTTTTCCCCCCCAAATCTCTAAGGTATAATCTGTTATATTATCAAGGTCATTGTCAGCCTTAGAGGATAGGCTATATCTATGCATTCTGTTTCCCTTGGATCTTGTCCGTTCGACGATTTATCGCGGCTTTCATAATCTCGTCAACGGTTCTGACCTGGGGGCTGACACCGCTATTATAGCCCTCTTGTATAGCCGCTTTGGTAATTAAAAATTCCCTATTGCGTTCCTCGTCCAAACGTATTAGATGCCGCATATATTCACTATCGTTGGCGAAACCTCCCTTTTCGATTTGCAGTTTGATCCATTGCTCTTGGGCTTCGGTAATGGTCAATGATTTTCGGACTGTAGCCATAATTTCTTTCTTCTTAATCATACAATATACGCAATATAGCATATTATCAACATATTTTTCAAAAGAATTCGGCGATAATAACGAAAACTGCTCCATTTTCAAGCGAGTTCAGGTATCAAGGGCATCAGTAAACAAGGTGTGTCCCATGCTCCATTACAACACATTCTTGGAGGCATTTATATCATTGAAGGCATTGGCAAAACAATTAGTCCCATAAAACGTTCGTTTAAGGGACTTTTCAAAAAGATGATATGATAATGATTTTTTCGCTAGGCGTTTTTCTTGGTGCCATTGTCCGCACCATACCATGACGGAGGTTGTTCTTTTAGGAGGTTAAATAGATAACGGCCTTAATAAACGGTCGTTTTAATGCCGTTTTATTTTTTGTTAGGGCACGTTTTTCTATTTAGGTAGAAGTTGATTGTAAACATTCCTGGCGTATTCATAAGCCTGTTTTGCGGCATCAATTTCTGATTCTCTAATTGCCTTACTTTTCTCTTCCCAACATTTATTCAGTGCATCGATACACCATTCTACGCTTTCTTTCTTAACAATGGGTGTATCATCCACATATACAAATATTGGATTGGTATGAGAACTTGGTAGTACCCTCAATGCTACCCAACTCGACTCGGTTAGCGTATAGTTAAAATCCAATTCGTTCCAGTTTCCATCAGCTTCTATCTCTTGTCTCTCCACAGCAACACCGTTCACGATTAGTTCGACAGGAATTTTTCTAGAATTGCCAACTCTCGCTTTTTCA
>JBGTNL010000086.1:0-3561 GCA_041743085.1 Flavobacteriaceae bacterium
ATCAAAAAAATCCCCTGAAATTCATTTTCCGTTGATTTCCAGATCGTAAACTTTTCCCGATGCCAGCAATACAGTGCCTGCGGAGTCAAAAAGTAAATGCCATCGGGCGTCGGCACAATTTTTCTGACCGTGCCTATAGTCCTATCCCCGGGACTTAATTTCGGAAGCAGCGAAATATGTGACGAACGGCCTAAGGAATCCTTGGCAACATACCCCATGTCGGAAGTGCCACCGGAGTAAATAGTTTGGTCCTTGGCACAGGCAATGGCAAAAGTAGTTCCGTTGTTCGAAAGTGGCACCAATTTCCATTTTACCCCATCATATATTAACACCCCGTCACTATTCGCAAAATATAGGATACCTAAACTATCCTGGGCTATATCCCAATTCTGATCAAAGGCATTATATTCATCCGGTGTATAATTTTGAATAAAGGGATAACCCGCTTCCTTTAGATGGCGTGGGAGTTGGCCAATTTTATTTTGTTGGCCCAATACCATCGGACTTTCCAAACAACAAATCAAAAAAATGGAGAGTTCTATTTTTCGGCCCATTTTTTGGATGATATTAACCTACATTAAATTACTTCTTTTTTTGAAATCCAATGGATATTCAACCCATAAAGTTGTTGAAAATAGAATGCGCAGGTTTGTAGAATAATACCAAAAGTTTGAACTATGCTCCCAAGGGAAAAGTTTGGTACGCATAGTTTCAGCGCTGGGATCCAACAAAAAGATGGGTAGGTGGGATCCGATTTGAATGTTGATATTTTGGTCGGGCCCTTGATCGTAACACCCCGATGGATCGAGACGAAGAAATACTGTTTGAATAAAATAGAAAAACGATCGCCCAAAAGTGTTTTGGGCGATCGGCATCATGACCCTTATTTTTGATCAATCCCTTATTGCCCCGGTACCGTCCAATTCTATGTTCAGCTTCGCATTGTTCTTCCTAAGCTGGGCCCTATACTCTTTTTTTACGCCTTGGCGGTAATCGTAGCTGACCGAATAGCTATCCTTATGAATGGACCAATTTGGGTATTTCCCATAAATGGCATTTCTTATTTTGGGAGGGAAAGCTAGGTTCTTGAATCTTTCATAGGTTTTTAAGATTCTGCCACTTTGATCATAGGTTGCCGCAATTTTCCCGTTTCCCTGAGAAAAGTGAATTTCAAATTCTCTGGGGTCTCCATCAAAGAAAGGGGATTTCTTGATACGGTACCGCGATGCCTTCCTTTCCAGGGAAAGGGCCCGATGCGAAATTGTGCCCTCGCCTACCTTGTCCATATAGTCCAGGTTTTTCGGGGCAACGTCTACCCCCGAAAATGCCACTTCCGCTATGCCACCGTTTTTACTTTACGAATAGCCCAGGCTGGCAAGGCCCAACATCATTACGCCAATCGCTAATTTTTTCATGATACTTGTTTTTAAGGATTAATGCTCCGTTATTTTATATCAACAAAGTTTGGAAAAGTATTGCGCAAAGGGTTTTATCATAATCCCAAAAATTTGAACTCTGATACCAAAAGGGCGCATTTAGTACTTTTTGGCCGATCCTATAGCTAGAGACACTATTTTTTATTTTTATCCAAAAGCCCATCGTTCGGAAAACCACGTGAAAGGAAGCCTAATAATCCATATTTTAGCGGACATCCTAGATAAAAATGTTACATTTTTGAATTTTTGCCACTAACTGGCAACCCCAAATAGAAAAACATGATACAAGTCAAAGATTTGACCAAATCTTTTAAAAGTACTGTCAAAAAAGGGTTTAAAAAAGAGACCAACACCGTTAATGCGTCAAACCAAATCTCGTTCGAATGCAAGCCGGGCGCATCTTCTCGTTATTGGGCCCCACCGGTTCAGGAAACATATTCGTTAAAATAAAGGCTGGTGGGACAAAAGGGGCTGTAGCTTGGATGCGGTCAGCATTTGCCGGATCATTACCCGATATTCCTCTACACTATGAGTTTGTCGAGGAGCAATTCGCGGAAAACTACAAAAGCGAGACGCTGACCGGAACACTTACGTCTTACTTTGCCCTTATATCGATATTAATTTCTTGCTTAGGTCTTTTTGGTCTAGCTACTTTTATGACAAAACAGCGCACCAAGGAAATCGGAATAAGAGAAGTGTTGGGAGCAAGTGACGGTAATATTACGACCCTGATTTCGATGGATTTTCTAAAACTGGTCGGTTTGGCCCTCTTTATCGCCTCCCCTCTTGCTTACTATTTGATGGGTGCATGGCTAGATGGTTTTGCCTACGGTGTAGACATGACATGGTGGGTTTTTGGTCTCGCGGGACTTTTGACGGTCCTGATCGTATTTGCGGCCATAAATTTTCAAGCGGTCAAGGCTGCCTTGACCAATCCTGTAAAAAGTTTGCGAACGGAGTAGTTCCTTAAAACGGCCGATTAATTACCCGAAAAGGTCAAGGGGTGGACGAATTCTTGAAGTTCAAACAAACGTGGGATTAATTACGCCTTGATTTTTAAGATCAGTCCCACAAGTCGGACGTTCTAAAAACTTTAGGTAGTGGGGCCAATACCCGGATGTAAGATTTGTACGGAATAAAGGGATTACACCTTGGTCTGGCCAAAGCCAAATTTTAAAGAATGACCGCCTCGATAAAAACATGGTCCATTCCGTTCTGTCTTTTGTCGGCATTCGTTCTTGCTATAGCTCCCTATTTTTTACTTGGCAATGGAACCGGCGTTTATCCCATTTTCCAGATCGAAGCTGTCACCGACAGATCCGACCACGGCATCGGAACGGTTCAAGTTCAGTAGGCTTTTTATTGTATAAAGCGAATTGATTCCCGTGCAATGGCCCCCGATTATTTTTGAGACCCCAAAGTCCCGTAGTTTGCCCGAAGTCCATTTTAAATGCTCATCAGTGGCATCGACCAAATGAAAACCGCCTATAATGGCAAGTACCTCCTTGTTGTCAATATTTTTCCTGATCTGTTCAAGTGTATTGATGATTCCGGCGTGCCCACATCCGGCGACCACAACGATCCCATCCTCTGTGTCCACCGCCAGGGACTGGTCTTCGGGCAGGTAATCGGGTATGGCGCCATCGCCCATTATTATTTTTGTATTGTCGAACCAATTTTTCTCGTCATGGATCCGTTCTATCGGCCCCGTTATCCAGACACCGGGGAACAGTTCGTGTTCATGTTCATAAACGATAAACCGCACCCCGTCCGCTTCAAGTTCGTCCCTGATCAGGGTCATATTATTTTCCTGGCCTAGCCTATCGATGAATATACCCTTCCCAACATGGACCCGGACCAGCGCATCGGGATTGATTTTTTTCAGCTCCTTCCTAAGTGCAAGGAGCCCGCCCGTGTGATCGATATGGTGGTGGCTTATAAAAACGTCCTCTACATCCGCTAGATCAATGCCCAGGTCCCGGGCATTATGCAGAACGGTTTCCGGATTTTTTCCCGTATCGAACAGTATCTTCTTTCCGTCCACCTCCACCAGGGCGGAGTACCCCCATTCCCCCATACCTTTAAAATTTACGAGCATGGTCGACAAAGTCGTTATTTTCAGGGA
>JBGTNL010000087.1:0-3023 GCA_041743085.1 Flavobacteriaceae bacterium
ATACCCCCTTCCCGTCATTAGGCAAGCCAAGATTGTTCGAAAGTGGCACACCGCCGGAGCAACAGGTCTGGGAAAAACCTTGAAGTGAAAAAATTCCGATCAACAAAAAAATGAAATCGTTGCGCACAGTAAACAATTTCATAAATAGACGGTACAACTGTAAAACCTGACAAAAAAATGATTCTAAATATTAAAACTTGCCGCACACCTTTTAAATTTACATTTGTTGGATACAGGTACTTAACTATCAACATCAGGCGCACCTGCATCCCGACATTGGCTCCCGGCCCTGATAATTTTAATTATGACCAGTACCCATCACGCTACCTCTATCCAGAGTCCGAGCAAGTAGTCAACAAGGAAAATTACGAGCCGGCTGTTTCATGTATTGGCGGCGATAATATTAACATAAAAAGCTGGTGGGAAATGTAATGCCACCTTTAAATAGAAATACCATGGAAAAACTTAAAATTGCAGTGGCCCTACTTTTGACCTATATTTTCTTGGGCTATGGACACATTGCCAAAAAAGATGAAATTTTCTCTTTAAATGAAGTTCATCAGGCTTCTTTTGTCTCCACTTTTAGTACGATGGTCAAACCCGTTTTTAAGGATATATGGCCGGAACCTCAAAAACTTAATACTGGAAAAAAGAAGGTATGGATAGATACCGATCTCGCGGTAGGTATGAAACGTTACCATAGGGAAGGTTATAGTGACGTTGATGATGGCTATGCGCTATTGCAAATTTTTAAAGCGGACAACATTCATATTACTGGAATAAGTGCCGTTTTTGGGAATACTAAAATTGATGACGCGTACCGTCTTTGCAAAAAAATGGCAACGGAATTTTCTCCTTACCCAATTTCCGTTTACAAAGGTGCCGGTGAGAAAATAAATTTGGCACATGTGGAGACCAATGAAGCCGTTGAGGCCATGGCAAACGCTTTAAGAAAAGAGCCGCAAAGTATCATGGCCATTGGGCCGGCCACGAATGTGGGCACCCTTTTGCTCTTGTATCCTGAGCTTGCATCCCAGATGCACGAAGTTGTTTTAGTGGCGGGAAGAAGAACCCCTACTTCTTATTTTAAAATTGGCGATCCCGTCCGGCATGCCCCTGACCTTAATTTTGATCTTGATAACGATGCCTTCCGTATCCTTTTGCAAAGAGGTGTTAAAGTGGTCTTATGTCCTTTCGAAATCTCGAACAAGGTGTGGTTGACGGCAGAGGATCTAACCCGATTAAAGAACGGAATGCCAGGGAATGACTGGTTATCCGATGCATCGCGCCCTTGGTTGCAGCAGTGGGTAGATGCGGGAGATATTGGGTTCAATCCGTTTGATGTGCTCGCAAGCCATTACCTTATAGCACAAGAAGATTTGGTCATGGAATCATTGAAGGCCCGGTTAGAAGTACACCATAACGATATGCTGCTGAACAATGAAGAACAGAATTTTAAACAGTATTTGCTATGCGATGAAAAAGATGGTTTTCCTGTGGTCTATTGTTATGGTGTAGCGCCACAATACCACCAAAAACTAATACAAAGCCTTTTGAAATAATAACGGTACCATTTTCTGTTGAAGCCCTATGATCATCCTGAAATCCGATAGGAACGCCCTGCAACCTCATGCCCCAAGTTATCGAATATAGCCTTTACCCCGGAAAATTGGATGAACTGTTGGAGCAAGTGACCCGTGGTTTTATCAATTTGTGTAACTATGCCATTTCTCAAGATTAGCTTGAACTATACTGTATTTTCAAATGGTAGAAGAACGATTTTATGGAGGCGAACTATTCAGCACATTAATTCATATATCAGAATTACAACAGACCTAAAGGCCAAAACTAGGAATAAAGGAATAAGAATGGAGTTTAAACGAACAGAACTAATGTCTCTCTGGGTTCTGATCCTTTGGGTTCAAACTGGCAGCCTTTTAATATATCCTTTTAATTTTGAGAGAGATACCATTAAAATCACTTTCATCATCCAACGAAGGGGAAAGTCAAGGTACAATTTCGAGAGCTGATTCTTTTTATAATGAATATGAATCGCAATGTGGGAGGTATCGCCTGATACCCTTTTTAAAACAAAAACCTCATTCAGGGGAGCAAGCCATTTGATACTGTTACTTTGCTCCACATATTCTATCATGCCCTCCTCTATATGTTGCGCCGTAATCTTAAATTCCATACGGTTTGTAGGCAGAACACAGAGGTGTTTGGACCCGATGGTGTTCAGGTGACCGCTCTGGTCCTTTACAAATCTCAATCCAAAAATCCATCTGGGCCGTAACGAAAAGTCGGTAACAATGCCATGAAGTTTTTTCAACGGAATATTCAATTTTTTGGTAGCCGAAACCGGTCTGCCATATCTATGGAATTGGGTCCTGGGCGGCAGTTCGGCGATGTTGGACTTTAGGGGTGCAAGTGAGATATAATTATAAGGGACTACGCCGATTCCGGTATATTCGTAAAAACCTTCCTTAACTAGCATCCAATCGGGCTTTTTAAATTCTTCCGAAAATCGGGGCGGTGTTGTCAGCAGCAGATAATCATGTACGGGAATATTGTTTTTGAGTAATTTATGGGTCAGGGTGACATCTGAGCCGAAGAGTTTTTCATGGATACCGATTTTTCCTATCGTCGTGATGCCGTAGTGGTAAACGAATTTCAAGGAAAGTTCGTTTGCCGTGGAACACGCACCGCACTGGCAAATTCTGTCGCGCTCGTAAAATTTTAGGTGTTGATGGAACTCGGTGAACATTTCCTCCACCTGATGGAGGAGCTCTTCAAAGGAAGGTTCCTTTCCAAACCGGTAGAAAAATACGGCATCCCCTTCGATTTCTGACACTTTTAACCCCAGCTTATTGGCGGATAGAAGTATCTCTAACAATTCAGAGATGATGTGGGTGCTGTGATCTATTTCTACCTTATTGATAAACGTAGTATAGCCCGATATGTCAGGAATAAAAAATAGGGTAGACCTTAGATTATGGGCTGCGGACATCTTCCTTTAATTT
>JBGTNL010000088.1:0-16257 GCA_041743085.1 Flavobacteriaceae bacterium
GGAATCGACCCAAGGGTCGAGGTATTAAACCTAGACCCCGCTGAAAAAGCGGGGTTAGTTCAACCATCCATTTTAACCGCTCCCGCTAAAAAGCGGGATTATTAAAATGGGGTTTCACTAATAAATACAGAAAAGTCCAAAGAAATACTCAAGAAATACAAAGAGCGGCGGGATCGGAAAACCCCCGCAGACCAACCATTAACCAACAAGATAGCAAGTGATTAAGGTTAGCGTTTAACACATCAGGCAAAATGAAAGCTGTAATTTATCCGAATATAGTATCCGTTGTAGGTACATTATTGATATTATGTATAGGTACAGAGGTTATCCACGGGCAATCCACAACTTCAAAGGATTTTAAAAAAACGATAATCACTCGGGATTTTATTTCGGAGGGGGCTGCTGTAGCTGATTTAAACAAGGACGGGCAATTGGATATAGTTGCAGGCTACTACTGGTTTGAAGCTCCCTCATGGAAACGGCACGAAATGGCGCCTTCCCGTACATTCGATCCGCGAAAGGAATACAGTGAATCCTTCCTGAACCTGGGTATGGATGTAAATTTGGATGGATGGGACGATGTTGTCATTATTGGTTATCCGGGAACGCCGGGCTTTTGGTTCGAAAACCCAAAAAATAAGCCTGGCGACTGGCAAAAACATGTCATTGCCGATTCTATGGGCATTTCAAATGAATCCCCGGGCTTCATTGATATTGATGGTGACGGCAGGCTGGATATACTTTGCGGGGATGTGGCCAAAAAACAAATTGTATGGCTACAGGCTCCGCTTAAGCCCGGAGAGACGGCATGGAAACGTTTTGCCATAAGCAGGGAAAATGTCCCGGGTACGGATCAGTATTCACATGGTATCGGATATGGGGATATAAATAATGATGCTATTGAAGACGTGGTGGTCACTGATGGGTGGTTTGAGGGAAAAGAAGACAAAAAATCGGGCGATTGGCTGTTCCATCCTGCTGAACTGGGAGACCCTTGCTCCCACATGCAGGTGTTGGATGTAAACGGAGATAGCAGAAATGATGTTGTTAGTGCATCGGCGCACGCCATGGGCGTATGGTGGCACGAACAGTTGGAAGAACAAAATTTTACTACCAACCTCATCAGCACTACCACTGCCCAGACCCATGCATCTTTCATGACGGATTTAAATGGTGATGGCCTTGCTGAATATATTACAGGAAAAAGATATCTTGCCCATAATGGGAGGGATCCCGGAGACAGTGATACGCCATACCTGCTGTACGTAGAATTTACACCTGGGAAACAACCCTACTATAAGGAACATATAATTGACAATGATTCCGGTGCCGGTCTCAATATTACGGTGCAGGACATTAACAAAGACAAAAAGCCAGATATCATTATTTCAAATAAAAACGGGGTCTTCCTCTTTGAAAATAGGATCAAAAATTGATAGTCTAATTATTTTAAGCAGGTTTTGTCTCCAAATTTTCCCCGAACTAAAAACGGCCCTAACGAAGGATCCAATGGCAATCTATACCAGCATCAAAACACGCAGTAAAGCGTTGTATTCAAACCTAACCGGGATAGCTGAACTTACAGAAATCGACAAAGGGATTACCGATCACATCGCAAGACATAGTTTTGGGAATATAGCGGGGATAGGGTTTTACCACAAATTTTAGGGGATTCACGATAAGATAATATGCCAGGTCATACAAGGGAGAAAAGCTATACTTTTTTTAGTTAATTTTAGGTATGCACCACAATTTTGACCGATACCTGAAAGACAATTGGGGGTTGACTGACCAGGAGCTGGGGCAACTGGCAGATACCATAAAAACAAGACAGGTCAGAAAGGGTGATTTTCTTTTAAAGGAAGGTGAGATCTGTACGCTGGTCTTTTTTGTGGAAAAGGGCTTATTGCGTTTTTATGGGTTAAATGAAGACGGCAAAGAAAACATATTGCAGTTTGCTTCTGAAAATTGGCTGGTAAGCGACCGAGGGAGCGTTTATTTTAACGAGCCGTCACATTTTTTTATAGATGCCATTGAAGATGCGGTAGTAGTCCCTATTGACAATGACTTTATGGATTTAATTTCCGGTATCAGCCCCAATTTTAGAAAATGTAACGAAAGGTTGTTGCACAACCATATCCGCCACCTGAACAGAAGGATCGCCCTTTTGCTGGGGGCATCCGCCGAGAAACGGTATTTGCATTTTATCAAATTGTATCCGGATGTTATGCTTCGGGTGCCCCAATGGATGGTAGCTTCCTACCTTGGTATTACCCCCGAAAGCCTGAGCAGGGTAAGAAGAGGATTGGCGGATAAAAATTTCAAACCGTTATAACCATCTGCATGCGCTTCTTTTTTTATTTCTTACCATAGATCAATGTAGGGTCCGTCATCCTGTAATAACTTTGATTAAAAGTTCAGGATATGGATTATAAATTGACAAAAAAAAGAAAAACCCGTCTGGTCCCTTTACAAACCTATTTTGACAGGCATCCTTAATATCAGGGAAAACTCAATTATTCATAATAAAACCTTTAAAAATGAGCACAAAAAATATAGAATTGGTGGTGGTCCCAAAAACACCCCATTTTGTGGGCGATGGATTCAGGGTACATAATTTTATTCCCAGCGGTTTTCGTTTGGATATGCAACGTATGGATCCGTTTATTCTGTTGGATTACAACTCCAAATTTAATTTCCCGCCTTCGGAGACGCCCAAAGGTGTGGGGGTACATCCGCATCGTGGGTTTGAGACCGTTACCATAGCCTACAAAGGCAAGGTAGCACATCAGGATAGTAGTGGCGGTGGCGGGGTCATAGGTGAGGGCGGGGTACAGTGGATGACCGCCGCATCCGGCGTTTTGCATAAGGAGTACCATGAAGAAGGATTTTCAAAGACCGGCGGCGATTTTCAAATGGTGCAGTTATGGGTAAACCTTCCGGCTAAGTATAAGATGTCGAAACCAAAGTATCAGGGAATCCCGAACGAAAAAATCAATAAATATCCCCTTGCGGACGATAAGGGCGTGGTTGAAGTCATTGCCGGACGATATAAGGACATAAAGGGTTCTGCTTCCACATTTACACCCCTGAACCTGTTCAATGCCAGGATCACAAGGGGCGGGAAGGCCAATTTCACCTTTCCCGAACATTACAGTACGGCCTTGTTGATTATTGAGGGCAATGTTATGATAAATAGTGTTCAAGACGTTCCCACCGACCATTTTGTGCTGTTCGAAAACAAGGGCGAGGAATTTAGCGTGGAAGCTGCGGATGATGCAGTCGTGTTGATTTTGAGCGGGGAACCGATTAAGGAGCCTATTGCTGCACAGGGGCCTTTCGTAATGAATACGAGGGAAGAATTGATGCAGGCCATGAGCGATTATAACATGGGCAAGTTTGGGTATTTGGAAGATTAATCCGTAAATTTTAAAAAGGAAACATTATGAAAACAGTATTGCATAAAGCGGACACCAGAGGTCGTGCAGATCACGGATGGTTGACCTCATACCACTCCTTCAGCTTTGCAAATTATCACAATCCTGAACGCATGCATTTTGGTGTGCTTCGAGTTCTGAACGATGATACCGTTACCGAAGGAAACGGATTTGGCACTCATCCCCATAAGAACATGGAAATCATATCCATTCCCTTGGAGGGAGACCTCGAACATAAGGACAGTATGGGAAATACCACGGTTATAAGGGAAGGAGATGTACAGGTGATGAGTGCCGGCACGGGGGTTTATCACAGTGAATACAATAAAAATCCCGATAAGGAAGTCAAGTTCCTGCAGATTTGGATTTTACCCAACCAGGAAAATGTGACCCCAAGATATGACCAGATTGCCACCGCCGTTGTGAAAAAGAAGAACGAGCTATACCAGATCGTATCCCCACATAAAGAGGATAAAGGTGTTTGGCTGTATCAGGATGCCTGGTTTCACCTCGGAAACTTCGACGCGGGAAAATCAACTTCCTATAGATTGCAGAATACTACCAATGGGGTATATGCCTTTGTCCTGGAAGGTGCAGTGGAGATAGGAGGACAACCCTTGGAGAAACGGGATGGTTTCGGGGTTTGGGACACGGAACAGATCCACTTGAAGGCGACCGATGACAGCCGGATTCTGCTTATGGAAGTCCCTATGGAACTAAAAGCTGTGAAACATTAAATCAGGAGTATGAAAAATACAATGCAATTACCGGCCCTTCCCTATAGAGGGAACCAGCAAAAAAAGTTGACGCTACACCTGTTTTTACAGATTATGGGTAAGATCCGACTGAAGATGAGTCCGCGAAAAAACCATTGGTGGTACATTACCGAATATGTGGATACCTTTGGGCTCACAACCGGTCCTATTCCCTATAATTCAGGAATGGACATGTTTAGCATAGCCCTAAATATCCATCGGCACCGATTGGAAGTGAGCACCAGCCAGGGGAAACAGGAAAGTTTCCCGTTGGACACAGGTCTTACGGTAGCTGAATTCTATACTAAATTAATGACTGTTCTAAAGGGTTTGGAAATTTCGGTTTCCATATTGGATCGTCCATACGACCTGGGTATCGATAAATCGTTCGGAGAAATTACGGAATATGGTCATTATGATAAAACGTACGTTAAAAGTTTGTGGCAGATTCTCCTTTGGGTCGATGGTGTATTCAAAGAATTCAGTGGACGTTTCTATGGGAAAACCTGCCCCGTGCATCTGTACTGGCACTCAATGGATCTCACCGTTACCCGGTTTTCGGGGAAGGAGGCTCCGCCAATGGACGACAATGCGCGTATTTCGGATAAAGATGCCTATACACATGAATGTATAAGTTTCGGATTTTGGGCGGGAGATGAAAATATGCAGGAACCCGCCTTCTACTCCTATACCTATCCTTCCCCGGAAGGAATAGATAAGGAAGTCTTGAAACCTTCAACAGCGGAATGGATCGATAGTAACGGCAGCGCCATGGCCATTTTGAGGTATAGCGACCTGCTAAAAAAAGAAAACCCAAGAAAGGCACTTTTAGATTTTATGGAAACCGCGTACCAAGCGGGTGCCCGGCTGGCCAGCTGGGATATTGAAAAACTTGAAACACCGGCTTTGGATGAACTATAAATTTCAAACTTGAAAAAATATAGCGAAGATCAATTCCCCCTTTAATGTTCTTTTTATCAGTTTAATAATGTCGTCTTTTGTGCTTTTGGTCACTTCGGCAGTGATCCCGGGTTGAATGATGTTTGACTGATTATTAGTCATGATTAGTTTTGGTAAATCGGACATCATTTTATCCGACTGCTCGATTAATTTATCATAGGACAACACTGGTGTCCGGTTAAAATTTCAATTCCATTTCAAAACCATTTATTTATAGGGGATAGAGACATTTTTTAATTTTGTCGATTTGAAATTGGAACAGTAAAAAAGAAACTATTTCTTCATAACATTTTCAGATTTTTATTTTTTAAGTGACTTAAAAACAAGGAATTATAAAAAAGTCTTATGTCTTAGTCTAGTAGCGCAGTGGTCTTACGTCTTTAACCGGACAGTACTGATAAGACAATTCCAAAGAATCGAGTTATTTAGAATTTTATCACTTGCGATAACGTCGGATATTTATTTCCCTTTTGGGTTTTGTCAATTCCGTAAAAGTTCTGTTTGTGCATTGATTGACTTCCCTCGGTTTCGCCCGGGATAGACTTCTCGCCTCCCCCACTACGGGCTTGCCGGGTAAAAAAACCCCCCGGGATATGGGAGTTCTTTTAAACTGTACGGGCGGGGAGTCTAGAACTCCCACACCTCGCGACATCAGATCCTAAGTCTGTCGTGTCTACCAATTCCACCACGCCCGCATTTCAATATTTTAACACAATCTATTTCGCTATGTCCTAAGTCTATGAAAAATCTAGCGCATTTTTATTAAATAGCTGAGTATTAAATATGTATGCTTTTTGATAATGGATAAAATTTGATTCAATTTATTCTGTTTTGAGGATTTGTTGTACCTATGTTGTACCCACTTCAAGTAATGAGCGCCAAGTGGATTATGTGTTCTCCCGAAGAAATACATTTATAAATTTGTCTTGTAAAAGATGAATTTGTACCCAAAATGAATATTGAAATTCTTTTCAGGCTGAATCCGTTCAAAATTTAGTATTGGGAATGAAGCGTCCCGCTCCAGCGCAGCGGATCGGGTTAGCGGAATAAAAAGGAGAAATCGGGGACGGTGTCCAAGACTTTTGTAGGGAAGCTCTTTTCCCGGAACGTAGCATTTCGCGAAATGCAGGGGAATGTGCTGAACGGGTTATGAAAACGGATTATTCTCTTTTAGTAGATTTATAGCGGACTTGACTAAAATCCATAAGTTGAGATGTTAAAAACACTCTTTATTTTGGTTCCGTAAAAGGTCAATTTACGAAACTACTAAAAGAGACTACGAATGGAGCATTCCGAAAATAAGTCTTATGATTTTACAAAATAGTCCTCTAAAAAGGCAGTTTTAAGATATTGGATATAACCTAAAACATATTTGTATTTAAGTATTTGCTTAAATACGTAAGTATTATATCTTTGTTCGTCCAAGACAATACTATGAAACTAGAAATAACCTGTACCCGTAACGAAGCTGACCATAAGCAGCTTTCCCGATGTAAAGAAACTTTACAAAGCTCATCCTCCAGTTTTCAAGAGATAAGCAGAATACTTGCTTTGGCGGGAAGTGAGGTGCGCTTGAAAATCTTGTTCCTTTTGAATATGGAAAAGGAGCTTTGCCCTTGCGATATTTCTGATATCCTAGAGATGAGCGTTCCTGCCATTTCCCAGCATATTCGTAAGATGAAAGACGCGGGAATTATACAAATGAGGCGTGATGGCCAAACACTTTTTTACTCTTTGGTAAAGGAAAATACCGAGGTCCTGAATAAGGCCTTCTCAACTATTGATAACAATCGAAAAGTAGCATAAAATGGAAACAGGAAAAACCTCGAACAAGGCCGCCTACGCAGGAATATTGACGGCTATAGCCGCATCAATATGTTGTATAACCCCAATTTTGGCATTAATTGCTGGAACAAGTGGCATTGCCTCTACCTTTTCTTGGGTGGAACCATTTCGACCTTATCTAATCGGTCTAACAATCCTTGTTTTGGTTTTTGCCTGGTATCAGAAGCTACGACCAAAAACACAGGAGGAAATTGACTGTGCCTGTGAGGATGATTCAAAACCATCTTTTTGGCAATCCAAAAGGTTTCTATTTATAGTTTCGGTATTTGCGGGATTGATGCTGGCATTCCCCTATTATTCAAATCTATTTTATGCACAGCCCAATAAGGAAGTTGTTTATGTATCTCAATCCAATATCTTAAAACACGTTTTTGATGTTGAGGGAATGACCTGCGCAGGGTGTGAAGCACACGTAGAGAGCGTGGTTAACAAACTGGATGGAATACTATCGGTCAAGGCCAGTTACGAAAGTGCGAATACCGTAGTGGAATATGATAAGACTAAAGTCGATTTGACCGCAATTCGAAAAGCCATAAACAGCACCGGCTATAGGGTAATCGATAAAGAAAACAAGTAGATGAAAAAATACGATGTTTTTGTTATCGGTTCGGGAATGGCAGGTATGACCATTGCCAACAAATGTGCTTCTGGAGGTCTTAAGGTAGGCATTACGGACAAACTGCCCTACGGTGGTACCTGTGCGCTGAGAGGTTGCGACCCCAAAAAGGTAATCATAGGTGCGACAGAGGTAAGGGATTTCGCAATGCGCCTAAAAGGAAAGGGTATTAATACGATTCCCAATGTGAGTTGGCAGGACATTACGGCCTTCAAGCAATCCTTTGTGGATGCAATACCGCCCAAAATAGAAAAAGGATACAAACATAATGGCATAGATACGTACCATAATTCGGCAAAATTCATGTCCAAAAACACCCTAAAGGTGGGAACCGATACCGTTCAAGCCAATAAGATTGTGATTGCAACAGGAGCAAAACCAAGGGTATTGGATTTTGAAGGCGGGAATTTGGCACTTTCGAGTACCGATTTTCTCAATCTAAATGAACTGCCACAATCCCTACTCTTTATTGGCGGAGGCTACATTGCCTTTGAATTTGCCCATATCGCTGCCCGTTCTGGTTCGGATGTAACGATTGTGCATAGAGGCAAACGGCCATTGGAAAATTTTGAACAGGATATTGTGGAACATTTGATAAATGCCACGAAGGAATTGGGAATAAAACTGGTTCTGGAAACCGAAGTTTCTAAAATCGAAAAGAAGGATAACTACCATGTAGTGACAGGAACTTCCAACGGAAAAGAGATGACGTTTGAGACGGAAGCCGTCCTTAATTCGGCCGGTCGCCCCCCGGCTATTTTTGATTTGGACTTCGAAAAGGCAGGAATATCCTTTTCAAAAAAGGGGATTACCGTCAACGAATATCTTCAAAGCACCTCGAATCCCAATGTGTATGCTGCCGGAGATGCGGCAGATTCAAGAGGACTACCCCTTACACCGGTGGCCGTTATGGAAGGGCATATAGTGGCTTCAAATATTATTAAGGGAAATTCGAAAAAAGTAAATTATCCTCCTATGCCCTCCGTGGTTTTCACATTGCCTACTATGGCTGCGGTAGGTTTGACAGAGGTCGAGGCCAAATCACAAAAAATCGAATATGAGGTCAAGTATAACAAGGCGGGAAACTGGTTCAACGCAGAACGGTTGAATGTTAAGGAATATGCGTTCAAGACCATTATTGATAAAGAAAATCAGACTCTACTGGGAGCACATTTAATAGGTCCGAACGCCGAGGAGACCATTAATTTGTTCGCAATCGCGATAAAGACCAAAATGAAGATCAATGAATTAAGGACAATGATTTTTACCTATCCTACATTATCCTCGGACATTCCCCATATGCTCTAAGCAAAATACCAAGACACAATTATGGAAATACAACTAATATCGACAATTACGTGTCCCAATTGCGGACATACGAAAGAAGAGGAAATGCCGACAACGGCCTGTCAGTTTTTCTATGAATGCGAAAACTGCAATCAAGTATTGAAACCAAAGAAAGGCGATTGCTGTGTTTTTTGCTCCTATGGAACTGTTGCCTGCCCACCTATTCAAGAAGGCTCTGGTTGTTGCTAAATAATTTCAGGTTAAATTTGCAGACCACCCCCAAGACGTTTATATATTGCCAAAATTTTAGAACCGATGATACCACGAGATTTAAGCAAGGACATAAAAACAAGGCTTCAGAGCATCAATGGTCAACTAAACGGGCTCGTAAGAATGCTGGATGAGGAAAAAGACCCCGAAAGAATATTGATTCAATTTAAAGCGGCACAGAAAGGTCTGGATAAAGCAAGATTCCTATTACTTGACGAAACCTACCGAAAGGCATTGGCCATCAAAATATCCGAGACAGTGGAAGCCTGTCCCGGAAATTGTGGCAATGAAGACCGCATTGAATTTATACGGAAACAGTTCCCAGATTTGGAACTCGATGCACTTACCTCCCAAATTAAAGAAATTGATATACTTAGGAAAAGAATCGATGGAAGTGGACAAGAAATGGATGAATCAACTTAATTCTTTTTAGAAAAAATCATTCTTTTCTTCCCAACAAATAAAGGGCTTACTAAAAAGTAGGCCCTTTTTCTTGCTTTTTATTTGGAGACCTCCCCTTTCCCCATCATATCTTCGGTTCGTTGATGTAATGAACGACAAAAAGGATTTATGAATATTAAAAAATGAAAGAAATGAAACGTCATGTAGAAATTTTTACCGCTAATTGTCCGGTTTGTGACCCCGTCGTTAAAATGATCGAGGAACTGGCCTGCGGTGAATGTGAAGTAACAACGTACGATTTGGTAAAGCAATGCAATGATAGGACCTGTCTTGCCAAAATGAACGCGTATGGAATACAAAAAATACCGGCGGTGGCCGTTAACGGAATACTGTTGGATTGCTGTAAAGATCCGGCCATTACCAAGGAAAAATTGATGGAGGCCGGTATCGGCCAGCAATAGTTAAACAAAATGGGCACGGCTTTTTTCAATATTTATCCTGTTGCCGTCCCAGCGGGATATCATTTAAAATTTATGAAATATGAAACCATTAAATTCAGATTTGCAGAAATGTATTGATGATTGTAACGCCTGTATCACCGCGGCACGAATTTGCCTTGAGCAGCATCTGGGTGAGCCCGATATGAAGCAGTGCCATCAGTTTTGCCTGGATTGCATTGCGCTATGTACGGCTTGTGTACAATTATTGGCAGGCCAGTCCAATTATTCCAAACGCGTAAGTGCCATCTGTGCAGACCTATGCAAAGCCTGTGCAGATGAATGTGCAAAATTCGATAGCGAGGTATGCCAGCAATGTGCTGATAAGTGTAACATCTGTGCAGAAAGTTGCAAAAAAATGGCGGCTTAGAATCTGAAAACATAAAAAATATGACAATTTCCAACGTAATTTTCAGAATCATCCTTTCATCAATTTTAAGTATATCCGCATTAAATGCCCAGGGGCACGGGCCTTTGTACGGATTGCCAACCCCGACCCTTGCAAAGGGTGGTGTGAATTTGAATGTAGCAGGAATGAGTTTAAGTACGGAGAACGAAACCTCATATATGCTGCGCTATCTGTTTTCCTATGGTATTACTGAGGATTTACAGATCAACCTTACCACGCCCACAATGATTGAGCGTTTAGATAATCCTCCCAGAACTCGTGGGAATAGTAATATGCCCGCGAATGGGGATATTGAAGCTTCCTTATGGTACCGGTTTTTTTCCAATGCCTTTGGGGTTGGGAAACGATTTGAATCTACTGCAATTCTAGGGGTATCAGCTCCTACTGATGATGTCCGGGGACAGGTGAACGTAGGCCATTCCATTCATGGGGCGATTTCTACCGGATATGCGTCCCGTACCTGGTACACGTGGCTAGGTGGGGGATATCAATATTATCTTGAACGGGATAATGAACAATTTGGGGACCTGCCTTATGCGAGTTTAGTAGTGGGTTACCGTCCGGATATTTTTATGGGGGATTATCCAAAACCCGATTGGAGGGTCTTTGTGGAATCATTGGCTGAATTTCCGGGAGACAATAAATATATGGGTCCGCAGAATTTTACAGATGAACGAAGCAAAAAAGTATTGATTGGCCCATCCTTTTTGGGACTCTATGGAGCCTGGGGAATTTCATTTGGAGCATTGATTCCCGTAGTTCAGGATTTAACACCTGGCGCAGTTAAGGAAAATTACAGGGTCTCCTTTAATTTAAGTTATTGGTTATAATAGAAACAAATTTTAAAAAAAGAAAGAAATGAAAAAATTAGCATTATTAGTTGTAGTTATGGTACTTGGAAGTTTTAGTTCCAATGCCCAGATTCAAAAAGTAGATCAGGAAGTTTTTGGGATGGATTGTGCCCCTTGTGCCTATGGACTGGAACGTGGACTTAAGAAAATGGATGGTCTGCAAAGTGTAAGGGTGAGCCTGAACGACGGGAAAGCATATCTGGAACTTACCGAAAATAACAGTTTAAGCCTAAAACAAATCCAGGAGGAAGTAGAAAACAATGGTTTTTCCGCCAAAAATGCGGAAGTGGTCATTGAAGGAAAATTGATAAATAAACAAGATGGCTTTGAACTGCAAACAGATACGGAAACCTATAGTATCGTCAACGATGCCTCCAACGGTTTAAGTTCAAAGTTGAAGCCGGGAACGGCAAAAATAAGTGGAATTGTTCAGGATGAAGAAGACAAAAATCTATCAGGTAATTGGAAAATTATGTTGACAAAGATCCTCTAGTATGTGGAAAAACTAAGGAAAACCGCCCTTTTGGGTACCAGTCTTTTTACAGCGGGAATTCCTTTTTTGTGCTGTTGGACGCCCGCTGTTGTCATTGGCGTCGCAGGCTTTATGGGGCTTTCATCCGGTCTGGAATGGTTACATCCGGTCAGACCGTATTTTTATGGCATTTCCTTTCTAAGCTTGGGTATTGTCCATTACAGGATCCATCGGAAATCCCGAGTTGGATATGTAGAAATAAGTAAAGATGCAAGTGAATGTGGATGTATGCAAACCGATAAAAATTCGACCTATAATAAATGGTTCTTATGGATAACAACTTTTTTGGTAGTCATAATGGCCTTCATAAACTATTTAATCGATTAGTAATGGTCAGATTTAAAACGATACTATTACCAACCATATTTTCGGTGTTATTGAGCCTGGAAATGGCGGCTCAAGGCCCTCCTATTTTTACGGATACCCCGATAATGTTGGGTGTACAGGGTCGTGGGGTACGTACTTTTGGCAATATCATATCCAAAGAGAACGCAAATATTTATTCACAAATTTTGGTAGTGCCCTATAATATTACCAGTAAATGGCAGGTGGACGCTGTCGTGCCTTACGTGTCGATTTCCCCTGAAGGAGCCTCATCAAGTTCCGGTTTGGGGGATTTAAAATTATTTACAAAATACCAGCTGTATCAAAAGGACGGAAAAGGTACGACGCTAAGAAGCTTAATCAAATTGACCGAAACTTTTCCTACAGGAAATTCAAGCAAAATGCCCGCATTAGGGTCTGGTGCGTATCAGACAACTTTAAGCCTGGTAAACGGTTATGTGACCACTAAGTATGGCATCTATGGAGAAGTGGGATATACTATTTCGGGCAATGGTCTACGGGACAATTTTATTTATAATATCGCTGTGGGTTTTCCTTTGTTGCCCCAAAAATATCCACCGAACCAGTTGAACCTCTTTTTGGAACTTAACGGGAACTATGTATTTGATAATGTGGGAAACAATCTGTATTTATCCCCCGGCATTCAGTATATAGCCGGAAGGAAATTACTTTTTGAATCTGGCCTTCAAATACCAATGGCAGATGCAGCCCCAAACAATCAACAAGCAAACTACATTTTAAGAATAGGGACCAGAATATTAATTTTTTAAAAAATATATAAATGAAAAAGTTATTGATATTGCTGTTCATAGGGTTAGGCGCTATGACACTAAATGCACAAACAGAAAATAAGCCATTGGAGGGTAAGGTTACCATAGAAGTAGATGGTCTTGCCTGTCCGTTTTGTGCTTATGGCCTTGAGAAAAACCTTAAACAAATAGAAGGAGTAGAAAGCATTGATATAAATATTGATGAAGGGTCTGTACTTCTTGGAATCGCTGAGGGAAAACAAATTTCGGAAAACGTGGTCCTTAAAAAGATAAAAGCAGCGGGATTTACACCAGGAACCATCAAAAGGGGAAGCGATGGATAGATTTTTAATTGTATTGGTTTTCTCCCTATTTCTTTTCAGCTGTAAGAAAGAAAATAAGGAATGGACATTTAAAGGAAAAATAGAACTTCCCTCAAAGGCGCGACCTCTGGCGTTGGCCAAAACAGGCAATGATTTATGGTTTTCGGACCCGGAACAGTTTCGATTGCTAAAAGTAAACCTTAACGGAAAGGTGTTGGATTCCATAGTGGGCATTAAGCGCCCAATGAACATCGATTTCAATAAGGGCAAATTGTATGTCCCCGAATTTTTAACGGATACCATTTGGATTTTTGAAAACGGGAGAAAATCTGCCCTTTCGTTGAATGCTACGCCAGAAGCACCTGCAGGACTCAATGTAAAGGACGATACCATCGCCATTTCCGATTTTTATAATCACAGGATCATCCTCCAAATAAACGGTCAGGTTAGTTTTATAGGAAAAGAAGGACACGATAGAGGGGAACTTTACTATCCTATAGACGTGAAAATTCAAGGCGATAAAATCTATGTTGCCGATGCCTACAATAACCAGGTACAGGTATTTGATTTTGAAGGAAAAACGTTAAATGTCATTGGAAAAGAAGATGGGTTAAATGTAGCTTCGGCCATAGCATTCAATAAAGAGGGCTTTGCCGTGACCGACCAGGAAAACAGTAGGGTACTGATTTACGACCTGAACGGAACATTACAGCAAATCCTTACCACCAATATCAATTACCCAACAGATGTCTTATTCGATGAAAATATGCTGTACATCACAAATTTTAAGGAGAATACAATTACTTTGTATCAGCTAAATTAAGTCTTGTAGTTTTTAGCTTATCACGAAAAGATTCAGTTATTCTTTTCCAATGTTAAGATTCCAAAAGCATAACTGTGCCCAATCCCCCATCAGCGCAAACACTTACAATAGCTCTTTTTCCTGTGCCTTTTTGAGCCAGTTCTTTAATCGCCTGATTAATAATTCGGGCGCCGGTTGCTGCGAAAGGGTGACCAATGGCAATACTCCCACCGTTGGGATTAAGGTTTCCCCAAGGAAATGATCCGAACTCAAATGAAACACCCACTTTTTTAAGGTGATTTTCATCTTCAAGTAATTGGATGTTGGCCGCCACCTGTGCGCCAAAAGCTTCGTGTATTTCCCATAGGTCAATTGCATCATAACGAAGTTTATGCCTTTCCAACAATCTGGGGATTGCAAAGGTTGTAGCCATCAAAAGGCCTTCTTTTTCAATATTGACTGCTGCTATTTCCCAGTCTACGAGTTTTACGGCATACGAATTTTCAGGAAACTTCACTTTGCCCTTATCCCTAGAAACCCATAGACCTGCTGCGCCATCGGTTAACAAGGAAGAATTTCCGGCGGTTAGGGTACCATTTCCCGATTCTTTATCGAAAACCGGGTTTAACGAACCTAATTTTTCCAAACTTGTATTTTCCCTTGGAATTGTATCTTGTTTAATTTCCTCCAGGGGGGTAATAAGATCATCAAAAAAACCATTTGAACGGCCCTTAGTATAATTCTGATGACTTTTTAGCGCTATTTCATCCTGAAGTTCTCTTTTTATTTTAAGCCGTTTGGTAGTAATTTCTGAATGTTCTCCCATACTGAGACCGGTACTTCTGTTAGAAACGCTTGGAATAAACAAGCGAATATCCCCAAAATTCAAATTTTTTAAATTATTTAACTTTTCACTGAAGCTTTTTGCTTGAAACAACCTACGGAGCCAATCTGAAAAATTCTGGTTCAATCCAAGTTGTATCCTGCTCATACTTTCGGTCCCTCCCACTAAGGCGACCTGGTCTTCTTTGATCAAAGATGCTGCTTCAATAGCGGCCATCATACTCGTACTGCAGGCCATAATCGCAGTGAATGCAGGAATGTTTTGATCTAATTTCACGTCCATTACAAGTTCCCTTGCCAGGTTACTATATTCAAGATTGGGTGCTACGGATCCCCAAATCAATAAATCTGGATTTATTTTATTGGTATCTACCATTGCTCTAATGACAGCTACCGATAAATTGATCACGTTGTATTTTTTTAATTCTCTATCTACTTTTGCAAATGGCGTTCTCAATCCGGCAATTAGCCATACGGTATCTTTTGTTGTTTTCATAGGATTTTAGTTTTTCTAATGTTCTAAAATTAATAGAAAATAGTTTAACTCGATTTTGTATGGAAGTGACAAATACTTTTGAAAGGTTTAACAAAACGGTTCAAGCTGAATCAGAGCCGTGTAAAGTCGGCCTGCAGATTGGTTAATTCAACTTAGTTCTTCGCGGTAAAACAGCCATGCAATATTAAGTTAGGCCGAACCTAAATTTATTTAGAGGTAAATTTTATGACTGAGATTACGGGAAGCAATGATGGTTAGGCATTGTGTGTGCCCAGCATGGGCATCTTTCAACTACTTAAATGTAGTCGAATAATCTTGAGGGTGCAAGTCCCTTATGGGCGGGGGTAACCCCCTGAACCATTAGTAAGCTGCAAGCTCGTCCGTCGTGAGATAGGGAGTGAAGGAAGGACTACAAGACCCGGTACTGACCCTTAGGCTGCGCTCAGGATAAACCGCATAAGAGGCATAGTTGCACGGGTAAGCAAGCACATCATTGTAAAGCCCAACGAATACCAAAAGTGCCTTTATGTACATGCGGCAGCCATCGGGGGAATGAAGATGTCCTTACCTGGGGAGGTCTCCATAGCCACGGGATGGCAGAATGGAGAAGTCAGTAGAGGTCAGTTGCGGGAAAGGAGCCGACAAACAAATCGGAGGACTCACAAGCAGCCGAAGGGCCGAACGTTAATTTTCTTGGAAATAAAAAATTTCTTGAAACCGACTATCCTCAAGGCAGAGCCATAGAGGTATTTCGCCGGTTTCATTTTGGCCTTGGGTCCAAAAACCGAAATTTTGTATTTTGCCCCGCCCGGAATTGCGAAAAGGCAATTCCGACCTC
>JBGTNL010000089.1:0-3095 GCA_041743085.1 Flavobacteriaceae bacterium
TTCGAACTCAAAGGAGAATCAATGAGGAAAAAAATGAAAAACAACTAAAATAATTTACATAAATTCATCACTAGAAAATCATCAAAAGTAAACTGTCCAGTTTACACAGGAATAGGGTGTCCAGTTTCACAGGAATATTCATTTACGATGTATGTTAAAAATGGCTATCTGGTATATGAAACAAGCGCTTATAATCATCGGGCCGGTAGTCTGAGCTCTTTCATGCCTTTAACTCCTGGCAAATCCATTTTGACCGTAGAAGTTACCCCAGTCCCTGAGGAAACCTCCGGCGGATTCAGGCAATCTTTCCCCATGAAGGTAAGGATGATTATCAATAATAAAGTGGATGGAGAAATAACCCTTCATTCGGCAGCGGACAATGGTACCCTCGACATCGGTGAGGATCTGATCTCCCCGGTGAGTGACAATTATGACTATCCTTACACATTTACAGGTAAAGTTGCAGCTGTAAAAATTGACGTGCTTAGTCAATAGGGGGTGGCTTATACAATGCGCTAAAAGAAGAAGTTTAATAAAAAAAGGGCCATTTTCGTGGACAGTTTCGTAGAAAAGATAACATCTTATTAATTGCCATTCCTGGTCATTTTTAATGGTTTCGATAATGAACCTTTTGAGGAACTTTTCAAATTTGCATTAACAACGAATGAGTGATCTCAAAATAACCTACTATTGAAAATTCTAAAAGTCTGGGAATTAGGTATGGGAAATTGAAGTTTTGTAAATGTTTAGGGAAGTTCACAAATACTTGGGTTTCTATTGCATTCTAAAAATTTCGAAAAAATGGTACTTAAAAGGAAACCGAATAGTTTTATAAAACCGACACTATCCCGTAAAGTGTGGAAGTTAAAAATAGCAGGGGTTTAAATTTATCTAAAGTTGGACCCTTTTTTCAAAGATCGTAAGGAACTGATTCAAGATAATGCCCCAGTCCCTAATAGGCATCGACCATTTCTTGGTGGCCTCCCTTACCGCCAAATATACAGACCTGCCTGGCGGCAGGCAGGTTTCATTACTGCATCATCGGTCGGGAAGGAGAGTTTATTCTTGGTATACTTCCTGATCTTCCCATTTAGATTTTCGATCAGGTTGGTAGTATAAATGATCCTGCGAATCTCCAGGGGAAACTCGAATAAAACTGTCAGGTCCTCCCAGTGGTCTCTCCAGCTTTTTATAGCATAGGAGTACATTGCCCTCCCAGTTACGGGCAAAATCCTCCAGAGAGGCCCTGGCGGCCTCCTGAGTCGGAGCGTTGTAGATATGCTTCATATCAGAGGTAAAGGCCTTCTTGTCCTTCCATAACACATACCTGCAAGCATTCCTTATCTGGTGCACCACACATACTTGAGTCCTGGATTCTGGAAAGACGTTGCGAATAGTATCTGTAAACCCGTTCAGGTTGTCTGTAGCGTTGATAAGGATATCTTCTGTGCCGCGAGCCTGGATATCGGTCAGTACGGACATCCAGAAGGCTGCTGATTCATTCTTGCCCAGCCAGAGAGTCCCAGGACTTCCTTACGACCGTCCCTACCAAGGCCCACGGCTATGTAGACGGCTTTGTTGACTACCTGGGAGCCCTCCCTTACCTTGAACACAATGCCGTCCATCCATACGATTAAGTAGACAGGATCCAGGGGACGGTTCTGCCAGGCAACAATATCACCTGACACCTTTTCGGTAATCCGCGAGATGGTGGAAGTGGATACGTCAAAATTATAGACCTCCCGTATCTGCTCCTCAATATCGCTGTTGCTCATTCCCTTGGCATAGAGCGACACGATCACGTTCTCGATGCCGTCAACCATATTGCCGCGCTTGGGGACGATCATTGGATTAAAGGAAGCCTCCCGGTCCCTTGGAACCTGGATCTGGGATTCTCCGAAGGAGGTACGTACCTTCTTTTGGGAAAACCCATTTCGGGTGTTAGGATTTGCTGAGCGTTCAATTTTCTCAAAATCCAAGTGGCCATCGAGCTCACCTTCGAGCATTTTTTCAATGCCTCGTTTCTGCAGTTCTTTTAAGAAACCGTTAAGTTGATCTCCGGTCTTGAACTGCTTCAAAAATTCATCGTTAAATAATTCTTCTTTTTTCATCACTGTGTAAATATTTAAAATTAAACAAAAAAAATAGCGGGGGCCGGCCCCAGTCATGGTCGGAAGATTTTTTCTTCCGACTTTTTTGTTTTATAGCATGCACCCAGAAAGAACCAATCATCTGATTATCAGTGCTTTAGTTTGTTTTTATGAGATTATTTTCGTATCTTAACGTCTGATAATTAACTTGTTATGTCAGTATTTAAGGACCACAAAATTTCAGTTGGACAATTATTGGGAGTTGTTCCCGAGGCCCTTTTGGCCAAGCTATCATCGACCACTAAAGTAGATTACTATACAAAGGTGCTTCATGGCAAAAAAATGTTCTATTTGCTACTCTATGGTATTTTAGAGAATGAAAAACTGAGCCAACGTACTTTAGAGGATACTTTCAACGATTATTTGTTCAAGACCCTTTTCGATTTGGATAAATCGGAAACCATAAGACGAAGTTCCATTTCTGAAAGGTTGTCCAAGATCGATTCCGATTATTTCCATGAAATATACCAATGTGTTTACCGGCAGTTTCACGGTGCATACCCTAACAAGGCCAGTGAAAAGTACCATTTGATACATGTTGACAGTTCCATGGTAAGCGAGGCTTCCGGAAGATTACTGGAAGGCCTTGATAATAAAAGTGGCAAGAAGTCGGTCAAGTACAGCGTTGCATTCGATGGTCTATTGCCTTGCCATTCCAAGGTGTACAATACCGCAAAGTATTCCAGTGAGGACATGGCCTTGCCCAATGTTATAATGGACCATATAAAGCAAGATACCCACCACAAAAATATCTATGTGATAGATAGGGGACTTCAATCCACGGGAACGATGAAATCGCTCAATGATGATTCTGTTTCTTTCATCGTCAGGGCAAAAGAAAATCGAAAATATGTAGAGCTACGATCATTGCTCCATAAAGACCAAGACCTGGACCTGGGAGACCTGACCCTTGTTAAGGACAGCAAGGTGAACCTTTATACAGGA
>JBGTNL010000090.1:0-31459 GCA_041743085.1 Flavobacteriaceae bacterium
TTGGAACCCAAACAATATGATAATCACACTTGTAAACGACATGGCTAAGTTTCCTATATTTACTCATGTCACAAAAATAGGCATAGCCATCAGAACATGACCACCTGCAAAGCAGGTGGATTTTCAAGGTAAATTAAAAACAGGGTGGCTTAACTTTTAAGCCACCCTGTTTTTATTCCTTGGTATTCTGAAGCGGCGTGTTCATCCAATACTCATCCAAGTTGTCGGGCTTTAAAACAGGCTGATTTTCGAAAATTGGCTTCGTTTTATCCATAAGGAGGCTGTCTGCTGGCTACCCCATATCAGGTTTCACCTGTTGTACAAAAAATTCTCGGAATTGTTGGTTTTCGCTGTACTCCCGCTCGTTAATTAGATTTCCCTCAATATCTCCAACCCTCTCAATTTTTAAATCGAGTAAATCATTGACTTCTAGCCGCTTTTTTGCAGCGATCTCTATTTCCTTCATCATATTGGTCAGTTGAACCTCGTTCATATCAGGATATATTTCCACGTAGTAGGCATAAATTTCCATACGCCTAAAGGAAATCTTCCCGCCTTTAAATTTGAACCGGTTGCAGCCCTATAACGGTAATGCTTTCTTCCGGCAAACTTTGAATGGGAATCTCCCTTCTTTGATACCCCATACAAGAAATAGTCAGAATATCTCCCAGTTCCTTAAATTTTTGAGGAATACGAAAACCCCCGTCCTGATTGGAGATCAACCCAACTGCTTTCCCCTTTATTCGTATAGCGGCAAAGGGAACATCTTCTTTGGTCTGGGCCTCCAGAAGTTTACCCCTGATAAATCCGCTCTCCTGAGGAAAAATCAATGAGGTGAAGAGCAGTAATGTTATGGTTATTCTGAGAAATGCCCCTGACATAATTCAGTGCCGGTTTTAGCTAACGGTTACATAAATGAAAATCCCGTATAATGCCACAAGAACTATACCATCCAGCCAATTTAATCTAAGCCCTTTGGGAATGAATACCAGAGGGAGAATTAGAAAGGAGATCCCCAACATCCAGAATATGTCATTGGTCAGCAGACCCTGGTCCACCACCATTACAGGGGTGATCATTGAAGTGATTCCCAGAACGGCCAAAAGATTAAAAATATTAGACCCGATTAAATTACCCACGGAGATGGCCCTTTCTTTCTTGATCATCGCAATAACGGAGGCGGCCAGTTCCGGGATGCTTGTGCCAACAGACACCACGGTAATACCTATGACACGTTCGCTGATACCATAGAAAATAGCCATCCCAACCGCCCCTTTTACGAGCAACTCGGATCCTCCCCAGAGCGCAGCGCCACCTGCACCCAAAAAGAGAACGGCTTTGTATAAAGGCATAGGAAATAAATCGTCTTCAGGTTGTTCTACTACGGCCGATTTTTGAAAACGCAGAAGGTAAACCAAGAACACGAACAAACAAGCAAACATAATGCCCCCTTCATGGCGTTGTAATTCCTGATCAAAATAAATAAAGCCGAAAAAAAGAAGTGAGGCAGCCATCATAATCGGCCAATCCGTGGTATAAAAACTACGGCGGACATCTATACTTCCCAAAAGTATGGTAATGCCCAAAACCAACCCTAAATTAGCGATATTAGATCCGATTACATTCCCCAGCGCCAAATCGGGAAAGCCATTCATTGCAGCCTTCACACTCACAATAAGTTCAGGGGCGGAGGTGGCGAAAGAAACCACCGTCATTCCGATAACAATTCTTGATATATTAAGTCGAAGAGAAAGTGCTACGGCCGACTTTAAAAGCCAATTTCCCCCAAGGATAAGTGCGGCCAATCCTAAAACCGTAAAGATAAGATCTTGCATCCACGGGAATTTGAGCAAATATAGAAGAAGATTTCAATTCGCAATACCTCCTTGCTCAATTTGAAGGAACCAACTCGAAAAACGAAGTGCTGAGAACCATCTGTACTAAACCTATTTATTTTCAGAAAATAAAGCATTTCTTAAAAGGCCCGTCCGACCGGAAGCGGGCGGGCAAGCCCCGCCCGAACGTGCCGTTCGATACGGGCGGGCATTGGGGAATTCTAACGATTAAAAATGGGGCAAAGTGCAGTAAAATGATCACTGTTTGTTTGGTTAAGAACAGGATAACAGAGATGGTCAAGTCAATTTCAGGTACGAAAATAACCATCAAATTACTACAAACAGCCAACAGTGAAATTGATCGGATTTTTTAGTTCTTAATGACGATTTTACCAAAAGAGGGTCTTTTTTGACAAAATCCTTCCTTGTAAAATCGAAATGTCCCAAAAATAGCCCTTCAGTTCTTATTATTTATAATTAGACCTATAATTTATATAATATATTATAATATTTTACAAGGAGACCTATTATATATTAAAACATATTTCATTTTTTTACTTACAAAAGTGTATCCAATTTCATTAATTCTAGGTCTTTCCTTTGGAGGATAGCAGAAGTTTGATTTATCTTCTTTCAATAATTGAATATCAAGTATTATTTACTTGCCCCTCAAGAGCTTACCGGGAGGTTTGCGAAGGCGGGTTAACCATTAAAACCATAAGCTATGTTCACACTTGCTAAAATCTTATTGTCCCTGTTGTTATCACTGATCATGATAATGCTGTAAGTAGAATCATATAGGCCTGTATATTTACTTAGCGGCTGCTTATGGCAGCCGCTATCTTTTGTATAAACCGTATATTTGTAAAAACAACGGCATGCGACAACAGTTTTTTAAATTCCTGGCAAAGCTGAATAAAGTTATTCTTCCCTCCTACTCAAAAACACAACCAGACCTTTCAAAAGCTTCCAAATTTCAATTGACGATCATTGGCTGGCGGTACTATGTTACCACAAAAGCCTTAGGCTATTAGGGGATACGAAATTATAAACCTTCATAAGCCAATTTCAGGAAGCCATTTAGGGCTATGTAATTTTGTCCAAAAGCTCAAAAAGAAATATATTTGCAGCCCTTAATGGCCACGTGGCGCAACTGAATAGCGCATCTGATTACGGCTCAGAAGGTTGCAGGTTTGAATCCTGCCGTGGTCGCTTTTTCCTTTACGAAGGAGTTTAAAGTAGTTCATAATTTATTGGTTTACAAGGTTTTAATATTATTTGGTTTCAAATGAACTCATTAGAAACCATTCAATAGAGTTCACAAATCGTCAACATTTTTTTCGAATGTTTTCGTATTTTGTAATTGTTTATTTTCAAATCTGTTAAATAAACGATTTAGCGGTGATTTGACTTTCGTCCTTAACTAAGTTTAACTTAAAGATGAATGTCATGCGCACTTCTTCCACATTTTCCATCCTGTTCTGGATCTATGCCAAAAGAATCAAGAACCACCACGCTCCGCTCTACGCTAGAATAACCGTCGACCGGAAAAAACTCAACATCAGCCTCAAAAGAAGGATCGATATACGGCTTTGGAATGCCCAAAAGCAGCGGGTTAATGGAGCTGCCGAGAAAGCCAGGCATATCAACCAATACCTTGACGAGGTATATACCAAACTGTTCCAATGCTATCAGGAATTAAGGGCAGAGGATAGGCGTATCACTCCGCAGTCGATCAAATCAAAGTTCCTCGGGGATGATGTGGTGCATTACACCCTTAGGGATATCATCGCATACCATAACACCAAAATGTTCCATAAACTGCACCCTGCCACCGCACGGCATTACCTCACCAGCCAGAAATATATTCTTCTTTTTTTAAAAAGGGAATATAAAATGGAGGACATGGAACTTGCGGATCTTGACTACAAGTTTGTCCTAAATTTCGAAAATTTCCTTCGGAAGCTCAAACCCAGGCATTATCAAAAGCAGATCGGCAACAATACGACCATGAAGCACATTCAACGGCTACGAAGAATGGTTACCCTGGCTTACCACATTGAATGGATCAACAATGACCCATTCCGTAAATTCAGGAAAAAACTGACACCGACAAATAGGGGGTTCCTTACGCCGGAAGAACTAGAACGGGTCGAAGAACTACATATTGATTCCGTGCGATTAAGAACGGTAAGGGATCTGTTCATGTTCAGCTGCTATACAGGTATCAGCTTTTCGGACCTAATGGCATTGACCCAAGAAAATGTGGTTATGGGCATGGATGGTGCCTACTGGGTTATTACTCAAAGGCAGAAGACCGGAAATGCAGTTAAAGTTCCATTGCTATAGAAGGCGTTGAATTTGATAAAGCGCTATATCGGCAACGAAAGATCCATGGTACATGGTACATTGTTCCCGAAGTTGTCCAATCAAAAAATGAATGCGTATCTAAAGGAAGTGGCGCAGTTTGCCAAGATCAAAAAGAACCTGACTTTTCATATGGCCAGGCATACTTTTGCAACTACGGTCACGCTGTCCAACGGGGTGCCTATTGAAACCATTTCCAAAATGTTGGGGCATTCCAAATTGTCCACGACACAGATTTACGCCAAGGTGGTGGAGAGGAAAGTATCCGATGATATGCAATTGCTAAGAGCCAAACTGGAAAAAAATTTGGTGACGGATTCTACGCCGAATTAACGACAAAATCTTGCGGATAATGCTACCTACTTACCTATGGAGACAGAAAGCCCCATGCGTATTGACATTAAAGTAGGTAACTGTATAAAAAACATCCTACCTAGAAGTTACCTATCCTACCTTTTTAGGTAAGCCAGGTAAGAGGAAAATACTATCTACCTAATTCCGTAAGCCCTGTTATTATTGAATTAGGTAAGTAGGTAAGAGGTTTTCGGGTTTTTAAAAATTTGCTATTGAAAAGAAAAAGAAGGTTCGTAAAAGTCACTAACTAGAATGTTCCTTTAAGCTTCTATGACTTAAAGATCAAGGATAGATTTGGCTTGCATAAATTCCTAGTATATAAATGTTAGTTTATACTGTTATTTCACTTCTATTCAATAATAAGTTGTCCCATAAAAGGTATAGTTACGAAACTACTAAAAGAGACCAGGAATGGGGCTTTAGATAAGCAACTTCTACATATTGCAGGAAGTGTCCCGCAAAATGGCCGTTATAGGGGACGGTTTCTTAAAAATGGATTTCAATCTTTTACCACGTAAAAAATTCTAACAAAAAAATTAAATTTTATGCATGAATGGTATGTTTAACGCTGCAAGGAACTAGTAATAGACCCATCAAGTATCTTGAAAAATATTCGAACCGGGACCTTGCCTTCCCTTCACATAAAGGGAATCTTGGATTGAAAATCCATTTTTCAGGTGACAATCAAGAATGGTGTCGAACACTTCCCAATTTAGTCATGCAAGCCATGTTAGTCCAAATGACTTTCACCCTTATTTTGGCCGAATAAGATATTCTCGAACTCGTCGATAAAGTAATCGCACATATCCTTTACCTTCATTCTTGGCATGGCTTTTCATTGGGCCTTTCCCATATACTTGATATCATACACCTTTTTGAACTCGGTCGAGGCTAGTTTTTTCATTATTTATAGTCACACCTCTTTAGTGATCGAACAGTTACCTGATCTTGTTCTTATCACTATACCATCTTTTCAACCATTTTGAAATTCCCTCTAAGCCGGGATAGATGATCCTTTCGGTAATGTTCGCCTGATCCAGCTTGTCTCGGATCTCCCACTTTAATCCCGAGGGAATAATTACCTTTTTTAAATATTTCGGATGGTTTTTGAGCCAATCCAAGGGGCTGGAGTCCGGATCTAGCATAAAGGAAAAAAGTGCAAATTGGTTTATTATCCGATCATCTAGGGACGGGGGCTCAAAAAATACCATGGCATTTGAGTTCCTACTTGAAAAGTCATATAGTTCTTCTATGGAATTACCTATGGTTTGTTTCAGTTCCATTGAGCTAAAATAGAATATATCTTTACTCAAAATGGGCGTTTTGAGCTCGTCAGGCAGTAGCTCTCTTAGTGCAACATAGTTTACCATCCAGATGGCGCCGTCCACATTATAAGTACCCATGTCCTCCGTTAAAAAATGCAATGCAACATTTGGGGAGTGGGTCCAGTCAATTAGTCTTGTAGGAAGTCCGTGGTGTTGTCCCAAGCAGATCCAGTTCCAGAGGTTGTTATAATCATCGATCAAGGTGTTTATCGGCGAGTACTTCTTAAAATTTCTGATCATTGTACCTTCTACCTTCGAAGGTATTCTTCCCAATCTTTGCAAACTGGTCTCTAATCCGAATTGGGCATTGTAGACACCCCTATATGCATACGGAGATCGAAACCTATCGATTTTATCGTCTTTTTCTTTGAATAAATATTCTTGCAGTTCTAACCAACTCTTAGGTTCAAATAACTCGAAATCTGTCATTTATCTGAATAATTAAAGTGCGAACCCAAGACGGGTTCTATTTATAGCAACAATTCTGTAATCCAATCAAATGGTCGGTACAGGCCATTTTTGGGACCGGTGCAACCATCTTGCTATATTTTCTTTGCGAAACACAGACAATCCTTGATTTTGGCCAACGGTCCGTAATTTGGAACATGGCTGTATCCGTTCTTCCGATAAAACCCGTAAGCCTCCGGTTGGTTGGTTCCCGTGACCAATATACAGCGGGAATAGGATAGTTCGTTTGCCCATTTTTCGAGTTCGGACAAGACCCTTGTCGCGATTCCTTTTCCCCGGAATCCGTGAGAAACATATACCCTCTTGATCTCCATGGTATCCGCATCGTATTCGCTTATCGCCCCACAACCCAATGGCTTTTGATCTTCATAGGCCAGCACCACATATTTTATTCCATCGATCTTATTAAATCGGGCCAAAGGGTGATCCTCCCCGTCCCTTTCGGCCAGGTCCGCATTTAGCAATGCCACAAGTGTTTTAAAATCACTGTTATTGGCA
This sequence comes from Flavobacteriaceae bacterium, assembly GCA_041743085.1. Lineage (GTDB taxonomy): Bacteria > Bacteroidota > Bacteroidia > Flavobacteriales > Flavobacteriaceae > JAFMPW01. The sequence goes on from JBGTNL010000090.1 coordinate 6,848, forward strand.
TCGCTCCTCACAATATATACCATTTGCTGTCAATTATCGCCATAGGCCTTGTCCAAAACCAAAAATCGTGCGTCGTTTTTTGCCTTTTCCGCCTGGCTTTGCACATCAATGTCCATCACTTCAGGGCCCGGGTCATTGGGTTTTGCCGCAGGCCAATCGGGCCGGTTTTCTCCATTGGGGGTTCCGGTCTTGATAAAATTGGCAAAATAACCCTGCATGGTCTGCGAAACCTTGAAATCGTCTGTGGTCCAAGCATAATCCTTGACCAAATTGAGATTACCCATACAGTATTCGATCTCCGAGGCATGTTGGGCGCCTATAGGCTCGGGCATTTTTGGTGTTTTCGAATCCTTTTCGACCGTACCGCCCGCCAAGCCTGAAACCTTGTTTTGATCGACCAGTGCAGGCCGGATTCTACTGAACAAATAGCGATATACAGGCCGGTCGCTGTTTTTTCTTTGTAGATCGAACCATTTCCACGTACTGTAAACGATAAAACCATCGGATGCAAGGTCGGTAGCCGAACGCTCGATTTCCTTTTCCGAACCATGAGGATATAGTTTCAGCACTTCCCCATATTGTTTTGGGTAGGCTTCCTTTACTAATTTGATATAGTTTTCCGAGGTATATGGTTGTCCTTTCATAAATGACATGCCCGGAATTTCTGCGGAATTCCACCCCACCAATAAAGGTACTTGGGCCTGTTCCCTGGCCTTGAATATCTCTGGCAGTGATTTTGGCAAAAAGTACCCGTCGATTACCATGGGGAATCCAAAACGCTTGGACTCGTTGTACAATTCATAAATGTCCCTGGCACTCAATTTTCTTAGCTCCGCTATAGAGGAATATCCCACCTTTTTAGCAAAATCCGACCCCTCCTTTTCCGCTTCCACTAAGGACACCGTAGTAAGTGAAGTAGAACCGATGGCGGCCCCGCTCTCCCCTATGGCGCCCGCGATAAGGTTCTTTGACATCGGGGAGGCCATCTGGAGGCTTACCGCAAAAGATCCGGCGGATTCCCCAGCAATGGTTACTTTTTCGGGATCGCCGCCAAAGGCCGCAATGTTTTTTTGTACCCATTCCAAGGCTGCATGCTGATCCAACAGGCCATAGTTGCCCGATGCCTTGTATGGCGCCTCGGCACTAAGATCGGGATGGGCCAGAAACCCGAATATGTTCAATCGATAATTTGTCGTGACCACGACCATTCCCTTTTTGGCCATACTCCCGCCATCATATCGGGGCTCGGAGGCATCGCCTGCTACATTGCCACCTCCATAGAAGTAGACCAAAACAGGCAAGCCTTTGGTGTTGCGCTCAGCAGGTGTCCATACGTTTAAATACAAACAGTCCTCACTGACCCCGTTGGAACGGGATTTCATATCGCCAAAGAACATTTTCTGCATGGGTCGCGGACCAAAGGTCTTGGTTTCCTTTACATCGGTCCAATTCTCCAAGGGCTGGGGGGCTTTCCAGCGCAGTTCCCCAATGGGCGGTTTGGCAAAGGGCACCCCAAAATAGGTCTGGATCCCATCCACCGTACTGTAATTGCCTTCTATGGTTCCATTTTCGGTCTTTGTCCGGACTGGGAAGGCATCATTATCTTGGGCAGGGGCCTTTAGGCCTACCATCAACATAAATAACGGGATAACGAGAAATTTTTTCATAGTTGTAAATGTTAAAGATTCTTTATTGTCTCAATTTATTACAATAATACTTTGTTTTTCTTAATTTTTGGTATTTCTTTGAAAAAAAATTCAAGGTCTTGACAAAAAAAAAGAGAAAACTTCTTTCTATCGATGACTATATTCCCCATTTGGCCTATGATACCGTGATTTTCGGGTTCAACGGCGAACATTTAAAAATTTTGATATTGGAATATTACGCTACCGGACTGTTCGCCCTCCCAGGCGGTTTTGTAAAAAGGGATGAAAATCTGGACGATGGGGTCAAAAGGGGGCTGAGGGAACGTACGGGTCTCGATAATATCTATCTGGAACAGTTCCACACCTTTGGAGATCTGTCCAGACATAACCACGGAGCCATGCAAAGGATTTTAGATGCCAACGGCTATGAATCGGAAGATGGGAATTGGCTGTTGGACCGTTTTATCTCCGTGGCCTACTATGCGCTGATCAATTATAAGGATGTGGATCCAAAACCCGACGACCTATCGGATTCCATTAATTGGTATCCCGTCGACGAGCTGCCGCCCTTGATGATGGACCATCATAAAATTGTTACGATGGCCTTACAAACGCTAAAGAACAATTTGGAGAAAAAATTGGTGGGGATGAATTTGCTGCCCAACAAATTCACCATGAAGGAACTGCAGCAAGTGTATGAGGCCATTTTGGGAGAAAAATTGAGGCGCACCAACTTTCAGCGCAAAATGCTGGCCCTGGATATTCTGGACAGGCACGAAAAGCTTTTTTTGGGCCAGGCCAATAGGGCGCCTTATCTGTATAGTTTTAAATCAAATAAATCATGAGGGCCAAAAGGAAACATTTCCTTCAAATGTTTGGCATTGTTGGCCAAGGTAGGTGCAATCGCGCACCTATCGGAAATAGGTCCAGAATTGAACCAGTCCTGAAAATCGGAAATTCGTCAAGTCATAGTTGTATCTTATTTGGTTTCAGGATCAAAGAAGTTGATTTATCAAATATGGGTATTGCGGAAAATCAAAAATTTCATTTACGGCCATGACAAAGAATATATTGAAAGCATTGGGCCATCCAGAAGAGACTAAATTATTGATGATTCATGCCGATGATGCGGGACTTTCACATTCCGAGAACATTGCGACCATTCAGGGCCTCGAATTGGGATCAATAAATTCCTATAGTACTATGGTGCCCTGCCCTTGGTTTCACGAAATGGCAGAATTCTCAAAACAGAACCCTCAATTTGATAACGGCATACATTTGACCCTTACCTGCGAATGGGAAAAATATCGGTTTGGACCAGTATTGCCCATTAAGCATGTTCCAAGCTTGGTTGATGAAAATGGGCATTTTTACAAAAAAAGGGAGCTTTTAAAAGAGCATGCTTCGAACGAGGATGTCAGAAAGGAACTTCAGGCCCAAATCGAAAAGGCCTTAACGATTGGCATGAAGCCTACCCATCTCGATTCGCACATGTACAGCGTTGCGTCACGGGCTGAATTTCTGGATATATACAAGGACTTGGGAAGAATTTATGACCTACCTGTATTTCTCAACAAACAATTGATCAATGAAATAGGGTTGGATCCCGATAAATGCTTGAACGAGACTGATCTAGTTGCGGACCATCTTTTTTTGGGTACCCTCGTCGATTTCGAAAAAGGGAAACTAGCTGGGTACTACGATAGTGTTCTTGATAATCTGCCCATTGGTTTCAATGTGTTGATCTTACATCCGGCTTTCGATGATTTTGAAATGCGGGGGATAACGGTAAACCACCCTAATTTCGGATCGGAATGGCGACAAATGGATTATGATTATTTTACGAGTGAAAAATGTAAGTCTAAATTACAGAAGAATGATATCAAGTCGGTCACTTGGAAGGAAATCAGCGAAGCATTGAAGAAATTGTATGGTTGACTTTTGGTGAATGTTAGTATAAAGTCATCCCTTTTCGTGGTTCTTTAAAACCAACCTTTTTTCGGACTCATACGATTTTCTCCAACAGTTTCATCTAACACCGGTTTAATGAGAATTCAAAATTGTGCCTCAAAGCTCTTATAAAGTGGATACATTAATTAGCTACATATCCGTATATTAGCTATTACCTATATCGATTCTTAGCACTAATGTTGAGACAACACTTCAAAAAACGAAAATAAAAATATAAAAGAAATGAAAACTTTATTCTTCTTTCTTCTAACGGTATCAGCGACATTATTTACCAATCCTCAACCTGCTAATAGGGTCAGTGCTCGGCAAATCCTTAAAACGACAGACCACAGGAAAGAAACAGAAAAATTAGGCGCTTGCCTCGCTAAGACCGACGCTGAAAAGATTTTGGGGCAAACTGCAAAACTAACGGAAAGCTCCTCTGAAAATAAAAATGGTGTCACTAAATTCAGGTGCACATATACTGCAGATATCACCGAATCTAAAATCAACAAGACCAGTAATCTATATTACCTTCTTGAGGAATTTGAGAATGCAGATTCTTCGCAAAAAGCATATTCCGACATTCTGGCACAAAACGAAAATATGCGTGGGACGGAAAAATTATATGAAATCGGGGACGAATCATTTTTGCATACCGACAACGAAAACTTTCTTTTGATAATATCAAGGAAAGACAATAAAATATTACGTTTAAAAATTAATAAACTCACAAATATTACATCACCGAATGATTTAAGGAATATTTCAAAGTCTATTACTGCAACACTTTGACAAAAACGGCTACCATGTTGTCAGACATTTAAATTTCTGATTTTGGCAAATCAATTGATTAGATAAAGAAATTTATTATTTTATAATCAATATTTATTGTTTATCAATAATTATTTTTATGTTTGTGATGTGATTTAAACATCATAAGTCATGATAAAAAGAATTTCAATACTATTTCTTCAGGCAGTTATTGTCCTTATCGGTATTGTTGCTCTTTTTATTTTGATTCGGTTTCCGTTGACCGAGGGAAGAGCCGCAAATTTAGATTGGCTCAGTATCTACTCCGACCCATTCATCTTGTATGGATATGCATCATCGATCGCCTTTTTTTTTGCCTTGTACAAAGCGTTCAAATTGCTCGGATATATCGGGCAAGATAAACTGTTCTCACTGAACTCGATAAGAACTTTAATAAGTATAAAATATTGCGCAATCATATTGAGCATTTTAATTGTGTTGGCAGGACTGTATATAAGGATATTTCATAATAAGGAAGACGACCCTGCTGGTTTTCTTGCAATGTGCATCGTAACTACTTTTATTTCTATCACAGTTGCAACTGCTGTGGCGGTACTTGAAAAAATATTGCAAAACGCTGTAGATATGAAATCTGAAAATGACCTAACAATTTAAGCTATGCCTATCGTTGTGAACTTGGACGTAATGATGGCCAAGCGAAAAATTTCCCTCAATGAACTTTCGGAAAAAGTTGGGCTGACATTATCCAACCTTTCTATCTTAAAGACTGGCAAGGCGAAAGCAATTCGTTTTAGTACCTTAGACGCAATCTGTAATGCACTCGACTGCCAACCAGGTGACATTTTGAAATATTTAAGTGATGAAAAAGCTACAGCCAACCACTAACAAAGTATGTATAAATGTAATGCTTGTCCAGTTGATGTTTTGCAGCACTTAATTTTCAAAGGTCTTTTAACAGGAACCTTTAGCGAGACCCTCTGCATCAAGTTGACAATTATTTATTTAGGTTGAATCTGGTTTAGTTTCAACTTTAAAAAGTATCCTACAATTAATGGCAATACCCCTCCTGCCTCTAAAATATCTGTCATGGTATGGTGCGGGCAATGACACTAGGAAAAATGCCTTAAGAAAAAATCATTATCATATCATTGTTTAGGAAAGTCCCACAAAACGAAGGTTTTATAAGACTTGCTATCCCGACTTTGAATCTCCCTAGTAGCTTACTTTCAAATGGCGGATGAATTTTTGAAATTGAGGATGAAAAGACATAAATCGCCCTTTACCATTTGTAGGTCAAAAATTTTGATGAAACGATGACGGAAGAGGTTGGGGCCAATGTTTATAAAGGCTGAGGCTGTCATCAAACCGTCATCACTTTGTCATCAAAAATAAAAGTGATGACAAAAAAGAGAGATATAAAATCAAAAGTGATGAATCGATGACAAAATGATGAATGGCCAAGGTCAATGGGAATAGGGCTTTGAAGGGTATTGTCATCAAATCATCAAAAACCAGTACTGAACTATTTACCAAACCAAAAAACTCTTTTTCCTTTCATCAGCATCGGCTAAAAGAAAGCGATAAATTTAAGTCTGGCCGCTATTACCTGAAAATCCTAAAAATTAAATCGGTCAGGGAAGGCAAGATGTGTTTTTGTGGCCACAAAAACAACCTTGCTTTGCTCCCGATGGTTGCAAAGTAAAAAAATGAGGGAGAGGAGAGCGAAATTTGACCGTTGGATTCTTTCAAAAAACTTCTTTGAAATAATTAACACCGAGCAAAAAGTAGTATGCGCCCTCTCCGATTTTTGCTTGACGTTAATCTGCCGGAACCACTACAAAAATCGGACAGGATCCATGCGCAGTTAGAATATGGTAAGGATTTGGGCAATTACTCATTGGAAGTACTCCATCAAACCAAATATCCCTAGAGCCTATCAAACTTTAAATCATGTTTTATCTTATGTGCCAAAGCGGATTAAGCGGATTGTTTATTGTAGTAAGTTTGGCGACTTGGATATTAAATGGTACCATTTAAATCCGTTTGGTTATTTTTGTAAAGACGAAAGAAAAATCATCGAAAAAGTTCACAAATCGTCAACATTTTAAACATCATAAATTAAGAAGCCTCCGTAAATAGGGAGCTGTAGAGTAAAGGTTTGAATCCTGCCGTGGTCACGAATAAATCAACAAAAATTAGAAAACGAAGCAAGCTAAAAAATATAGCTTGCTTTTGTTTTTTAGCGACCTGAGGTTTCTTTTGTTGATTTTCAAAGCGGAGCTTTGTCAGGAAGGGCGAAGCCAATCCTGTTTTACTCAAAGCGGAGCTTTGTCAGGAAGGGCGAAGCCAATCCTCTCTTACGCAAAGCGGAGCTTTGTCAGGATTACAGTCCTTTGCACACCGAAACCTTGGTGGAGGTGTGAGGTAATTATAGTCCTACCTATGGGGATTGGCATGAATCTGGTGAAGGGTTTTTAAGGTCGTTTCCTTTATAAAAGCGGGTACATCGATGTGTTCTAACCCGTTGAGGAGTTCATTAAATTCTCGCGTTCTTGATATCTTTCCACAAACGGAAAAAATTGGGTGTTTACCCGTTACTACGTTTATACATCAGCGTCAGGCTGTCTAAAAACCTCTCGGGTTCTTGATAACTTTGTTGATCACCCTTTTTGGCTTTCTTCGGCCGGGCCGATATTCTCCGTAACTTCTGGTTATGAGATATATAACAGGAAAGGACCATAGGCAATCCTCACTCTTCCCGATTTCCCTGGAGGATGCCATAGAAAAGGACAATCCCGTAAGGGCCATCGATACGTTCGTGAACGGCCTTGACATGGAAAAGCTGGGCTTCAAGGTACACTTCCCCGAGAACGGAAGGCCGGCGTACCGCCCCGGAACCCTCCTGAAGCTCTACATCTACGGATACATGAACAGGACGCGGTCCAGCAGGCAGCTCGAAAAGGAGTGCGGGCGGAACATCGAGGTGATGTGGCTGGTCGAAGGCCTTGCGCCCGACCACAACACTATCGGCAATTTCCGCAGGGACAACCCGAAGGCCATTAAAAAAGTGTTCAGGGCCACCGTGCGGATCGCACGCAACTTCGGACTTCTCGGTAGGGTACTGATCGCTGGCGACAGCACCAAGCTGCGCGCACAGAACAGCAAGAAGAACAATTACAACCAAAAGAAGATCGACCGCCATATCGACAAAAAACCGGAGGAATACCAAGGGCTGCTCGAAAAAAGGGGACGGGGATAAGAACGAGATCAAGAAAGAGATCGAAAGACACCAGGGGAGAAAGGAAAAGTACAAGGACCTGGAACGCCGGTTGAAGGAATCGGGGGAGGAACAGATCTCCACATCGGATCCCGAGAGCCGCCAGATGATCGTGCGCAACAACATTACCGAGGTAGCCTACAACATACAGGCCACCGTCGACTCGGAACACTATATCCCGATCGATTACAAGGTGACCGGGAACAACGATACCAAGGCCATGGGGAACATGCTCCGAAGGGCCAAGACCATTTTGGGGACCAACGGTTTTACCGCACTCTACGACAAGGGCTACCATACCGGGAGCGAGTTCAAGGCCGCGCACGACCTCGGCATACCGACCTTGGTGGCCGTGCCTGCGATCGGAAGGGCATCACAGGCTCCGGACCCCGCATACAATGCGGAACATTTTGCCTACGATAGGGACAGCGATGCCTATACCTGCCCGCAGGGGCATGTCCTAAAGAGCAACGGTAGCCGGTACAAAGCGCGCAACTATTATTTCAAACAGTACAGAACAGGGAAATGCAAGGGCTGTCCCGTCAGGGAACTATGTACCACGGCAAAGAACGGGAAGATCCTACAGCGCAGCGAGTTCAAGGAGTATATCGAGGGGAACACCGAAAGGGTGGCCGCAGACCAAGAACTCTACAGGCAAAGGCAGGCCATCGTCGAACACCCGTTCGGCACCATAAAGAGGCAATGGGGGTTCGACCATATAATGACGAAAAAATACAGGGCCAGGGCATCGGCCGACCCGGGGCTCATCTTTACCGCGTACAACCTGAAGCGGATCTTGAACATACTATCGGAAAACGGCCTCGGGAACCTGTCAACGGCCATTAAAAAGGCCGTGGCCGTACCAAAGACCCTATATCCAGCCTTTTTACGCCCCTTGGGCCGCTCAAGGCCCATTGCCGGGCAGGGAACGATTTTGGCATATCGCCAAAGGTCGGCGGCCTAAAATCGTTAATTTAGCCTTTGCGAACGTAAATCAGGGCGGTTTTTAGACAGACTGCCGTTAGCGGTCATTGTAACAGACGACAGTAGATAAATTGAATAAACGACAAAAACAATAAAATGAAAAAAAGATATTTAATCATTACAGGACTTATTGCTTCATTTGCAATCGGATTTTATCTCAATACAGTTCTTGCAAAAGAATCAACAAACGACAACACAGTAATAACTAAAACAGAAAAACAAAACAATATGAAATTAGGAGCATTTTCAATCAGTCTTAGTGTAAAAGACTTAAAGACATCAAAAGAGTTTTACGAAAAATTAGGTTTCGACGATTTTGCGGGAAGTATGGAACAAAACTATCTTATAATGAAAAACGACAATGCACTTATCGGACTTTTTCAGGGAATGTTTCAAGGTAACATTTTGACTTTTAATCCAGGTTGGGATGAGAACGCAAGTAACGTAGAAAATTTTGATGACATTCGTAAAATTCAGAAACAACTAAAAAACAGCGGACTCACACTTACAAGCGAAGCTGACGAAAAAACAGAAGGACCTGCAAGTCTTATGCTTACCGACCCTGACGGCAATGTGATTTTGTTAGACCAACATCGTTAATATAAATCAAATATGAAAGCTGACGGAAATACAGTTAAAGAAATTCTGACCAAAATTCCTGTAGACAGAGCAGAACCTTTTAACAAACTACACGATGTAATTGTGAGAAACCTGCCTAAGGGTTTTGAAGCAGCCATTAGTTATGGTGGGCTAGGTTATGTTGTTCCGCATACACTTTATCCCGCAGGTTATCATTGTAAACCAAGCGAACCATTACCATTCGCAGGAATTGCTTCACAAAAAAATTCTATTAATTTTTACCATATGGGTATCTATTCCGACCCTAAATTATTGGAATGGTTTGCAAACGAATATCCAAAGCACAGTAAGCAAAAACTTGATATGGGAAAAAGTTGTGTTCGCTTTAAGAAATTGGAAGAAATCCCTTACGACCTTATCGGTGAATTAATGAAAAAAATAAGCGTAAAAAATTGGATAAATATTTATGAAACGAAATTAAAAAAATAGAACAACGAACCGCTAATAACTAAGTATTCGGCCCGCCGATAGGCCAGGGCTGAATATCTTGTAACAGTGGCTATAATTCATTGCTCGTTTAAAACTAACCGACAATAATTGCTACATTTAGTAAACAGAACAGGCCGACTGCTTGATTCTTTAGTTGCTCCCTTTCAGCGCGACTTGCCAAAGGCGCGTCGCAACTTTAGTCCGCAACAGAATCATAGCCGTGGCCGTTGCCAACCATTTGAATGAACCGATTGGACGAACTTACGGACATCAATTTTCGACTTATTTGCCAAAGCAAGTCCAAATCATTGTATTGGCTACATTTTGTGGACACGGATGGACAACAACTTATTGGACAAGTGCGAAAACAATTGGCTGAGTACATGGCTGAGAACGGACTTATTAAAATCAATGGCGAAAACTGCCATTTGGACTTAAAATCCGAACATGTTTGCGAAATTGGTTGGGTTGAACATTTAAAATCAAAAATGGCTACAAAATTTGAAAAATATACCTTGCAAATATTAGAAAAACTTAGGAATGGTGACGAAGCTCCCATTAACAAATGCGAGACAGACGAAGTTGTAGAACTCTTGATAAAACTAAGAAACGCTGAGATTGCCGAATCTGTAAAGGGCGGTGTTAAAGTATCAATTAAAAATCGGAAATACTTAACCAAACTAATTGAGCTGAAATCTTGGTCTGAGTTTCTAAACTGGTATGACGGACAAAATAATGACAGCAACATAACTAATAATTTTTCAGGTTCAACAATAGGACAGGTAATTCAATCATCAGATAAAATTTTTGTCAAAAAGAATAAAATCAAACAAACTACTCACCTTACTAAAAAGCCCTCGATTTTGGCTAAAATTAAATCCTTTCTGTCGAAATTTTGGTGGGCGGTCATTATTCCATTAGCAGTTGGAATCATATTAATTTTGATTGAAAGAGGCATCATTGATATAGGAACTTAAAAATTTATAAAAACGGTTGGCAATAACATTGGCTATAATTCAGCCTTCCCATCTAAACAAAATTGAAATCCTATATCTTTAACCGGCTGGATTTCGCAGTTGGAAAACCCTGATGGGATTTACCAAGCCGAAATCATAGAGACCGAGACCGTTAGGGCCAATTTAAAAAGGATTAAATTTAGAATTATTATTTTTAGGTATGGATACAACCCAAGAGGTAAAACAGAAGTTAACCAAACTAAAGGTTCGATTGAAAAGGCGATACCCAATATCCTCTATGGCCCTATTCGGTTCGTATGCCAGAAACGAACAAACCGAATTGAGCGACATTGATATTGTGGTGGAATTCGACGGAAAAATCGGAAGCAGGTTCATCGATCTTGCAAACGAAATGGAAAAATCCTTGGGTTTAAAAGTTGACCTAATTTCAAAAAAAGGCATCAAAGACCGGTATCTAAAGGCCATTCAATCCGATTTAATATATGTCTAAAAGGGACAATTCACTATTGGTAAAGGATATGCACGAAGCGGCTACAAAGATAATATCCTATACCAAAGGTATGGGCTTTGAAGAGTTCGAGAAGGATGAAAAAACCGTCGATGCGGTAATCAGAAATTTTGAAATCATCGGAGAAGCTGCTAATCGACTCGAGGACGAATTCAAATCTGCAAACTCGGAGATCGCGTGGGATAAAATGAGAGGTTTCAGAAATCGAATAATTCATGAATATTTCGGAATCGATTTAGAAATAGTTTGGCAAATAGTGGAGGACGATATTGAAATATTAATCAAGTTGTTGACCGAAAAATTAAAATAAAAACTGGTCCTACACTGGCTATAATTCAGTCTTCCTTTTTTGGCAAATCTTAAAAATCCTACTTTTAAACGACTTGATTTCGTAGCCTGAAAATACATACGTATTTTCCAGACCGAAATCATCATAAACCGTTGGGTGAATTAGAACAAAATGAAAATCTTCACAGAACCGAATGGAAAATTTATTGTAAAAATACCTACAGAATGGAGGTATGCAAATGTAGTAGCCGACTATGAAGAAAAATCTCCATTTAGTTTTCAGCCCTATAAGTACCCCAATTGGGTATTCCAAATAAGTTGCTACACGAATTCGGAAAAGCCACAAAACAAAAGCGTCCCAATTCAAAAATATGACACACCTAATTTAGATTTCATAGAACTGAGAAACGACGGAGGTGGCTTTAATATGCATATTTGGGGTGCATCTGTTGAGGATCATACTATAATGGCCAAATATATTTACGACTCACAAGAAGAAGACGACAAGGAAATAAGATTTGAATTGGGTCGAGTTAAAGAAGTTTTGTCCACATTACAATTATTAAGTCCAGAAAATAGAAAAATAGCCTTTGAGCTAGATAAGTATGAGAAGTTTATGGCCTCATTAGCTGCCTCTTTTGACCTGAAAAGTGAAGCTTTAAATAATAAATCTTTTATCGTGTTTTCCATTATTGTCGCAAATCAAATAGACGCTTATTTGAGATTGTGTGTAGTAATGACGGAACAATTAGATAATCAAACCGATGAAATAGATACAAAACTCCTATACCAAGCTCCGAACGATAAACCCATAATGGAAAGAAAGATATATTCCCTGGCCCAGGAAAAGGGGATAATAAAGAAAAAGGTCTTTGAAGAATTGGAATCTTTATATCTGGAGAGAAATAAAATGGTTCATAGATACATCATCTCCGAATTTCGAACTCGACAACTTTTAGAAATTGCTTTACGTTACGAGAGCATTTCTGAGACAATTAGACTTATAACTCGAGATATAGAAGATTTACAGTTTGAAAAGAAGATTGGTATATATGGAAGCGGTCAACATCAAACGAAGAACCGAACGAAGATACTATGAATATTCTTTACTCTCAATTAAATGACAAGCATCTGACTAGCGGATTTGAAAGAAAAGTAACTGCACACAATCGAGTAGACGTCTCTCCCCACAATTAAGGAGAGTGCGCCTCTCACACCACCGTACCCTTCCTTCGTCAGTGCAGGCCAAGCGGGTCTCGTATACGGCGGTTCGTTGATCATCTCAACAACCGCTCTTTACACCAGTTGAAGCTAGTTCTTATTTTCATAAAGGGCTATAATTCTACTGGAAAACCATCCTAACGTAGGGATTACTCCCAATTCAATTTCAGAACGATCAACGTTCGGTCCTTCCCTACTTGTGAGACCGTCCGCGGTTTTCGCGCAGCTCGTTTCCCATAGGTACTATGACCTCTGCTGACTTCTCCATATAGCTACACCTAGCTTGGGAGACCTCCCCTGGTAATGGCATCTTCTTTCCCCCGATCCCTGCCGTATCTACATACTTACCCTTTGGTTATCCTTTAGGGCGTTGCAATGATGTGCTTGCTCGTCCAACCTGATAGCCCTTATCCGGTCCCTGCTTGGTTTATCCTGTGCGCAGTACCAAGGTTTGTAGTCGGTATTTGCTCATTATTCAATCGCAAATAATCTTCAGTCCCGCCCTCACGGTCGGCGACCTTGCGGTTTACTAATGGTTCAAGGCGTTATCCCCGCCCACAAGGGACTTGCACCCTCTAGATTAATAGTATATCTTTCGATATGGTAAAGATGACCATGTCGGGCACAGACAAAGGCTACACCTAATAGGGGTTTTGGTAGTGAATTGAAAGGAAATGCGATTATGGAAATTTGTTATCGCAGCGATTGGACTGACTTTTATGCTATCGATACCAACACCGGCTCCTGTCAGGTAAATAGCTTTAGAGACAGGTGTCTTCGGGAACATAGATCCTTTATTGCTTCTTCTTGTCCCGACTTTGGTCTCTTGGTATTTCACGACCTGTGTATAGAAAAATAATTTTAGTTAATCAATAAAAAAATAGAATGAAAAAGGAATTGTCACTAAAACAATGTGAAGAACTGCTTAACACATTAAAAGCGCGTTTTGAGAAAAAAATGAACCGCCATAAAGGTCTTGAATGGGCCGAAGCGCAAACAAAGCTTGAAGCTAATACCGAAAAACTGTGGTGTCTCAATGAAATGGAAAGGACTGGTGGTGAACCGGATGTTGTTGGCCATGATAAAAAGACGGACGAATACATTTTTTTTGATTGTTCAGCAGAAAGTCCTAAAGGCCGCAGAAGTATTTGTTACGACCGTGAAGGGCAGGAGTCGAGGAAAGAACATAAACCGGAAAATAACGCCATTGATAGGGCTGCTGCCATGGGCATTGAACTTTTAACGGAAGAACAATATCGAGCGCTGCAGAAACTTGGAAATTTTGATACGAAAACATCGAGCTGGTTGAAAACACCTTCTGGGATCAGAGAACTCGGTGGTGCCATCTTTGCTGATTTCCGCTACGGCAATGTCTTCGTGTATCACAACGGAGCTCAATCTTACTATTCCGCCAGGGCGTTCCGTGGCTCGTTAAGGGTCTAAATTTTGTACGGACAACATCCCGAAAACAGATGGAAATCATAACCGATAGGGCAACACAACTTTAAGGACTGATCCGTCCTGCAACTGTACAGGGGAATGGCAATGTCTCCCATGAAAAGTACTTCCCAATTCCAGGCTTTAAAATATTAACTACTTTTAAGCAAATAAGAACGACAAAAAAGCGTGTGTACGTTAAAGCAGGCAAATCATACAAAAATGGCTTACGATACCATACTTGCCGATAGGATCAGAGCGTATCTGGATAATTTTCACGATTTAAAAGTGGAAGAGAAAAAAATGTTTGGTGGCCAGGCCTTCATGGTCAATGGCAAAATGTGTGTAAATGTTAGCGGCAATAAATTAATGTGCCGCTTTGGCCCCGACTTACAGGGAAAAGTCGCTGAAAAAAAAGGCTTTGAAACCATGGTGATGCAGGGAAGGATCTACAAAGGGTATTGCTATATCACCCCCGGAGGGTTCAAAGAAAAAAAAGACTTTGAGTATTGGCTAAATTTGTGCCTTGATTTTAACAAACGGGCCAAAACATCGAAAAAACGCAAATAAGAAGTGCTCAATCTTTAATCCCGGCTCTAATCAGATTGAATTCCAATGGAGTACATCAACTAAGGTAGCAAGGCTGGTTAACCACGATCGTGGAATAATAGCTATTCATAGGGCAGGGAGCGGCATTGCTAAATTCGATCAATTAGCCCAATCCCCACTTTTTTATGGATTGGACAATAGCGAAATCTGTGGGAGAAAAAGCCAGATTCCTTTGAGGGCTATCTGAAGAAATTACAAACCTGCCTGCCGGAACGACAGACAAAAAACAACAAAAATGAATTATACGAACGAAAGAAACAATCGGACATTAGCTCTCGAAAGAACTTTTAATGCACCTCTTAATTTGGTTTGGAAGGCCTGGACCCAGGCGGAACATATTCGGCATTGGTGGGCACCTGGGGGGATGGAAATTGAAGTAACTGAAAACGACTTCAGCGTCGGTGGCAAGTGGAAATATGTTATGCCTATGCCAGATGGAAACGAATTCGTTTCGGAGGGGATATATTCAGAAATTGTTGAATTTGAAAAAATAGTGACCTCTGCCAACTTCAAACCAATGACGGAAGGAGTGGAAATCCATATACTGTTTCAGGAAAATGGTGATAAAACCAATTTTACTTTTAATGTTGTTCATCCCACAGAGGACTATTGTAAGCAACAAGAGGAGATGGGCTTTTACAATGGGTGGGGTTCCGCATTTGACAGGTGGGAAAATTATTTAAAAGAAATGCACCGAAGTGACTGAAGAGCAAATAAGCCGGTTTTTTCAAAGAATTGACAACTTAACCACCGAACATACACCCTTGTTCGGGAAAATGAACGTACATCAGATGGTCTGTCATTGCACCGATCAAATACGATTGGCCATAGGCACCATCCGGGCTGAAGTATACGGACAGGTTCACCCTGAAGAGATCATCGCCCTTTCCAGATCCGACAAGACCGTGCCAGCACCAAAAGGCATGGGGCAGGTGGAAGGAGGTGGCACAAAGCCAACTAATTTGGCGGAAGATTTGGAAATATTGAAACAACATATTTCCGAATTCTCAAAACTGGATGATAATTACAATTTTCAACCACACCCCTACTTCGGATCCTACGACAAAAAACAATGGAAAAGGTTGACCGCATATCACCTCGATGACCATCTAAAACAGTTTAATGTTTAAGATTTTGGATTTTAGAGGTAGAACTCGAATACGAACGACACGGCACACTAAAAAAAGCCCCGGCATTTCTACCAGAGCTTTCGACATACTTTAGGGCATCTCTAAAAACCCTACTTTGGTTGCTAACAGAGTTATTATAGATGCCTTTGAATGTAGGCTTATTTCTTTTTGCCTTCCATTTTATCCTTCAATGCCTGCAACTGCTCATTGGCATCTCCCAGGGTTGGTTTATTCTCCTCTGCCGTCTCCGCCGCCTTTTTTCTGGCTGCTTTCACATTGCGCTGCTCCTCTTCCCTGAAAATTGCGGTATGACTTGCGACCACTCTTTTGAATTCTTTATTAAATTCAATGATCTTGAATTCGGCCTCTTCGCCTTTACCCAGCTTTTTCCCATCTTCTTTTTCCAGATGGCGTTGTGGAACAAACGCAGTAATGTCGTCATTAAAGTCGATCACTGCCCCCTTATCCACAATCTCGGTAATAGCCGCTTTGTGTACCGTTCCCAGAGCAAATTCCTTTTCGTATTTATCCCATGGATTCTCCGTTGTCTGTTTATGGCCCAAACTTAACTTTCTGCCTTCAACATCCAACTCCAGAACTTCTACTTCCAGGGTATCTCCCACGGTCACAAATTCCGATGGGTGCTTTATCTTCTTGGTCCAGGACAGATCGGAAATGTAGATCAATCCATCAATTCCCTCTTCCAGCTCCACAAAAACGCCGAAGTTGGTAAAATTGCGAACAATTCCCTTATGCTTTGAACCTACAGGGTACTTGGAAGTGATGTCTGTCCATGGATCGGGGGACAGCTGCTTCATCCCTAGAGACATCTTACGATCTTCCCTGTCCAGGGTCAATACAACAGCTTCCAATTCGTCTCCAACTTTTACAAAATCCTGCGCGGATCGTAAATGGGTAGACCAGGACATTTCCGAAACGTGAATAAGTCCTTCCACTCCTTCGGCAACTTCCAAAAAGGCTCCGTAATCAGCAATAACTACCACTTTTCCTTTAACCTTATCGCCTATTTTTATTTCATCACCAAGAGCATCCCACGGATGTTTTTCCAATTGCTTAAGTCCAAGTTGAATTCTGGATTTGTTATCATCAAAATCCAGGATTACCACATTGAGCTTCTGGTCAAGATCCACCACTTCATTCGGATGATTGATCCTGCTCCAGGAAAGATCGGTGATATGTACGAGTCCGTCAACACCTCCTAGGTCTATGAACACGCCGTAAGATGTGATATTTTTCACCACTCCTTCCAACACCTGTCCTTTTTCCAGCTGGCTGATGATCTCTTTCTTCTGTTCTTCAATATCCGCCTCGATCAATGCCTTATGTGACACAACTACGTTCTTAAATTCGTGATTAATCTTAACCACTTTAAATTCCATGTTTTTGCCCACATACTGATCGTAATCCCGGATAGGCTTTACATCTATCTGAGATCCCGGGAGGAAGGCTTCAATACCGAAGACATCTACGATCATCCCTCCTTTGGTTCTGCATTTTACAAACCCGGTAACTACTTCCTCATTATCATGCACGGCATTCACTCTATCCCAGGCCATGATGGTTCTGGCCTTTCTGTGAGAAAGCACCAATTGACCACTTTTATCCTCCCGGATATCTATCAGGACCTCAACCTTGTCACCTATCTTAAGATCCTGGTTATAACGGAATTCATTGAGTGAAATAACACCTTCCGATTTCGCATTAATATCAATTATCGCTTCCCGATCGGTTAAATGAGTAACCGTACCTTCAACCACTTCCTCATCGGCTGTGTCGACAAAATTTTCCGCTACGAGTTTTTCAAATTCCTCCAATTTGGATTCGTCCACGCGCTCAATGCCATCTTCATACTTATCCCAATCGAAATTTTCCAGAAATTCCTTAGGATCCTGTTTAGGTTCCTCCTTTACTTCCTGAACGTCTTTTACTTCCTGATCTGCTTCGGTAGTTTCTTCCACCTCGGTTATTGTTTTTTCTTCAGCCATTTGCTGATCTTAAATTTGTATTCTGCAGTATCACAAGAGTTATACGATTACTGTAGAAGATGTTATCATTTTTTCTTTCCCTTTCCCTCTTGATTATTCGCAAAAAAGGTGTGCAAAAATACAATTAAATAATTATTTTAACAACATCATTTTTCCCCTGACAATGATTCCTCCCTTAATTCTGCTTAAGTGTGGCAAAAATCCTTGAAGAATTTGTATATTTCCGACAGTAATATGAACCATTAAAAAAATAAAGATGAGTGTTAAAGCAAAGTATCAACCCGTTTTAAACCTGGGAGAACAGTTGGGAATAAAGGATGGTAAGGTAACCGAGGAAGATGGGGTACTTAAAATAAAGGGAGAAGCTAAAACCCAGTATGAGAAGGATTTGCTATGGGATAAAATAAAGCAAATTGGAGGCGAAAATCCTTCAGACCTTAAAGCGAATATTACTGTAGGGGATACTTCGGTATATCACAGACATGTGGTAAAGAGTGGCGAATCATTAAGTAAGATTGCCAAACATTACTACGGAGATCCGATGAAATACAAACAGATCTTTTCGGCCAATACGAATATATTGAAGGATCCTGATATGATCCACCCGGATCAGGTGCTTGTTATTCCCAATTCGTAAATTTAGGTCACCCGGTAAAATCTAAATAAAAAGATCCCGGAAAGCCCGCTATTTGGGATTATAACCCTGCTGAAGTAATCTGTGTAATCCTTCCTGGATCGTAAAGATTGCTTCGTCCCGTTACCCGGGACTCCCAATGATGCGCTCAGGGCTTTTCAGGGCTTTTTTTATCCTGTTTTCCGATGACCCTTAGAGCGTAATTATAGATTCGCTCAAATTGTTCGGATTCCCCCATATCACCGTTGTCAAATTCTATGGCGTCATCGGCCCTTCTAAGGGGTGAAAATTCCCTGTGGGAATCAATGTAATCGCGCTGTTGTACATTTATTAAAACTTCTTCATAGGTCACGGCTTCTCCTTTATCCAGTAGTTCTTTATAACGCCGGTGCGCCCTTACTTCCGGAGAAGCAGTCATGAATATCTTTAGTTCGGCCTCCGGAAAAACAACAGTTCCGATGTCCCTTCCATCCATTACAATACCCTTCTCTTTTCCCATTTTCTTTTGCATATCCACTAATTTATAGCGCACTTGCTCTATGGTAGCAACCTGGCTGACATACTTTGAAATTTCCAGGGTGCGAATTTCCTTTTCAACGTTTTCGTTGTTAAGATACATCTCTGAAAACCCAAGCTCCTCATTATATACAAATTTCAACTGTATTCTGGGAAGCAAACTTATCAATGCGGAGATATTCCCATGCTTTCCGCCAATAAAACCGTTGCGTATTGCGAAAAGGGTTACCGCTCTGTACATTGCCCCGGTGTCTACATATACATATTCGAGCGCTTTCGCCAGTTGTTTGGCTAATGTGCTTTTACCCGTGGAGGAATACCCGTCAATGGCTATGGTTATTTTTCCCATCGGCTAAAAATAGGGAGAAATAAGGATTTGTGTTACGGTGGTATAGATTTATATAAAGGAGGCTTTCTAAAAAGGTAATCCAGATGTCAAACTGATAGCAGTCGAAGTTTTTAACTTCTTGATTTTCAATTGAGGTTTCGACTGCGCTCAACCTGACAGGATAATTTTCTCACCATTTTAGACACCCTCTTAAAAGTAATGCCATTTGTCTGAAACCTAAAGTTTTTTGGCGTTTTTCACCTTTTGCCCGGTCAGGGCCAACTCAATTACTTCGCTCATGTCCGTAACGTAGTGAAAGGTAAGACCTTTCAAATACTCTGCCTTGATCTCCAGAATATCCTTTCTGTTGTCTGCGCAGAGTATGACCTCTTTTATCCGCGCTCTCTTGGCAGCGAGTATTTTCTCCTTTATACCCCCCACGGGCAGTACTTTGCCCCTGAGTGTGATCTCCCCGGTCATAGCGATGCTTTTCTTCACCTTTTTCTGCGCGAACAGGGATGCCAGGGAGGTAAGCATAGTTATCCCGGCACTTGGCCCGTCTTTTGGGGTAGCCCCTTCCGGCACATGGATGTGTACATTGTACTTCTCAAAAACTCCGGGATCTATTCCGAAACTCTCGGCGTTAGACTTAATGTATTCCATAGCAATAGTAGCAGATTCCTTCATGACCTTGCCGAGGTTCCCCGTAATATTCAAATTGCCTTTCCCTTTGGAAAGGATAGATTCAATAAAAAGTATATCACCCCCAACGCTGGTCCAGGCAAGGCCGGTCACTACGCCTGCCACCTCATTATTTTCGTATTTATCGCGCTCCATCCTGGCAGGCCCCAGCACCTTTTCTATAACATCATTGGTCACCTTTATTCGGTATTCCTCTTCAATAGCAATGGATTTTGCCGCATATCTTACCATTTTTGCCACCTGTTTTTCCAGTCCTCGTACTCCGGATTCCCGGGTATAGCCTTCCACAATTTTTTCCATTTGGCGTTTGCCGATTTTCAAATGTTTTGAAGAGAGACCATGTTCCTCCAGTTGTTTGGGCAGCAAATGCCTTTTTGCGATCTCCACCTTCTCTTCTATGGTATAGCCGGTAACATTTATAATTTCCATCCGGTCCAGCAGTGCCGGTTGAAGGCCAGATAAATTGTTGGCTGTGGCTATAAACATTACCTTGGAAAGGTCGTACCCCATTTCCAGGAAGTTGTCATGAAAATCACTGTTCTGTTCGGGATCCAGAACCTCTAACATCGCCGAAGAGGGATCACCCTGGTGGCTTTTGGAGAGTTTATCTATTTCGTCTAAAATAAAAACAGGATTAGAAGTACCCGCTTTTCTTAGATTCTGTACAATGCGGCCAGGCATGGCTCCGATATAGGTTTTACGATGCCCGCGGATCTCTCCCTCGTCCCTAAGACCTCCAAGGGACATTCTCACATATTCCCTCCCCAGGGCCTCCGCAACGGATTTTCCAAGGGACGTTTTACCGACGCCGGGAGGTCCATGCAGGCAAAGAATAGGCGATTTCATGTCATTTCGAAGTTTCAATACCGCCAGATACTCAATAATTCTTCGCTTTACGTCTTCCAGGCCATAATGGTCCCTGTCTAATATCCGTTCTGCTCTTTTCAGATCGAATTTATCTTTGGAATACTCATTCCATGGCAGTTCCAGGATAAGGTCCAAATAGTTTCTCTGAATGGAATATTCAGCCACTTGGGGGTTCATCCTTTGCATTTTAGCCAACTCCTTTTCAAAATGCTCTTTTACTTTCTTGCCCCATTTCTTCTTTTTCGCCAACACCTTCATCTCCTCTATTTCCTCATCATAGGAAACACCGCCCAGTTCTTCCTGAATGGTTTTCATTTGCTGATGCAAAAAATATTCGCGTTGCTGCTGATCCATATCGGTCCTCACCTTGGACTGAATATCGTTCCTCAATTCCAGTTTCTGAAGCTCCACGTTCATATACTTTAATGTGGTAAGGGCACGATCCTGTAAATTTCCAATCTCAAGAAGTTCCTGCTTTTCCTTAACACTGAGGTTGAGATTAGAGGAAACAAAATTGATAAGAAAGGAATTGCTCTGAATATTATTTATTGCGAAGGACGCCTCGCTCGGAATGTTGGGGTTGTTCTTAATGATCAGCAGGGCCAACTCTTTGATAGAATCAATAATTGCCGTAAATTCCTTATCATGCCTGTCTGGCTGTTTCTCCTTTGCCTCCCTTATGGTGGCATTGATATAGGGCTGCTCTGTAAGCACCTCGGCAATCTCGAAGCGTTTTTTGCCTTGAATGATCACGGTAGTATTACCATCGGGCATCTGTAATACCCGAAGGATCCTTGCCACGGTGCCCAGGGTATTTATATCCTGTACTCCGGGATTTTCCACTTCCTCGTTTAATTGGGATACCACACCGATGACCTTTGTACCGTTGTTTGCATCTTTTATAAGGTTAATGGATTTATCACGGCCGGCCGTAATAGGTATGACCACCCCGGGAAATAAAACGGTATTGCGCAAAGGCAAGATCGGCAGGGTCTCGGGAAGACTTTCATTGTTCATCTCCTCCTCGTCTTCCGGAGTTAAGAGGGGTATCAATTCCGCCTCATCATCGATCCCACCTAACGACATATTGTCAAAATTAGAAAACTTAACTTCTCCCATATCAAAATTATCAGTCATTCTGTCATTAAACGACAACTCCCCATTTTCTTATATTACACCTCAATCCTCATAAAATATTGGCTTTCAAGGTCTTTTGACCCAAAAGAAACCATAACTTCTTTGTATTTGGACAATTGTTGTGCCAATAACACGATAATTTTCTTAAAAACTGTAACAATCGCTAAATTGATTCATCTATAAAACAAACCATATACTTTTTGAGCCAAAGTGATAAACATATTGAAGAACTGTTGCTATTGTGCCTGGAAGGAAAGCAAACCGCACAATTAGAAATTTACAACCGCTATTACAAGGCCATGTATAACACGGCTGTGAGAATTGTAAAGGACAGTGCGGAGGCCGAGGATGTGATGCAGGAGTCGTTTTTAAATGCGTTTACGAAACTACATGCATTTAAGGGTGATGTGACCTTCGGAGCCTGGTTAAAGCGGATTGTAATTAACAACAGTATATACCATTACAGGAAGCAACAGAAGAAGAGGGTAGGTCTGGATGATATAATGTACAAGGTCGAAGATAAGGATGAAGTTGCTCCCGATCATGGCAGCACAGAACTAAAGGCTCAAAAGGTACTGGAAGCTATGAAACGGTTAAAAGACAATTACAGAATTTCTTTGACCTTACATTTAATCGAAGGGTATGATTATGAAGAGGTAAGTAAAATTATGGATATAAGTTATGCGAACTGCAGGACTACAATATCCAGAGCGAAGGAAAGTTTGAGAAAAAAAATGATAAATGCCTGAATTATGAACGAAGAAAATTTAGAAGGCCTGTTTAAAGAACTCCGGGGAAGTTTTGATATAGAAACGCCGCCAATGGGGCACAAAGACCGCTTCCTTTTGAAGTTAGCATCTTCCAAAGGAGCTGTGGCCTTGAGGTCAAAGAAAACCTCCTGGTGGAAACCACTTTCTATCGCAGCTTCGATAGCCATATTATGTCTTGTGGGTGTTGGCCTCTTCAGCAGTCGCCCTACCCTGGAAGAGCGGGTAGCGGAAATTTCTCCGGAGGTTTCTCAATCCCAGTTATATTTTACCAGCCTCATTGAGGAACAGGTAAAAATAATGGAAAGCGAAAGTAACCCAAAAACCAGGCAACTTATAGAAGATGCCACGTTTCAACTGAAAAAATTGGAGCAGGATTACAAGGCTCTGGAGCGAGACCTCGTAGGCGGTGGCAACAGTAAGCTAATATTAAGTGCAATGATAACGAATTACCAGACCAGAATAGATCTTTTACAGGATGTAATGGGCCAAATAGATAACATTAACAGCTTAAATCCGTACCATGATGAAAATAGTACTATTTAAATATATATTCTTTGCATTACTTGCTTTTCCCGGGGCATTAACCGCAAATGACGGGGGCCTGAAAGGCAAGTATACCAAGGAGAAGACCATAAAAAAGGAGTACGATGTAAATTCCGATGCCTTGCTTAAGGTGAACAACAGCTATGGAAATCTCAACATAACCTCCTGGAAAGGAAACAGGGTGGTCATTGAGGTCCATATAAAGACCAACGGCAACAATGAGGAGAAAGTTCAGCGTAAATTAGATGAGATCTCGGTTGATTTTGAAGCGACTAGCAGCCTCGTGTCCGCCAAAACAATTTTCGACAAAGACAGAAACAGCTGGGGTTGGAACTGGGGCAAAAACAACAATGTAAATATGCAGATCAACTATACTATAAAAATGCCTGTGAAAAACAGCGTGCACCTCAGTAACGACTATGGAAATATTTACCTGGACCGCATAGATGGTCACGCCAAGATCAGTTGTGATTACGGCCGGTTAGAGATCGGGGAGTTACACGGCAGAAACAATCAATTGAGTTTTGACTACACTTCAAAATCGAGCATTGGGTACATTAACAGTGGTAAGATCTCGGCAGATTACTCCGGATTTAGTATTGGAAAGGCAGGTGACCTGGTCATCAGTGCGGATTACACGGATTCAGCTATTGAAAAGATGGAGAATTTAGAGTATTCCTGCGACTATGGGAATCTGGAGATCGGGGAGGCCAATAATATACAGGGGAATGGAGATTATATTAACGTGAAGCTGGGTACCGTACACGGGAATGTAGACATTACCGCAGACTATGGCTCCGTTAAAATAGATAAAATAGCGGCCGATGCCGGTAATATTAATATCCGAACGGATTATACCGGAATGAAGATCGGGTATGATCCGGAGTACCATTTTGATTTTGAGATCACCACGGAATATGCGGGTGTGGACGGGAAGGACGATTTTGAGCTCAGTATCAGTAAGGAAAAGTCCAGCGAAAGGTATTACAAAGGGTATTACGGGGCCTCCGGGAGCGGAAACAAGGTATACATTAGCAGTGAATACGGAAGCATCTCGTTCTATAAAAATTAAATTCAAATTATTAATAACCCTTGCCTGAAGTAAAAATCACACCTTCTTAGAAGGTGGCTTTGGCTAGCCCCCATAGGGGGCGACCGGAGCCTGTGCTAAAAATCGAACCGTTGTTGATGATCTTCTACCTTCTTCTCCTCCTTCTCCTGATACTTGACGTACTTCCGT
>JBGTNL010000091.1:0-104077 GCA_041743085.1 Flavobacteriaceae bacterium
CCTATATTTGATGGGACAAACAAAATGATAGAGCAACAAGCTCTTGTTATGGCGCTTGTGAATATGATCACTCATAATCACAAAAATACATATCAGCACGCTACCCCGAGGCAGAGCCTCGAGGAATTCTATTGATTAAAACCAGGAGGATATCTCTTTGTAAAAGAATATAATTGGGAGTTACCTCAGTTCAGGTTATTTTCAAAAGTCGTTCCCTTGTGCTTCACAATATTGAGCGACTTAGAATAACTAAGAAGAAACTTCACGGTTTCCGACCTTGTTTTAACCAATTTGCATTTGTCGGGGTTTTCTGAGTAAATTTGTGCCATAGTCAAAGTTATTATTAGCTAAATAACGCAACTATTTTGACTGACGCCTGTATTACTCGATCTAAAACCCATTAACTCGTTAAAACCGGGAAATCCCGACCTGTAACCTTTTAACTCGTTAAAACAATATTATTCTTCTCGATGATCTTGCGAAGGTTAATAAGGGCGTATCTCATACGCCCCAGCGCAGTATTGATACTTACCCCGGTATTCTCGGATATTTCCTTAAAACTCATATCTTTATATATACGCATAACCAGTACCTCCTTTTGGTCTTCTGGTAATTCCTTTATCAAAAGGCCCAGATCACTGTCAATTTGATCCTTGATAAGCTGTTTCTCGGCATTCAGTTTGTCGTCACTGATGACAGAAAAGATGTTGAAATCATCACTTCCATCAAACTTGGGCATTCTTCTGTTTTTTCTGAAATGATCTATGATAAGGTTATGGGCAATGCGCATCACCCAGGGCAAAAATTTACCTTCCTCGTTGTAAGATCCCCTTTTAAGGGTTTTGATCACTTTAATAAAGGTATCCTGAAAAATATCTTCTGCAATATCCCGGTCCAGTACTTTTGAATAAATAAAACTTGTTAGGCGCTGATTGTGTTTGCCTATCAGAATTTCGAGGGCTCTTTCGTCCCCGCGCATGTAGTCTCTAACTAATACCGAATCATCGATCTGTAGTTCCATACAAATTACTTTTTATTGGTTCAACTTAAAGGTTCCTTAGCTCCTAAATTTTCCCGACAATTATCGGGGACAGAGTGTAAGGGTTCAGTTGTTTAGGTATTCTTTAAAAAGTAATTTTTGCTATATAGGCGAATCGATTTTGATTAGTAACAGGCCAAATATAGAAAAAATATCAGCGTCAAAAAAACACATCTTGTGATTTGGTTAAAATTAGATGTAAAAGCGGCTCTATTGGTTATTGAAGGTCAGCGATGTATCTTTGCGTCCTCATATACCACCATGACGACAATCACGGACGTAAATCCCAAGCATAATATCATTATTAAAGGGGCAAAACTGCACAATTTGAAAAATATTGATGTGGTCATCCCCCGGAATAAACTGGTAGTTATCACCGGACTTTCCGGCTCGGGTAAATCGAGCCTGGCTTTTGACACCCTTTATGCGGAAGGACAAAGGCGTTATGTGGAGAGTCTTTCTTCCTATGCACGGCAATTTCTTGGCAAATTGGACAAGCCGAAGGTAGACTATATTAAAGGTATTGCCCCGGCCATAGCTATTGAACAGAAAGTAAATTCCACTAATCCGCGTTCAACGGTCGGCACCACCACGGAAATATACGATTACTTAAAGTTGCTGTATGCGAGGATCGGTAAGACCTTCTCTCCGGTTTCCGGCAGGGAAGTAAAAAAAAATACGGTAACAGATGTGGTTAACCATGTGCGTTCTTTTGATGAAGGCACCAAATTGCTATTAATGGCGCCGATAAGGATAGCGGACGATAGGGATCCTTACAAGTCGGTTCAATTGTTATCCAAACAGGGTTATGCACGCATTAAGTATAAAGGGGAAGTAATAAGGATCGATGATTCTCTCAAGAATATTGAAAGAGATTTCTATCTGGTGGTAGACAGAATCGTAAAAAAAGACGATGAGGATTTTTACAACAGGCTGGCTAACGCCATAGATACAGCCTATTTTGAGGGCAAGGGAGAATGCATAATAGAGGAATTGGCTACCGGGGGGCAAACTATTTTTAGTAATAACTTTGACCTGGATGACATGTCCTTTCTGGAACCCAATGTGCATCTCTTTAGTTTTAACAACCCCTATGGAGCCTGTCCAAAATGTGAGGGCTATGGCGATGTAATAGGTATTGATGAAGACCTGGTAATACCAAATACGGCCCTGTCGGTTTATGAAAGCGCTGTTTTTCCCTGGCGCGGGGAAAGTATGAGTTGGTACAGGGACCAACTGGTAAATGCCGCCTACAAATTCGATTTTCCCATTCACAAGCCATGGTTTGAACTTTCCGAAGCACAAAAGCAATCGGTTTGGGACGGTAACGGTCATTTTACGGGCATCACTAAGTTCTTTCAACTGCTTGAGGAAAAGAGCTATAAGATACAGAACAGGGTAATGCTTTCACGTTACCGGGGAAAGACCCGGTGCAGCCTGTGCAAGGGCAATAGGCTGCGGCCAGAGACCAGTTATGTGAAGGTAGCCGGAAAATCCATTTCCGAGCTTGTAGAGTTGCCTATTGCGCAATTGCTCCACTTCTTTCAGGAAATTCAGCTGAGTGAACATGATATAGCTATTGCCAGGAGATTATTGAAGGAGATAACAAACCGACTTAATTTTTTAAGTAAGGTCGGACTCAGTTACCTTACACTTAATCGAAAATCAAATACGCTCTCGGGAGGAGAAAGTCAGCGCATCAACCTGGCTACATCTTTGGGAAGTAGCCTTGTCGGCTCCATGTATATTTTGGATGAACCCAGTATAGGGCTGCATCCAAAGGATACGGAAAATCTCATTGAAGTACTGAGGTCCCTGCGCGATCTGGGCAATACAGTGATTGTTGTTGAACACGATGAGGACATCATGAAAGCTGCAGATGAAGTGATCGATATTGGCCCGGAAGCAGGCACTCATGGCGGAGAGGTAGTTGCCCACGGAACCATGCAGGATATTTTAAGTTCTTCCTCCCTGACCGCAAGCTACCTGAACGGAACTATGGAAATTGCTGTTCCCGACGAGCGGAGAACCTCCAAAAACCATATTATCATAAAAGGTGCCCGGGAAAACAATCTCAAAAATATTGACGTTACTTTTCCATTGAACATGCTTACCGTAATAACAGGGGTATCGGGGAGCGGCAAAAGTACGTTGGTAAAAAAAATATTGTATCCCATTATCCTCAAGGAAATAGGCGGTTACGGTGAAAAGGCCGGGCAGTTTACCTCTTTTGAGGGAAAATATAAGTTCCTCAAGAACGTGGAGTTTGTGGATCAGAACCCTATCGGCAGATCCTCCCGTTCCAATCCGGTTACATACATCAAGGCCTATGACGATATCCGTAGCCTCTTCGCAGCGCAGAAGTTAAGTAAAATAAGGGGCTATCAGGCAAAGCATTTTTCCTTTAACGTGGATGGAGGCCGCTGCGAGAAGTGTAAAGGCGAAGGCGAGATCACAGTGGAGATGCAGTTTATGGCCGATGTACACCTGGAATGTGATACCTGCGCGGGTAAACGCTTTAAAAAAGAGGTGCTGGAAGTTAAATTTGAAGGTGCCAGCATCGCTGACGTGCTGAATATGACCATAGATGACGCCGTAGCGTTTTTCGTCGCACACAAACAAACCAAAATTGTAACCAAATTAAAACCGTTACAGGATGTCGGCCTGGGTTATGTTACCCTTGGACAATCTTCTTCTACCCTCTCCGGAGGCGAGGCACAGCGCATAAAACTGGCTTCCTTCCTCGTAAAGGGCAAATCAAAGGACAAGGCACTCTTCATTTTTGATGAGCCTACTACCGGACTTCATTTTCACGATATTAAAAAACTGCTAAGGTCGTTTGATGCACTTATCGCCAGCGGGCATTCCATAGTGGTGATAGAGCACAATATAGAACTGATCAAATGTGCTGATTATGTCATTGACCTGGGACCCGAGGGCGGCGAAAAAGGCGGACAACTTATGGCTGAAGGAACACCGGAAGAAGTTGCCCGGAATAACGACTCACATACGGCCGGGTATTTGAGGGGCAAGTTGGGTTGAGCGTATATTTTTTCTAAAAATTATGAACGCTTAAATTCGAAATATTCGGTGATAAATTGTTAATTCTTGTGTGAAGTTCCCACCAAAGGCGGGCAAGGATGACTTTGAACAGCAGACCCCATATACCTTCATATTCAGAGTTCACCGGTTATCATTACCAGAACGGAATTACTACTCCTGAAGCATTGAGATTACCCTTTCAACGCACTCTTCGGGTTTGTCGAGCCAAGGACAATGCCCGGCGTCCTCAACTATTTCAAATTTATGATCTACTATAGACTCAGCCTTCCGTCTTCCGGTGGCAGGTAGTTCAAACGCATCCTTCGATCCCCAAATAAATCGGACCGGAACCCTCAATTTGTGCAAACAGTCGCCTATATAAAGATCCTTCTTCCAGCCGCGTAAATTGAGAACGCTTTCCAATAAAGTCCTGAAAGATTCCATGGTTCCCGGAAGCAATTGATTATAATAGCAGTGTTCCAAATAATCATTCGTTAGATTACTAAGATCCGCGATCAGTATTTGCTTGTGGATGTTTTTAACATTGCCCACACTTGGTTTTGCCACGGTATTTAGTAAAATTTTATTTATCCCTTTCAGGCCAAGCGTTCTGAGCATGTATGGTATCCATAAGTTCATCCCCGCCGGCGCGCCCATCAATAAAAGCTTAGTAACTTTTTCGGGATATTCCATAGCAAATACAACGGAGAAATAGCCCCCCATGGAATTACCCAGAAATAAAGCCTTATTTAATTTGATGGAATCCAGAAATGATTTAATAAAGCTTACGGCACTTTTCCTGAAATCAATACCACGATAATCAAATGGATCTGTTAGTCCACACCCCGGCCGGTCTATCACGTATAAATGAAAATGTTCGGACAAAGGTTTTAAAACAGGAATCCATTCGCTGGAGTGGCTACCGCCACCGTGAATAATGATTAATGGCTTCCCACGGCCTATTTCCAGATAATGCACATTTTTCACCGGTCCGTTAGTAATGACATATTTGGAATTTGGCTGAATAGATTCCTTGTCGAACAGTAGCTGCCGCGTTCTTTTATAATCATCAATAGCACTCACTTTGTACAGATTTTATTGTGGTAGAACAACGTCCTCTAAGCGTACATCCTGCTCCTACCCCTAGATATATTTTTTAGCAACGCAGGCGTCAAAAACTTTCCGGATTCCCAGACATTATTTTTTAGGAAACTTGTCCGCGATCAAATTTAAATTGATGTTATGTTCCAGATAGGCCTTCAACCCGTCCAGCACCGTGGTAAATCCGCCGGTGCTGTCATTGATAGATTCAATCAGTTCATTTCCTGTTTGATTAAACCCGTATTGCCTGATCACCACGTAGGTCTTATTACTTTCTAGGGCTTCAAATTCAAAATCTACCGTCGTAAGAGGATCTCCCCAATTAATCGAAATCTTCTGATTGGCAATAATTTCTTTTACCAATACATTGGTTGAGACATTGTACATTTCCCACTCCCACGTAATTGTTTTTCCGTTTTCCAGCTTGCCGCTCGATTTTGTAAACCAAAAGTTCCTGGTTATTGCAGGATCTATAAATGCTTCGAAAACCCCTGCAACAGGTTTTCTGATCAGCATCTGGCATTCTACCCGTGGGGAATTCTTCTCTGACATAATTTCCTATTTCTGAATTATCTTAACCAATAGATAGGACTCCGAATTTTCTTTCAATTTTTTTCCTGAAATCCGTTTTTCGTCAAAATCTCAATTTTAGCCGTATGGGCTTTCACATCATCCCAGGTAAACCATACATTCCGTAATTCCTTCTTGGAAAACAATTCCAACTGATCTCCATTGTGGGGAGAACCTTTTTGAGTCGCATTGCCATAACTCAGCAGTACTTTGGCCTGAACTTCATCCCCAAATTCGATAACTCCTACCCATGAGTCTCCACCACCTACGTACATATGATCATTATCCGCGTCCCCGGGCCATGCCACCCTAAACACCCCCAGGGACCCATCAATACCGTTTGCCGGAAGATCTTTTCCGTTATAGTTTATTCTGTAAAAATCTCCCCAGGGTACATCAAGTTTGCCGAACTTTGCCTCTGTTTCAGCGGCTGCTTCTTCAAGCAACTGAACCGCCCCTAGCGGGTCGGCAAGCCCGTCGGGCGTTGTATTTGGATTTTTGAGGTCCCAACCTTTTGAATAATTGGAATTTTGCCATACATTGAACTTTCTAGCCCAGTTGTAGAACAATACCGTACCCTTACTATCTGTATCGGCTTCCCTGTCCCATGCTTCGAGAACTAGCTTTGCTGCCTTTGCTTTTTCGGAATTGGAGTTGTCTATGGCCAAAAACAGATCATCTAAAATACGGTCTGCAAATTCCAAATGGGTAGAAAGTTTGTAACTGACCAATTCATCGAAGGTGACAGACTCGTCCTCAATCATCATTCTGGCGGCTCGCTGTGGCCTGAAAGCCATATATTGGGGTGCCATATAGGGAGGGTAGTCTTTAGGATCCAATGTCATGGGAATTGTACTCGTCCACGGGGGGTCGTTGGCATTTTGTAGCCAACCATTCACAGGATTCCTCACTTTTGGTAAATCGGCATAGGGGTGCAATTCTGTCCATACATCTTCAGACTTACCTCCCGGAATGATTCTATCCCAATAATCCCAGTCCCCAGAGCCTCTCCTGGGTACAAGACCATTGAAAAGATAAAAGATTTCACCTGTCTTATCTGCGTACATGACATTCCAAAATGGTATTTGCGCCATTTTCAGGGCATTTTCAAACTCGGTAAAGTTGGTGCTGTTAATCATACGCCACCATTGGAGGAACATATCAGGCCTATCCAAACCGGCTATCCGCATTGCCAATACCTTATTTCCCGTCTTATCAACAACCGGGCCATGGACCGTTTTCAATAACGGAATGGTGTGTTCTAAGAAAGTGCCATCTTTTTGCCTTACTTTTATGGTTTTGGAGGCCCTCTCAAATTCTTTTACTTTGCCATCCATAATATAGCCTCCATCTTTCATTTCCAATTCATAGGTATCGGTGTTATCAATGGTATTGTCCGTATGGCTCCAACCCAAATTATCATTAAAACCTATGGCAATCCCCGGTAAACCCACTAACGTTACACCGTACATATTTTTTCCATCGAGATTTAAATGTGACTCAAAAAACAAAAACTCCCCCCACCAGGGTAAATGTGGGTTTTGAACCAACATTGCATTACCGGATGCAGAACGTTTTGGCGCAATTGCGTACGTATTGGATCCCATATCGGGCCATTGCTGCACCCGCCCAAGATCGTTCCCACCGATAAAACGGGTGAAAATAACATACATGCTGTGCATGTTCAAATCCTTTGTGGTGAAGGGTAAAACAATTTTATTTTTTTTTGCGATGGCCTCGGGATGCGCCTTGGCATAAGCGTTCATACCTTTGATAAAAGAAGCATACATTCCTTTAACTTCAGGATGTTGTTTTATCTCCCACTCATCCGCAAGCTCCTCCAAACACAGGGTATGAATAAGTTGGTCGTTCAGGAGTTTTTCCTCTCCCCAGTATTCGGCTCCCCTTCCCCGCGAACTGCCATAGAGTTCTGCGATAAGGTTGGCGTGGTTATGCATTTGCGCCCATCCCTGGGCATAGAAGAGCTCCTCCGCAGTATCGGAGGTAATATGCGGCACTCCGTAGGTATCCCATGCAATTTGCATTCCTGTCTTTTTGGTCCGGACACTCGAGTTGCTAAGAAAAATAATTGTAATAAGCCAAGCTAAGATCCGAATATTCATAATTTTGGTGGTAAAGTATTGGTTGCCATTTGTCAGTCTTCGATAGGTTGTAACTCTGTGGCGGTACTAAAAATAACCATTTACTTCGTAATTAATCATTAATTACCGCATTTTTTGTTCTCACATTCGATCCAGGGATTAGCCCTGATTGCGGTCCGGTCCATTCCTTAGGTAATCGGCTTATTTTAGATCATCCTCAAAGAAAATTTACTCACAACTGCCCGTTGAATTTTTTGGTAAGGAGCCTGTGGAAGTATAAATTTCCGAGAAGAAATTACTTTCAATCCAAATTAGATATGATTTTAACTACTTGTAAATGTGTAGTTTAGGTCTTGAACAAAATTCTTGGCACGCTGTCTGGTATATACCTACCGAATGTAAATAGTTGCATTCGGAAATTTAAAACCTTTTGTCATGAAAAACTATGTACTCTTATTTGCAGCCCTAATTTTAGGTACAACGGGTACGATGGCCGCTACGGCAGAAGATAAGGTTGCACCACGCAATGCTTATGAATACGACAACTCCTTTATTTTTGTGGAGAACGGCATTACGTTTGCGGTTTATCCTGATGGCGAGTTCGACTTTTACATTGACAACTACGTAACCGGACGAAGAAACGGAGTTACTTTTAATTCAGGGTTCGATTATAGCCCTTATGCGCAATATGATGATTATGGGGCGGTGATACAGGTAGAAAATGTGCCTATCTATTATGATTTCTACGGGCGTGTTACCCAGGTAGGCGATGTGGATATCAGCTACAGGAATGGCAGAGTGCGAAGAGTAGGCGGACTTCATGTCTACTACAACAGCGGCGGATTTTATGATTACCATACCGGGTATATCAATGTATATAACAGGCATTATGTTTACAGGCCTTTTCACGGGTATTTCGTCAGGCCGGCTTTGGGATTCTGTTTAGTGTTCAACAGGCCTTACAGACAATACTATTCACCTGTTAGGTACTCTTATTACATACCCTATAGAAATAATTACAGAAGAGCGTACGCCAGTGTTGGAAAACCCTACAAATATGACAGGGGTAACAGGAGGCACCAGGTCTATAGAAATGACAAGAGAGTAGCCGTCCGGGAGGACAGGACCCGAAGGAGCGATGGATTACGTAATGACCGTGGGGTAGCCTCGAGAAGTAATAATGGATTAAGATCAAATCGTGGCCTGGATCAGCGCGGAGAGGTAGGTACAAATAACAGGACCGTTACCCGAAGCAATGTAAAGAAAGGGGACAGATCTGAACGGGGAACCGTTGACAGAAGTGGCTCCGAAAAAGGCAGAACCGCTACCCGAAATAACGTTCAAAGAGGGGAAGGTACAAGTGTGAGATCCAATGCAGGGAGGACAGTTACCGAACGTACCGCGACCACAACGCCGAGAAGCAGAACGGTAACCCGTAGTACAACCAGCTACAGGAAGCAGGGCAGCAGTGGCAACAGCTCGGGCACAACTGCACAGACACAAAGCAGAACCCAGCGTTCTGTTCGGGCCGGACCATCAGGAAGAAGCAGCAGTGCTGCAAGTAGAAGTTCGGTAAGCAAGGCGGCTGTGCGCAGCTCCAAAAGCAGTAGCGGAACAAGAAGCAGAAGCAATCACATGAAAATACAGTAGAAACGTTGCACGGCAACAACTATACAAAGCATCAACACAAAATTGATTTGCGGCGTATTATTAAGATAGTTTTTAGGTTGGTTAGTTGTTTAGCCCCGTAGTGGAGTCGTCTGCTGCGGGGTTTTTAATGAGGCCCCCTTTCGAGCTATCGAAAGGGCAAGCCGAATTAACCCGGAGCCGGAATACACGATTCAAAACAATGAACAATAAAGAATTTCTTAAAAGTTTACCCGCCTCTGGCGGGCAACTGTCCCTGCCTGCAGGCTACAGGGGTATACCGCGAGAGGCCCGGCACAGGTTTCGCCGGTTTTATTTCGACCTAAAGCTCCAAAAACGAAATTCCGTCATTTAGATTCCCGCTTTTGCGGGAATGACGTTTCCGCAGCAAGCTGCGGGGAATTCTTTTCGATTAAAAAAGCCCTTGATTCAACGAAATCAAGGGCCATTGCTTTAAAATTGGAGACTACTCTTTAATTGATATGTCCTCTGTTGCCCCGTTAGGGTAGATAACGGTTACAATGTCATCACAACTTCCATCTCCAAAATCAACAGAAACTTCGAGTCCGTTTTTGTTAACTTTCATGGTTCCATTTGTGAGGTATCCACATGCAAAATTACCTTCCAAGTCGCTGTTGACTTCTACAGAATACGTGTTACCGTCTATTTCTACCGTCCAGTTTCCGCTGAGGGTAATAGTGCTTGTCTCAAGGCTGTCCCCAAAGGTAATACCAAAATTTTTCGTTCCATTCTCCGAAATGACAGATCCATCCGCCATGGCCGCGGTCATGTTGCTTGTTACCGAAAAGGAATAAGAATTTTGTGCCCCGTTCCCGTTAATAGTATAGCTGCGCGTACCGTTCAATGCTATATCACCAACGTAGAACCCGGTATATGTAGCAGTAAAAGTAGCGGATTCTTCTTCTGCGGCATAAGTCACGGATAAGGTGCCATTCACATTCTCTGTACCATTTAAAACACAATTCTCAAACACTACGGTAAAACCGGTATCCGAATATTCGGCGGCATAGCAGTCATTGGAGCCTTTAGCGCTACTATTGTCATTCATATACAAATCGGCAAGAACGGTATCTACGGTTCCGGCCGCGTCATCGGTTTGGAGGATTTTTTTTAGTTCTGTTGAAGAGAGCTGCTGTTCCTTTTTCGTAGCATCACTATCCGTACTACAGCTGTAGGTGACAAGGAAAATGGTTGCCATGGAGGCAGCAAATTTAGTAATCTCAACTATTCTGTTCATAATAAGATTTTATTGGGTTATTGTACTATGAACGTAAGTATCAAAGGATTATTACACCATTAGTGGTTTAAAGCGCCTGAAATAAGGCTTCCATAATTTTGCTATTCGGGTTTACTCCTCGTAAAAGGGACAAAGCGCACGGCCATTAAATTCTTTTTCTTAATTTTTCCATTTTTCTTATCTATTTGTACCAGTTGTCGCACCCCCTTATGTGGCCCTAAAGGGATTATCATGCGCCCCCCCTCGGTAAGTTGTTCTAATAAGGGTTCCGGTATCTCTTCAGCTCCTGCCGTAACAATAATAGCATCGAAGGGACTCTTTTCCATCAATCCATGGTACCCATCTCCTGTCTTTAGTACAACATTGTTGTATCCCAGTCGTTTCAGGCGAGCCCTGGCTTCCAAGGCAAGTTGCTCAACGATTTCTATGGTATAAACGGAATCAACTATCTCTGCCAATATAGCCGCCTGATATCCAGAACCAGTTCCAATTTCCAGCACCTTGCTATTCGGTTTAAGCCGTAGGGCCTGGGTCATATATGCCACAATGAAGGGTTGGGATATTGTCTGGCCCCGGCCAATTGAAAGCGGTCCATCGGAATAGGCATAGCGCCTTAGATCTGCCGGAACAAATTCATGCCTCGGTACCTTACTCATGGCGGACAATGTAGATCTATCATAGATATTTCGGGGAACCAGCTGAGTTTCCACCATGGTAGCCCTCTGAGCTTCAAAATCGTTCTGCGCACAGCAGGTAAAGCTAATCATTACAATAACTGCCGCAATGCTATAACGAACGATCGAATACATAAAATTCCGGAATTTTAAAATTCTAAAAAACTCGTTTCAAACAAGTTCTTATTCAAAAAGGTTGTGTCTGGTGCGGCCTTAAAATCTATTTCCAGGTTTCCTCAACCGGTCTTAAATAGCCGTCATAAGTACTGGTACTCCTACCACTGCTCTTAACAAGAACCGAGGTGTAACCGCTTCTGCCCACCGTCAGTACAAACTCATGGGTTTCAGAACCATTTTTAAAGTCGAATTTAATCCTTGTTTTCCGCTTTTGATCGTTATGGGTGACTTCGAAGTTTCGTACTTCCCCTTTGTATCGTATACCCGCATCGTGGTTATAACCTCCCCCACCCCAGCCAACGCCAAAATAAGGCAGAACAATATCCGTTTCGCCATCCTTAAATTTTATTTGATTGGGATTGGTGACAAGGCTTATACTACTACTACCTGACGGAATGGTCCTATCTGCGGTAAACACAAATTCCGCGGAGCGAATCAGCGCTTTGGTATCGGTATACTCCTTATTCTCTTTTTCAGATTTCCGCATCTTTTTTTCCGCTTCTGACTGGCCATAAACGGTACCGGAAACAACAAGTAAACAAAGAAACAATTTCGTTAATTTTTCCATTTTCCTATTGTTAATATTGAACGGGATTAAAAGAACAAATGCCATGCCGGATTCGTTACTCAGGCCTCCGGGACCACAGCGACAAGTACCCAGATCTTTTTGCTCGATTCATTTTCCCAATTCCCAATATCCTTAAATTCACCGGTGACCGAAAAGCCGGCATCTTTTAGTTCCTTTTTTACATATTTCGAAGACAAGGTGTGTGCATTGGCCTGGTCCATCCTTGATTTGTTCTTCGCGTGGTCCTTTAACTTCTCCAGGACCAGAATTCTTCCGCCGGGCTTTAAGGATTTGCGAATATGCGATAACACGGTAATGTATTCATCTATCTCGTGATACGTATCCACAACAAAGACGACATCCATGGCGTTCGGGGGTAGGTTTGGATCATCATAGTCACCCAGCGTTGGAACTATATTTTGCAACTTTCTTTTTTTCGCGTTCTCCGTTAACGTCTCCAACCGGTCCTCCCGGACATCAACAGAATACACTTTGCCGTTTTTCCCAACCCGGTTGGCCAGATGCATGCTGAGGTACCCTTCATGACAGCCAATATCGGCTACTGTATTCCCTGCGTCCACTTCGGCCCATCCGAACAACTGTTCCACATTCATCCAACGATCCCTTTCTTCCCAGTCGTCCTCGGTGTATTGCGCTGTCATGGAAGTAGCGGTTTGCAGTCCAATAAACAGGATAAGACAATTACTCGTTATTTTCATACCTAAAAGGTAATTATTAGGTTTAACTTCTTGCCTTAAAATTCTCTTAAACTATATTCTAACTTGCGCATATTACTGAAATTTAGGGATACCCATCAAAATTTATCAGGTATAGGCCGAACGATCCTGGCGTGACTTTCGGTAGGTTACTGCAAAAGGTACCTGCTTATCCGGTCTAAATTCACGTAGAAATAATTTAACTTGTTCCCATTACAGATTAAAAGTGATCATAAAACAAGCTCAAGTCTTCTTCCACCATCTGTCAGGTATTCTGAAGCAGCTTCAAGAATGAGGCAAATATCTGAGGAAATTACCTGATCGATCCTTTCGATCTATTCAGAATTGAAAAGGTTTTAATATTATACATATCAGTTATTTGCGGCATAAACTGCTCTTAAAATATATGAAGGACCTTTTATAGTTCGCTTTGAAAAATGCATTATCTTTATGGAGAACTTTGAGGCCGGGAATTCATTTTATATCTTAATTTTTTGGCCCGTAGAGTATATAGGTTGTGAACGGTTGTGATAATATTCAATTTCCTCCATTCGAAGTATTGAATCAATTTAGAGGTAGTTGGGTTGGATCATATATCGGACAATAAGAGATGCCCTTTCACCTATAACACTTGTCCCCCACTGTCATAGGGTTACCAATAACCGCCATCTGAATACGCGCGGATACCTTCTGCATATTGTCCCTGGGTAAATTGCAGGCATAATTCAATGACACCTTTAATTCCAAAAAGGCTATGAAAAAGACCATCTAAGCGCTCTAAATAAATGGCAATCGGGCTTTCCCCAAAAATTAATGATTAAAACCCCGGAAATTCTCCTTAGCCAAAACGATGTGGAAAATAGGTAATTGCTCGGTATTTCCAAAATCTATACGGCATGCATTCTTTAAGAAAATGACACCGAGCCTTCAAAAGGCAAACAACTTTTTAATGAAATAATCAAAGTTCTGTTCATACGAAAAAATCAGGCCTTAGAAATTGATATTTCGGGGACCAAAAGGAGTGACTTTTTCAATCCCGTAAGAGGGTGTTCAGAATAGCGTTATGATTAGCCTTTGTAATCCTGTTGAATAGGAGTTTTTATCTTCCAAAAACTGCAGATTAACAGTAAGCGCTTGCAATTTTCCTTCACTTATAAAATATTATCATGAATATGAAAACAAAGATTTTGATATCCGCGATTATACTTATTTTGAGCGGATGCGATAATAGTTATGATCCTGGTACCGATAGTTTTGATTCTGTTGCCCGCGATGGGGAGTCTAATGTTCCTAAACTGGAGGATACAGAGAATTTTAGCCTTGAACTTGTAGCCGATCTGGCAGAGTTTGAAGGCTTCCCGAAAGCATTCTATATGCTTCTGGAAGATGGCAGTAACGGCTTTCCTCCTGGCCTGTATATTAGTTCAGGACCGGCGGTAGGATCTCTGACCACTGAGAATGATCGACTTTTCCTATTAGATCCTTCTGGCAATACTTCTGTATTCCATGCGGGTTTTGAAGGCGGAAATGAAGCTATGGTTTTTGCAAAAGGGGATTATGGCGAAGGTATGTTGATTACAGCGCCAAATGAACTTGCTATACTTCGTTTATCAGCGAATGGCGAGTTAAGCACCTTCATAGAATCCGTAGGTACAGAACCTTTCGGTCTTACCGGTATGGCATACGACGATAAGGGAATACTTCGCGCATGTGATTTTGAGGGTAGGCGCGTACTCCATATTTGTCCTGATAAATCCACTCCTGTTTTCGTTGATCTGAATGTTCTGGGCAATGGCCCAAACAAACCCAAAGGTATTGCCTTTAATACCGATAATGCATCCGGGGGAGAATTCGTGTTGGGTACCTTCAGCGCGGGGGAAGAATTATCGGGGACAGATGTTGTCTATTCTGTTGCCCGGGACGGCAAGAGCCTTCAAGAGTTATCCACCGGCTTCGACGGTCTCGAATTTTTGACTTTCGGTCCGGGTAACGAATTTGGAAATTTCCTGTATGCCGCGAGCCAGGCAACTATTAAGAATGCCGATGGGGCGGTGTACCAGATAAAACCGGATGGCAGTACGGAACCCTTTGTAACAAATATCGATGCGGTCCACGTGGTTTTCGATGTAGATGGCATATTGGGAGGAGGAATGTTGATATCCGATTTCAATAATGGTTTTGAAAACGGTCAACCCTTTCCCGCTGCCGGCAGAATCTGGCGGGTCAGGGCAAGAACCGGAAAAGGATCATCTATATGATAGAGTCCTAAGTTTAATAGGCACTACAGTTCCTAAGCAAATCTGGACAAGACCTGGGCTTATTCGGTGATGTATAAATCCTGATTTACTGCCAAAAATAGAAAACTCATTTACGAATACATTGAAAATGAAGGAAAGAAAGTATGCTATAAATATGTTTTGAGCCGGTAGACTTTTCTGTGTGCCGATCGTACCAGGGAGGACACTAGCGGATCATTAGTCCCGGTCTGCCACAAGGTGGGTATATCTTCCGGAGACCTGTAGATAAGCGGGCTGAGAGACTTTTTATGTATTCGAAGGGAGACCAGATGAAAATGCAACCATAGCTCAGATGTATTTTCAATGACAACAGTGCACCCCAAACATGGAATGATTGCTTTAATGGTGCTTACCTCTGCCGGTTATCGCTTCAGTACAAAAAAACCTACCGTTTCACTCCCGTCAGACATCTCCAGACGATACCAATAA
Source organism: Flavobacteriaceae bacterium (assembly GCA_041743085.1). GTDB lineage: Bacteria > Bacteroidota > Bacteroidia > Flavobacteriales > Flavobacteriaceae > JAFMPW01. The sequence continues at coordinate 15,621 of JBGTNL010000091.1, forward strand.
GAATCCGATGCCAAAGGTTTGCCATTAAAATTGCCATCCCATCCCATATTAGACTCCATTTGTTTTAGGAGCTGTCCAAATCTATTAAAGATCCAAACTTTGACAACCGGTAACTCGGAAGGTGAAGCCACAATCCAAAGGTCATTGAAACCGTCATTGTTAGGGGTGAAAAATTTCGGTACTGGAGAAAACTCGGTGATGGTTTCAGAACCTTCCGTTGTAAAGGATTCTTCAGTACACCCTTCCGCTAATCCGTTATTGTTGTAGGGAGTAACGGTTACATAAATCCTTGAATTTTCCGGCAGGTCATTTACAAGATCAAAAGTGTTGGCGCCTGCAACATCAATACTATCAGCAATATCCGTTCCCCCTGAAACTGTCCCCACGGAAAGTATATACCCTGTTGCCCCGGTAACCTGGTTCCATAGCAGGTCTGTTGCAATCAATACATTCCCCGACCCATCTTTGGGTCCTATCAGCGAAGTGCATTCCGGAGGGGGGGGTGCGGCCCCGGTGGTAAAGGATACAGGCTGACAATTTGCGGCAGCCCCCAGATCGTTATAGGGTGTTATGGTCACAAAGTAGCGGGTATTTCCCATAAAATTGGGCGGCTTAAAATTCGTGCCATTCCCAACATCAAAATTATCAAGGATTTTGACACCACCTACCGACTTTTCCTCAATGGTCATACGATACCCGGAGGCGCCAAAATCGCGTATCCAGGTAATATTGGCAGTCACGGAAACAAACTGGTCGCCATCTGCAGGATTTATGATCTCCGTACACATTGGGGAATTCTCTCCCCTGGTCCGGAAAATCATTTCGGTACAGCCGGGCATCTCCCCGTCTGCATTATAAGGGGTTATGGTGAGATATATCTGTTGAAATAAGGGCAGGTTTCCCGGAAGGTCATACAGCAAAGTGTCGCCGACATCAGTGACAGTGAGCACATCGGTGCTTCCGGGACTGGTTCCAACCGACAAAAAATATCCCACAGCTTCGGGCCGGGCCGCCCAACTGATGTCGGTATCCGGCGGTACACCGGTGGCCCCGTTGATTGGGTCGACCAGGACTGCACAGCCGGGAATACCGCTGGAATCACCGGTGGTGAAACGCTCTTCAGGACAATTGGAGGCGTTGCCACTGTTATTATTGGGAGTTACCGTTACATAATATGTCGTATTGGGGAGAAGCCCTGAAGGGGGTGTATATGTTAAAGTGCTTCCCACCGGCCACTTATCAAGAATATCGGTTCCTCCCGGGCTGGTAGCAATGGTCAGGATATAATTTGTGGCATTTGCCACGGCAGTCCACTGTATGCCGGTGGTGATGGGAACGTCCGTATCACCGTCTGCAGGGTTATTCAATAGGGTGCAATCCGGCGTTTGCGCCAGTAAATTACCAATGGATAAATAAGAAATAAAAACCACAAAAGCAAGTCTCTTCTTATTAACCATATCCCGCGTTCCCCTAACTTCCAAGTGTTTCACCGCTAAATATAAAGAAATCTTGAAATCTTAGTCGGTTACCCCCTTTAATCCTAAAAGGTAACCGATAATTTTCCTCTAATATAAAATGGTGTGCCAGGTGTAAAATGTATTTCCTCTACGGGTTCCGTTTCATTGAACAACCTGCTTTCGGTTGCAAACTGAGTTTCCTTCCACTCCGTGTCGAACAGGTTTTCCACGATAAATCCCAGCGTCCAGTTCTTTAATGAATAGTTCAAATTCAGATCGGTTACAAAATATCCTTCGGCCACGATAGAATTGTCTTCGTTTGCCGGTCTGTCCCTGACATAGCGGTAGTTAATCCCTCCAGAAAAATTGCCCTGGTTTCTAAAGGAAAGTCCCCCTGAGGAAGTTAGGTCCGGAGCCAGGGGAATATAGTCCTGCCCTTCCGGTTCTTCGGTACTCCTGGCGTACGTATAATTGATATCCCCATTAAAATAGAGCCAATCCAATAATTGATAACGCAAACCGAAGTCCACCCCTAACCGCCTTGTTTTTCCGCTTGGTTCAACAATTCCGGCATCTCCCACGTAAACAAACTCCTGCTGCAGGTACAAGGTCCATAAAGCGGCATCAAGGATAAGACGATCCATGGGTTTAATAATTGTTCCTATATCCGCTCCGAAGGCTCCGGGAAGAATTTTCCTGCCATTATTCGCAACTACGACCCGTGTATCATTAGAATGAAAGCCGATTCCGGTTTTGGCAAATAACTGTACATTCTCTGAAGCCGCGTAGATAGCGTTAAATTTAGGTGCTACAAATACTTTGCTCTCACTTAAACTGGTAAATGTTTCAGGTAGTAAATCCTGATAATCAAATCTTAAAAAATCCAATCGAAGCCCGGGATTCAAGGTCCACTGGTTATATTTATAAGTAGCATGTGCGAAGCTGTAGGCATTTAATTCGTCTACATTGCCATAGGCAAGTCGTTCTAACAAGGTTTTCCTATTCAGCGTTCGAGAAAGCCGAACTTCATTAACATCATCATACCTGAACCCAACACCGGCTTCATAATTTAATTGTTGGTCATGGTCCTCCAGGTGAAAAGACCTGAAAAATTTAGATTCGGCACCGATAATTATTCTATCCTCTTTTTGCCGTATCTGATCTCCATTTACGGGATCTTCCAAAAAGAAGGTGAAATTGGAGAAAAGTTCAAAATCATAGGCCGATAGGTATGCATGGGATTGCAAACTCCGGTGTTCATCCAATTGCTTGTTATGGTTAATCCAGAAATTAGACCTGCTTGTCTTGCCTCCCTCCGTATCGTCTATTGCCCCGAAACGGGAGATAAGTCCCTGATCCACTGCCCGCTGGGGTATCTGACCCGAAGCGTCCCATTTGCTTTGAAAATGTGAAAGGGAAATGTTGAGTTTCTCATCTTCCCGGTTATTGAAATTATACCGTCCCATAACATTTAGTCGGTTAAAATTCTGAGGAGATTCAAAAACGCCGTCAGTCAATACGAACTCTGAAGCTATGTAGGCATTACTTTCTTCTCCTTCTGCCAGCTTTAACATGCTTAATCCCCTAAGGGTATTAAATTGCCCGGCTTCCAGGGAGATGAGATTTTGATCAATAGCCTCCTTTAATTTCAGATCAATAAAACCCGCGGTGTTAAAATTTCCTTTGTCCGCATAGTAGGGCCCCTTACCAAAATCTAAATTATCAATGGTTTCCGGGATAATAAAATGCATATCTGCGTAGCCCTGGCCGTGAGCATGGGATACCATATTCACTGGTAATCCATCCGCATTGATGGAAATATCGGTGCCGTGGTCAATATCGAAACCTCTCAGGAATATCTGTTCCGCTTTTCCGCCACCGGCGTGCTGCCCGATGATCAGTCCGGGTATTTTCCGAAGGATCTCCTGGGAGGATTTAACCGGATTGGCTTTGATATCCACATTAACGAGCTTGCTTAGAACATTAACCTTTGAAACCAGTACCACCTGATCTAATGATACTGCAGATTCCCTGAGAACTACGTTAATCTTGCCGTCGAGTTGATTTTCTTCCACTTTAATTCGCTGATTTTCGTACCCCAGGCTGTGGAAAAAAAGAACATCCCCGGCGGAAATATCATCAAGTTCAAAATATCCGGAAATGTTCGAATAGGTATATGCGCCGGTAGTTTTATTGTATACCCCGACTCCTTCCAGTGGAACATTATTCTCGGATGTAATAATTCCGTTTATTTCATGTGCATTAAGAGTTGCGACACTGGCAAACCCTATGATGCACAGTATATATTTATACATCGTTATCTTTTATATTTGTAATTGTTAGATACTTTTTCTCCATAAACCATGAGGAACCGTGGAACCCACCGGTTCACCGACCTGAAAATAAGTTTATGGGAATGGTTGTATTAAAATGTGGTTACGCGACAGCTACTTCTGAAGTTCAGAGTGTATCCGGGTATCCTTAAGGTTAGAGGGTAATTGATCTTGGGGGCTTGAACGGCATTTCGGGGTAGCCATTACCGATTCCCCAAATGTTGTAAAAGAATGTGACCGGTAATTTATCCCGGTAAACTTTTTTAGTTTTATAGGGGTTGGCAGAGATATGCTTGTCTACAACTATTTGGGGTATTGGGCCCTCGCCTGACAAATTTTGATCTTCCGAAGCCTCAAAAATAGCAGATATGAAATCAATCAAGATGTGCTCATGGCCTACCTGATAGTTGTCATGGTCGTGATAGCCGTGAATACCATGAACACTGCCGGATGGATCCACAGCGTGGGTTATAACCGAATTGGGGGAATCCATACTATGTGAAAAAGTATGCAGTATGCTATTTAATTGCAGGTGAAAAGGATGCAACAGATAGCAGATACCCATTACGAGTGCCAGCCGTTTTAACAGCACTTGTTTATGATCCTTATTTCTTATTTTAAGCCACATCCCGAGTTGCGCTATTGCATTAATTCTTTCAGGGTTTCTTCAATATAACCGGCATATTCCCCTATGGTGGGGAGTTCAAAAATTTTATTCAAGGGAAAATTCATCTCTAATTCCTCGTTAATCCTGGTAGTGATCCTGATAGCCGCCAGGGAATGCCCGCCTAGGGTAATGAAGTTATCGTGCACCCCAATTTTATTTAGATGCATTACCTCTTTCCAGATGTCCTCAAGGAGTTCCTCAATTTCATTGCGGGGGGCTACAAAGGGGGTATCCATTTCTACCTGGATCTCATTAAGGCTCCGGAGCAAAGACTTATCTACCTTGCCATTGCCGTTCAAAGGCAAATTGTCCAAATATTTAAATAGACTTGGAACCATGTACCGGGGTAATTTATTTGAAAGAAATTTGTCCAGTTCCGAGGAAGAAAGTTTCGACTTACCCGTGTAGTAGCCAACAAGCCGCTTTCGGTTTTCCCCTGTAACATTTTCCCCATCATACCCAATCTCCTTCATAATCCTTTTTACTTCCTTTTCGTCAATGTATTCATTTATTTCCTCCAGCGTTTCTTCCCTGGTTTTGTGGCCCAGCCTTACATCCCAACTATAGGGAAAGGAATAGTTACTATACCCCTTTTCTTTTTTATGGACATATATCCCAACCTGGTTGATGAGGCAATTGGTAGATCTGCCGGTATCCGTAGGCCTTACCCAGGCTACCTGTTCCTTTAAAAAACGAAGCATTTCACCGAGACTTACATCGCTGTATCTGTAAAAATCTACGAACTGGACTTTTTTGAAGGTGTCTTCATCTTTAAAGATGGATACATCTAAAAGCTTCTTCACAGCATCTTCTTCCCTGTGATATAATTTTCTCGCTTCCAGTATGGTATCGTCTATCGTTCCGGTATCGTCCGTTTCATCCCAAAACAGCTCTTCCGTTAACCGTGTTTCAAAAAATTGCCCGCGAGACAATCCTGTAACCACAAAAGGTATTTTCTTATCCAGCGCAACCTTGGTGCTCAGCGTATAAATGGTTTTAAAACAACCGTTACATACATTATAATGGCGGTGCAGACTGTCTACAAAAATTTTGTTCATATATGGAGTCTCCCCATACATATGATCCACTCCAAGCTTACTCACAATCTTATCGATATTGGTTTTAGCCTGGTCCGATATATACCCGTTATCCAACGTAAAGGCCAGCACTTTCAATCCCATGTTAACGAGCTTTGCTAAAATGTACGTACTGTCCTTACCGCCACTTAAAAGAGACAGGCAGTCATAGGTGGTATTACTGTTTTTTTTGGAGGTGAGAAGTTCCCAGAGGTTTTCTTCGGTCTTAAAATATTTATCGGTTTTCTCCTTGTATCCCTTAAAAGCTTTACAGAGATGGCAAACACCTTCCGCATTGAAATCAGCATTGGGAAAATTACTCGGCAAACCGCATTCCGCGCAATTTCTAATTTCTTTTTCCGGCATAGCATGTTTCTCATCCAAAACCACTACGGCGGCATGGTCGATGGCAGGATGTGATATCAGATTGGCTTCTATATCGGGTAGTTCTATTCTATAGCCGTTGAGTTTTACCTGTTCATCCATCCGTCCGAGATATTCCAGATCCCCTTCTCCGTTCCACCGTGCCAAATCTCCTGTCCGGTACATTTTAGTGCCTGGAAGAAAGGGATTGTCCACGAATTTTTCTTTCGTCAGTTCCTCCATATTAGCGTAGCCCTCTGACAAACCTTTACCGCTAAGATATAGTTCTCCTGCAAGCTGGTGGGGGGCCATATTTTTTTTGGTGTCCAATACATAAGCCTGCATATTTAAAATAGGTTTTCCAATGGGAACTGACGTAGCCGTATGATGGGTTTCATCATATTCGCACACCACGCAACCAATTGTTGCTTCTGTTGGCCCATACTCGTTGTAAATTCGAGGGCTGCCACCAAATGAATCCCGGATCGTATTGGCTGCACCGGTCTTAAAATCCTCGCCGCCCACAATTACGGTCCTTATATTGGAAGCGGAGAGGTCTCTCCCCTGAATTAAGTTGATATGTGAGGGTGTAAGTTTGATGGCATTTATCCTGCTATCCTCAATTACCTGCATTAGGGAAATGTCGGGGCCTCCTTTACCTTCCCTGTATATGATAAGTTCCCCTCCTGTGATCAGCGGCAGAAAAATAGAAGTTATAGTAAGGTCAAAACCGATAGATGTAAAGAAAGGAAAATTAAAGGCCTTTTCCCCTGCATAATAGGTTTTAGCCCAGGAAAGATAGTTTGATAGCCCCCCGTATGGGATCAATACCCCTTTCGGATTACCTGTGGAGCCGGAAGTATACAGCGTATAGGCAATGTCATTGCGGTCATTCTTAACGCCAAGATCATAATTTAAAGATTCAAAAATACCTTTATTTTTCGAAGAGACGTCCAAAACCTCGATATTGAGAGCTTCCGCATTTTTTTTGAGATCACTTTGAGATAGCACAATACGGCAGTCCGAGTTTTTAAGGACATATTTTATTCGTTCCACCGGCCAGTCTGAAGCGATTGGGACAAATACGGCTCCCAGTTTCATTGCGGCAAGTAAACTAATAATATAATCCGTACTTCGGAAAAAATAGAGTGCAAGTTTATCGCCCTGCATTACACCGGACTGCTTCAGATATTGGGCTAATTGGTTGGCTTTCTTATTCAGTTGCCGATAGCTAAGCGTGTCGTCTCCGGATCGCAATGCGACCGATGACCCGTATGTAGAAACAATATGGTCAAAATTATCAAGTACCGGTTCCCATTCATTTGTCGCTATTTCAGAAGCCAGCACTTCGCAAACCTCATCCTTGGACACAAGCGAAGGTTTATCGACCTTCAGATTGATATCGGTAAGCATGGCATCCATTAATCGCAAAAAGTGCTGCGGTGCTCTTTCTCTTAACTTTTGATCAAAGGTGCCATGATTCAAATCGAATAACAGTTCCATTTCCCCGGTGGCATCGAAATCCACCGCATGGCAGCGCAATTGATGACTGCCGTCCATATGACCTGGATGTATCCATTTAGAGGAGGTCTCCATACCATTGAAGTCCGAAAAGCCGGTAGGTATATAGTTAAGCACTACGTTAAAACTCCGGCTTATTTCCGGGGTTACCTGTCCAAGTTGAGAATGTCTTATATAATTATTAACCTCCAGTCCCATTCTCTGAAGCACTTTGAAAAAAGTGTCTTCCCCACTTATTTCGGCAGTAACCGGGAAAATTTCGATAAAGTATCCGATGACGTCCTGAAACTTCCTTGAAGTTCTGTTATGCGAAGGTGCACCTATGGCCAGTTTTTTTTGTCCGCTTATCCTATACAAATAAATGTGCAGCAGGCTGGCCAAAATAGTGAAAAGTGTTAAATGGATTGTCCAGCTTCGCACTTCGGGCAGATTGGCCAGTTCCTTTAACTTTTTTGTGCGCTCCGGGCCCAGGGGGATGGAGATACGAGTTGAGGCTGTAACACCTCGTTGGGATTTATTCCCATATAAGGACGGGATTTCTTCATACTGCTTTACCTTCTCTGTCCAGTGAGAGTTGACATTGCTTTCATTCTTCTGACTAAGTTCAAAATGTATATAATCAGTATACGAATGACTGTCTTGCGATTTAAGGGGTACATTTTTATCCAAACTGTCATACAGTTCGGCCAACCTGTCAAAAATTAACCTGAAGGACACAACATCTGTGACCAGATGGTGCATTACAAGGCACCAGATATACCTGTTCTCGCGAAGTTTGAGGAGAACCGAATCAAAAACCCTTTCGGAAATATCTAACTTTAGCCGGCTGCGATCCAACAACCATACCGCAATTTTACTTTCATCCGATTCCGTCGAGAAATCGATTATTTCAATTTCATAGTTCACAGATTCCATCGGAGTTTGATAGGGTTCTCCATTTTCTTCGAAAAATAGTAACCTGAAGGCATCTACAGAGTCAACCAGCTTCCGGAAAGCTATTTTGAACAGTGATGGATTGAGCCTCCCCCTAATATCAAAAGTGTAACAGGTATTATTCAAGGGCACTCCGGGATGCAACTTTTCTCCTGCCCATAGTGATAATTGACCTGCTGTTAGTGGTAGCCTCATTTTTAAGTTGAATATTTATGGTGTTAATTTAATCTAAACGGCCTTGGTTTTAGAGAGGAAATTAAGGATATTCTGCACGGTCATAAAGTTCTCCACGGTCATATCTTCGGTATTTACACTTATGTTAAATTCCTTTTCCATAAAGATCACCAACTTCATCATGCCCAACGAATCTATAATGCCACTGCCTAAAAGATCCTCTTCCAACCCTATATCCTCTAGCTTTTCGTTTGAAATTTCGGTGGTTATGTAATGAATAATTTTATCTTTCATACGATTAAATCTTTTTAATTACTTGAAAATAAATAAATTAAAAAATTAAGAATCCCGCATTTTCGGGATAACCGCTACGCCCTCACATTAACCCCGAAATTTCTGGGGTTAAGCATCCCCTTTTGTGAAAAAATGTTTAAAATTTATTAATGTTCGTTTCATCTATATAAAATTTTACCAACCATCCCCATTTCCCTTATTTATGTCGGTTGGTATCGACCATTCTTTAATCGAAAAGAATCCTCGCAGCTTGCTGCGGGGTTTCCTATGAAATATCATTCCCCAAAAAGCGGGAATCTAAATGACAGAAGTTCGTTTTTCGACCTTTAGGTCGAAATAAAACCGGCGAAACCTGTGCCGGGCCTCTCGAGGTATACCCCTGTAGCTTGCTCTAGGCCTGCCTGCCGTAGGTAGGTTATAGGCTTTCATACCTTACTAGCTGTCAATATTTTTACTATTTCCTTTCTATCTATTTTACCGGAACTTGTCCTTGGAAAATCGTGCATTACCTCCACAACATCAGGAATTGCATAGGAAGGCAGAAGGGAACTACAAAAGTCTATTATTTCGCGTGTATCCAGGGCGGATCCACCTGTTGGCCTTACAACAGCATATAACTCCCTGCTGTCATCTTCACCTTTAAACACAACCACTGCAACCTCCTGAACCTTGCTGTGCTTTAGGAAGGTCTGTTCCACTTCATCCAATTCAATTCTATAGCCCCTTAATTTTATCTGCCGGTCGTTTCTTCCCAAAAAAAGCAATTCGCCAAGATCATTTTGCTTTACCAGATCGCCGGTCCTGTAATAAATATGATCATATCCCTCCGCGACGCTGATCCTAAAAAATGATCGCTCCGTGAGTTCTTTGTTATTCCAATACCCGCTCATCATTGTAGCCGTGCGCACCACTAATTCGCCTGCTTGGCCCCTCTCTACTTCCATCCCCCTACTATCAAGGATCTTATATTCTGTATTTTCCCAAACCGTTCCGATGGGTATAGGATCATCGGTCTCCGGAGGTGTTCCGATATCATAAAAGGTGCAAAGAATAACTTCAGCCGGACCATACAAATTACTAAAATTGGCGTGAGGCCATATTTTCATCAGGGCCCTGAGATGTTTGGTAATGAACACTTCACCTGCAAATAATACCCACCGCAAGGAACTGAAATCATGTTTCTGGATTTCGCCATGTATCAATAGCTGAATTAGCATAAGCGGAACGGAATACCAGACCGTTATTTTTTCCTTCTCCACCAACGCGGATAAACTAACGGGTAATGTTAAATAAGCATCTGGTATGATTATGGCAGTTGCCCCAACCAGTGGCGAAACCAGATAGCCGAAGGTTGAAGGATCAAAGTGCAAAGGTGCGAACGTACCTATGCGGTCATTTTCATTAAAGCCGTATTGCGCCGCCGCGATCTTTGCCAGACTGAGTCCGCTATAGTGGGTATGCATTATACCCTTTGGAATTCCTGTAGAGCCCGAGGTATATAGGATGAATGCCAAATCCTGTTCCAGGATTCTGGGCGGCTCATAGTTCTTAAGAGATCTTTTGAATATTTTGTCCCAGGGTACGGCAATGGCGCCACTTTCCATAGATATACCTATTATAAACTGCAGAGACGAAGGCTCCCTAACAATTGCCCTGATTTTTTTTTCTTGCAAGGTCGTCGTCACAATATGTGAAATGCCACAGTCTTGAAGAATAAAGAGTGTCCTTAACACGGGTGTGAAAGGATCAATAGGCACGTAAACAGCACCGGACATCAATATTCCGTAAACTGCAACGGCAGTATCCAGACATCGGTTCATATATATTGCTACCCGATCACCTTTCTGAATTCCGGTTTCTATCAAATAGGATGAAAGCTGTCTTGATTTGATTAGTAAATCCTTATAGGAAATGGAAACATCCAGACACCTGAAAGCATCTTTATCCGGTGATACCGAAGCATCATATTCAATTATCTGGGGTAGTGAATAGATCATAAATAAAATTCAAAATTCAAAGTTGCAATTGAATCACCAATGATCATAAGGTCTGTAATTTCTTAATAAACTCCATTGTTAAAGATACTTAAGAATAGCATCAGGACATATGAAATGATGGTCATCCTGGAAACATTTTACCGGCTCATTGTGGTTTCAATTTAAATAGATTATAAAAAATTGTGGTGAAAAAGGATTCTTTATTTTGATTCGTACGCTTCCGAACCCATTGAAGAATTACCTTAACCTCTCCTATTTCAGTATTCTTTACGTGACATAAAGATAAAGTTTTCATTGTTTGGAAAAAGGACAAATACCATGCCCTTCATAGAATCTCCCAAACAGGTCTGTCTGAAGGGAATGTGGCACGAATCGGTTTTCCCTGTGCCACTTCATTGTCTTCGGCATCCGGAATAATTATGGTCGTAGCTCCTACCATAGGGGCTGCAAAAAACCCGAAGGTTGATGGATCGAAATGGAGAGGAGCAAAGTTTCCTATGCGATCGGTGCTGTTCAAATTGTGAAGGTCCGCCGCCAGTTTTGCCAAACTCAGGCCACTATAGAGAGTATGCATAATACCCTTGGGTTTCCCGGTAGACCCTGATGTATAAAGGATAAAAGCCAGGTTCTGTTCCAATATGGTTGGCGGATCATAGCCTTCAAGACTCCGGCAAAATATAGTTTTCCAGGAAATGGCTTTGGGAATTAGATCCTTGGATAGCCCAACTATTGTTTTAAGGCCCGCAAAGCCCTCGACAACGGCCCGAACCTTGGAACATTGGGCGGGAGTGGTTATCAGATATTCTATTTCACATTCCAGTAAAATATGGTTGATCCTGTTTATGGGCATAAAAGGATCAATGGGTACGAACACGCCCCCGGCCTTGAAGATCCCGTGTACGGCAATTGCGGTGTCAAGGCAGCGGTTCATAAAAATACCTACCACATCTCCTTTCCGTAATCCTGTATCGATTAAATAGGAGGACAATTGCTTTGCTTTCTGATCCAATTCCGAATACGTCAGGGAATCATCAAGGCATCTAAAGGCTTCCTTGGTTGGAAAGCGGATAGCCGTTTTCTCACTAATTTGAGCCAATGTGTAAATCATAACGCTGTCAAATTAAATTCAAAAGCTTTTTAGCCAAACTAAATAGTGGGAAACTTTTTAGAAAACAGGAAATAAAGATACTTCTTGAAATTTTGAATTTCAAATATAAATGTGGCCTCTCAGCCAATAATTACCTACGCTCGTCGAAAAAAAGGAGGTTGGAATAAATATTATTCACAAAAAAGTACCATATTTATATGTATTTGCAAAATTTGTTTAACATTTCATGAGGCGATGTTTCTATTGGCGGCCTAAGCATATTCCTGAAATCGTTATACAAAAATTTGCATTAAAATTCAAAAATCGGCTAAAAATATCATATTCATAATCAAAGCCAGAATCCGTCCCCCTTTGTATTATTTTTGATTGACCCACCATGAAAAAAACCGTGTTATTACGATTCGTTTTTGCCTGTTTTCTCTTGATGCCGATACTGAGTTATACCCATCAGCCAAACCAAAGTTTTATTTATTTCCGCGTCTATGAAACTGCAGGAATTGAAGGTCGATTCGATATCCATGTCAATGAACTAAATGACGTATTCGGACTGGGTCTGGAGGATTATCCGGATGCAGAAGATATTAGGCCGGCTTTAGGCCGAATACAGGAGTACTTATTGAAACATACTAAAATTTCCTCGGTTTACGGTGAATACCAGATTTTATTTACGGATGAATTAGAGATATTTCCGGTTATTGAAGGTTCTTTTGCAATGATTTATTTTAAGCTTAAAAATTCTGAATTATTGCCAGACAGTCTCGAAATAGAATACACCGCATTTTTTGAGGAGGATCCATCGCATGTGATGATGGTAGCCATGGAATATAACTGGAAGGCGGGCCTTATTAACAATGAAGCGCTCATTGCATTGAATTTTACGGAAGATACTACGCAGCAGAGTCTGTCATTGACCGATGCCTCCATTTGGAAAGGATTTGTCGCCATGGTTAATCAGGGGATCTGGCATATCTGGATAGGCCTTGATCATATATTGTTCTTATTAGCTCTTATCCTTCCTTCGGTAGTTCGAAGAAAGAACAAAACCGGCGCAACGGAAACCAATGGGGCTAGAGAGAAGTTTAATATCTGGGGTTGGGAACCTGTTCAAAAATTCAGGCCGGCATTTATTTATATCGTTAAGATAATTACCTTTTTCACTATTGCGCACACCATTACGTTAAGCCTTGCTACCCTGGAAATCATTACCTTACCTTCACAGTTTGTAGAGTCGGTTATAGCCCTGTCCATCGGCCTTGCCGCATATCACAACATCAGACCAATTTTTAAGGGCAGGGACTGGATCATTGCTTTTTTGTTCGGGCTATTCCACGGCTTCGGCTTTGCCAGCGTTTTGGCTGATTTAGGTATTCAGGGTGAGTTTGTTGTCATGACTTTATTCGGCTTTAATCTAGGTGTGGAAATTGGACAATTGGTAATTATTGCCCTGATTTTCCCAGTACTCTATCTTATACGCAGACAAAAATTCTACCCCCAATTTCTGGTTTTACTTTCTGTTTTATTAATTGTAATTTCGTTGTATTGGTTTGTAGAACGATCTTTTGACATTAATTTAACACTGGATGATTATATCCGTAGGGAGGGCTATAAAATTGCCGTGTGGCTGGGATTGAGGTAACTTGCTTTAGAAAGGAAAATGGAAAATGAGAAACTTTCTCTTTTAAGTAAATGGAAGAGCAGAAAAAAAATGACTTCAGGGGGATTTTCAATTCTAAAAGCCCCTCAAAGCAGGAATTATCCACTATCCCGTGGACAACACCGACTCTATTTTCTGGAGCAACTTTATCCAAATAACCCGGTCTATAACTCTTCGGAAATCTACCATTTTTACGGCCCCCTGGATATTGATCGCCTAAGAGAATCACTTCAAGCCGTTCTTAAAGTCAGTGATATACTCCGTTGCTCATTTCACCTCCGTGACGGTAAACCGATTCAAAAAGTGCACGATAGAGTTCATCTCGACATTGAAAGTATTGACCTGAGTAACCTGGCCGGTCCTGATATGGAAAGCCGCCAGGAAGAAATATTGACTTCCGATTCTTTGGCGCCCTTCAATTTAGAACATGCTCCGTTGTTGCGTATAAAGATTTTAAAACGAAGTTCAACGGAACATATTCTGTTCATTACCATGCACCATATTATTATGGACAAGTGGTCAATGGATATTTTTAGAGAACAACTTACAGGCTACTACAAGGCCTTGCCGGGAGAAGAGGCGTTAACTGACTCCAAATCAAAGATACAGTTTACGGACTACGCCTACTGGCAACAAAGCCAGGAAGTAGACCCGCAACAATTGCGGTATTGGAAAGATCAGCTGTCGGGTGAGATCCCAATGCTAAATCTCCCTACCGATTTCCAGATGCCCTTAAAACCGTCATTTAAAGGAGGATCCAACGTGCGTGATCTGCCTGATAAGTTATCAGGCCAGATAACCGATCTGTCTAAAAAGTGTAAGGTCACACCCTATGTGTTCTTGCTTTCAGCCTATTATGTTTTGCTACACAGGTACAGTGGAAATTGCGATATTCTGATCGGTTCACCTATTTCTACACGAAATTCAAGGACACTTGAAAAAATTATTGGATTTTTTGACGAGACTATCGTTTTAAGAACCAAATTTGGGCCTTCATTAAAATTTACGGAATTACTGGAGCTTGTTCGGCAGACCACCATGGCGTCCTTTTCCAATAAGGATGTTCCTTTTGATCTTCTGGTAAAGGAGTTGAACCCGGAACGTTCTGCATCTAATAACCCCTTTTTCCGCACTATGTTTATTTATCACGATGTACCCCCCGTCCCTGCATTCGGTGATGATATCAGACTGCACTATACTTTTTTCAATAAAGGCGTTTCCAAATTCGATCTAACACTTTATGTTTCGTATGAGAATGGTATATTTTCCACGGAATTTGAGTATACCACCGATCTGTTTAAAAACGCCACAATTGAAAATCTTCAGGATCATTACAGGCTATTGTTAGAGGGAATAGTTGAAGATCCTGAACTTACAATAAATAAAATACCAATTCTAACCAATAAGGAAAAAGAACTTTTCCTCGGTGAGAACGTCGTTGTTCCCGGTCCTTATGCTGGATACAATAACATTTATGAAATATTCGAAGATGCCGTAAAAAACAATCCTACCGAACTTGCAATAGTATTCGGAGAACAGTCCCTCACCTACGCCGAACTAAACAACAGGGCTACGGAAATTGCCAATGCAATTTTGGAAAGGACTCTGGGTAAAAACGAAATAGTAGGTCTGCACGCTAATCGTTCGGCCGAAATGATCGCAGGACTGCTTGGCATTCTAAAGGCTGGCTGTGCGTATTTACCCATTGACACGGAATATCCCGAAAAGCGAATTATCCATGTCGTGGAAGATTCTAATGTTGCATTGATTCTCTCCGACAGTAAATCGATTACTATTTTAGACTGTGGCCCCCGGGAAATACTAAACATCGATGAAATAGGATTCTCAACAGAAAATCCATCAATTAGACCGCCCTCATGTGGCAGGGACGATCTTGCTTACGTTATTTATACATCGGGAAGTACAGGAAAACCTAAAGGAGTACCCGTAACCCATGGAAATATCATTAATTCCACCGAGGGAAGGCTTACCTTTTACCGGGAGAATCCCAGGGCTTATTTGTTAATGTCTTCGGTGTCCTTTGATAGTTCAAAGGCGGGTATCTTCTGGACATTGTGTACCGGTGGAACCCTGGTGGTTTCGGAAAACAGACTGGAGCAGAACATTGAAAAACTGGGAGATGTCATTGCCAGTAATTCAGTAACGCACACTCTGATGCTCCCGTCACTCTATAAAACAGTCATCGAATATAGTGATCTTTCTAAATTAAGTTCGCTCAGAACCGTTATTGTTGCCGGCGAAGCATGTACCCCGGCAATTTGTGCAACTCATTTTGAGAAATTACCGGGGGTTCTCCTTTATAATGAGTATGGCCCTACTGAAGCGACGGTCTGGGCCGTCGCGCACAAAATCGAAAGTCGCGAACAAGGGGTTGTAGTGCCAATTGGAAAGCCTGTGGCCAATGCAGAAGTATACCTTCTGGATAGCAATCTGGAGATGGTGCCCTTGGGAGCACCGGGCGAGATTTATATAGGAGGCCCGGGACTCGCGGGGAGATATATTAATAATCATAAACTCACCAAGGAGGCATATATTGATCATCCCTTTGAAAAGAATTCGTCCGGGAAGCTTTATAAAACAGGCGACCTGGGACGATATAATCATGCCGGTGACATAGAATATTTAGGGAGGGCGGATGAGCAGGTAAAGATAAGGGGCTTTAGAGTAGAACTCGGGGAGATAGAAAAAATACTCGAGGAATACAAAGAGGTTGAGAAGGCGATCGTTTTACTCCAGGATCCCATAAAACGGAATTTGGCTATTGACGCCACCACCTCGGAAACAGCTCAGATCATAGCGTACCTTGAAAGACTGGATAACGAAGATCAAATAGACGAATTATTGACCTCCATACGCACTCTGAAAGAAGACGAGAAGATGTATTTGCTTCAAAAATTACAATGACACCGGTATAAAAGCGCGAAATGAAGAGAATTAAACGGACAAATGCTTTCGAAATCAATGTTGACATTAAGGACAATTCCTTTCCCCGGGATGCACAACGCAATGAAGTCCTGAACAGGGAAGTCAAGGAATTTACAGCAGATCCGATTGCCCTTGATGAACAGACAAAAACCTTTGTTCCGGGTAAGTTTGTTAATTTCAGTGCTGATGACAGAGAACAGAAGATTCTGCAGGAACAGGAAATTATGGAAGATTGCCTCATTCCGGTTATGGAGGCCATGGCCCGGGTAATCGCCAAAGATGGCGGTGATATTTTGGAGATAGGGTTTGGAAGAGGTATATCGGCAGAGATGATGCAGAACTACCCTATAGCTTCGCACACCATGGGATCTTTTTTCATACCTGTCCTTTGAACATTGCTGTTATTAAAGCAATCAAACGATGTTAGAACCACTGATACATAAAATAGAAAAGTTCAGCTCCGAGGAACGCAAACTTTTACTTTATAAACTAAAAAGTTTGTGGAATGTGGGGATGGCCGAAGATAAGCACGGAAAAGCCAGGCGTCTCGTGGCCTATATCAAACCTCATTCATCCATAAACGTTTTAGATCTACACGAATATTTGAAAATGAAGCTGCCGGAATATATGGTCCCCGCTTCGTTGGAATTGGTGGATGAATTTCCGCTGCTTGCCAATGGGAAAATCGATAAAATTGCCTTAACCGAACGCTCCAAAGGGGTGTTTGCCGAAAAGAAAGTATCACCGGTTATCACAGACACGGAAAAACAGCTCGTTGAAATATGGGAGGAAATTCTGGACTTTTCCCCCGTTCATGTTACCGATAACTTTTTCGAGATCGGGGGCGACTCCATAATCTCAATCAAAATGTTTTGGATGATTGAGAAAAAACTCAAGGTAAAGTTACCACCGACTACTCTTTTTAAGAACCCGACAATAGCCAGTATTGCGGAGAAAATAAAAACATTTACGGTGGTCAAAGAGAACGTCTGGAAATACCTTGTTCCCTTCAGAGCAACTGGAAACAAGGATCCGCTATTCTGTATGCACGGCGGCGAAGGCCATGTATTGTTTTACAAAACGCTTCCTGGATATTTACATAAAGAACGGCCGGTATATCTGGTGCAGCCCAAGGGGATCAACGGAATAGAGCCCATGCACGACAGCATTGAGCAAATGAGTAAAGATTATATCGCTGAAATAATGCAAGTTGAAGAGGAGGGCCCTTACCACCTTTTATTTTACTGTTACAGTCCCTTAGTAGTGGAAATGGCGAGGCAATTCAGGAACATGAACAGAACCGCCAATATCATTGTAGTGGATAGCTCACCCAAAAATTTGGAAAGCCGTGCCAGGTTAACCAGGAAAGAACGTTTTATCCACTATTTCAGAAAATTCCGAAAATACCCGTTAAGGACTTTAAAAGCCTCCCTACAACACCGTTACAGGCGTCATCTGGAACCTTTTTATATAAGGCTTAGCAAAGACCTCGTAGCCCAAAAGCTACAACACATACGGAAACAACTTCAAAAAGTCAGATATCAATACAGATGGGAAAAGTTCGATACTCGGATCACGCTTATTTTGGCAAAAAATGAGCATCCGGAAATTATGAAAAGGGATCTCGACTTATGGAATTACTGGTGTATCCCCGGAGTCGATGTTTTACCCAATCCGGGCAATCATTTTAATTTGTTTGAAAAACCCCATGTGGAGGCCCTTGGCAAAAACATTGAAAAAGTATGCAGCAGATATGATTAAAAGCAGCGGATATAGCACTGAATTATATCCTGATTTTCGATTGTTCAGGATGGCTAAGCCTATCCAAATATGGACTGTTATTAAAAGTTCCGATTTGAATATAGCAACATATTTTGATTATCTGTCCGGCGGTGAAAAGATCGTAGCGGAAAAATTCCGTTTTCCGAAAGACAGGGCCAATTATGTCCTTGGAAGAGCTATCTTAAGGTTTTTGGCTGGTGGTTATCTCAAAAGGGATCCGAAAAAAATACAATTCGCTTATAACAAATACGGTAAACCCGAATTTGCAGATCCCTCCCCGCTATCTTTCAACATCGCACATTCGGAAGATGCTATTGTGTTTGGTTTTAGTAAAAGTGGCCCCGTTGGGATTGATGTGGAAAAGATTAAAACCAATTTTGATGTTCTGGAAATAGCGCGGCGTTATTTTTCCCCTGCGGAAACAGAAGCCCTTGAAACATGCTCCGGAAAGGATCAGATCAGGGCTTTTTACAGATGCTGGACACGGAAAGAGTCCTTTATAAAGGCCAAGGGAAAGGGGCTTTCATTTCCTTTGGACGCTTTTACCGTTTCCCTGGATAATGATCTAAGCGCCAGGCTAATTGCGACAAATTGGAAGGCGACTGAGAAAGAAGATTGGCAGCTGTTCTCCTTTGTACCATCAGAAGGCTACCTTGCTGCGGCAACTGTTTATGGCAAAAACGGGGATATTGAATACCGGGAATGGGATGAATTTTATATCCAAGACCCGCTTTAACTGTATTTTTTTATATTCAAAGCTCCCTGATGACAGGTTCAGGGTGGTTTAGTTTTCAGGGCTTAGGATCAGAAATTGCCGGGTAACCCCTTCCACTTTTTCCCTGCTGTAATACGCGGGAAAATAATTGTTCTCCGCCCATAACCTGAATATATTTTTGTAGTAAGCGCTATCCGGGTTGCCCGACTGCCCCGGCGTATTGATCATTAGCGCCTTGTCCCAGTCCCCTACATCAGTGATAAATTTAAAACTGCCACCGCTACTCTGGTTATCTGCATTTCCGGTTGAGTTTGGTGTAAAACTATTCCCTCCCCTGGGATGTGGTCCGGCGTTGAGTTTATTTTGCAATTCTCCATTTACAAAGGAGGACAGCATATGTTGCATAGCAGCGTGTTTATACTCCGTCTGCCCGTACTTCCAGTTCTTCATGTCGGGCCCTAATTTTTCCCTCATTTCCCGGACGGTTAACTCAAAGGTCGATTGAAGGAATTCCGTCTTATTTTCCTGGCTCCCCGGCCCAAAAGCTTCTCCCGGGGCTTGCAGCCATGCTATGATCCTGTGCAATTGAATAAATAAGAGTCCCTTTGCTTCTTCAGGGATAAACCGGGCGTCTGCCTCCTGCCTTAAAACCCTTTCCCACATCGCGTATATTCCAGCGGCTACGGACTCCTCCTCCAACCCATAATCCCATTTCATAAGTAATTGCTTTGCGTTTTTTGCCTTGGGCGTGGACATCATAACACTTTCCAGTAACGGGACAAGCGATCTGGCCGGAATGGAGTGGTAATCTGATTGCAAGTCCTTCATATCCTGAAGAGAGAACTGCTTTTTACCCTTTAGCACCTCATTAATACGTTGTCCCCTGAAAGGATCGGCCCAGAGATAATTCAGGGTGTTATTATGTTGATAGCCCTTCGGTGTCACATGTTCGTTCGCGGTAGCAAAAAAACCTGTGGCCGGATTGTAAACGTTCGGGCGTTCCTTTATAGGGAGATATCCTTCCCATTCATGTGAGCCGTCTCCCGGAACCGGAACCAGACCACTGAAATTCCTACGTATGGGTGTAATGCCTACTGCCTGCCATCCAATGTTGCCTTTGGGGTCTGCCCAGACCATATTCTCCGCCGGAATATTACTGTAACTGCAGGCTTCCCTGAATTCTTCCCAGGTACTGGCCTGATCCATCCGTAAGGAAGCCAGGTAGGGCGCTCCCCCAACCTCCAGCCAGGCACATCTTACGGCATAGGCTTTGTTATTTACAGAATCTATATGCGTCACGGGCCCATGCCTGGTATATCGTAACGTAACCTCCTTTGTACTACCACCCTTCAAGGGTATGGTTTCCTTAATCTCTTCCATTGCCAGCCATTCCCCTTTATACCGGTATTGGGACAAATCTTCCGGATTGAGCTCATATACATACAGATCTTCCCCATCGGTACTGAAAATCGTCAGCCCCCAGGCTCCATATTCGTTGTGACCTATGGATACACCCGGAATTTCCGGTTCTCCCCCTCCGATCACATTCCACCCCGGGGCTACAAGATGAACAGCGTAACGCAGGGAGGGGATCGCTATTCTCCTGTGTGGGTCGTTAGCCATTACGGGATAGCCGCTTTTCGACTTTTTACCGCTGATAACCCAATTATTACTTCCCCTATCCAGATCAACTTTAGGAAAATTATTAGTCACAATATCGCTGCTATCCAATGATACTCCGCTATCATAGGCCTCATGAAGTTGAAGTATTTCATCGTTAAACAAAAAATCCTTGATTTTCGGATCCAGCTGAAGATTTGGTTCATTTGGATGAAACCACATCAATTCCTTTACTTTATCCGCTCCTATCTTCGCTACAGCCCGGCCAATATCCAATTCTGTTCCCACATTTCCCTTTAAGCCCTGATGCCTGGAGATCACAATTTCCGGGGTCCATTTTTTAGGTTGGATCCCCAAAATTTTGAACTCAATGGGCAATTGCCCGGGCATTTTATTGATCTCGTCAATATAGGCATTGACGCCGTTTGTGTATGCCGTGATGATCTCAGCACCATCGGGATGGTAGTGATTTAGTTCCTCTTCCATATTTCCCCTGAACTTAAAAAGGCGTGTTCCGATGTCTCTTTTCAATTCGTGTTCGCCCAAAAGTTCTGCCACTGTCCCGGAGGCTTGCCTGCGCCATATCTCAAATTGAAAAAGCCTGTCCCTTGCGGCACAATACCCCTGGGCAAAAAACAGATCATACTGATTTTTTGCATAAATATGGTTCAATCCCCATTTATCGCGTAGCACTTCAACGGGCTCGCGGAGGCCATCAACCTTTATTTGTTCTTTTTCCTGAGCAGTAATTAAAGTGCTCATCATAAAAGTAACAACCATCAGAAAAAGGATCCTTTTTGTCATTTTAACTTTCATTTTATCAATTTATTTCCTGTCTTTCAGACGGTACATGAATTTTAGACCACTCTAGTCCGTGTCCACTGCCCAGACCTTAACATGGACCAATCCGTTTGTTAAACCATGCCTGCGGACAGCATTGCCGTCCAGTTCATTCTCGATTTTAGAACTGCCCCTAGGCCAGCATACCCTGAATATTCCATCTTTTTTCATAAGCTTTTTCAATCGATTAAATTGAAGTTCAAGCTCTTCCATATGGGTGCAAAACAGATGAATGAAATCTATAGAATGAGGTTGTGACGACTCGACAATATGCAACTCAGGAAAATCTTCGAACAACTCAAAATAATGATCGGGAAGGTTTACAAAAAGTGCCTTGTGCCCTGCTTTGATCCCTAATTTTCTTTCCAGGGGAGTACCTGAATAACCGGATGGCGTCATCACAAGTATGGTTTGATTATATGCCGATCACAAATTACGGTAAATTTATCAATCCGAATAAAGGAATACCGGGCATACCGAAGGGGTGCCGCTTACTTGGTAAACCAGTAGGTAAGTTTTAATGTAAGGGACCAGCTTCTGCCTTCCAAAGGTGAAATCAATTGATTGTTTGTATATACAAGAAAAAGGTCAGAGGCCGGTTTATAGCGCCATTGAAACCTTGAATTCAGGTTAAAATTCCGGGATTGTTCATTGTACTGGAACAAATTGGCAAAAAACAATTTATTCGTAAATGTAATATCTACTTTGGATCCTATTAGCCAGAATTCCGTGGTGTTCCACGGCTCTGGCAGGGAAATATGGTTATAACTAAGATTGGAACCAAGGCTTACATAGGGCTGAAACCGGTACCCTAATTCCGCTGTAAGTCCGGTTCTCGTACCATCCAGGTAATATCCGCCAAAACGGCCTCCAGCGGTATACGTGAACAGACTTTGGGGCTTTGCGTTGTATTGGAAACTGAAGCCGTTCCAACTGTGTTTCGTGCCCACGGCAAGGGAATCCTTGCCCGATCTTGTAGGGTCAAACGGAGCGAGTAATTCAACGTATTCATTCAATACTTCAAATCCCAATTCGCTCCGGTTTCGAAAATTTATTAAATAGTCGAGCCCATTCTGATTATCCGTTCTTCCAAACTTTTCATTAAAAAAATAACTCGTGCTTATCAAAGGCCCATGGCTCACAATTTTACCTTTTTCAGGAAAAAACAAATGGCCTAAAAACGAACCGATATTTATATAACCCCTCCTGGGAACAAAACCAACCTCTGCAGTATAACTTTCCCCCACGGATTCCTCCTTAATTCCCCAACTCCACTTTCTGCTGCTGTACTCCAGATTGGCAGCCTGGGTAAAACCATTACCCCGGCTGATGGGCGAAAAGGATTTTAGAGCAAAAGCCTTTCCCGTCCAGAGATTATTTGAGGATGCCAGATTGTATTCTACCCCCAGGTTTCGATTATATTCCGGATAGCGTGTCCGTAAGGAATCGGTATCGTTGGGATAGTTGACCGACTGTTTATTCACGAATATAAGACCAATACTGGATCTGCTGTAAACCTTTCGTTGCAGGGATAGTACACCAAAATTCTGGCTTGGCAGCCCGGTTTCATCCACGCCGGCGGTTTGCATATCCATAAGGCCGAGTCGCCAGTTTTCATTTAAATTACCACTTACGCGGGCCCCTGCATGTATGGGTACCCCTAATCCTATTCTTCTGGAGAAAAAGGGACGGATGTCTTCATAACCGAAACTGGCAAATAAGTCCCCGTTCTCCAGAAAGAACTGCCGTTTTTCAGGGAAAAACAATTCGAAACGATCCAGATTCGTTACCTGGCGGTCAACTTCTACCTGAGAAAAATCCGGATTAACTGTCAGATCGAGATTCAGGGAAGAGGTAAGACTGAATTTCACATCCCCCCCAACCTTAAAATCATTGGTGGTGTCACTCTCAAGATCATCAGCTACGGACCCCAGTACGTATGGAATTAAGGAAATATTGGTTCCCGGCGGAGGTGGGGGTGCATCCCATACCAATACCCCGGTATAGGCTAAGGAGGCCGTCGGAAATTGCCGCGGTATGGGGGTCCAACTCGATTTTTCACTCGATTTCAGATCGAGCCTGCTAAAGTTAATCCCCCATTCCGTTACCCCGGCTTTGTACCTGATGGATTTGAAAGGAAGTGCCATTTCAAAAACCCATTTGTCCTCATCGCGTTTTACGGCCGATACCCATTTGCTATCCCAGTTCAGATCTACGCTCCCGCCGGCAAACATGGTTCCATCCCACTGGGCTCCGGCTGCATTGGCACCAAAGGAAAAGCCCGTAGTCTGATTATTAAACGGGTCCATGAAAAGTAAAAAATTGTCGTTCTTGCCAAATGAAAAATCACGGCGCAGGGATTCAACGTAATTTGGTCCCCGTGTGGTGTTATGGAAGGTGGCAATTAAATAGAGATTTTTATCATCATAAGTCATACGTATTTCGGAAAGCTCATTGGCTTTAGCTGTGTCCATAGGCAGGACCATAAAAAAATCATCGGCAACATCCGCATCCTTCCAGGCTTCGTCATCACCCATGCCATCAATATTTATTGGCAATGAAGTCTTTCTGATATGTAAGCGAAACGCCTCATTCTTTTTTTGAGAATACAAGGGAAAAACAATAGCTGTAATCAGTAATGTAAATAGAAACCTTTTTAACATTATATGGCCAGTTGTTTTGTTAAAATATATAGCTCAGATCTGTTGTGTAAGTTCACCTATTAAATATATGCTATTTTAAATTGTGTGATAAAAGGGTTTGTGGCAACAAGGCCATACTAAATGCCAAAAGCCCCCCTATCAGAGGGGGCTCTAATATCCTGACCTAAATGCGATATGGCTACTCCAGGTCTTTAAGAATATTTTCAGCAGAACGGGTAATACCCCTGTAGCAGCCATACCCCCATCTTGCAAAGAGAATGAGAAAGATAAAGGCGACGGCCAAAAATCCGTATAATGCGGCATCTTTTTCCATCATAAAAAAATCCTTATCAGACAGGATTTTGGATGTCACAGGCAGAAAGGCAAACAGAAATACAAAGCTTGAATAAATTCCTATTTGTTGAAGCATTAGCAGTTTCTTCCTTGCTTTTGTAAACTCTGCTATTACGTCCTTGTAGGTCTTGTCTGAAATATTTAAACGCTTTATTTCACTAAGCGATCTGAGGACAAGCACTGGAAGGACCACTAAAAAAACAAGCGTTAAAATACCGCTCAAAACCAGGTACCAGGTATCCAGTTTTCCGAAGTTGATCAGGACAACAAGGGCGGCAACGAAACAGATTACGGCCCCCCATACTTTCATAAATTGTAATTTTCTGAAACCTATTTGTATATCTTTCCTGTGTCATTTTTAAAATATTGTAAAACTATTTGGATATTGCGACACTAATTTTTTTCGAACAAACTTTTATCCAGTCCCGGGAGAAGTTTCATTGCATTTTTGTAGTACACTTTTTTTAGCACCTCATCGGGGAGGTCCAGGCCATACATGGCCCAAAAAGCATGGTATTTTTTATAGTAGGGAAAGTATTCATCATCGGTTTCCAAAACCCTGAAGTACGTTGGGAATTCCTCAGGTTTCCAGCTGTCCTTTCCAAATAGTATCCGGTCCTGATATTTCTCAAAGAACTTGTTCGCATTTTTGGGCTGTCTTCCCAATTCGGCGATAACCGCACTTATACCCACGTACATGTTTGGCATTTCCTCCATCAACTCTCCCAATTTACCCAGATTATTGGCATACCAGCCCATATGGGCATTGATAAAATTGGTTTTGGGATGTTTTTTGAACATCCGGTGTTGCTCGTCAATGATCTGTTGCCAGGGTGCAGGATCACTATCGGACCGTTTTCTTCTGGAATGGGTCTTTAGTTCCAGCCAGCGTTCATTATCCTTGTCCATGGGATCCCAAAAGGATTTAGGATCCGCCGAATGGATTAATACAGGGATCCCTAATTCTCCGCATTTGGCCCAAATTGGATCTAATCGTTTATCGTCTATTGCCAAACGGTTTCCGTCAACTTCTTTATTTCTGAGTCCCAGGCTCTTGTAAATTTTCAAGCCTTTTGCCCCGTTTTTTACATCCTGTTCCAGTTGGCTGACCGCATTTTCAGACCATCCGGAATTTCCGACACCGTCAAAATCCACATTGGCAAATACCACAAAGCGATTGGGGTAATTTTTATTAACATTGGTAATTGCTTCTTTTAAACCCGCTCCGGACCCTCCGCTGAGATTAACCATAACCGCCATGTTGAGCTTATCCATGGCTGAAATAAGTTCAGACAAATCCTTCTCCCCCATCCCAAATTGATGACTGTGAATATCAACGAAGGGGTATTTGGCCTTTTCCACTTCGTGGGTTGGAACCACCAACGTAGAAGCGGGATTATATTCTTCAAACCCCATTTGCTGGGCAGAAACGCCAAACGTTTGAAGAACAAAAAGAAATACAAGCAGTACCGGATATCGTATTTTCATTATGTACGGGATTTAGAGGCATGAAAATACTATATTTTCTTTGATGATCTTCCCTAACCAATGTAAAAAAGTAAAAGGCCGGGTGGCAGGTATTTTTTTTAAAAGACACCCGGCATATTCTCCTTCTCCAAATCCAAAAGTGCGGATTTCTTGTTACAATTTCTGAAGAAGGGAAGCATAGTCTTCTTCAGTATCGATATCTTTTGTGATCTTCCCGGCATTCAACACGGCAATGTGTTGTTGGTTTTTGGACAAGATCCGTTGTGCCCCGTCATCGCCATGTAATTCACTGAGATCTGAAAAATAATGGCTTCCGAATAGTGCAGGAGCGCCAACCCTTTCGCCATATGCCGTGCCTATGATATTCTTTTCAGCAGCGCCAAAGGCATCGATCATGCGGTTAAGATAAGAAGTGTTAATCAGGGGTTGATCGCTTAGCATTATAAGCACGCCTTTTAGAGCTGTAGTGTTGTTCAGATAGTATTTCACACCGCAGCTGATGGAAGTACCCATTCCTTTTGCCCAATCCTTGTTTTCAAGAAATACAGTTGCAGTATCGGCAAGGGTTTCCCTGATATGCGTGGCCTTAGCACCCAATACGACGACAACTTCCGAAGCCTTTGACGCTTTAGCGGTTTTTATGGCATTTCCCAGCAGGCTTGTATTTTTCCAGGGTAGCAGCTGTTTGGTTTTACCCATCCTGGAGGATGATCCGGCCGCTAGAATAAGGATGGCAATGTCATTTTTCATCGGCTGTGTATAGTACCTTTTTTGTCCTTTAAGGGCATAGGTTCCTGTTTACGGACCACCGAAATAATTTCAGAGAGTATGGATATCGCAATTTCCTGTGGAGTTTCTGCTCCCAATGCCAGGCCGGCCGGTCCGTGAATATGGTCAAAAAAGGTATACGATACTTCCGGACATTGCTCCATGAATTCTGCCAACAATCTTTCCCGTCTGGTCGCCGGCCCCAGAAGTCCAAGATAAACAGGTGCTGTATCTTTCAATCTCAACAGGAATTTTAAATCTTTCACGTAGCTGTGCGTCATTACTACAATAGCGGTCTGTTGGTCAATGGTGCCCAGAGGCAGTTCTTCGGGAGCAACCGGTAAAAATTCCTGTGCTCCTGGAAAATCGTCGATACTTTTTTCTTCATCCGGCGGTACTACCATATGTACCTCCCATCCGGTTAAAGCGGCGTATGAACACAATTGCACGGCGTCGTGTTCGGCTCCAATGATCAGGAGCCTGAAACAGGGCATCATTTCCTGATAGAATACTTTGGTACCTGTACTGGCTTTGAAGCCCGGTCTTAGCGGCATCTTTTCTTTGCCTAATTTAACAAGGGACCCGTAATTTTCAGATATTCCGTCTTCCTGTGAAAAGTGGGATGTTATATCAAAACTTTGCCGCGCTTTTATGATCCTCCAAAACATTTCGAGGAATACCTCATCGGGCTGAAAAGGTTCTATTAAAATGAACAACATTCCTTCACAACCTAACCTGTACCGGCCATCATAGGTCATTACTTTGGGAATATTTGTTTTAAATACGTTTGCCGCCTGCCTGATGATTTCCTTTTCAACACACCCACCGCTAACTGCCCCAACTATATTGCCACCCTCCATGATCAGCATTCTCACACCGGGCCTGCGATATGAAGAGCCGTTAAGCGCCACTACCGTAGCTAAAACAGCTTTGCGGCCCTTCACTGGAGCAGATTGATAGGCAAGTATTATTTTCTTTATTTCATGAGTCATTCATAAAATGCTTGTCGTTGCTGTAAACGGGACTATCGTCCCTTTTTTGTAAGGTTGTTTTTTTGGATCCAGTCGAATGAAACCATCCGAGTTTGCCAGGCTTATTAAATCTCCCGAACCATTGCCATGCACAATATTAGCTGTTAATTTTCCTGAATCGCTGCTTATTTTCGTTCTTAAAAATCGTGTCAATTCTCCATCCGGAGCAATATCTTCCCCTAAGATCACCTCATTTTCAGAAATAGTCCCGCCCAATGATTTTATCAGCCAGGGCTTAAAATACAAGTGAAAGTTGGCGAAGGTGGACACAGGATTTCCGGGGAACGAAAAAATTACAGTTCTGGCGGCTTTATGTATTCCAAACCAAAACGGTTTACCCGGGGTTTGTTTCACTTTGTGAAAGATCATTTTAGCTCCCAGCTCGTCCAGAACCTCAGGTATAAAATCGAACTTGCCCTTAGATACGCCCCCACTGAGAAGCAAGACATCCATCTCCTGGATGGCGTAATACAGCTTCTGGCGAATGATGTCCTTATCGTCGTCCAAATGAAGTAATAAAGGAAGAATCCGCTCTTTCGAAAGCGCAGCGTAAAGAGAATATGAATTGGATTTCCTTACCTGGAACTGCAAAGGCTTTTTATCGATTTCTACCAATTCCTTACCAGTGGAAATAACGGAAATTCTGGGAAGTTTCTTTACATTGACCTTTACTTTGCCCACAGATGCCATAACCCCAATTGCCGCTGCAGTTATTTTCAGATTCTTTTTCAGCAACGGAGCTCCTTCTTTCTCATCACTTCCTTTAACATGGATATTAGCTCCTTTTTCAGGGGCCTTCTGAATTGAGGCAACGCTATTTTTGATGACGAGATCCTCATACATTACCACTGTGTCAGCATCTTCCGGTACTACGCCACCGGTCATGATCTCAATACAGTCTGTTTTAGAACCCAACGGAATACCCGGCATCCCCGCAGCGAGGACCCCCACAATTTTAAAATCGGTTTGGCCTTTTTCAAATGCCGAATAGTTTATGGCGATGCCGTCTTTCGTAGACCGGTTGAAGGGGGGGAAATCACGATCCGCGAAAACGTCCTCTCCAAGGATCCGGCCAAGGGCAAATTTTATGCCCACGGTCTCCATACCATAATCCTGACAACTGCCAAGTACCAGTTTATATGCTTCATTAAATGTTATCATCAAAAAGGTATCGGTTTCTAATCCATTAATTACCAAGGATCCAGCTTCCACAATCAGAGCCAACAGTGAGTTAAACAGCTTTGTGCCTTTGCCCGTTAATTTACTTAAACTTAATCGTATTCCCAATTGTCGTTCTAAAAAATAATTCCAATATTTATCGCATAACTTCCGGCTTTGATGCCTGAAAAGTCTGCCGGCCGATTCACCCTCCCGTTCCTGAAAGCGGATTCTCCGGAATAAAATACAAGCAAAATCACACTTTTTATTAGTGAAACCCCATTTTAATAATCTCGCTTTTTAGCGGGAACGGTTAAAATGGATGGTTGAACTAACCCCGCTTTTTCAGCGGGGTCTAGGTTTAATACCTCGACCCTTGGGTCGATTCCTTCTATTGGGTCCAGGGCTTGCCCTGGGGTTTAATCTAAGTAATTCCCCTATGGCTCTGCCTAGGGGTTTCCGATTTACCTCTCCTCTTGCATCCGACGAACGAAGAGAGAGGAATGCACAGGGTCGGAACTGCCTTTTAAGCAGTTCCGGGCGGGGCAAAATACAAAATTTCGGTTTTTGGTCCCAAGGCCAAAATGAAACCGGCGAAACCTGTGCCGAGCCTGTCGAGGTATACCTCTATGGCTTGCCTCGGGCCTGCCTGCCGCAGGCAGGGATAGTCGCCCGCCAGAGGCGGGTAAACTTTCAAGAAATTTTTTATTGCCGTTTATTGAATTATCCCATCTCATGGGCTGTAGGGCCGGAGCGAGAAACCCTATCCTTTCTTTCCGACGGATCTATCAATGGGGCATGCTGCGCATTACCATAAGGGCATCTCTAAAAACCCTACTTTGGTTGCTAACAGAGTTATTAGGGGTGCCCATAAAACTTTAGCAATATTACCACGGTAACCAAACAGCCAAACCCGCCCCAAATACCATGGGTAAATAAATTTGGGATAATTTAAGGGCATGTCAAAGTGTAATTATCCATGCCACCGGTAACGCTATATACGGTGGATCGGGGAAGTGATTTTAGCAACATTTGCTGCGCAAGTTCGCTTCTTTTTCCCGACTGACATAAAAGATAAACGGGTTCCTCAATGTCAATCTCCGCGATCCGTTCTTCAATTTCATTCAGCGGAATGTTCCTGGCATTTTGTAGATGGTATGAGTTATATTCTTCCCTTGTCCTTACGTCAATAATTTGCGGTCTTTTTTTTGCTTCCATCAATTTTCGAAAGTTCCGTGCGCTTATTTCGATGCTTGTTGAACAAAAAGGCTCCCCATAGCTTTCCTGCAACCTGGTTATCCGCAAATTCGCGGGAATCGGCTCAAAGTTAATTTTGAGAGTGGATTGATTCAGTCCATTATACAACAATAATTTACCGCAAAGCACCTCCCCGGTCTCCGTAACAAGTTTTACAACCTCCAGAGCCTGCAGCGTTCCGATAATTCCCGGGATCACCCCCAATACACCATTCTCGTTACAATCGGGGATCTCCGTCTCCTTCGGCATTACGGGAAATAAACACCTGTAGGTAGGGCCGCCCCTATAATTGAACACACTCACATGACCTTCAAATCCGTGTAAAGCCCCGTAAACAAATGGTTTTTTAAGTATTACGCAGGCATCATTCAGCAGGTAGCGCGTAGGGAAATTATCGGAAGCATCTACGACCACATCATAGCCCCTGATGATTTCCAGGGCGTTATCGCTTCCCAAAAAAGAATCATAACCAATAAGGTTGGTATCCGAATTCTGTGCCTTTAGTTTTTCAAGCGCTACCGTTAATTTGGGTCTGCCAACATCTTTTTCATCATATAGGGTTTGCCTTTGCAAATTAGAAATATTCACCGTGTCCTGGTCCACAAGGCCAAGGGTACCAATACCCATGGCATTTAAATACTGTGAAACCGGAATTCCCAGACCGCCAACTCCGACTACCAAAACCTTTGCTTCAGCGAGCTTTTTCTGGGAAGCAGCACCAAACTCCTTTAAGGAAGTCTGCCTTGTGTAGCGTGCGCTTTTCAATTGGAGATTAATTTGGAAATTGCTGTTTTATAATCTTCCCGGGAGTTGGCATTCAGCAATACCTCATCCCGTTCCGGAACCACCAGTTTTGTATTTGAATTAATCAGGAATTTCCTGGGGCATGTACTGACCCCATTCTCCAGGTATTCTATTGATCTTTTGAGCCCTGAAGGTTCCCAAATCCCGGCAAGTGGCTCAGGAAGGCCGCCTTTCTCCGTAGCGAAGGCTGTGGCAACCGACCCGGGGTCCCGGGCATCCAAAAGTTCCCTAAGTGATCCTTCATTCATAAATGGAAGATCGCAGGCCATTATCATCCAAGCCACCTTCGGAAATTTTTTGTGGGCACTCAGAATGCCATTATAGGGGCCTTTATATTCGTTATCATCAAAAATGATGGCAGAATCGTTGGGCAATTCGCCAACCTGGTCTTTCCGAATGCTATAGAATGTGCTATCACATACCTTCTCCATCAATTCATACAGGTGTTCTCTTTGGGGTAGCCTATGATATTTGATACTTCCCTTGTCCTTCCCCATTCTGGTGCTTTTCCCTCCGCAAAGGACCAGCCCGTAAACCTCTGACCTCGAATGTAAACTCCCCATTTAAAAAACTTTTTGCCTATTCGTAGTTCGGAATGTTCAAACCTAAAACAATGTCCCTTTTTACCAAGTACACCTTTCCGCTATTTTCTAATTTCACAATACCGGAACCGCCCCTGTTTCTTAAATTACCTCTGGCTGCTTTTGTCAGCAACAGGTCATCGTCAAAGAGATAATCATCAATGTAATATTCATTCTTATCGGATTCCTTGACCGTCACATGAATGTGTTCGGGTGCTCTTCCGTTAGGATATGCTCCGGGCCTAAAGGTATAAAAAGTATATGATCCATCTTTTTTTGTCTTTACCCAACCCCTGATATATCCGTGTCTTTTTGCCCAGCCTTTTTCATCACCCCTGGTTTCATAAATACCTTCCCCATTCGTATGGTATATATACAGCAGGACATTCCCGGCCGGTGTTTTACCATCTTTTTTATAAACGGTTCCCGTAATTTTGAGTTTAGGTTCGTTAGCTTCAAATCCCGGTAAGGTATCCACCGCCGTAAGCATTTTGCCGCCATATTCATAAATGGCCTCGCAGCCCTCGCAGGGTCCGCCTACTCTTTCGTGATTTTCGCTTCTTTTGGTTTGAGACTGACAAGAAGCCAATACGAACAAAAACAATAGTATTGGCAGACAAATGATCGTTTTGTTGTTGGTCTCTTTTAGCATTCTTACATGTGCCAATTCCAGTTTGATAATTTACCAATTAGGTAATTTGAAAATGCAGAAATATCACAAAGAACTATAAGCCGGATTGTCAATTTTCCGAGTTGTTTCACTGTGTTTAACCGCTTACCATTTAAGGATCCTGACAGCTATTGGGAAGGGACGGTTTTACCCCCCGATAGACGTCATAGAACTCTTGAACACAGCACGATGCCCATGCTGGGCTTCAAAACCGTTTTTCGCTCTTTTACCTATCGCTTTCAAAATGGCCGTCTTAATATTATCCCCAGCGTTCGAACCCCGCATAACGTCTCTCAGGTTCGTTGTCGGTTTGCCGTAGAGACAGGTGATTACATCCCCGGTTGCTGTAATCCGGAGTCGGTTGCAACTGCCGCAAAAAGTTCGGCTAAATGAAGGAATAAGCCCAAAAGTACCTTTGTGCCCGTCAATTTTATAATTAATTGAAGTAGAAGTATCGGGCGAAACCAGTTTTTCACAATCCGGATATTTCTCTTTGATATGATTCAATATCCTTTTATAGTCCCATCTTATGGTATTGAATTCCTTTGTTCCCCCGTTAAAGGGCATTTCCTCCAAAAATCGTATTGAAACGTCATAGTGTTTTTGCAGCTCGAGAACGGGATAAATTTCCTCAATGTTCTGATCCTGTAAAACGATAAAGTTCACGCGTACGTTAAACCCTTCGGTAATGAGTCGGATGAGGTTGTTGTATACCACCGCATGTTGTTTTCTTCTGGTAATTTTTTCAAATGTCTCCTGATTGATAGCATCCAGACTTACATTGATGTTTTTTATACCCAGTTCTTTTAACTCGTCAATGTAGGGCCCTATCAGGGTTGCGTTAGTCGTGATGGAGATGTCCCGTAGTCCGTCTAATGCACTTAGATTTCTAAGCAAGACCATCAGATCCTTACGAACAAAGGGTTCCCCGCCCGTTATGCGAATTTTATCTATTCCCTGATCTACAAGTATCTCACTCAAGGTGCTAAGTTCTTCAATGGTAAACAACTTATCCTTTTTAGCAAAGTCGATTCCCTCGGCAGGCATACAATAATTACACCTCAGGTTGCAGCGATCAGTAATCGCCAGTCGCAGGTAATTAATCTTTCTGTTATGGTTGTCTATTAACATTAATTTAAATCTGTCTATATTCTTTCAATTGTTCATATACTACCTACTGCTTATTTTGAATTTTGAATTGTGAATTTTGAATTGTCCACCGCCCTACCCCCCACTAACGGGCGGAATTAAGGCAATTTCATCAAAATTATCAATTTTAACAACGTCCTTTGCATAGGAATTATTTACGGCGACAGCCAAAGAAGAAAGCGACTTTAATCCGGGATAGTTGTTTCCCAAATAACTTTTTAGCTCTCCTACCGTTCTTAATTTCCCGGCACTGGACATGGGAACGGACAACGATGAACTGCCCACAATATCTTTCGTAATGCCAAAAAGTAGTATCGTCATAAGTTATCCAATAATTTCTTTGTCAGGAATCGCCAACAGTTCCGGATATTTTGAAAAAGGCTGGTTGTATAAACGTTTACCGGTCGCTGCCTTAAGGGCATTGGCTATGGCCCCTCCTGCCGGTGGCAAGGTCGGCTCTCCAAGGCCTGTCGGGGACAATTCATTCTCAATAAAATATGTTTCCACTATCGGAGCTTCCTTCATTCGTATGAGCCGGTATTTGTCAAAGTTAGTCGCGGAAGGGGCTCCATCCTTAAAGGAGAAATCTCCGTACATGGCGTGCCCTATGCCATCAATAACGCCGCCTTCCACCTGGTTTTTGGCGCCAAGAGGGTTCACAACTATTCCACAATCCACGACGCAGGTTACTTTTTTAACCACTGGGGTTCCATTTTCTATAACAACATCAGCTACTTCCGCAACATGGCTGTTATGGCAATAATAATTGGCAAAACCCTGGTAAACACCTTCTTTTTTGTTCCCCCAGCCCGATTTATCGACTGCAACTTTTATTACTTCCTCCATTCGTTTCGGATCATATTGAATGTTCTCATCGGCTTCCGCATCTACTTTCTTCAGAAGATCCAAACGCAGTTGTACCCTGTCCACTTCCATCATTTCAGCTAGTTCATCGAAAAAGCTTTGTTCCGCGAACGCCAGAAAGTTGGTATAGGGAGCTCTCCAGGCACCGGTAGTGACGTTACTGTCATACATGGCGGCATCTACCTGGTAATTTTCAATTGCGCCTGCCGGGAAAAAGTGAGGGATCAATCCATACATATTATTATTGATAGCGGCCTCTTTCAGATGATATGAGGTTACCTTCCCATCCTTAACTCCCGCCTTTATGCGATATTTTATCGCCGGTCTGTAAATACCATCTGCCATATCGTCCTCCCGAGAGAAGACAACCTTTACAGGTTTTTTGGCCAGATCCGAAATCTCCACGGCTTCTATAGCGAAATCCCCATAGAGCCTCCTTCCAAATCCACCACCCATACGCGTCATCTCCAAATGGACCTCGTCTGGTTCTCTCCCAAGCATTTTAGAAGCCATCCCTGCCGTTCCTTCCGGTGTTTGGATGGGTCCCGCCATGTGGATCTTATCTGCCGTTACATTGGCGAAGAAATTCATGGGCTCCATACAGTTATGAGGTAAAAATGGGGATTCGTAGGTGCGTTCCAGGACCTTATCGGCCTGTGCGAATGCCCTTTTAATGTTACCGTCCGATCTCAGCGTCGTAAATTCGTTGCCTTCCAACAGTCCCAGAAGCTTTTTATCCTGGAACTCTGTACTCTCTATAGGTGAACCATCCGTCCAGGTTGCTTTCAAAGCCATCTTTCCCTTCAAAGCCGCCCAGGTAGAGGTGGCAAGAACAGCCACTTTATCACTGCTACCTAACATACCCTTTAATTGTGGACTCTCCTCAAAAAGGCTTTTCTTTTTTTCACCAAACCTAATGACATCAAGGACACCCGGAATGGCTTTAGCCCCGGAATCATCAAATGATTCCAACTCTTTTCCAAAGGCGGGAGGCCTTAAAACACAGGCATACACCATACCCTCTTGCTTGTAATCCAATCCATATAATGGTTTACCGGTAATAATTTTATCGATATCCACGTTAGGTATATCTTTTCCAATGATCTTAAAATCCTTCACTTCCTTTAAAGGAACATTTTCCGGCACTTCCAAGCCCGCAGCTTCGTTTACGACATCGCCGTAAGTAAGCGTTTCACCGGCACCATTGGTAATAACACCCTCACTGGTGGTACATTCCGAAGCATCCACCCCCCAACGGGCAGCAGCGGCATTTACCAACATTTGGCGCGCTGTCGCCCCCGTTTGCCGCAATGGTTCCCATCCATGCCTGATAGACTGACTACCCCCGGCTACCTGGCGGGTATAATTTTTTGTATCCAGAATTCCCTGCTCCACATATACATTATCCCAGGCCACGTCCAGTTCTTCTGCAATAAGCATGGGCATTGAAGTTTTAACCCCCTGTCCTATCTCCGGATTGGGGGCAAAAATGGTTACCGCCCCGTTGTCCGCTATTTTAATAAAGGCATTAAAATCATTATAATTTAAACTGGCAAGATCCACCGGGGGTTCTGCCTTTGGCTTACAGGCGTTAAAAAGATTGAACCCAATTAACATGCCGCCACCGGCCAGTGAACTGGTTCGCATAAAGGCCCTTCTGCTAAATTTTTGTGATACTATTGAGGTTGACATTTTTTTGATTTTTTATCCCTATCCCTACAGCTGTCAGGAAGATTGGGTATCTTATTTTTTAGTTGATTTCTGTGGTAATCGGGCATGTTCATAAAACCCGAATTATCCCATTTTTCCTGCAGCAATTTCTACAGCTTTGTAAATTCTTTGGTATGTGGCACATCTGCAGATATTTCCATGCATTGCCTCCCTGATCTCCAATTCATCGGGATCCGGATTTTTCTCCAAAAATGCCGCGGCTGTCATAATCTGGCCCGCCTGGCAATAACCGCATTGGGGTACATCCACTTCCTTCCACGCCTGCTGCACAGGATGCGAGCCATCTTCTGAAAGTCCTTCTATGGTCGTAATGGATTTTCCGGCAACTTGTGGCAGGGTGATGGAACAACTTCTTACGGCTTCCCCGTTAAGGTGTACGGTACAGGCACCACACTGGGCTATTCCACACCCATATTTGGTGCCTACAAGGTCCAGGTGGTCCCTGAGAACCCAGAGCAATGGCGTGTCTTCACTGACATCCACAGTTTGTGATACACCGTTAACTTTTAGTTGATACGTTGGCATAAGTGTTATTTTAAGAGTTTAATTCATAGATTTTTAAAGTTATCAAAAAATTAAGGAAAATTGGGGGCCTTTAACAAATTGTTAAAGGTTAAAACGTTATTTCGCCCTGGTAATTTTGTCCCGTAATTCCCTCCAGGTAATCAGAATAATATTTTCTTCCTCTAAAATTTTCGCGCATTCCGGGCCCGTAAAAAAGTCATAATCGGCCTGGCGCCAGGCCGCTCCCCAGGTGGGGTGATCTATAGTAACGGCCTTCATTTCCTCATCATCATAGGCCAGGTGGATCAGCAGGCAATGGAGGCCGGGCTTCAACGATCTAAAAACAGAAGTATAATATTGTGCCATCCCTTTCTCATAGTCAGTTGGCAAGGCAGTGTGTATAGCATCCATAACCACTGTTTTATCATTTATCAGCGCATTTATCGCGGGATCTTCCATTTGGTATATCCTGGGATCCAACAGCACGGGAAGATCAAATTCCTTTCCGATTTTCATGTAGGCAGCCGTGAACTCCGGGGTGCTGACCGCCGCACCCATGTGTGCGTCCAAATGTGTAACATCTATACCGGAACGATATGCTTTTTTTACCTGATTGCGCAATTCCAGCTCCACCTCATTTGCCGAGGCATACATCCCAAGGCTATCTACCAAAGCATAGAAATACCCGCTTTTATTTACAAGGCTCGGCACCGAATCTTTCGAAGTTACAGGTCCCCATTTATAATATTTCCATTCGCTATTTAGGGTGAGATGCAGTCCGAGATCGGCCGACTTATTCTTCCTGGCATAGGCAGCCACCTCCGGAAACCAGGGGCAGGGTACCATAATACTGCCGGAATTCACCGGACTTGTTTCCAGGCCCGAGATACTGGCAACGTTCTCGGAATGCGTTACCCCAAGATCGTCGGCATGAATGATCAACAATTTTGCATCGGGCGGATATCCCAGGCGCTCAGCAACCGAAGTATCCTGGGACCATCCCACAATCCAGGAGACAAATAAAAGGCAAGATAATAACCAATTTTTTTTCATCATCAATAGTTTCTTTGTTGAAGGCGTTAAAAGAGTTAAACTACGAAATTAATTGAGTTTCTATTTGATAACATTTAACAAAATTTTTATTCGCCCTATACTTTTAAAAGATTTTATTCGTTCTGATGGTTGAACAGAAAACCATATGAACATGAAATCACTTCTTAAAGCTTCCTCCTTTTACCTGTTTCTTACACTTCTGGTTTCCTGCGGAAACGCGGATAATGACGTGGACTTTGGTCTGAATCAGGGGGGTTTGGGCGAGGGAAAACCCGTGGACGAATGCCTTAACCTGGGCGCCAGCGATCTGGTTTTGTCCATTCAGGACCAGTTTACCGCTTTACCGGGCAAAGTATCTATTTTCTTTAAGGTATCAGACACGGAAGGAAAACCGGTGCCCGGCCTTTCCGCAGATCAGTTCACTATTTATGAGCAGGGCAGGAATGATGATTGTTTCAATACGATCTCCACCTCCGAATCCCTGGCAAGAATTTCACCCAATTCACAGATATTCAATAACAATACGCTCCTGGTTCTGGATTTAAGCAATAGTGTCCTGAGCAGTAGTCTGAATGAATTGAAAACCGCATCCCTCAGTTTTATCAATAATGTAATGCCCGCAACGGACAATGATTCCTTTAAAATGGCTATCTATTGGTTCGATGGGGAAGATGAACTACATTTATTAAATGAGTTAACCTCATCGAAAGCGCAACTTACGGGGGCTATAGATGGAATTACAGAAGACATAAGCAATGACCCTTCCACCGATCTTTATGGTGCCGTTATCAAGTCTACCAAGATTGCGGAAGACCTTCTGGTGACAAGTAATAACAACGATATTATTGGTGCGGCCTCTGTGGTGGTCTTTACCGACGGAACGGACCAGGCATCACGCTTTACGGAGGCCGCGGCTCTGGAAAAGGTAAACAAGGCCAATCCTAATATATCCTTCTTTACTATTGGGCTCGGAGGGGAGATCGATACCGAAGTGCTTATGGATATTGGCAAAACATTTAGCGTTTTTGCCGGAAACAAGGAGGAATTGGAGACCACTTTCAATGATATCTCCCTGAGGATTTCGGAACAAGCCAATAGCTTTTACCTTTTTGAGTACTGTACGCCAAAAAGAGACGGCAGTGGGGAAAATAACCTCGCTATCCAGGTTAAAGATGGCAGCCGGCAAGGGGCAGTGCAGACCAAATTCAGTGCGAAGGGCTTTACCGGGGGATGCGAATAATGCAAAATACGACTTAAGAAATTAGAAATTAGAAAGGCAATCAGACAGAGCTTCGCAAAGGAATGATTGCCTTTCAATACCGAAAATACCATGGAGCACCAGACAGGTGCTCCTTTTTTTATACGGTTCATCGTAAAACAGGCCTGGGCAGTAGGGTTTTATGCCCCGGTATTGTTTTATATATAGAAATGCATGGAACAACCAGCAACAAATCCATATCCTAAAGACAGAAAATGAGGTTTAATGTAAAGAAGAAAAATTATGGATGTTATCTACGAAATTATTCAGAAAAGTGCCATCGGATCGATGTCTAAATGGTACAGGAATTTAGTACTGCTAGTATTTACGTCAATTGTGTTTGTTTTATTGGCTATGCTCATTTTTATGATAAAAAATGCGTCCAACCTTACATTTAGCTATGGCTACTAATCCTTTTGGGTATCCCTGGGCAATAAAAAGGATATTCGTTAAAGAGGATGCCTAAAAAGTCTTCAAAGACGTCATTGTGCGGAAAGAGGCAATCAGTTCGATTCCGGCATTCAGCAAAAGATTACCTCACTGCGTTCGTAATGACCTTCGTGTTAGACTTTTTAGGCATCCTCTTTTTTTATTTACCTGTATATCATAGCATTTTTAAAAGCAAAATCAAAAAGCACCGCTTTATTCCCCCGCTTTAAGTCGATTAAAAATCCGTTAATAACCGCATACCGTATCTCCCCGTCTTTTTCCAGAAGGAAGGTTGGGTTTATCCCAACTTTGAGCTGAAATTCAGGGAGCTCATGCTCTTTTCCGATTAATTGCAAAGGAATTGGGGAACAGAGCTGTTTATCAGGAAAATTGGCCACCCGAAGATAGGCATGACCCGATCTCAACATGTCCATAAAATCCAAATTCCGCAGATCCCTAAAAGAATCAATAGTTTCCGGATAAACGCCTCCCTGCTTAATGATGTACCCTTCCGCATCAAAAGTCTCATAGCCATAATAGGTAGAAAGATCTCCCTGGTCTATGATACGGCTGCTGTACCAGAAGTCGTTGTGATCTTCCTTGTCCACTTCCAGATGGTTAATCCCAAGATCCAGGATATATTCCTTACCCATTAATTCATAAGTAGCTTCTTTTATTTTCAGGTCGAAGAATTTTCGATCATTTTCAGGTATATTTTCATATTCCTCCAGCGGAATATCGGTATAGGTGCCATTGGCGATGGTATAGATTGCCGACAGAATGGAAACATAGTTCAACTTGCGAATTTCCTGTTTCTCCTCATCTTCCGGATACCCCCCCGATTCGATCAAAATAGTGCTGGTCCCCCATTTTTGAATGTTGTCACCAAAGGCACGGGGTTCAAAATCATCATTGTAACGCCCCACCTGTCCGGGTGCATATTTCTGAATGATGTTATTCATAAAAACGATCACCTTCATAGCGTTTCCCCTGCCTTCGTTGATCTCTTTTTCATAGTTGTAAGCCGGAGCCAGGTACGATACGGTGGCTGGTTTTTCAGTTCTTTCGGCGTTGTAGTACGTGCTCTGGTCGTGCAGGTTAAAACCAAAATCGGCCTCCAGGCTGTCCCGGACCCTTTTTAACGTCCGGCCTTCGGGCGATTGCAAACGAAGGGCATCCCTGTTGATGTCTATTCCCAGAAGGTTTCTTCTCTGGTAAACCTCCGCCCCATCAGGGTTTAACATGGGTAGGAAGTGAAGTGTCAGATTAGTCAGAATCTCTTGTTTTTCACTCTTAAAGTCATCACTATCAAGAAAGTTAAGAATATCGAAAATGGCCTGGGTGGCCGTTGGTTCATCGCCGTGCATCTGGGACCATAAAAAAACACTAATCGGACCCGATCCTATGCTTATTAGCGACAAATCCCTTCCGTCTATGGATTCCCCTACTGTCCTGACAGTGAACTTCGGGTTTACCCTGTAAGCGGTGATCAGAGGTTGTAGTTCGTGGTGCTTTATCCTTCGTTTGTTCAGTACAGCCTCCTTATACTTGTCATAGGAGTCGTATAAAGACGAGGTGATATCTTTATTTTGGGCATAAAAACTGGTGGTAAATAAAAATGTGAATACTGCAATTAAGAATTTACCGTTCATTGGGCATTTGGTTTTTTGGCACGGGTTTAAAATTAAGGTTTTTGGTTGCCTGGCGGACATTTTCCATAAAATCCTTTCCGGGATCCGTTTTCTCCGTCCTGTAATTATCATCTTTTTCCAACCAAAGTTCATGCCCAACAAAATTAGTGTATTCGTAATGACCAATAAGATAGTCGATATCGTATTTCTCCTTCAGGTATTTTACCAGCCAAATATTCGATTTCAATTGCTCATTCGTAAGCGGCAATTCTTCTGTACCTCCTACATTCTCAATTCCTATAGCGGCATGGTTTAAACCAATCACATGCCTGGCCATGGTGGTTTCGGGCATTATCCGGTATATAGTGCCATCCCTGTCTACCAGAAAATGGGAAGATACATTAAGGCCACTTACCTCCTTAATATCTGGCCGCCAGTTCGGTAATCTGGCATTTTCAAAAGCTTTATAGGATTTACTAAGAGTAGGGATAACGGTCCAGTGCAATACGATCATTTTTGGTTCAATGGTTGGTGTGTCCCGTTCCAGGCCATATCGATCCGATAAATAGGCCAGGGTAAGTTGTTCCCTTTCCTCATCAAAAGTTATAGGTTTCTCCAGTATTTTCTTCGTCGAAGTACACGATAGGAAGATAAATACAAACATAATACACTGCCACTTCATGTTATTCTGTCGTTAAAGTTTCTTTTGGCTCAGGGTAATTTCCAATATGCCAGATCCATTTTTTACCTTCAACGGCAATAAATTCAAGGAAATTAGATGGCCCTTTTTGCTGATACTCCCTCCAGAAAGCGATTTTTCCTCTTTTTAGTTGCACTACTGCAATGCCGACATCGGAAGTGTCTTTTCCATAGCTAAATGTGTACTCCCCCGCACCGGTCTGGGTTTCTTCGTCGAACCAAAGGGCGTGAAAGGTCATTCGATGATTCTGTTCAAGGGCATCAAAATACGGTTTTAACTCATTATGCCCCCTATAATATTGTATGTTGGGGGGTTCCATATAAATGGCATCAGAGTCAAAACTTTTCAACGCCTGTTCGGAATTCTGGGTGGACCACCCTTCGGCCGCATTTTGCATTAGCGCTTTAAATTCCTCCGTACTAAGGCCCTTGTCCAGTTCCTTGCAATTCATAAGCAATAGCGAAGTAAAAAGTAAAAAAAATAGCTTCCGCAGCATGGCCTGAAGTTTCTTCGATAGTTATTCTAAAATTATTTCGGATGTACTAATATAGCGGAAGTATCTTTTTTCATTGCATATTGAATAGACAACTTTTTGCTACCCCATTGCTTTGCCCTTTTGACATCGGTGCCCATATAGATATCTATCCTGTTACGCCATCTGTAATGCATTTTATCCTTTACGAGATAGATGCCCTCAAAACCTTCAATCTTTACCTGGGTATTGTAGTCCAGGCCTTTATCGATAAGGTCCCGTGATACGGCAATACATTTCATGCCCGGTTTCAGAGTATCTCCCCATGCGGCTAGCGCAGGATGATAGTCGGTCTGGGAGACAACTGAATTATAGGCCGATGCGGTAACATCAATAGTTTTCCAGGTATATTCTTCAGCCGTGGGTTTGCACGAAAGGACACACAGGCTGA
The DNA here is from genome assembly GCA_041743085.1 of Flavobacteriaceae bacterium. GTDB lineage: Bacteria > Bacteroidota > Bacteroidia > Flavobacteriales > Flavobacteriaceae > JAFMPW01. The sequence continues at coordinate 58,096 of JBGTNL010000091.1, forward strand.
GCAATGGAAATCCGTAAATTAGAAACCACTTATTTTTCATTTTTTCCAGATTTTAACATATTTTCCAGGATCATAATATCCACATCCTTTTCCTTCCAGAGTTTTGCCCAATGTTCAGGCACCGGTGTAAAGGAAAGGCTAAAGGAGCTCAAGATAATATCTTCATCGCCGTCATTGTCAATATCCCCGGAATCCATTAAAAACCACCTTCCTGTATCGGAACTCTTGAAAGTATACGGTGAAAATTCAAATTTTTGACTATCCCTGTTCTCGAGAAAAACAAATGAGGATAAAGGGTTGGGGTTGTAGTCCGGAAAGGTAGAAAGCAGTCCAAAATCCAAATCCCCATCCTGATCAAAATCATTTGCCACAAATCTAGTAGCCCCATTAAAGGAATAGAAATATTTTTCCTCAAAATGGTTATTTCCATCATTCATGTGAATGCACAAACCATGATAGGGCTTTAAAACATAGGATTTATCAGCATTATCCCCATTAACGGTAATAATATCTTTATCCCCGTCACCGTCATAGTCCGCCAATTGGATCCAACTGCTGCCATAGACGGGACTGAAGCGAATGACCTTATCCGCTGTAAATTTCAGATCTTCTTTCTGGAAAAGTATGGTAACGCCCTCATCTCCCTGGGAGGTCAAGGCCACCAAATCGGTTTTTCCATCACTATCCATGTCTTCGGCGATTACCCGTATAGTCCCCGGTTGGTTGAGCAAAACACTTTTTTTGTATTCCTGCCTGCCATTGATGGTCAATAGTGTTAATTGTCCCTTGAGATCTCCGAACTCACTCACTACCAGTTCAATAGTACCGTCATTGTTGAGATCCTGAGCTAGCGTGTGAACAGGTCGGTGAAATAGTTCCGGATTGGCCCCGATCTCGCCTTCACGACCGTAAAAAATACGTCCTTCAGGGATTTCGGAAGGGCGTAAATTTCCAATGGTCGTAACGTAAGACATTTCATTTATTTGAGAATAGGCCACCACAGCGGTGGGAAAGCGGCCTATGGAAACCATTCGCTGCTCATCGAAGTTGTAATGCGATACGTTTCCCGAAAGATCACCTGCGAAGAGCTTCTTTTCTAATCTATCGAAATTTAAAAAGGTTACAGTAGCCCTGCCGTTACTATCAAGGGAAACCGGATGGACTGAAAATAATTCCCAATTCCCAGGTGCCTGGCCGTGCTCAGGAAGTGATAAGGAATCCGGAGCTATTTCATGAATATATTCCTTAAGAAGCTTCCAATCTTCAGGTCTGATTGTAGATTTTTCGGGAAATATTCCTGTTTGTATCGCTGCATGCATCTCACCGAATGAAAGTCCTACGTACGGATCGTAGCCGATATCCCTGATGCCCATTCTGCCACCCATTTCGGGTAAAATGTTGGAGGTCCAGATGTCTTTCGGCAAATCCTTGATATCAGGGGCAATATGGCAACTGGCGCAATGCGCATTAAAAAGTGCTTCCGCTCTTTGATCTTCATGGAAGGAACAGGACATAAAAACAATTAATAAACTAAGGAAGATTCTGGTCATAATTAGTATTAGCTTCGATAAATTTACGGGTTAATTCTTAAATCCGGTTTTCACCATTAACTCTGCATATATGAGTATCAATTATACCAAAAGGATCCTATTGGCCGCTGCGATAGGGATCGCGGGAACGACTTTCTACAATTATCCCAAACTGAATATCATTTCCGGATATGCGGCGAAAAATATGGCGTCCGGCATTTTTGTCGCGGGCCGAAGCGCAGACGACATTGCCGGAAATGACAATGATGTACCTCTGATAAAACTAGCCCAAAGCAAGGCGAATCCAGAAGAACGTTCGGTTGTTGCATCTGTCTTCGGATTAATGGAGCGCAAGGCAGTGTTTCGCAACGGGTTGGGCTGTGTGCTTGTAAGTGATTCATATGAACCTCGGCAACCATACCTCCAACCAAACCGGTACCCTTCAACCAACAGTTTACCATTCCCATACGGCAATGCAAGTTCGGGAGACTCGCTCTTCAAAAATATAGATTACGCCTTGCTCAACAAGGCTATGGACGGTGCTTTTGCCCGGCCTGAAGTTCAAAAAACGAGGACGGCCGTGGTTGTCTATAAGGATCACGTTATTGCGGAGCGTTATACGGAAGGGTTTACCGAAGGTACACGGATCCTGGGCTGGTCCATGACAAAAAGTATTCTGGCAACATTATATGGAATTCTGGAGTATCAACAAAAGATCGATGTACAATCATTCCTGCCGTTTAAGGTATATGGAGATAGCACCATAAGGGGTACGGATCCCCGGAAGTCTATAACACTGGACCACCTCTTACGTATGCAAAGCGGCCTGGAATGGGACGAAGATTACACTTCTATTTCCGATGTTACAAAAATGCTCTTTCTGGAGGCAGATATGACCCGGTCAGCGGCGGATAACGACCAGGTTGCGACACCGGGGGAAGTATGGAATTATTCCTCGGGAACCACAAATTACCTTTCGGGAATTTTAAGAAGGCGGTTTGGTACGTACCAGGAGTATCTTGATTTCCCATATAAAGAATTAATTGATAAGATTGGTATGAATTCCATGGTTTTGGAAGCAGATATGGCAGGAAATTACATAGGTTCGTCCTATGGCTGGGCCAATACCAGGGATTGGGCCAGGTTTGGGTTGCTTTACCTGCACCGGGGCGATTGGAACGGGAAGCAGCTTTTTGCTCCGGCATGGGCAGATTATGTCGCAAAACCCACAGCGCATTCCCAGGGTGATTATGGCGCCCATTTTTGGCTTAATGCAGGTGGCAAGTATGCCGATGTTCCTAAAGATCTGTTTTCGGCTAATGGCTATCAGGGGCAGTACGTATTTATTATTCCCTCAAAGGATCTTGTTATAGTAAGGACCGGACTCGCAGAAGCTCCGGATTTTGATGTGAACGCATTTTTGGAAGGAATAGTGGATGCGGTCCAATAGCCCTCATTCCAGAAGGGTATGACCAAAATGTACGGAGAAGTCCACATCATACCATCATATGGTTATGGGTTTCAAAATTGATGCCGGCCGGGAGGATATACGTGAAATCGCCCTCAAGCCCATGTAGTTCTCCCAGGGAAATATAATCCGTTGCATCCAGGGCCGTGCTGATATAAAGTTCGAGGGTGGGGCCGTCGTCCGATTTAAAGTTGATCAGGTCCAGGTGTGTCCTTTCAAGATTCACAATAGCCGTACTACTTGTAGGATGCCCCCCGTTCATAAATTCGCCAGTAAAGACCACTATAGTTTCAGATTCCACAGATCCCTCCCCGTCGGGACCAGCTGGGTCTCTCTCCATATCTTCAGCCACACCGGGCAGATCCATGGCGGTAGTACTATCGGAACTGGAACAGCCGAAGCAAAGACATATCAACAGCAAATGGAGCAATGGCTTTTTCATTGTTTCATCTAAATAAAATTTCGACAACCTATTGATTTAGTGTTATTTATATCGGTTGGTATTGGCCATTTTTTAATTAAATGCCCACCCGCCTGCCGTAGGTAGGTTATGGGCTTTCATATCCTGAGAATTGCACTGAACCGCCTTGGAAAAATAAAGAAGGACGCTGTAATATTCCTAGGTGTGGAATAAATATAATCCCCAGATATCACAAAACTGTGACATTACCACAAAATCCGGGTATTTCACAACAATAATTTTCTAAGAGCAGTCCTAAGCCGTAAGTTTACAGTGTAATAATAAAGGAGTTAATTTTTTCATTTTCATATAGTGTTCTCGTAAAGGAGCCCTGATCTTAAAGACGGGGCTCTTTTTAGTTCAGGACCTCTTCCAACCCTTTTCAAGGATGGATTTTGTGTTACAAAGCTATCTCTTCCACTATTTTATCCGCAAATAGTCTAATTGGAGGACTACTAATCCCTCGTGGTACGGATTTGTTGAATTAATAAACTAAACCTATTCAGGGAATCCATTTGTTTTTCCCAAAATCCGGCTTGCGTTTTTCCAAAAAGGCGTTTCGGCCCTCTTTGGCTTCATCGGTCATATAGGCGAGTCGGGTAGCCTCCCCGGCAAAGACCTGCTGCCCCACCATTCCGTCATCCGTTAAATTCATAGCAAACTTCAGCATTTTGATAGACGTGGGTGATTTTGCGAGTATTTCCTGTGCCCAGGCATAGGCCGTATCTTCTAATTCGGCATGCGGAATCACGGCATTTACCATTCCCATCCCATAGGCCTCCTGGGCGGAATAATTCCGGCCCAGGAAGAAAATTTCCCGTGCTTTCTTTTGCCCTACCAGTTTGGCGAGATAGGCAGATCCATAGCCTCCGTCAAAGCTGGTGACGTCTGCGTCGGTTTGCTTAAAAATAGCATGTTCCCGGCTGGCCAGGCTCAGGTCACATACCACATGCAAACTATGCCCTCCCCCTACTGCCCAGCCAGGGATTACGGCAATTACGACCTTGGGCATAAATCGTATAAGGCGCTGCACTTCAAGAATATTAAGGCGGTGCATCCCATCCTCCCCGACGTACCCCTGATGGCCCCGAGCCTTTTGATCTCCCCCGCTGCAAAAGGAATACACGCCATCTTTGGAAGACGGGCCTTCCGCAGACAACAGAACCACTCCGATTGAGGTGTCTTCCTGGGCGTCATAAAAAGCCTTATAGAGCTCCCCTGTGGTTTTGGGACGGAAGGCATTGCGCACATCGGGCCGGTTAAAGGCTATCCTGGCTACCCCATCGCTTTTCTTATACGTGATATCCTGAAATTCCATAGCGGTTTTCCAACGTGGTTTTTTCATCTCTATAAAATTTTACCGGCCATCCCCATTTCCCTTATTTATGTCGGTTGGTATTGACCGTTCTTTAATTAATGCCCACATGCCTGCCGTAGGTAGGTTATGGGCTTTCATAATTTTAAGTTACTGCTGATTTCAAAAGAAGAATTATTGAGTTTTCTGCCCGACCAGTATTATAGAAAGAATTATTTCTCAACACAGCTCATGCAAGTATTATAATCTGACACCAGACCCCTAAAGATATATATTCTATCCAACAAGCATCCGATTTTAACCCACTAAAGCCCACTTTGACGAGCTCACTCAATTGCCCACTTGGGGACAATGCGCTTAATTAATTTTATCAACGTTCCCGCTTCCTTCTCCTTTAGGTGGGCTAGAGGAGGCCTTAGCTTCAATCCACTTCCCCAAATATCTGGTGCTTGCCGTGGTATGGTGCAACAGCATGGAGCCTATATAATTCTTTGACCTGTTTTCCTCCCTGAAAAACCGGATCAATTGCATCATTCTCAGCCCTGCTGCGGTAGCCCTGGGTTCGGGAAAGGTGAGACCAATTATAAGGAGCTTGGAACGGTACATTTAACAAGGGGTATTGTATATCCTCTCTTGATTTTTTATTAACGGAAGGATGGTCTCTATTCTTAGGTGTATATTTTTAACAACCCATCACATTCTGGCTGCAAATTTTTGCGAAATCCGCAACCGGAGTTTACGTTCATAGTCCTCTTCCAGCCATTCCTTGTAGTTTTTGGTGTTATTCATAATGCAGTAGGAATATTGCCGCACCCTATATGCAATTTCTTCTTTTAATTGCTTGGCCAAAATACGGGCATCAAAAACATCTTCACTATTTTCAACACAGATCTGCGCATGTTGTTCTATGCTTCGTTCCAATACGGTTTTTGATTTCAGGCCCTGGGCAAATACCTTTTTGTATTCTTCTTTGATATCGAACTCAATGTCCTTGGAATTACAGAATTGCGCCCTCAGGTCCAGTGGCATTTCATAGATGAATTCGCGTTCAATATCCTCATCGTTCTTAATATTTTCCAGGAAGAAATCGGGAAAATGAAAGATCTCCTTCCAATCTATCGGAGCTTCCCACAGGCCAAAACGGGCCATGTTATTTCCCAGGTCCACCACGGTAAACTCATCCTTATCCGGTAGTATACGTGAACCACGACCTATCATCTGGAAATACAGCGTCAGAGATCTCGTAGCCCTGTTCAACATGATGGTCTCCACGGTAGGTTCATCAAAACCTGTAGTAAGAATACTTACCGAGGTTAAAATGGCAGCCGGCGTAACCGCAAACCACTCCAGAATTTCCTTCCGTTCCGAGGCATTGTTTTTATTGTCCAGGTGCCTGATTTTGTAACCGGCTTTTTTAAAGGTTTCATAGACATAACGAGAGGTACTTATCCCATTGTTAAAAATCAGGGTCTTGCTGCCTTTTGCAATTTCTTCATAGGCACTCAAAAGTTTACCCAGCATGTTTTGATTGCCGTACAATTCGTCAGACGATTTAACCGTATAATCGCCGCTGATTCCAAGTTTTAGGGATTTTAGGCTAACATCGTAATTATATACATTGGCCCTGGCCAGGAATCTCTTTTCAATAAGGGCCGAAATAGATTCCCCCACGATCAACTTTTTGTAGTTGTCCTTCATGGGAAGCTTTATATTGGAACTCAGGGGGGTAGCGGTTACGCCGAGGATAATTGATTTTTCGAAATATTTGAAAAGTTTTCGGAAAGAATTATAATGGGCCTCATCGATGATGACCAATCCTACATTCTTCAGCCTTACCATTCCTTCCTGAAGCCTGTTGTTCAGGGTTTCGACCATCGCCACAAAGCACATGTATTCATCCTGATCATCGAGCTCCTTCACTTCGCTGTTGATGATCATATTTTTTACCCCGAAGCCGCTCAGCATATTAGAGGTCTGGCTGCTTAACTCGATGCGATGGGTAAGGACAACGACTTTCTTTTTAGCTGTGTTGATGTAGCGCCTTGCGATCTCCGAAAAAACCACAGTTTTACCCCCTCCGGTCGGTAATTGATAAAGAAGGTTAACATCTTCCGGAGATTCTTTTAAGTACTGAAAAATGGTATTTAAATCCTGCAGCTGATAGTCGTACAGGGTTTTTTCAACAATGTCTGTTTGTATCTCCAAGGGCGAAAAAGATTAAGATTTGAGATTTTGATTCATATTGCGTTGTCGAGATTCCAATTTTGCAAAACTAGCAGAATTTTATCCCTTAACGAAATTTAGAAGATGAAATCTAAAATTTAATACCCCTTTTCCTGAGATACAAGATTGTGCAATGACAGGCCGGACTGCAATCTCCGGTAATTTTCTAAAATTTGAGGCGTAACCGAGGGTATGTCGGAAACACTGGCGATATGGGGTGTCATATGTATTTTCGGATGTCTCCAGAATGGATGGTCCTTTGGAAGGGGTTCGGAATGAAAAACATCCAGGCATGCCCCTGATAAATGACCGTTATCGAGCATTTTCAGCAGGTCCTCGTCCACCAAATGCCCTCCGCGGGCTACATTAATAACATACGCCCCTACCGGAAGGATACCAAAAAGCTCCCGGTTTAAAATTCCTTTAGTATCCGCTGTCAGTGGCAACAGGCATACCAATATATTCGATTGTGATAAAAATTTGTTTCGCTCCCCCTCCCCTACATAGACGGGGACATCAATGTGTTTTTTAGTTGAATTAGCCCATCCTAACACTTTAAATTTCAACATTTTGAGATCTTTAGCCAAGGTCATTCCAAGCTCGCCTACCCCCATAATGCCAACCGTTACGTCTTCAATTCTACTGTAATTCCCTGGATTCCATTCAAGGTTTAGTTGCTCAACTTTATACTGATAAAATTTTTTGAGGCAATTAAAAACCTGCCCTGTTACGAATTCTGACATATCGCTAGCCAATTTAGGGTCCACGACCCTTGTTACAGGCACCTTCGGAGGTCTGTCGGTATCCTCGAAAATAAAGTCCACTCCTGCCCCAAACGAGGCAATACACCGCAGATTGGGATAATCTCTGAGTGTTCCTTTTGGGTGTTTCCAAACCAGGGCCATACTTACCCTGTCCTTTGGATGATCCTCCTGATAACTATAAATTTCGGTATCCGGAGCTATTGCCAACAAGGCCTTTTTCCAGGTATCCGTACTGCCATCCTGCCTGATAATTACAATTGCCATATCGTTTAAAAATTTTATCCGTTACCATTTCGGGCTTACTGCGCTCCCCTTAAAGTTCCTACCGGGTCCGCCTGAACTCGCTTGGGGATCTCTAAGATCATCCCTGATTGCCGTATGGACATTCTTGCCATTGCCTTCAGTCAAAGTCCGCCTGTTGTGGTCAATGCAGTTGCATATTGCATTCATGCATCCCTAACTTTTAATCTATGGTATCCAATACCCTCGAATAACCTTCCTTAAAGGGCCAGTCCCCCTGGCGGGTAAAGTGATAGACGGTCAGGATGCGCGATTTAAATTCGGGTAATAAGTCATTTACAGAAATATGATGAACAGTTTCAGAAAAAGAATTCAGCATACTCTTGTAAAATGCCTCCGGGACATTGCGATCTTTTGAGAATGATTGTGCTACTTCTAAATTATATAGCATCATATCTGCCACCATGGAAGGATCCATGCCCAGTTTAAGAAATTGTTTGATATATTTTTGGGCAACGGACCGCCGGGCCCGGGGACGTTTTCGTTTTAATGGAAAGTATTCGTTCGAGATCTTTAGTTTGGCTTGCTGTATTAATTTGTCCTCTTGTGGATTAAAGACAAAGTCATAATAGGTCTTAACTGCCGGAAAACGATTATAAAGATCTATAATTTGCTCCTCCAATTGCCTTTTTTTCAAGGCGGCAACATATTTTTTCAAGGCTCTTTTACTCACAACCCGAATATAATCATATCGGAGGAATTTGGTACAATACCCTGAAAATATAATAAAAACAAGGGGTTTGCAGAAAGTTGTGTTCTCCTGCACAATATTCTAAAAAAACTCATAAAATATGTATAATAATACTGGCATCCTTTTGGAAAAGACAGAATAATAGTGTATAATGAGAAATTATAAACGTTTAATCCGAAAATATATATGAGGCAATTAAAGATTATCAAGCAGGTAACCAACAGGGAGTCAAAATCATTGGATAAATACTTGCAGGATATCAGTAAAATTGAATTGATTACTGCCAATGAGGAAGTGGAATTAGCGCAGAAAATACGTACCGGCGATCAGGAGGCATTGGAGAAATTAACTAACGCCAACCTTAGATTTGTTGTTTCAGTTGCAAAACAGTACCAAAATCAAGGCTTAAAATTACCGGATCTTATTAATGAAGGCAATGTCGGACTTGTTAAAGCAGCTAAGCGATTTGATGAGACCCGGGGATTCAAATTTATCTCATACGCCGTTTGGTGGATACGCCAATCTATTTTACAGGCCCTGGCGGAACAATCCAGGGTGGTTAGATTGCCTCTCAACAAAATTGGCTCCATCAATAAGATAAAAAAGACCTTTTCTTACCTGGAACAGGCTCATGAAAGGCCGCCTTCCGCGGAGGAAATTGCCACAGAGTTGGATATGAGCGTCAGTGAGGTAAAGCAATCCATAAAGAACTCCGGGCGTCATGTTTCTATGGATGCACCTCTAAAAGAGGGTGAAGATTCTAACCTTTACGATGTAATGCGTTCCGGAGAATCTCCCAAACCGGACAGAGATCTGATGAAGCAATCCCTGAATACCGAGATTAACCGGGCCTTGGAGACGTTATCCCCGAGAGAGGCCGATGTCGTGAAATTATATTACGGTATTGGGGACCAGCAATCCATGACACTTGCCGAGATTGGACAAACTTTTGATCTTACCAGAGAGCGAGTGCGCCAGATTCGGGAAAAGGCCATTCGCAAGCTGCGCCACAATTCCAGAAGTAAGCTGCTTAAGACGTATCTGGGTTAAGGATCGGGCATAAGGTTTATGAATTAAAAAAGAAAGAGGCGTTTTAAAAAACGCCTCTTTTCAATCTAACTAAACACTAAGATAATTATGAACAACTAAGTCTGTTGATGTCGTAATTCATTAAAATTTCATTCAAATCTTCCAGAAAATGTAAATAAGCTGCATTGTCATGGTTCATGTTTGCCATAATAGTAGGATTTGGAAATGAAAAAGCCGATCAAACTATAAATAATCCAATTCGGCTAATTCGTTTAAACTTAAAATTTCATTTAAATCTCGGAGAAAAGCAAGATATTCCTCCCCGTAGGTGTCGTATAACATGATAAGTTTGGGTTTCGTTATTATTGAGATTTGGGTATCAATAAATACAGAGTAAACTTATTTAATCTTTCGCGGGAAAAAAATTAAATGTGGTGTAATCGCCCATTTCTGTTGTATACCCCTGTTAATCTGAAGGTCTACGAAATAAAATTAGAACTTTACCTTATAAGTTAGGCCGGCAGATACCGAAAACAGGAAGTTTCCAGGTTGACCGAACAATTCCCTTCTTGCGATTCCCAGCCTGGTTTTATAGATGTTTGGCGTGTTCTTGCCTGTAAATTGGTATTCAAAGTTTAATCGTTGCGATTCCAGGTATAGCAAGGTTTCAGAAAGCAAGGTGCCGTCGAGAATTATTTGTTTCAGTTCGGGGGAAAATCCTATTCCCCCACTAATCCCAAGGTAATTCTCGCCATCCTTCAAATATTTCCGTGCCACAAGATTCCCGGAGACCCGTGTGAGGTTATTTGATTTAGGAGTTATGTAGGATCTTAATGAAAAGTAGTAATTCCCCTTGTAAAGTCCCAGGGAATTGGTAAGTATGGAAATATCCCTGGAATCGAAGCTCATATAACGCATCCCCGCCGAGGCTTCTATAGCCCCCGGTAGGCTGGCATAGAGGTCCCCGCCCAGCCGGTGATTGGGAAAGATAGGGGAACTCGAAAATCCGTAATTTAAGTAGGCATATACCTTTTTCACTATTTTTGGATACATGCTTACACTATATTGAAGGCCATGGGTCTGAAAACGATTGCTGTAGCTAATCCTGGGAATAATACTTCCAAATCTGGTTTGTCTTTTAAAATCAATACCTGAGGAAACAGACGGATCGTAAACCTCGGAAAAAACAGTAAATGAATTAGATACCCCGATAGTATTCTTCGGTTTCTGCTTCTCATCAGGTTTTTTTGGTGATCCTTCCTTCTTCACCTTCACATTAGAAGAAACTTTTGTTTTGGTGTGATTAGATGATAGTTCGGAGGCTGAAGTTTTATTTTCCGCATAGGGTTTGTATACCTGTGTTTCCAAATTTTTAAGGGCCAGGGTCCTAAGCCGTTCCAGTTCTTCGTCCTGTTCTATATAATAAATCGCTTTATTGGCCAAACCCAGTGCGATGGCACTGTTATTTGCGTACAGTTCATTTTTTATGGCAGCCACCCAGATATCTTTCTTGTATCGCTCGTAAGAGGTGATCTTGTTAAACTCAGCACGTGCCTCTTCATATTCCCCTTCCCAGCTATGTGTTCTTGCCAGCAAAGCGCGGGCTTCCGTGTGATCAGGGTAATTTTCAAGCAGCCGGTTTAAAGTATCCATGGCAGCAGTGTGTTTTCCCTCATAAGCGAGATCTCTGGCACCGTGCCATGCATTTTCAGGATTTGCATTAAAGGCTGCGTCCTGAGCAGATCCCAAAATGGAAAGCAGGCCGATGAGGAGGAAAAAGTATGTTTTTTTAAGCTTCATCGGTCGTTTAGGGATGCCATATCAGAAGCAGATGGTTGTTTTAATGAGGGGGAATGTATTCCTGCTGTTTTTCTTTTCCCGTATTCTCTTCGTGCCCTGGCGATCTTATCCGCAATTTCGCCGACACTGGCGCTGTTTTGCTGTACGATTGCTATCAATTCGTAAGCCTCTTTATCTTTGTCGGACCAAAAATAGACGTCGAACAGGGCAGCGTAAGAATCGATGTACTCCGGATTCAGGTTTATACAGTTCTGAAATATTTCAATGGCTTTGTCATAGTTACCCTGCCAGGCATTGATCCTTCCGGTCAGTATCCTTGCGTCGATATTTCCGGGCACCTCCGATAGAATATACCGGCATAGGAGCAGGGACCTTTCGAACTCCTTCTCAAAGGCCAGCGACCTGGCAGTGAGGTAGGCTTTATCAGAATTTTGGCCGTTATAGACACTGTTGATCCATACAATTTCACTTTCGGTAAACTTTTCCTTTTTAAGTGTGAAAATGGCCAGACTATCAGGAATTATCTTGTTCCGTGTGGTTACATAGGAATTCATGGCCTTAAAATCGTTCATCTTTTTTTTCAGTTTGGAACCACCTCCTAAGGAAGTGCTGAGATCAAGGTTTTCATCCAAATCAAATACATCTCCATTAGACAAGATTTGTTCCTGATGGATGTACTCTTTCAACTCGTTCTTATTACGCATCAGGGGAATGTCCTTCGTAGAGCGAAACCCTTCCTGCATGTCCAAGGCCGTCCCCATCCAGGCCACTTTTTTGGGCATTTTTAATTCGTATCTCTTATTTAGCATTGCCAGGATGCTTGGCGTTACATCAAAATGTGAAGAAACGGAACTCATTTTTCTCGTTGTTTTCAACATCGGACTATACATTATAAGCGGCACTTTAAACCTGCTTAATGCATTGCGCTGAGGGATTGGAATAAGCCGGTGATCTCCTGTGATTATAAAAATAGTGTTGTCATAATTGGGTTGCTTTTTATACTGCTGAAGCACCCACTTCAGGGCGTCATCGGTATACAGCAAGGTGGCAAATACATTATCGTTCTTTTCTATAACATTTTCAATTTTGTTGCTGTAGTTTCCCCCGGACAAAATTTGCTTCACTTTATTTTCGTAAAATTCTTGATCCGGAGGTATAAACGGTTCATGTGTACTAATGGTCATATACACTTCCAACCTGGGTTGGCTCGCATCTCTTTTTAAACTCATGCTTTTCCTGAAAAGTTCCTTATCCGCATATCCCCACGTGGCACCGGCCCCATCCTCTTTACGCAGTTCATAATTTTTTCCAAATCCCGATTTGTCTAAAAGAAAGTCGATATTTTCACTGCGCAAAAACTTTTCTACATTGTCAAAGGAACTGTTAGTACCCTGATAAAAGGCCGTATGATAGCCATTGTTCTTCAATATGCTGAAAAGAGTTAATTTATTCGGATAGTCTTCCAATTCCATAAATCCACTTTTTCCAAACGGAAGGGATCCCAACAATGATGGGAGGACTCCAAAAGTTCTCCCGGTATTACTTAAACAATTTTCCCAATACAGCGATTTGGTGGTCAGGGAATCCAGAAAAGGCGTAAACCCCTCATACTCTGCTCCTTCACCTACAAAATCCCGGCCAAGACCTTCTACCATGAGAAATACAATATTGGGATGCTTCTCCTTCAATTCGAAATAATCGCCCAGCACATCTTCCATTTCCGACCTTTTGATCAAAGGAAATTCCACTTCAGAATTATAGGCATTATTCTCCGTGGAGGTGGAGTACAAGTTAACTGCCAGATATTGCGTCTTATTCTGATTTATCGGTTTGCCTTCCGTAAAAAGGGTAGTTATGAACAGACTGAAAAGGATGATGGTAAAGGGATATAATTTGCTGATCCTGTGATAAAATCTTGACGTCACTTTATAAAGCCCGAAAAACAATGCAACAATTAGGACGACACCAATAATTATTGAAAAGGACAATCCACCGGAATTGGAAACGGTCTCTTTGATATCCCTGTAGCTATACCCTAAAAGATCTGAACCCAGGGGAACGAGGGTAGTGCAATAATAGCTGATGAGCATGGCTTCTATGATCAACAAAAAAATTAGAATGCCGAAAATGATGTTAAATCCATACCTGGGCCTTAAATTCTCCCAGAAGTTAAAGGGAAATACCATGATAATGCCTACCACGGAAGCGTAACCAATTTGATGGACTACAGCAATAAGGAAGCTTATGCCAAAAATACTGTCCACCACACCTTTGATATAAAGGGTAGTGTACTGGTACACTGACAATAAAAACAAACAGCCAAAAAAGGCAATAATCAATCTTGTGTAATGCTTTAAATTGTAGGTGTCCAACTGACTTGTATTCATAATGTTATGCCTTACTAAAACCTTTGCGGCTAAGGGTACCCCACCCCGACTTTATATTAAATAATTTTCTGTAATTTCCTTTAATCGCCGAAAATGTGACAATTGGATGAAAAATAAACGGCTCGATCAATGCGAACAGCATTAATGTTAGAATGTCCTTGGTTTTTGTGTATTGATTATAGGTATATACCTCCCAAAGAATAGCATAGAACGAGAACATGATTGCAAATGCATATACCATGAAAGTTATGGACATAAAAAATTCCACGTTCAGGATCCCCAAATAATAGAATAGCATAATCGATATAAGTCCGGTAAGCTCCAGTATCGGTGCAAGCCATTCGTAGAAGAACCAATAGGGATAACTCAACAGCCCCAGCCTTCCGAATTTTGAATTAAAGAACATGTCTTTATGCTTAAAAAGTGTTTCCAGGTTTCCCCGTGACCATCTGTCGCGCTGATCGATCAGCATTTTAACTTTTTCCGGGACTTCCGTCCAGCATAGTGGATCGGGCATATATTCTATGGTATAAGCCTCCCTCCTGTCGTGCATATATCTCCGCATCCGGAAAACGATCTCCATATCTTCCCCTACCGTATTTGTGTCATAGCCGCCTACGGCAAGGGCAATCTCCCTGTCAAAAAAGCCGAAAGCCCCGGAGATGATCAAAAGGCTGTCCAACCGGCCCCATGCCATACGCCCCAAAAGGAATGAACGTGTATATTCCAGCAACTGGAATTTTGCCAGCCAACTTTTCGGCAAACGTATTTCTTCAAGTTCCCCACCGGAAATTTTACAGGAATTTGCGATGCGAATGACCCCGCCCACCGCAATGACCCTCTTTTCACTTCTTTGGAAGAATGATTTTACCACGTGCAAAAGGGCATCGGGCATTAGCAGGCAGTCCACATCGATGCAGCCCACATATTTGTTTTCTGAAAGCTGAATACCGGTATTGAGAGCATCGGATTTGCCCCCATTTTCCTTATCGATGACCGTAAGCTTTGAAAAGGAACGCTGGGTGGATTTATAGACCCCTCGGATGGGTTTCGATTTCCAGTCAGGGTCAATTTCATAATTAACCTTCACCAGAGCGTACGCGGCAATGATTTTTTCCAATGTATCATCCTTACTTCCGTCATTAACGAGCATTACTTCATAATTAACATACTGAAGGGATAACAGGGAACGGATGTTTTCCACTATCGTCATTCCTTCATTGTAGGCCGGAGCAATGATGGTTATACTGGGAGCCAGGGGCGAAGCCATGATCTTTGACAAGTCGCCGAAACTGTTTTTCTTTTTATAATGGATAGAATTTCTCGTAGACAGGTAAGCCATTGTACTAAAGATGAGAAACAAACTGATTGTAAACATCAAAAACACGATGTTTATATATTCCAGAATGACATTGAAAACCCCGCTATCCATTTAATTTTTGAATTATTTTTGATGGAATAGACAATATATCGTACAAGAAGCTGCTTTCAGATATGGCCCCGCCTAAGTTCTGTGATTGTGCCTCCTCAAGGGGAGTTAATTCAAAATCGACATCCAGGATACCTGAAGTTCTGGAAGTTTTAATATTTTTTTCGGCCAGAAGACGGTATTCCAATGCGGTTAGGTCATTACTCAACTCCTTAGCAGGACTATTGGGGGTATCTGGCTCTTCCTTCTTTACATCTGCCCCACTAATGTCATCATTCTCAGGTGCTTCGCCGTGAAGGTGGTCAGCGTTCATTCTTTCATTCTCTTTGCGGTTCCTCTTTAAAAAGTCTCCCAATTTTTTCTTAATGGTTAGCGCTTTTTTACGTACCCGACTATCTTCATCCGCACCAAGCGTATCCAGAAACCTGAGATCTTTTTCATCTCCAACGGCCAATATCTCATCTAACAATATCAATTTGGATTCTGCATCGCAGGTCTTAAACAATTCATTGAATATACTTACCCTTTCATCCAGCAAACGACTTAAATCCGATGCCCCCTTTTCGATGGATTTATCGCAGCTCATTTCTGCTAACGGAGGTTCTTCCTCCTCGAAAAATACTTCCATTAGTCCAGGATTTTTAGCGGGTAGCTCTTCCAGGGAGGTGCGTGTTGGCCCTAATGAAAATGCCATTTCCGGCTCCTCGGGAATAGCCCGTACCTCCTTGTAGTCCACGTTAAACTCCCGTATGGGCTGCTCCGGGCCCACTTCTTCTTTATCGGTATCGGAAGAAGTTTCAGATCCCGCTACAAGGGGAAGAAAATCAACAACAGTATCTTCCTCCCCTTTTTCTTCGGATCCCCTTATTCTTTGTAATATGCTGTCTAATTCAACCCTAAACTTTTCATCTTCATGAACCATTTCCCCATCAACTTCCATTTCCACAATATGCTCGGGGATTTTTTCCTTTTTATCCTTACCTTTTGGGTCTTCTTCAATAATGGGCAGAAAGTTTAGCGGCAATATTTCATCATCCGAATACGATTCATCCGGTCTTTCAGCTTCGGTCAAAATATCCTGAAGTTCCTCCAGAAGGCAGATTTCAAAGATTTCTACATCCTCATTTTCAGGGTCAAGAACGGCCTCCCAATAGGCCTGCTCACCATCATGCATCCCTGTAACCTCAAACTCGGGTGCGGATTCCTCCATGTATTCTTCAACATCCAATGTTAATTCGCCTAGGTTTTTATCAGGTTGTTCCACAACGGGTGCTATCTCTACTTTATTTTCTTTTGGTTGTTCCGATGGATCGGGTGCCGTTTCCTTTGGTGTTTCTTCCCCGTATTCCGAAATTTCCGGTTCTGGTTCAGTTATTTTTTCCCCCGGAACCTCATGTTCATGAAGTTTATGGACAGCCTCCTGTGGTCCCTCCGGTCCCTCAATAAGCATCTTCCCGTCCTGGTTTTCGGTTCCCGGGTCAAAGTCAGGGATCATTTCCTTAGTCGGTTCCTCCGCGACCGGCGCTATTGCATCTGTCATCTCCTCTTGCTGTTCTTCATACGGCCGTATGAACTCAATATCTTTAGTGGGCATCACAGCTCCCGGAGAAATGGTATTTATTGCACTTAAAGCTTTACTTTTAACCATAAAGTTATTTTCCTTATTTTCAATACTTTTTAAAAATATCAGCTCACCTTCGCCTCCCAAATCGGCAAGGGCGTCTAAAACAAGTAATTTTACATGGGGCCTGCAATTCCAAAATACCGCCTTGAGGATGTGAAGTGCCTCAAAAACGCAGAACTCCTTAATACAATTAATGGCTTCAATCTTTATCTGATCATTTTTATGTTTTACCAGCACCATGAGTGAAGTATTGGCGTCGTTTTGTTTGTAGTATTTAATAAGGCGCAGTGCAAAAAGAACGACGTCCCCATTTTTGGAAGTTAGCCAGGCCTTAAATCTCGGAGGTTGAAAATCCTCTAAATTGCGGATAATATCGAGCAATTTTAATTGTTGCCATTCAGATATGCGATATTTACAGGTGTCAAGAAAATAAGTGATTCCCTCATGTTTAAGGCTTACCGTAGCCAGCTGGGCCTGTTTTCGAATAACACCGCGTTTATGGTTAATGAATTTTTTAATGGAACTATAGGATTCTTCAACCTGGAGTTGAGTTAACTCCAATATTCCCCGGGAAATCACTTCCCAACGCCGGCTTTTTAATTTATCGAAGGCATCCAGATGTAAACCAAGATTCCTATAGAGATTGAACAGCCGTTGCCTGGCATCTCCGGAGATGTCCTTTTGCAGGTCGAGAAGGATTTCTACCAGGACTTTTCGGTTAAAATTGTCCTTGAGCAGTTCTCGTATCTCCAGTTTTAATTGAACGTAGTCGTATTTTTCTTGTAATGAGGCATCGTCTTCAAAAAATAAAAAGTTGCTTATCATTGGGCCCAATTCTCTTTTTCTTTCGCGAATTCCCTTGGCTTTATGGGCGAGGCGATTTCTAAAAATGAAGACGAAGAGAAGGTAGAGGATTCCAAGGCCACTGAACAACATGGTAAGATTCCACAAAAGATCCGGATGGATCTTTGGGGCCAATGGCACTATGGTCAGATATGTAACTTTTCCTATACCCAAATTCTACATTTTGCTTAGCTCCCTTCCCACCCTCACCAGGAGTTCGGAAGGACTTACGGGCTTTGAGATAAAATCGTTGGCTCCTAATTCGAAGGCGTTTAATACGTTTTCTTCATTGCCTGCGGATGAAATGATGATCACCGGTATTCCTAATTGCAGCTCATTACGAACGTAATCTACCAGTTCTATCCCTGAGAAATAAGGCATCATAATATCACTGACAATGATGTCCGGAATAGTTTCGCTCAAAAACTCCTTTACCTGCCTTCCATCGCGGGCAAGATGAACCTGATATCCTCCTTTTTCGAGTCGATAGTTTAGCAGTGATGCCAGTAATTCATCGTCTTCCGCCAATAACAATTGTTTTTTTTTTGTGGTCATTTTACCTTCTATTTTAAATTTCCCAGTTCCAGGTCTATCGCTTTTTCAATCCCCGGGTATTCCTTTACAAAACAATCGAATAAGAAATTCAGGTGCTTTACATCCCTTCCGGTTTTGCTCTCCGCTTCAATTTGTTCGGCAATGGCAAGCAATTCGTGCGTCTTCATCATCCGCAGGCCGCTTTTAATTTTATGAGAGGCGAAGCGGATCCCTTCATAATCCAAATTCTGCAAATGAAGCTTCACCTGCCCAATGAATTCCAGCGAATTTTGCTTAAACAACCTTACGAGCTCCTCAAGGAGGTCTGTCTCGCCCAGGCAGTCCCTTAAAACAGACCCAAGATCAATTTTAACTGACTCCCTGGTTCCCGACTGTTCGGACGCTCCTGATTCTGAAACTATTTTATGTGATTTATCCATAGGTTTTGTTAAATATGGTTTCTTTGGAATATTCTGATATAATTGTTCACTTTCCTCGGAATCGGCAGATAGATGCGAAGAGATCCCGGAGACTGTCAGAATAAAGTTTATATATCCGAGCTGCTCATTGCTGATCCCGTTTTCTTTTAAAAAATCCGCAGATCCGCCAGGGTCGTTTGAAGGGACAGAATTCGTACCAGCAGCGTTGGCTGTTTCATGAACATCATTTTCAGCTCTTTTACCCTGCGGGTATGAGAAAAAGATAATTTTCCCGGTATCCGCTCCTCGTATTGTTTCCAGGCGTATTTTTTCCTCAAGAAGATTGCGGAACGCCTCAAAAGAATTTTTAAGAGCCCTTGCCTCCTGTGTGTTTAACTTCTGATAGGAGAATTTATCCAGGCTTGCTTCCAGAAATGCCAATTGTGCCAGTAGGTTCTTTAAGTTCAATGGGATTTGGTTAGAGGTAGTTTTGAACTACGGTTGTGTAATTTAATAGAGTTTGGGACCCGTATTATTTTAACATTTGTAAGTTTCTGGTTATTATTTGTTTAAAACTCATCATTTAACCGGGCGTGTACAATTAAATGTTACCTAGCCTTCATTTTCTGTTGTCAAATTGCTTTATTTGTAGGTATAAAATTCTTACAACATGCGCACACCCATTTTTATGATGTTTACCCTTGTCCTGGTTTCTTGCGGACAACTAAAAAAAAAGCAAGAAGAAAGTATGGAAGATAAGGCTGGGCGGATTCACGAAACCGTCATTACAATCGACACTCACGATGACATCAATATAAAAAATTTTACAGACAGTATTAACTACACCCAGGATCTGGAGACCCAGGTAAATTTACCTAAAATGGAAGCCGGTGGACTGGATGTGGCCTGGTTCATTGTTTACACTGGGCAGGATACGCTTACCACCGAGGGTTATGGGAAGGCGCATCACAATGCTATGGCTAAATTTACGGCCATCCATAAACTCTGTGAAGAGATTGCGCCCGAACGCATTGAACTTGCGCTAAACTCGGAGGATGTCAGGCGAATAGTCAAGGCAGGTAAGAAGGTGGCGATGATCGGGGTGGAAAATGCCTATCCCATCGGGGAGGATCTCGGTAATATTGAAAAATTTCACGATATGGGCGCCCGGTATATGTCGCTCTCCCATAACGGGCATAGTCAGTTTAGTGACTCCAATACGGGAGAACAAGACAGTTTATGGTTACATAATGGTTTAAGCGAGTTGGGTAAAGAAGCTGTAAAAGAGTTGAATAGGGTTGGAATAATGATAGATGTATCCCATCCCTCAAAAGAAGCTATGAAACAAATGATCGCATTGACCAAGGCTCCTATCATTGCATCACACTCTTCGGCCAGAGCCCTCTGTGACCACAGCAGAAATCTGGATGACGAGCAGTTACAACTTATGAAAGAGAATGGCGGGGTAGTTCAGACTGTGGCTTTTACGTCATACCTGAATACAGCGAAGAGCGAGGCACGGGAAGCGTATATGAAAAATGTTTACAAAACGGTGGCGGATTCGCTGGGCATTGACTGGTATGACCGCTCCGAATTCAATAACCTTACGGATGCCCAGCAGGACGACTATATGGAAAATTACCCCAGGGTCAGTACCGCCGCTGATAAATTGGTGAAAACCCGAAAGGACGCCCCTGAAGCAGTAAATGTGGCTGACTTTATAGATCATATTGATTACATGGTGAAACTTATCGGGATTGACCATGTAGGAATCAGTTCGGATTTCGATGGCGGCGGTGGCATTGAAGGTTGGTCAGATGCATCAGAAACTTTTAATGTTACCCTGGAATTGGCAAAAAGGGGTTACACCGAAGAAGAAATAGAAAAACTTTGGGGTGGCAATCTACTCCGGGTCCTGGACGAGGTACAAAAGGTCGCCGTTGAACTATCCAAAGGATGAATGGCAGAAATGAGGGATATTGTGAAAATGAGTTGAAATCCGCCTTATGGGAACGGGTTGTCCGCACTTAAAAGCGTTCTTAATCAACTAATTATTTTTAAATGATATCGAGTGCGACTTAGTTTGAAAAGAAATCAGGTGAATTTTTATAAAGTTTGTTAATCTTACAATAAACTTTTCTTAATTCATTTCCTGATTAGCCCATTAAAAAATATTTTTAATGGAATCAAAAGCTACTCCATCATGCAAACGCTCGCCAAGTACTTCATTGCCCTCCTCCTCTTTCTATTTACACAGCTTACTCCGGAAAATACCCCGGAAACCCGGCTTACGGAAGAACGTGCCGAGAGCATAAGTGAAATACAATATACATGTCACTCCGCAGTAAAGGAGATTGATAAGGTAATTTAGTTTTATGGAGTCGGCAACACTTACATCCTACTATTCCGATCCACATTTTCCAATTGCACAGATACCTCAATGGAAAGCCAACCTGTACCGGTTCCTATCTTTAAAGGTCTGGGGAAACCTTCCAAGCACGCTTCAAAGGCGTATATCTTCAATCTATGCTTCCTGTTACGACAAACCTTTTTCCAAATGGATCATTAAACCATATATTCAGTACTATTATAATGAATCCAATTACCTCGATAAATTCAAGCCGCCCGATGACCGGGGGAAATTTGAAAGTTTTCAGGATTTTTTTATCAGAAAGTTTGCGGAGCTGCCCCGGAACCCAAGTCCGTTTGTGTGGCCATGTGAAGGTTTGCTGTGCGACCTGGGCAAGGTAAAGAAGCAAGGCACCATACGGGTAAAAGGCGATACGCGTACCGTGGCAACCATATTTGGTGTAGCCCAGGGGCTAATCCCAGGTTATTATAGTTTTTCGAACGTTTTTCTTCACAACAAAAACTATCATCGTATCCATGCCCCGGTAAGCGGCAAAATTACCCGAATTCAACACTTGCCTGGCGATCTTATAGTTCTCCGTCCCTGGATCTACAGACAAAATCCGTCACTTCCCGCATTCAGGAATGAACGCTATAACATCGATATTACAGATGGGGGCGGTAGGGTTTGGTATATATCCGTTGTTGGCGGCCCTGCGGTTGGCACGATAAAACTAAAAGATACCATAATCATAGGATATTATATTGAAAAGTTGGAGGAACTGGCGCTTTTTTATCTGGGTTCCACCTGCTGTATGGCGGCGCCACTGGCTCCCAGGTTCCATATAAAAAACAGCTTTGTTGAAGTGGGTGCTACCTACTAAAACAGGGTTCCGGGTTTTACGAGCGTCTGAGGAACATGTAGCTGTACCGGTAACTTTTTATTTATTTTTTCTATAAAATACGCGGAAAGCAAGGGGGATGCCAATTCCAAATTTTGGTGTATAAAAAAGTGGATGTCGCGCAACCCCTGATCGTACCAATCTTTCAAACGCAATACCCAATCGTCCAGGCGGTCATAGTCACTTTTGTGATTAGCGCCGACATAGCGCACAAAAGCCTCCGCATTTGTGAGGCGCATATGCAGCATATCGCGCCTTCCAGCAGTGTCTACCAAAATATTGGTTATATTATTCTCCTGGAGCAGGTGATAAAGTTCTGTTGCCACTTTTTCATCATTGAACCAATCCGTATGCCTGAATTCCATAGCCAACGGAAACTCCCGGGGCCAATATTCAACGAAGCGCACTATCCTATCCCAGTTTTTGGGCCCAAAATTATTGTGCATTTGTAAAAAGATTGTACCCAGTTTTTCCTTAAGATTGGAAGTAACATTCAAATACTCATCTACAATCGGATACACCTGATCATTTAATCGCCTTAAATGACTTATGCTGTTCACAATCTTAGGAAAGAACTTAAAATCTCCGGGGGTCTTGTCGTACCAACTCTCGTAGGTGGTCGCAGGAAATATTCTGTAGAAGGTGGCGTTGAGTTCTATACTATTAAATTGTGTGGCATAGTAAGCCAACTCGTCTTTGGTACCCCTTGGATAAAAATTCTTTAAATCCTGGCGGTTCCATTTGGCACAGCCAATGTAAACGTTCAATGGCTTTTTTTTGATCTTAGACAGGATCACCGCCGTCTCCGGATGGTCCTTTGGGAGTGTAAAATCTACTTTTTCCGGCTGTTCAACTTTTCCGAATTTCATGGGTAAGAAGGTTATAGGTTACGAAGTTATTGATTTTTGGGTTTACAACACCCGGCAGTGGGCTTATTTACTAATATAAACGGTCTTCTTATTCACGAATTCCCGGATACCATGTTGGGATAACTCCCTACCATATCCCGAGGTCTTGACACCGCCAAAGGGCAATCGGGGATCGCTCTTTACCAATTCATTCACAAAAACGGCCCCCTCATAAAGTTGGGGAATTAGTCGGTTTACCCGCTCCATATCCGACGTAAACAACGATACCCCCAGGCCAAAATCAGAAGCGTTCACCAATTTAACAGCCTCCGTTTCATTTTTAAACCGTGTTATCCCAATAGCAGGCCCAAAGGTTTCTTCCCTAAACATGGGCATTTCATGGGTTACATTGGCAACTATGGTAGGTTCAAAGTAAGTACCTTCTCTTTTCCCGCCCAACAGGAGGGTTGCCCCCATGGCTATGGAATCATTTACCTGTTTTTCAATATCCTTTGCCAGATCTTCCCTTGCCAGTACTCCGATATAGGTATCCTTGTTCATTGGATCGCCGCTTTTTAAGCCTTCCACTTTTTGTTTGAACAGCTTTGTGAAGTCATCGGCTATTCCCTCTTCTAACAGCAATCGCTTCCCCGCGATACAACTTTGCCCGGTATTCTGGAACCGCGCCCGTACACAGGTTTCTACAGAATTTTCGAGAGCCGCATCGATAAAGACGACAAGCGCATTACTTCCTCCGAGTTCAAGGACCGACTTCTTTATTGCTCTACCCGCGACAGACGCAACAGAGGCTCCCGCAGGTTTGCTTCCCGTAAGGGTGACCGCCTTCACAATATCGTTCTTTAAGATAGCTTCTATGGCATCGCTACCAACGACAAGGTTTTGAAAGGAACCTTCCGGGAATCCTGCTTTTTCAAAAACTTCTTCGATCATTTGGGCAGATTTCATGACGTTGGAGGCGTGTTTTAATATCCCCACATTGCCAGCCATCAATGCCGGGGCCGCAAAACGAAATACTTGCCAGAACGGGTAGTTCCACGGCATTATGGCGAGGACCACTCCCAGAGGTTCGTAACGCACGTAGCTCCTGTCGGCATCTGTTTCAATGACTTCATCCGCCAGATGGCCTTCGGCATTTTCGGCGTAATATTCACACACCCATGCGCATTTTTCAATTTCTGCCACAGCCTGGGTAATGGGCTTTCCCATTTCGAGGCTAATGACCTCGGCATACCTGTCTTTGCTGTTCACAAGTTCCCGCGCTGCTTTTTTCATGCGTGCGGCACGTTCCGAAAATGAGCGTGTTTTCTGGCCCTGGAACGTTTTTTCTGCCAATTCAAGTTTCTTTAAAATACCGTCTGCAGCTAACTCCTCAAACTCGTATAAGGTTTCTCCGTTGTATGGATTTACAGATTTCTTCATTATAATTCGATTTTTCTAAAATTATACATTTTAAAATTGAAAAAGACCGGGATTATCATGATTATTGTTCCGTTCGGTTCCGTAAGTTTTTTTATTCAAACGGGAATGTAACCAGGCATTCCTCTATTGTCCAAAATGTGAAAAGTCGTTTAAATCGCAAATACCTTGGTTGATCGGAAGTAATTTCAGCATAATACATATTAACGCCCGGGAAATCCTATATTTAGAACACAAATCAGTTAATGACACTAAAATTATTCCTTCGCATTTTTGGGATGGTAGCAATACTTCTCACCATATTTCCATTCATCGCGGTGGACCATTGGAGCGTTCGGGTATTCGACTTTCCACATCTCCAGCTCACCCTGCTGACCCTATTGGCTTTGCTCACCTATTTTCTAAAATTTGACATCAGAGAAGTCCGGGACTATATTTTTGTTGTTGTTCTGGCAGCTTGCTTTATCTTCCAGGGCCTCAAAATATATCCCTATACCGCATTTGCGGGTTATGAAGTGCAGAATGGCGCGAAAGAGGTAACAGATGTTATCAGCATTTATACCGCAAATGTCTTTCAGGAAAACGCCCGTACAGAGGGCCTGATAAGCAATCTTGGGACATACGATGCTGATATTGTGGTTTTAACGGAGACCAATAAGGTTTGGACAAACAGGCTAAACCAGGGGCTCAATAAGAACTATCCACATAAAATTGAGATTCCGTTGGAGAACACTTATGGCATGTTATTGTATTCCAAGTTAGATCTGTATGAATCAAGCGTGCAATACCTGGTGGAAGATACCATTCCTTCAATTCATACGAAATTGATCATGCGTTCCAAAGATACCATACAACTTTTTGCGATTCACCCGGCCCCACCTACCCCTCAACACAATCCATCTTCGGTGGACCGGGATGCTGAAATGATGAAAATCGCTAAACTATCGCGTAACTCGGACTATCCTGTAATCGTTTTGGGAGATTTTAATGATGTGGCCTGGTCAGAGACCACCGCTTTATTTCAAAAAGTAAGCGGGCTTTTGGATCTTAGAAAAGGCAGGGGCTTATTTAATACCTATAATGCCAAAAACTGGATCTTGCGATGGCCTCTGGACCATATTTTCACCTCCCCGGACTTCAGGGTATTGGAGGTAGAAAGAGGGGCAAAAGTGGCATCGGATCACTTTCCCTTTTTCACAAAACTAAGCTTTGAACCCGGGAAGGCACATGAGCAACTCCCTCCCCCACCCACCAAGGAGCAGCTTGAAAAAGCCTTTGATCAGATTGATAATGAAAAAGAAGAGGATTCCCCTGAAAAGAAATGATCGTTGCCTTGAAGTGATTTAAACTTTTACAAATTGGCTAAAAAAGTTGCCGTTTTACGCCCATATTTTGTCTTTTTCTTGCTCCGTAGCCCTGCTATGCAGCTCAAAAAAGCCTTCACCTGGGCACAAAACCATCAATTTTCGCTTCAATTCAAAAAGTTTAAATCACTTCCTTATATAGTAAGGAACCTTCCGGCGCATCCGACTTAGAACTTCAATTTTTGTATATTACCCCAACCTGTGAGTAGAAAGGCGGTGCACTTCACATTAAAAAAACCGCCATTCCTTCTGAAATGTGCGCTATATAATTCCCTTATTTTTTATGATTCAGATTCCTTTAAATTCCCAACATAATGCACCGGAAGCAATAAAAAAAGAGGCCGGTACGGCCCTTTCATTCTATCCTCAGTTGGCAGATGTTCCTATAACTTTTAAATTCAAAAAAAAGATACGAAAATCGACTATGCTGGCGCAGCCCGACTTCTGGAGTCTTTTCGGATCTAAAGGAAAACGGAAGTATAAAATACTTATCAGTGAAAAGATCCATATTTCCGATAAGGAATTTACAACTGAGGAAATTCCAAAAGACATCCTCATCGGATGGTTGGGCCATGAACTGGGGCATATTATGGATTACAGGAACAGAAGTAGCCTTAATCTGTTCTGGTTTGCCATAAAATACACCTTCTCCGGCAGGTATCTTATGATAGCGGAGCGAGCTGCCGACTCCTATGCCGTAGATCAGGGAATGGAGAACTACATTCTCAAAACAAAGGATTTTATCTTAAACAATGCCGATATCAGTGAAAACTATAAGAAAAAAATCGGCAAATATTACCTGTCCCCGAAAGAGATCATGATGTTGGTGGAAGAACGGGAAAATAAAAAGAAGGAGGAAAACGTTGAGTAAATTTGAATGGAACGGCACCTCATTTCAAATAAAAGAGAATATAAATGTACGGTCTTTTAGGGCGTCATAGCTCGTTGAAATATGCCCCTTTCAATCCAATTATGGTGACCAGGGTCCTAAGAACTGATGCTTTTATCGGAATGCCAGGAATTAGTTTTTGAAAAAATCACTAGCGGGAAGCTACAAATTTCTCCCATTTCTTAAATTTCTCCTCATTCATCACCCTTTCCATTTTAACCTGCCCGCCCTTTTTTTTGTTTTCTCCACTCCAGTCGTGGAATACCTCCGGTTTAACGCAGCTTACCTTTATTCCTTTTAACGCTTTGGATCTTGCCACTTCGTAGTTTTTATTGGCGTCCTTCAGATAGTTGTCCAGTTCTTCCACCAGTTGGGCGCCATCCCTTTCATTCTTTGTTCCCAGATACCAGCAGTGGTAAAAATCGTCTTTTATCCGCTTGGCGCACAAGGTATATTCGGGGATTTTGATTGAAAATTTTTCTTCAAGGTGTTGTACTGCATCATCCAGTTTATTCACAGACAACTGGGAACCAACGGTGTTCAGAAAAAATTTGGTCCGCCCAG
This sequence comes from Flavobacteriaceae bacterium, assembly GCA_041743085.1. Taxonomy (GTDB): domain Bacteria; phylum Bacteroidota; class Bacteroidia; order Flavobacteriales; family Flavobacteriaceae; genus JAFMPW01. The sequence goes on from JBGTNL010000091.1 coordinate 85,264, forward strand.
TGATCTTTATTTCGGCTCTCTCCAGATCAGTAAATTCGACGGTATCTCCAATGATATACCGCCAGGCCCCTGCAACAGTGCTTATGATGAGCACATAATCCTGATCCAATTCAACTTCTCCAAGGTGAAGGGAAGGTGCATCCCCGGTAAGCGAACCATCCTGATTTATAAACTCGGGCTTAAAGGGAACAAATTCAAAATAGATGCCTCCATCGGTTACCAGTTGCATGGCTGTGGTTTGGGCCCGCCCCTGAAAGGCAATAAAACCTTCCGAAGCGAGATAGGTATCTATAACCGTTACCGGCTTTCCCAACAAGGAGTTAAAACTTTTCTCATAAGGGCCAAAGGCCACACCTCCTGACGTGTATACCTGTAGATTAGGCCAGATATTATGGATATGATCCAGTTTGTGGTGTTCTATGACCTTTTGCAACATTAATTCAATCCATGAGGGAATTCCGCTCAGGGCTCCAATGTCCCAATTAGGTGCTTCTTCTGCGATATGTTGAACGCGCTTGTCCCAATCGTCAATCTTAGCGATTTCGGCGCCTGGCTTATAATATCCCCTGAACCAGGTTGGAATATTACTGGCACTTATTCCGCTGATTTCACCCTCCTGATGCCCGTCTACTTCCTCCAGATCCGTAGAACTACCCAGCATAAGGATGCCTTTTTCAAAAAAATCGGGAGACAGGTCAAAATTACTTAAGGCATATACCTGTTTAATTCCGGTATTCCGAATGGCTGTCAGCATAGCATCAGTAACTGGAATACGCTTGCTGGTCTTACCAGTGGTCCCGGAACTTAATGCAAAATAATGGGGGCTCCCCGGCCAGGTGATATCGGTTTCACCATTATGTAATTTCTGCCACCATTCTTCATTCATCTTTTCGTAGTCAAAATAGGGAAGGGATCTGGCAAAATCTTTTTGCAGATGATCTGACGCAAGGAGCTCTTTGAATAAATACTTCCTGCCAAATGCGGTATCCTTGGCATTCTCCAGTAATTCCTTGAGCACAAGCCGTTGTGCTTCCGCAGGATCAGTGTCCGGTGCCAGTTTATCCCGGAGTTCTAAAAATCCTTTGATCATACTACCCAGTACGGCCATACCTTTTTTTGCAAAAATACGCTTCTCAGCTTGATGATGGTGCTCAATAAACTACTATATTGATTGAAAAAACCGTTGTTTCCTTTGATATAGAAAAAGGATAGCATGCTTTTCGAAATAGATCTGTCTGAGCCCTGGCCAAAATGCCTTGCATCTGCGGGGCGGGATTAAGAATTAACGGGGGGGGAGCCGGTTTTCCGGTTGTGATCCATTTTAGGAATCCTTTTATATTCAGGATCCGGTTTAAATGGCGATAGTTGATTCGACAGAAGATTGAGGAGCGCAACTTTATAATGTAGCATGGAGGACTGACGCTGTGCTTTTGCACTGAAAATCCTTTTGAGCATTACTGCAGATCTCGCCGGATAGTCATACCGCAGCAAAATTCTATCGTTTACATAAGTAAAACTTTTATCCGAGCCGAAATAATTAATAAGTCGGTTACGCTGCATATCAACTGAAATTATAACCATTCGGAGCCGAGTGGCAGGAGCAACTTTCAACGACCACATTGTGCCCTGGTCAGATTTAAAAGCCCCGCATTGCGCATTTGAAATAGCGGTAGCAAAGGACTCTTCACCTATACATTGATGGCTGATTTTTCCTTCATAAATAAAAAGGTAGTGCGCTATGGGGCTGGCCAGTACGCCACCCATTGAAAAAGTAATGGATCGGTTGATCAATACATCGAATATGAGGGTGGAGACCCCACTATCCAATGCCACGCACTTCATGGTTCCCAAACCGGTGTCATTTTTTAATTGTAACTCGTATCCCGTTGGCGTGCTGTGAAGACAGGTCCCGAATTCCATGGACAGGCCATCTAACATTTCAAGACAGGCATTATGAACAGATTGAGAGGAAACCATATCTATATTGATAAATGAATTGGCAAGCATAAGAAATATCCTTCTATAAAGATATGAAATTCCTATAGAGGAATTAATGCAAAAGCACTATTGTTTAACACTAAAGGATTCGCCCTCTTTACCGGACAAATGCAGGGGATCTATGTATCGGATTTCACTTCTCAAACGACCGATTGCCATAGACTGTTAAAAATATTCAACGATTCCGTCCTCCATTCAGGTCCTTTGTATATCTTTAGTTTACCGCCAAATACGGAATATATGGAGATAGCTTTGGTCCTTGGACTACTAATTGCGGCCCTTGTGCTTTTCGCCAGTGAAAAATTTTCCGTGGATGTAGTTACCATTGGACTTTTGGTGATCTTAACCCTCTCAGGTGTCCTTAGTCCCGAGGAGGCATTTGAGGGATTCAGCAGCGATTTCATGATCATCCTCGCATCCATATTCATAATATCGGGAGCGCTATCGGAGACTGGTTTACTCGACAAGGTTGGATCGCAGATGATCAAACTTGTGAAGAGCCGAACGCTCTTTGTCCTTTATACGATGGTTGTAACCGGATTTTTTTCCGCCTTCATGAATAATACTACGGTCACAGCATTAGTGACAGGGCCGGTAGTGGGGATGTGCCGTAAATTATCCATCAGCCCTTCCAAAGTGCTCATACCGGTCGCTTATGCATCCATTCTTGGAGGTACCTGCACGCTTATCGGCACTTCCACCAATGTGGCCGTGAGTGGTTACATTGCCAGTGAGGGTCTGAAACCACTGGATTTTTTTGAGATCCTGTGGATGGGGCTGATCCTTTTCGCGGCCGGCATCAGCTTTATTCTGATGTTTTGGAAACGGATTCTTCCCGATCATAAGGAAGCGAGCTTTTCCGAAGAATATAAGATAAAACAGTACCTCTCGGAAATAGTTATCTCTAAAAAATCGAACCTTATCGGGCAGGAAGCGTTTCATTCGGACCTCTCCAAACGGGAGGTAAGGATCATAAAAATTATTCGCGGAAAAGAGGAGTTCATTCCCAATCGCTTCACTCGTATTGAGGCCGATGACATCTTGCTCGTGGAATGCAAGATGGAGGAACTTATTAAAGTGAAGGAATCGTCCGGATTGGAAGTATTGGCCGATACCATTACCGATAAAGAAATACAAAGTGATAAGATACGATTGGCGGAGGTGCTGATAACTCCCGGCTCCCGATTGGTGGATCTGTCCCTTAAAGAAGCGCGATTCCGACAAAATTATGATTTGGTGGTTTTGGCGATCCATCGCCTTGAAGCTACAGTATCTCAAAAAATCAGTGACCTTAAGCTTAAAATCGGCGACGTGCTTTTAATACAGGGCACCGAGGAAACTATAAATGCCAACAGAAATTCCATTGAATTTTCTTTTATCGGGGATTTCAGGGTCAATATGTTCAAAGAAAGGAAAGGTGTACTGGCGGCATTGATATTTTTAGTTGCCGTGATCGCCGGTTCTCTAAAAATTGTACCGCTTTCCGTCGCATTTTTAACCGCTGCCTTGTTTGTTGTATTGGTAGGCGCATTGAATATTGAGCGGGTTTATCAGATAATGGACTGGAAACTGTTGGTGCTTATCGGAGGAATGAGCGCATTCGGAACGGCAATGCAAAATTCGGGAGCGTCAGAATTCCTCGCTGTAAATATTATTCGTCTTCTTGGGGACTTCGGAGTAATGTACGTACTTGCGGGCTTTATAATACTGGTTATTATACTAACGCAACCCATGTCTAATGCCGCCGCGGCACTGGTGGTCTTGCCCGTAGCCCTGGATGCCGCCCAACTGCTTCAGGCAGATCCGCGCTCATTTGCCATTGCCATTATGATGGGCGCATCAGTTTCCCTGATAACTCCTTTCGAACCATCTTGTATATTGGTCTATGGCCCGGGTAAATACAAATTTGTTGATTTTATTAAAGCCGGCTTGCCGCTGACTATCATTTTGGTCATTCTTATCATGTTTTTTGTGCCCAGGTTCTGGCCGCTATAAGTATGCTCGTGGATTCCGGAAGGAGTGGCTTTTCTTCCGTACGGAAAAAAACAATCACTTAAACCTCTTCTGGATAAAGATTCCATTAAATTAGGGGTCTTTAACTCCGTCTTTCAGAAGTAAAGGCCACACTTTTTTCGTTTCGGATATGTCATATAGCTTTTTTAAACTTTTCTTTAATAGTGTAAAACGATAGATGCCTATTACAAAAAAAAGGGCTGCTAAAAAATAATGAAAGCATGCCTAAAAACTGGAAATTGGAAAATTTCTTTAGCTGGAAAAAGGCAATCCCCGCCAAAAGCAGGGGATTTTCACCATAAAGCATCTCCAATAACTCTGTTTGGAATGATAACGCAGGTGTTTTTTTTAGATACAAGGCGCCAAAGCGGAGTTTAGTCCCGATAGCTATCGGGAAGTATTATGGTAACGAAGTAGCCGGGAAAAAGAACAGGTTGGCAACCAAAGTAGGGTTTTTAGAGATGCCCTTTAGCAGTCATAACTTCCTGATACCGATGCTGAATGCCTTCTTCGGATTTTCTTCTAGCAATAGGTTTAAATCCTTTTGGGTAAAGCCATTTTTTTTGAGTTCTGGAATAAGCTTGGTGAATATATCGGTGTATCCTTTGTACTCTCCTCCGTTCGGCGTTCCCACATCGTACCATCCGGCATCATGGGATATCAGGACATGGTCCATGATGTTTTTTACTTTAAGTGTAGAAAGGGTTGAAACGAACCATGCGATTCTTTCTGGTTCGTCGTTCACATTATCAAGAGAAATCCATGCTCCCTGTTCTGCGGCCCGTAAATAGCCCTCCATAGTTCCATTTTGAGCATGTGTCCATATAAAGGCTTTCGGGGAAACACCCATGTCTTTCAATTCCCTGAGCTGCTCCATTGCCGGGCCATCGGTGCCGGTATGAGACACTATACTAAGACCTGTTGCCAAGTGCGTAAGGGCGGCTGCCTTTATCAGTTTCCGGTGCATTTCCGATAGGGTGTCTTCCCTTTCTACGGAGATTTTGACAAATCCGGGTTTTATACCAGTACTATCGATTCCATTTTTATATTCCCTTATCCAATCCCTGGCCAGTTCTTCGGCGGATGCTTTCAATGCATGGGAGGGAACAAATTTGTTATTTCCAGATCCGTAATATCCCGTATTTGTGACTATGTAAATTCCCGACTTATCGGATAAAGTCTTTAGGATCTGTGGGTCACGGCCAAGATAGGCAGGCGTGCAGTCAAAGAACGTGTTTACCCCATTTCGCTTTGCTTCTTTTAGATAAGGCAATGCCCTTTGAACAATTTCATTTCGGTTCCAGCGGTGATACCCCGTGCTGTCCGCCCCTATCCAGTCTACCATAACATGTTCATGAATAAGTGTTACGCCCATCTTTTCAGGCTCAATAGCGCCGCTTACCGTCATGATCTGGCCCGTTGCGGCAATGGCTTGGAGACCTGCACACGCAACAGTAAAAAATTTTATAATATTTTTCATTTCCGTTGTTTTTATCCCTTTGATTACTTGTGATTCAATTTTTCCCGGCTTGCCAAATATTCAATAGATTTGATCGATTATATAATAAATAACCAGATGATTAGTTCAATTTTGTTGTTGGGTACGGACCAGGAAATTAAGGGTTTAATTACTTACCTAATCAAATCACTATGAAATATATAGAGCCTAAAGGAATTAGGCAACTTTTTGCCCTATTACTTATCTTCCTTCTTGGCGGCTTAATATTCATTGGAATAATTCCCTACATGTCGGGGGTACTTGGTGCAATAACCATTTATATTCTTTTAAGGAAATGGATGTACAAGTTAATACGAAAGGGGATAAAAAGGGTTTGGGCTGCTATTGTTCTTATCCTGATCTCATTTATAGGAATATGTTTACCCCTGGTTGGGGTGGTCTTTATGTTCGTCGGTGAGATTGGGAACCTTGCCGATAAATCCGAAAGCGTGGTAGCAGCGTTCCAGGAACAAGTTTTTATATTGGAAAAACACATTGATTACGACCTGGCTTCAAGAATTGATCCCTCCCGTGCATCTGCGTGGTTCACGGATAATCTGTCCGGCTTTGCCGGCGGCACCTTCAATCTGATGGTCTCGATAGCCATTATGTACTTCCTGCTTTTTTACATGTTTACCAGCCCGAAAGTGTTAAGGGACTCCTTAACGGAATATATTCCAATAAGCAGGCAAAATCTCGGTATCATAAGACGTGAAAGCCAGACCATGGTAGTCTCCAATGCCATAGGTATTCCCCTTGTAGCCCTCGCTCAGGGCATTGTGGCTTTAATTGGTTTTCTGATTTTCGGGATAGAAAACCCGATCTTCTGGTTTGTTGTAGTGTCCTTAGGCTCCATGGTGCCCTTTATCGGGACTTTCCTGGGCATTCTTCCGGTCTTTATACTTTCCATTGCAAGCGGCAATGATTTTCAGGCCTGGGGAATTCTGATATACGGGTTGCTGGTGGTGGGGGCAACGGATAATCTGATCCGACTTTTTGTACTTAAAAAATTGGATAATGTGCATCCGCTTATTACCCTGATCGGAGTAATAAGCGGCATCCCCTTGTTTGGATTGATCGGTATCATTTTCGGCCCCTTGCTTATAAGCCTGTTTTTTGTTATCGTGCGTATGTACAAAACTGAATACGGTATTCAAGAGGGCAGCGAGGGCTCTTAGCTTTTAAGTTAGAGCTTTAAGACTAAGGAAAATTGCCAAGATTTTACGGCCCTCCTCCTACTCTGCAAATAAAAGAAAACCAACAATTTCTCTTGTTAATCGGGTGTTTTCCTGGGTAAAAGAGGTGCCGATGGTCAAAATTTTTCCCTCCTTTTTGAAGTTGACCGGAACAGCTGCCTTTGGCACTGCAAAGCCATTTTTTATAGCTTTGATATCGCTTAGGCCGGCATCTCCGGCAGGCTCCATCCATTCCTGTACGCATGTTTAATATATTCTGAGGCAGCTTGCAGTGCATTCATTTCAACCTCCTCAACATTCCAGGTAGGGTTGCCCTTCACCATTTGAAATCCAAAAGTTTCTACTACCTTCATTGTCTCATTGTCAGCGATATTGGTGAACCTCATATGGTCCCCGTCCCATTTCAGGATCTTGTGAAGCCCTTTCAGGCGAACCGCCAATACCCCTAACAACACCATCTCGTTGAAAGGACCGGAATACCCGAAATGTGCGGAACCTTTAATTCTGTTTTCAGGAGATTCTTTACAGGCCCTTATCCAATCCTGTTCGTGCGGACCGTCGCTGTAATCTACGGAGCCCGGCACTCTTCGGAGATAAGGTGTTACCTGTGGTACGCGCCCGGAAAGCAGCCTGGGGTTAAATCCTCCACTGCCACAGATCAGGGTATCTTTGGTGCCTATCAGCAAGCATCCACCCAAGCCGTCATTAATTAAAGGTACGCCGTCTGCAAGGCCCTCCGGCCTGTCTGGCAGGAATCCCCCGTCATACCAGTGAACCGCTACAGCCGGCATCTTCAGTTTTCCCATATTTTCCCGTGCCGGGAAATCGAATCGTACTTTTTCGGCATTTGGCGCACTTTCAGTATTTGCGGTAGTTGAACTCCCCGAAATAGCTTCGGGATATCCTAGTTTTAAGGCTCTGTAAATAGGATCCATAATGTGGCAGGCCATATCCCCAAAGGCACCGGTGCCGAAATCCCAAAATCCTCTCCAGTTCCATGGGGTATATATCTTGTTGTACGGCCGCTTTGGGGCGGGTCCAATAAAAAGGTCCCAGTCAAAATTTTCAGGTATGGTCATAACCTCTTTGGGACGTTCCAGACCCTGCGGCCAAATAGGTCGATCTGTCCAGGCATGCGCCTCAACGACTTCGCCGATTTCGCCATTCCATACCCATTCGCATAACCGGCGTACGCCATCTCCGGAATTCCCCTGGTTGCCCATTTGAGTGGCGACCGGATATTTTTCTGAAAGTTTCGTCAGCAAGCGGGACTCATATACCGAATGGGTTAAGGGCTTTTGACAGAATACATGCTTGTTCATTGTCATTGCCGTTGCGGCGATAGCGGCATGGGTATGATCAGCGGTGGCTACAACAACAGCATCTATCTCAGTGCCCAATTCATCATACATTTTACGCCAGTCATAGTATTTTTTGGCTTTCGGAAAGGTGTTAAAGCAGCGTTGGCTGTAATTCCAGTCAATATCGCAAAGCCCAATGATGTTCTCGGAGTTCATTGCAATCAAATTTTGCATACCCTTGCCCCCTACTCCAATACCAACAATATTTAATTTATCACTTGGTGCCCTATACCCAAGCCCGCTTACCGCAAAGCTGGGGACAATGGTAATGCCTGTACCGGCTACTATTGCGTTTTTTATAAACTTTCTCCGCGAAGTAATGTTTTGCTTCATAATAGAATTCTTTGGTGTACGAATAACGAACAATCTAAAGATACGCAATAACCCTGATCTACCCGGAACTTTAGAACCCCGAAGAACCAAGCCGCCAACAGGATTAAAAAATCCATGGATTATACCTGTAAAAGAAACAACAAACAGCCGTAAAAACATTTTAAACCCTACAAGGATTATTGCTTCCACAAAGATTAGAGTTTATTTTGGAAACCGTATTTTAACTAAATCTAATTAGGCTCTTCCGGTATGCCGATTTAATTTTGCCCCATCCGATATGCTTTAATTTATCGTTCGGTAACCAGTTTTCTTCACTGTCCTCTGTTATGGATCCCTTCCCTGTTTCGAGCTTCAGGATAGCTTCCTTTCTCCAAACCGTTAGATGGGAAATTACTTCTGCTACACTGTGTAAACCTGGTATAGGGCGAACAAAAGCCAAATCCTCCTGTATCAAGTTTAATTTTTTATCAAAACTCGACCCCATCCAGTTATTTCCTTCCTGAACATCTTTCAGCTGATTTACAATATCTTCGATTAAAATTTTCATCTAATTGTTTGTTTTAATAGTCAAATTCAGAAATCAAGATAAGAAGAAAATTTGCAGTATTCCGAAGGTTGCTTTTGCTGAGGGACTAAAGTTCATCCGGAAACTATAAAATGGTTGCAACCTATTTAAGAATTATTAAATGCCACTCTCTTCCACCAAAGTGATACGTTTTTAATTCCTTAAATCCAATAGCATAGTGCGCCTGTAACGATCTTGTGTTCATGGCGTCCACTTCCGTAATAATACTTCGGAATTCCGGTGCCACGGAAATTTTCATAGTGCTATAAAGACCCCGGAAGACTCCCTTCCTGCGATAATCTTTATGAATACAGATCTGCCCCATTACAATATATTTTTCGATTGGAGGAGTATGGTTGTCAATTTCATTGAACATGGGCTTCAATACCTCAATGTCCTGGGCAAATAGAGGATGCATGCACAGTGCATAGCCCACCACTCTGTTTTTGTCCTTTACAATGATATGGGGACAAACATCGTTCATCCGTTTTAATAATTGGAAAGTATGGGAAACGGTAACAAAGCCTTCTTTTTCTTTTTCCTCCGGGGATAAGAAGGTGAGCGAATTTTGCTTTTGAAGGCCAAGGATCTGTTCCAGTTCATCTCTGGACTGTGAACGTGCGTAACGGACTTTCATTATTTTAAGATTAGTTTAATCTCACATGTTTTTAAATTTTGTGCAATCCTGGCGTCCCTGGTCCTTTTCCCGAAAACCCCCTCGCCGTTCTTAACGGCGTCTTCCAATTGGTGATCTGCACCGGGTGGATCTCATACTTCCGGCCCAGTTCCTGGATAGTAGAACTTTGGGAAGCGTCACCGGTTCAACCTTAATCCTGAACTTCTATGTGTTTTTCCTGCTTGTTGAAATTAAGTAAATTTAGATTAAAAATTAAACTTAACTTACTGTCCCGATTGCCAAAGGAATTAAATTCTTTTACGGTACATAAAACAAAGATGCTCAACTAAACATTAAATCCGATATATCCGCAAGAATCAAAAAACATGAAATCAAAAGCGAATCTAAACAGGCGAAAATTTATGTCCCGAACGGCGGCAACAGGTGTAGGCATATCCATTATTCCTTCTTACGTACTCGGGGGAAAGGACAAGACCGCCCCAAATGATAAAATAAATGTTGCCTTGATCGGCTCCGGTACGCAAGCCTTAAAACAACTTCCGGAGTGGTTAAGCCATGATGCCCTGCAGTTTGTCTCCGTATGCGATCCGAACAGGGAAAGTTACGACTATCCCCTATGGGGAAGACCACAAGGGGAAACCAGGGGGGCGCCAGGCGGCCGTGAAATTGGCCGAAAAAGCATAGATGAATTCTACGCGGATAAAACGGGGAAAGGCTCGTATAGCGGCTGTACAGCCTATGCCGATTTTCGGGAACAACTGGAAATAGAAAAGAGGCTGGACGCCATTTTTATAATGACGCCCGACCACCTGCATGGAGCCATCGCATTGGCCGGCATGAAGAAAAATCTTAGTGTTGCCACCCACAAGCCCATTGCAAATTTTATGAATGAAACCCGTTTGATCTGCAATAAAGCAAAGGAGACCAAAGTTGCAACACAGTGTTTTGCCTTTCAGGATCCGGAAGAACTTTACACCATAAAGGCCTGGATAGATGCCGGTGTTGTCGGAAAAATAAAAGAACTGCACCGGTGGACCAATCGTCCAATGTGGCCACAAGGTTCACCCTACCCGCCTAAGGAGGCTCCCATTCCGGAAGGCTTTGACTGGCAACTATGGCTTGGTCCATCCACGGATCGCCCCTATTCTCCCGGGTATTCACATACTGTGTTCAGGGGCTGGTACGAATTTGGGGCGGGTTGCCTTGCAGACATGGGCTATTACGGATTCTGGAAAGACTGGCGGATATTAGATCTTGGGATGCCTGAAATAGCTGAGGCTTCTTCAAGCTTTACCTGTGAAATAAGGGAATTCCGAAGCTCCTGGGTTAAAAACAACCTGAGTTATCCACATGCGGCAACTTTGTACTGGGAAACCCCGGTAAAGGGAAATACGGAACCCATTGATGTTTTTTGGTATGAAGGAGGCATGAAACCCCCGACACCAAAATCCTTACTAAAAAAAGGTCAGAAGATGCCTCAGGATGGGGTAATGTTCGTAGGTGAAACGGGCACTATTCTGGCTGATTACGGCTATGGCAATCCCATAGTGCTGGAGGTAAGAAATGGGGAGAAACAAATTCAATCGATTACGGTTCCTGCCAGGGAAGAGATAGACCAAACTCCTGAAATGATCAGGGCATTTAGGGGAGAAAAACCGTCCAGGGGAAATTTTGAAGAGGTTCAAACAGTGGCGGAAGCGATTTGTTTAGGAAACCTTGCCATTCGTATGGACAACCGCCTGGAATGGGATCATGCGAACTTAAGGGTAACCAACCTCCCGGAAGCAAACGAATTTGTTTCCCGTAAATACCGTGAAGGTTGGGAATTAAAATAAATATATAAAATTAACAAAATGAAGTATATGAACAATCAGGCAAGCCTGCTGGTACCAGCACTTATAGTATGTATCTTTTCGGGAACTTGTTTTGCCCAGCAAAGCAAGTTTTTTGAAGAAGAAGGCTTCACGTCTATATTTAATGGTGTGGACCTTGAGGGATGGAAAATTCCGGAGGGTGACAACGGCCACTGGTCTGTAATCGATGGCGTTATCGACTACGATGCACGATCGGAAGCAAAAGCGGAAAAGAACCTTTGGACGGAAAAGGAATACAAAGATTTTAAACTACATGTGGAATGGCGGTTCAAGGGATACGGAGATCACCTGTTTCCCATACCTACCATCTTGCCCAATGGCGAGTACTGGCGCGATGAAAACGGAAAGATCATTGAGCCCGAAGGGCCAAATTCGGATTCAGGTATCCTCCTAAAGGGCGCCGGGCAGGCAAACCTCTGGTGCTGGCCGGTAGGTTCGGGGGAATTGTGGACAATAAGAAATGATGCCTCGCTGCCACCCAATGTCCGGGCCGCCGCAGTTCCCATAGAAAATGCGGATAAACCTGTGGGGCAATGGAATTCCTTTGACATCACAGTTAAAGGCGAAAGAATAAGCATTATAAACAATGGAATCGTTGTCATCGATAATGCGCTTTACCCCGGACTAAATACAGAGGGGCCCCTTGGGCTCCAACACCATGGTGGAATTGATGATAAGACGGGAAAGTTAAAAGGAGCTTCGAGCCTGGTTCAGTTTCGAAATATCTGGATTAAAGAGTTGCCATAGTGGAAAGTAAAATGGCGGGGAAGATTCCCTTGGGAATAATTCAGATCATTTTCCTTGCGGTTCCAAATATTTCTTAAACCACTCGATTACTTGCCTGTCCCTTTCTTCAGTGTTTTTTTCCCGACAAGATATGATTTCCTTCTACAAGGATCACCAACTGAAATACTTTTCCCTGTTCTGAGAGTTTTTTGGCCAAGTTTAAAACGTGATAAGGTCGTACCTGGGGGTCGGCTTGTCCGTTCATTAGCAATAATGGCGTATTAATTAGTTCAACCCACTTTATTACCGACCGGCTCCCTAAAATTTGTGTTCTTTTTTCATCATAATCCTTATACAGTTGCCTGAACAAGTCTTCAGCAGCCGGAAAATCTTTTACAAACAGTTCCATATCTGTAATGCCACCTACTGTGGCCGCAGCCTTAACCGGAAAATTGTTTTTTATGGCCAGATAGGTCATAACCCCTCCCCGGGATTCGCCCAACATAAAAAGATTTGATGTATCTGCATAGAGCCAAGATTGTTGAGCAGGGGCAGGATATTCATAATGTCATGTACATCATTCCCTCCAACCTCATCCTTTCCTTCTCCGCCTTCACTTTCCCTTAATGCAGGGGCAATAACAATAAAGCCTTTATTTACCATTTTTTTTAATAGCGGCAGATGCACAAAGCTTATGTCATTTCTTTTATAGAAGTCAAGGTCGCCTTTAATATCCGTGTGGTTTATCTTTTATCAAGACGATTCAGATAAGAATATGCTACAGAATTAAGGCTACTTTCTTATTCTGGTTTTAAAAGCAAACAGCAACCCATGGCTAAAAATGAAAAACCCCGGTCAATAAAGAGTATTGAAATACTAAACCGGATGAAGTATGGGTCAGCACTGTAATTCTGATACCCTTCCCGGTCAGAATGAAGGAAGGTTCCGTATATAAATGTTTTGTATTTTTAAGAAATAACAACTTAATACCATAAGCAATGAGGGGTCACGGGAGAAGGGAATTTATTAAGAATACGACAATGGCCGGCCTGGGAACGGCCATAATATCACCGGAATTACTTCTTGAAAAAACAAAAACCAACAACAAGGTTAAAAAGGTGATTGTGGCCGGTGCGGGCATCGCCGGATTATGTACCGCCTATGAACTCATGAAAAGAGGCCATGAAGTTGTGGTGCTTGAGGCAAGCGGACGACATGGAGGCCATGTTTTTACCGTTCATGACGGCCTTTCGGATGGGCTGTACGGCGATTTTGGTGCGGAGCATTTTACAAAACCCGGGTATGAAAAATATTGGGAGTATGTGAAGGAACTTGATCTCACGGCGCTTCCGTATGCCAGAAGAAAGAATATGGTACGGAGGATCGACGGTGTTTTTTATACGGAGGAAATGCTTGCTGACCACACAGTCTTACTAAAAATGGGGTTCAATGACAGGGAGTCCTCCTTCTTATCTCAAAATCCATTCAACGAGTTAAAGGCATTATTTATAAATAAGTACCTGGGTGCGTTTACGGATGAATACCAGCCGTTCCAGGTGGGTCTTGATGACATGGACCGGGTCCCTATGATCGATATCTATAAAAAGGAGGGCGCTTCGCCTACGGCTTTGAAATTTTTGGGCGGCCAGAACGTTTCCGCCTTGTTTGAATTATGGCAGGCTGCAATCCTGCACCTTCGGGGAGTTGCCAATTTCCCGCTGGAGGTATATCGGTTAAAGGGCGGTAATCAAATGATGCCCAATGCCTTTGCAAAAAAACTGGGTTCCCGGGTCTGGCTAAATTCCCCGATCCTGGAGGTCAGACAGGGCGACAGTGGGGTGTCCGTGAAGTACCGGCAATACAAGGGAGAAAAAGAAATGTCTGCGGATTTTCTAGTGAATTGTATCCCTCCCCCGGCCTTAAGGAATATTCCTATAAGTCCGGCGTTGCCACCGGAAAAGCAATATATAATAAAAAACCTGGTCTACGATTCTTACCAGCGATTTGTTTTCCAGGCCAGTTCAAAATTCTGGGTTGCCGACAACGTAAGTATTAATCTGGAATTTGACCACCCCGATCTCTGGTCTGTCTGGCATTCGGCCGATGAAGTGGACACACATAGGGTAATTGTCCTTGGTACGGGGCCGGGAGGAATTTCCGTGGGCAGGGCGCTCGCTGCGTTCAGGGAATTGTACCCCGGCAAAAAGGATACCATTGAACAGGCGGTGAGCAGGGACTGGACCAAAGAGGCCTTTTCTTCAACCTGCGAAAGGCTTGCGTTTCCTATAGGCGAATTGGATAAATTCTGGCCCGGACTAATGCAGCCATCCGGCAGAATTCACTTTGCAGGCGCTTATGCGGATAACCTGAACTGGGGAATGGAAGCTTCCACCCGGTCGGCAAACCGGGTCACTAAAGAAATTGATGAAGCTTAAAAATTACCAGGGTCCATGAGAATCACCATTTTAATTTTCTTCATCGTCTGCGGAATGTCCGTTTCTTTATACAACCACCCCAATGATCCCCCACAGGTAAAAATAACAAAGCCGGTACACCGGGACACTTTCCAATGGAGTTCGCTAGTGACCTATGATATCTCCGTTACGGATACGGAGGACGGATCTTCCGAATACAACGAAATTGTCCCGGAAGAGGTATTTTTAATGGTGCGCTTTTTACCGGACTCCTCACGTTTATCTTCCTATCTCTCCGGACAATTGGATCCCCAACCCCCTGGGTTGCAGCTTATGAAACAAACGGGATGTTTTAACTGTCACGCAAAGAAAAGTAAATTAATAGGTCCGTCTTTTGAGGCCATCTCCGACCGGTATACCGATACCGTAGCGGCCAGTAAAAATTTAGCGCTTAAATTGTTAAAGGGCTCTCAAGGGGTTTGGGGCGAGGAAAAAATGCCTCCCAACCCCCAGTTGAGTGAGGAACAGGCCGGTAAGATCATTGCATGGATCCTGAGAAATGGCGCGGATAAACAGGTGAACCTCCTCCCAAAACTCCGGGGGGCATTTGAAACGGCGGCTAAACCGCCACAAGATCCGGGAAGGGCGGTGTATGTATTGACCGCAAGTTACCTGGACCACGGTTCGCCTGGGGACGGATCGCGGAAAAAAGCAGCAACACATTCTGTAGTGCTCAGAAGCGGTGAATAAATCTTATGGATCAAAGGCATTAAGAAGCACTCCGAAACAAAAATTACCTGATTTTGCCGGAATTGGTTGTTTTTCGTGGTGAATTGAAAATCCATGCCTGTCCGTCCTATTTCAGCCACCGGTCAAACCAGGCAAAGGCATCCTTTTGCATCAAGGCATCAAATTTATGCCCTCCGGGATAGAATTTACCACTATATTTATCCGCCACCCCTGCCTTGGCAAATACCTCCTGTAAAATGTTATCGGCCCTTTTCATTTCCGGCAGGGTATATAATTCATCGTCAATGTTGCTCATGACCATCGTAGGAAGCGGTACCCGGAGTCCCAGAATTTCAGGGAAATCGAGATATTTTGGCAATAGCGGTGCATAGGTCATCCAGGTATGCGTAAAAGCTTTGTTCAGCAAAAAATCTTTCCAGGTAGACATAAACCCCACACTTATTGCGCATTTTACCCGCGGATTTAAACCCCCCAGATAATCCGTCCGTAATCCTCCCCCGGAGAGGCCACAGCAACCCATGTTTTCCTTATCCACATCGGGTCTCGCACCTAAAATATCCAATGCCAACCGATCTTCCGCCAGTGTCATTCCCGGCCAGGTGGTTCCCCCGCAAAACAGGGATTTGGACATGATGTGCTCGTGTTCCCCGGCCCATTGATTATATGCCTTGATATTTTCCACAGCTTCAGGGTTTTCAGAGGTCTTGCCCTCAACGGCGCAATCCCCCCAGCTTATCCCGGAAATATTTTCGTACTTCACTCTTCGCGACCCGAAGGTGAATACGTCGTGGACCAGCACCACATAGCCTCGTTTGGCCAGCTCGTTGGCCCAGGCCAGTCCGGAATATGAGTTGTTTTGATGTTCTGTAATTACCGGATGCATGTCGTCAGCGGTTCTGGTAATCTTTCTTTTACCAAAATACTTTTGCCCGCCATGATCATGCAATCCCAAAACCGCCGGTAACCTTCCCATGGTGCCCGCAGGTTTCAATAAAATGGCTTCGGTCGGGGTTCCGTAAGGGAGTTGCCATTGCAATTCCTCCACGATCAAACCATCATATTCGTAACTGGCATTTAAGGTTACTTCGGGAACACCTTCGCTCAATACGGGTGCTGCGATCAACTCCAGCGCCTTGGCGGATGCCACCGGATGCCAGTCGTTTATTGTTGTCCATTGCGATTTTCTGAATGAAAGCAAAGGCGGGTCTTCAACGATATCGCCAACCCAGGTACCATACTCCCCAATGATACTTGTTCCGGCACTTTTTGTTATGCTGCTTCCTTTCCGGATGGATTCCCCCGCACCGCCAAAAAGATTGTTAAAATCATGAGGAAGTAAAGGCAAGCTGCCCAATAAAGCAGCTGAAGTTAGAAATTGCCTTCTTGATGTGGGGCTCGGGGTGGATGGTATTTTCTTTGACTTCATGGGTGGCTTATATCATTTATTCAGACATTTTCACTGATTGTGAAAATTTATTACGGTCTCCTAAGGCCCTGGCCTATCCGCGGGCCGAATACTTAGTTATTCGCAAGCGGTTTTTGTCAAAGGCATTGTGGAATTATAGTTTATGGCATCCACATTTATAAATTCAAGTTTATTTTCTTTCATATCTAATTCACTATAGCCTTCAATCAGCCGGTCGCCCTGCACCAAAAAAGCAACTTCCCTCACACTTTCCTGACCCTCCGACCGGAAAGTGTAATCCCCTATCAGCTTGTCGATCTTTAAACAGCCCTTAAACGTCCCTGTATTAACGTCTTTTTCCTTTAAGGCATAGGTGAGCTTTCCCAAAACATCTTCGCCTGTTTCAAGAATTTCCAAGGTGATCGTATTGCCATTGTCATTATATAAATAACAACCCCTTGCCAGCGTGACCGTCCCGGAATTGTCAACTTCCCGCTTATCATCCTGTGTAAAACGTATTGATTCCTTTTCCTTTTCACTGTTTTTGCAACCAATGAAAGTTGCTGTTAACAACAGTGCTAAAAATAGTCTACTCATGTTTTTAGCATAGCGCAATTCCACAATCATCTTAAATTACTATTCAATAGTCCCCTGTTTTAAAAATAACGGTTATCGGGTCCCGATTCCTGAAAATTACGGAAAATTATTTTTTATTATTCCATTAAAACATAAAATAACCACAATCCTCACAAAGCAATGATGCCGGCCGGGCCACCGGCTTAAAACTTCTTGCGACCGGTATAAGAAACTTTGTAGTGGCCGGAGATCCTGGGTGATGATATCCGCACAGCCTTCTAGGTCGTGTATAAATTCGATCCTCTTAAAGGAGGTGTTTCAATTCTGAAGGAAAAGAAAAGTCAAGCGAATCAGTTCCCTGCGCATCCGAAGCCGTAGAGAAGGGGAATTTCACCCCAAGCCTCTCGCAGAACCGGATCCCGCATCAAGTGCGGGGCAGTTGTCCCCCATCATACGGCTCTTCTAACTTGATATACGAAGATAGCTCATCCTTTTTCAAGTTGGCAGACTGCACATCAAATCAGCCTGGAAAACAGCACTCAAAAGTGATCAAGACCGGACCATGGGTCGGTTTTGCGAAAGAAATCCAACTATAAGACCGCTCACCACGTCCCTACCAATTCCCATAGTAAATTTATAACCGGCCCGGTTCAGTCAACACGGCACTCATGTTGGGTCGTTCCGACCACACGAATGCTTGGTTATTATACTGCGTTTATTTCAGATCCTCTTTTATCTTGTCAGGATGTTGTCTCGTATCGAAAATTGTCACAACGTCGATACGTTTATTATTAAATCGATAATAAAGTGAAGTTTGCCGGGTGACTACACATTTTCTCAATCCAGATTTTTGCTTTGATACTGGGAAACTTTCAGGTTGGTTTCTAATAATTTCAATACTTCGGTCGAGCTTTTTTACAAAATCGGATTTTACTTTTGAGACCAATTTTCAATCAGGAAGTCAAATAAGCCGTCTAATTTCTTCTCAGCGGTTTCTGAGATTACTACTTTTTTGCTCATTATCTGTGCTTAGTCATAAATGTATCGTAGTCCGTTTTTTTTCCTTGTTCCAGATCTAAAATACCCCGCTCAATTTCGGCCTGCTCTTCTGGTGTCAATTCGTCCCAAAAATCACCCTTTTTCTCTTTTTTAAAGATGAGTTTGATAGCCTGAATTATTTTCGGATTTTCAGTATTCAACAGTAATTTGGCTAATTCTATTTTTTCCGTCTGAATATTCATCTCCAATTATTTATCTCAAAGTAAATGGCATTAAACCCCAGGGCAAGCCCTGGACCCAATAGAAGGAATCGACCCAAGGGTCGAGGTAGTAAAAATCACACCTTCTTAGAAGGTGGCTTTGGCTAGCCCCCATAGGGGGCGACCGGAGCCTGTGCTAAAAATCGAACCGTTGTTGATGATCTTCTACCTTCTTCTCCTCCTTCTCCTGATACTTGACGTACTTCCGT
>JBGTNL010000092.1:0-120628 GCA_041743085.1 Flavobacteriaceae bacterium
GAGGTCGGAATTGCCTTTTCGCAATTCCGGGCGGGGCAAAATACAAAATTTCGGTTTTTGGACCCAAGGCCAAAATGAAACCGGCGAAATACCTCTATGGCTCTGCCTTGAGGATAGTCGGTTTCAAGAAATTTTTTATTAAAAAACAGGTCCGAAGGCATCAATTAAATAGTTTCATCAGATCTTTCCCATTTTCTGCAGAACGAATAGGATGAGAATAGGAATAGCTAACAAAATAACCATCAGCGTATCCGTAACCATAAGGTCCGGTTTAAAGAGTAGGGTTGTAAAATAGCCTCCTATGGCGCCGCCAAAATGCGCTGTATGCCCAATATTCCCTGCCCTGGTCTTCATGCCGTAAATGGAGTATATCATATATCCTATCCCAAGGACATACGCGGGTAGCGGGATCGGAAGGAATAAAATGGCCAGTTGCATGTCGGGCTGCAACAGAATAGCAGCATACAAGATGCCGGTGACCGCCCCGCTGGCACCCACGGCACTGTAGTAGGGTTCATCTTTATGAAAAAAAAGCGCCAAAAGACTTCCTGCGCCCAGGCTTATTGCATAAACGATAAGAAATTTTAAGGGGCCGAACCATTGGATCACCACATCTGCAAAAAAATAGAGGGTAAACATATTAAGGAATAGGTGGGCAAAATCCACATGAAGAAAACCAGAGGTTATCATTCGCTCCTTTTGCCCGGCCTTTATTGCCGAGATACCAAATTTATAGCGCTCAAAAAAAGAAATATCACTAAAACCGCGGAGAGAAACAAGCACATTGGCTGCAATGATGCCAATGGTTGCCAAATGCATATTCATGAAAGGCACAATTAAATTAAGTGCCAAATATAGCTATATTTGCCGATAGTTTTCCGGCGTATGCAGCTACTGGTCTATATTCTCGCTTATCCCTTTTTATGGATCATCTCCGTGTTACCCTTCAGGCTGCTCTATTTTTTATCCGATGTTGTTTTTTTTCTGGTCTACGACGTGGTTGGGTATCGAAGGAAGGTGGTATATGACAATCTGAAACTGGTTTTCCCAAACAAATCTGATTCCGAGCTAAAGCGAATTCGAAAGGGTTTTTTTAAGCACATGTGCGATATGTTCCTGGAGATGGTCAAAACTATGAATCTTTCAAAGGAGGCGGTTCAAAAGCATTACCATGTTGCCAATATTGAATTGCTCCGGGAGATCGAAAAAACGAGTAGTATCCTTATTGTCTGCTCCCACTATGCGAATTGGGAATGGAATATTAGCATCAACAACTACGTGGCATCCAAGGGCTATGCGGTATACCAAAAAGTCGGGAACAAATATTTTAACGGATTGATCAAAGGCCTCCGTAGCCAGTGGAATACAACCCCAATTACCCAAAAGGAAACTGTAAAAACCGTTATTCGCAATGAACAAAGCGGTGTCAGGGCAACCTATGGGATGGTGAGCGACCAATCCCCTATGGTCCACGGGGCACAATATTGGGCAGAATTTATGGGAGTAACAGTACCTATATTCAATGGCCCTGAAACCCTGGCCAGAAAACTGGACCTCGCGGTTGTTTTTCTTAAGGTCTCAAAATTGAAAAGAGGATACTATAAAGCCGAACTCATTCCCATTACCCTCGCCGGGAGACAGACCCTCGAAAATGAGATCACGGATCAATTTCTGAGACTGACGGAGCAGCAGATCATAGAGCGGCCCGAATACTACCTCTGGACACACAGAAGATGGAAACACAGAAACAAAGTACCAAAGGAAAGTCAATAAGCTTCCCGACTTTTAGTTTTACAAAGTTTATCATAACTTGTATGTCTTTAAACTAACTGAAGGCCAGGGGCAGGTTCACCTTTTAATTTTTGCCAATGGAAGTATTGGACACACTTTGGAATGAGATCATTGGATTCCTGGGTATAGAGAAGGCCTGGGAAATTTTTGAATCGGGAGATTATTCTGCTTTTAGAACCTATGACGGAATTGTATCCCTTATTTATCCCTTAATTCCCCTTCTGGTACTTCTGGAGTTTGCTCTGGGGCTCATTTATAAAAAACCACAGACCAAGGTTTACAAGGTAAATTTTCTGATCTATATTTTTAACCGGTTTATAGGAAGATTCATAGCCATTGCTATGGTAACGTTGTGTATAGGGCTTTTCGAACAATATGCTTTGTTTACGACCAAACCCACCTGGTATTGGTTTATCTATGCTTATATCGTCTGGGAGTTCGGGCATTTTATTTATCATTATTTAGGTCATAAAGTCCGGCTTTTCTGGTGCCTGCATAGCACCCACCATGCCCCGGAGGAGATGAATTTGACAGTGACCTATGCCCATTTCTTTTTAGAGGCTCCCTATGCAGACACCATAAGGACCACCACCTGCATCCTGTTGGGTGTTGAACCGGCGATGCTTTTTCTCATTATGTTTATTGACGGTACCTATGGGGCTTTTATTCATGTTGGTGAAAATTTTATAAAAGATGGCCGTTTCGGCTTTCTCAATAAAATCATGCTCACCCCATCCCACCACAGGGTACATCATGCCAGAAACCCCATATACATGGATACCAATTTTTGCAACCTCCTTAACATCTGGGATCGGGTATTTGGTACATATCAGGAAGAAAAAAAGGATATTCAAATAGAATATGGGATAACCAGAAAAATGAATACCGGCAATTTTTTTGATGTGTATTTTGGTGAAATCGTTGTGCTGGCAAAGGATGTTTTCCGTGCCCCGGGCCTGAAAAACAAGATTAGGTATGTTTTTATGCCCCCCGGTTGGAGCCATACAGGGGAACACAGGACGGCAAAAATGGTCCGAAGCGAGTATCTCAATGCTGTTGAGTTAGAGGACGCCGTTTAGTTCAAAACCCGTTCCCACTGCAAATACCGCTATCTGGGTTTTTGAAATTTTCCCTATCATATCCCGGCAACCTCCCTTATCTCCCCTATAATCCTGTCGGCGAGCTCATCTGCTTCGGCCTGACTTTTGGCTTCGGTGTAAATCCTGATGATGGGTTCTGTATTGGATTTCCTGAGATGTACCCAATTTTCAGCGAAATCGATCTTTACACCATCGATGGTCGAGATATCTTCCGCTTTATATTTTTCCTCCATCGACCTTAATATGACATCCACATTCAGATCCGGAGTTAATTGAATTTTCTTTTTACTCATAAAATAAGCCGGATAGCTGTGTTTTAATTCTTTTACAGTCCCCCCCCGTTCTGCCATCAACATTAAAAACAAGGCCGTCCCCACCAGGGAATCCCTTCCATAATGACTTTCCGGATAAATAATGCCTCCATTACCTTCACCTCCAATGATGGCATTCTTCTCTTTCATTTTGGTCACGACATTCACCTCCCCTACAGCGGCGGCTTCATAGCTTCCTCCATGTTTTTCGGTAATATCGCGTAAAGCTCTGGAAGACGAAAGATTGGAGACGGTATTACCGCCGGTTTTTCCCAATACAAAATCCGCACATGCAACCAGGGTATATTCCTCACCAAACATTTCACCATCATTGGTGATAAAAGCGAGCCGGTCCACATCGGGGTCCACTACAATCCCAAAATCTGCCTTCTCCTTTACGACCAAATCACAAATATCTCCAAGGTGTTCTTTTAAAGGTTCCGGATTATGGGGAAAATGGCCTGTTGGATCGCAGTATAGTTTAATTACTTCTACCCCTAAAGTTTCGAGCAATTTTGGAATGGCTATTCCCCCTGTTGAATTCACACCGTCCACAACCACTCGAAAGCCGGCCTTTCTTATGATTTCCGGATCCACCAGCGATAATTTAAGTACTTCCTTTATATGCAGGTCTATGTAAGTGTCTTTTCGGGTAACAGAGCCCAGATCATCCACTCCCGCAAAATTAAAGTCTTCCCTTTCCGCAAGTTCAAGGATCGCTGCTCCCTCGGCGGCATCCAGAAATTCTCCCCGCTCATTCAATAATTTCAGCGCGTTCCACTGCTTGGGATTATGACTTGCCGTCAGGATAATACCACCATCCGCTTTTTCCAGAGGTACTGCTATCTCGACCGTAGGTGTCGTGGATAATCCGAGGTCTGTCACATCAATCCCCAGGCCTACCAGAGTAGCTACCACCAAATTTTGGATCATTTCTCCCGAGATCCTTGCATCCCTGCCGATAACCACCTTCAACTGCTGTTTTTGGGAGTAGTCTTTTAGCCAGGTTCCGTAAGCGGCGGCGAATTTTACCGCATCGATCGGTGTTAAATTATCGGCAGGTCGGCCGCCGATGGTTCCGCGAATTCCCGAAATGGATTTGATTAATGTCATACCGCTGCAAAAGTTTTTGCAAATATACAGGTCTGGTAAATAACCTATGTTTCTAATTTGTAAATTCGGACCGACGATCCCAAAAGACGCCAATGAATTTCCTTGCCCATATTTATTTATCTTTTGAAGACGATGAGATTGCCATCGGAAATTTCATTGCGGACAGCATTCGCGGAAAGAAGTACAAACACCTTCCCGATCGCGTTCAGAAAGGGATAATATTGCACAGGGCTATTGATACTTTTACAGATGCCCATCCCATTCCCAGAGTAAGCAGTAAACGGCTGCACAAAAATTTCAGTCATTATAGCCGGGTGATTGTTGATATCTATTACGATCACTTTTTAGCCAAGAACTGGAAGAAGTATTCCGTAACGCCCTTGCCCGTTTTTGTAGAGGAATTCTATGAGGTGCTAAAGGCCAATTTTGAAATTTTGCCGGATGGGGTTAAACGAATGATGCCCTATATGATCGCGGACAACTGGTTACTGAATTATGCGAAAATGGACGGAATTGGCAGGGTACTAAATGGCATGAACCGCCGGACAAAGAATAAAAGCAAGATGAATTTTGCGATCATTGATCTGAAGACGCATTATGAAGCATTTGAAAACGAGTTTACTTTGTTCTTCGAAGAATTGATTATTTTTTCCAGGCAGAAATATATATCATTGTAAGACTCAAAAAAGTACCTGTCATATAGCTATATCTTTCAGTATTGAAAAAATAAATAAGACAATTGATTCCCAAAAATGTAATTAATTTTTTATGAAGCGATTGAAAGAAGTTACCCTCCTTGCCTTTTCACTACTTTTCCTGAGCCATTGTACAAGACAACCCGCGGCACCAACGGGGCTCGTAACAGAACAAGCCATGGTGGTGTCTGCGCGGGAAGAGGCCTCTAAGATCGGCGTTGATATCCTTAAAAAGGGCGGTAATGCCTTTGATGCAATGGTTGCGACGGAAATGGCGCTTGCGGTGGCCTATCCGTTAGCCGGTAACCTGGGTGGCGGGGGTTTTATGGTTTACAGAAGGAACACCGGTGATGTAGGGGCAATAGATTATCGTGAAAAAGCTCCTTTGGCTGCGCATAAGGACATGTATTTGGATTCCACCGGAAATGTAATCCCTGAAAAAAGTATCCTGGGGGCCACTGCCGTCGGAGTGCCGGGGACGGTGGCAGGAGTATTTGAGGTGCACAGGAAATTTGGATCGCTGCCAATTGAAGAGCTATTTGCCCCGGTCATTGAACTGGCGGAACGCGGTGTCATCGTGACGGAAAAGCAGTCAGAACGCCTTGCCGATTATAGGGAAATCATGATCGAAGTAAATGGGGATAGCGTCTTATTTGCAAATCAATGCCTGCCCGGAGATACCATTAAATATGCGGCACTTGCCAATACGCTGAAAAGGATCGCTCAAAACGGGAGCGAAGAATTCTACAGGGGTGATACGGCAAAAAAGCTGGCCGCGTTTATTCAGGAACATGGCGGATATGTAACAGAGGAAGATCTTGCAGGATACGAGGCAAAATGGAGGCAACCTATTATTTTTAAGTATAAGGACCTGCGTATTATTTCCATGAGTCCCCCCAGTAGCGGGGGAGTTACTATAAATCAAATCTTTAAAATGATAGAGAGCTTTGATCTTGAAGACTACGGACACAATTCACTCAAGACCATTCAGGTATTTACGGAGGCTTCCCGGAGGGCCTACGCCGACAGGAACTATTTTTTGGGTGATCCGGATTATGTGGACATTCCTTTGGATGTGATATTAAGTCAGCCGTATTTAAAAGAACGTATGGAAAATTTTTCTTTTGAAAAAGCTACCCGTTCTTCTCAGGTAGAACACGGCAGGGTACAAATAGGGGAAAGTGTAGAGACTACCCACTATTCCATCGTCGATGCCAAGGGCAATGCAATATCTGCCACCACTACGCTCAACGGGGCGTACGGGTCAAAGTTGTACTCCGAAGAACTCGGTTTTTTTCTGAATAATGAAATGGACGATTTCAGTGCCAAAGCGGGGGTGCCTAATATGTTTGGCCTCATTGGTGCTGAAGCCAATAGCATAGCCGCTGAAAAACGTATGTTGAGTTCCATGACACCCACCATTGTTGAAAAAGAGGGACAATTGTGGTTGGTGGTTGGGACTCCGGGGGGTTCCACTATTATTACGGCCGTGGCACAAACCATACTGAATGCTTATGAATTTAATCTCAGCATGCAGCAGGCGGTAGACGCCCCCAGATTCCACCATCAATGGTTGCCCGATACGGTCATTTTTGAACCCAAAGGATTTTCAGAGGAGTTAAAGGAAGAATTAAAAGCCAAAGGCTACATTATTAATGAGGATCGTACACCGATCATTGGAAAGGTTGACGCCATAAGGGTGCTGCCCGATGGCCGGCTCGAGGGCGGCGCAGACCGAAGAGGAGATGACACTGCCGTGGGGTATTAATATGTGGGTAAATTAAACAACTATCGATTAATAATCCATGGCCTTTAAAAGGTAGTGAAATTACAAACTCTTATTGGGTTCTTGGTTATTTAATCTGGACGCTCTAATAATTAAAGAACTCTTATAAATGGAATGTTTTAACCCGCCCCGTCTGGAGAAAAGCTGTTTTTGTGCTTTAAATATACGATTTTTGGAGGAAGCTTTTTACATTCCGATTCAGTTGCCGAGCTTCTGTTTCAATTCGTCCATGGATTCCTGCAGCTGCCGAAGAAGGCCCTTTTCCGTGGTTGCATCCACTCCGAAAGTGATCTTGCTGTTCACTTGCCAGATTTCCTGAATCTGATACGGTTTTATCTCATACGGTGGATAGGATTCATTTAGGGATACCAGGGTAATATTGTTGGAATTTGGCTTTTTTTCAATCTTTTTTACCAGGACGGCATCTTCGAGTACCACCACATACATTTTGTTTGGATTAACATCGTCTATATGTTCAATTGCCTTGGCCAGAACCCATTCTCCGGGTTTTAAATTCGGCAGCATACTATCCCCTTCTACCTGAAAACCCCGATAGGTAGCATTCCGAAATTCAGGAATTGGTAGATCAAAGGCCGGCAATTGCTGGTACCAACTTGTATCCTGTATATTCTGAGGATAGCCCGCGGCGGCCTTGGCATTGACCAGCACCATATTGTCCTTATCTGCAGAATCCACCGTAACTACCTTGGGGATGACACTAGTATTGGAAGTTTCCAAATACTGTTGAGTGCTCTCCCCAAATAACCATAACGGATTTATTTTGAACTGCCTTAAAAGTTCGGCAACAACCTTCCCCGAAAGTTTGGTTCTTCCCCGTTCTATGTCGGCGGTGGTATTTGAAATACCCAAAAGTTCAGCAAATTCCATCTGGGTGTAGCCCAATTCCCTGCGGACATCAGTAAATCTCTTAAGCGTGATTTCGTTTTCCATTGCTCAATGTTGTTGTCGTGATCTTCCAAATATACAAAATATGGATTATATCCAAAATTTTATTTGGAATATTTCCATAATTAGGAATTATTCCATATTTTTGGAATATATACCATTGAGCATGAATTTTGAACGGATTAGGGAAAAATTAAATATCCTGGCAGATGCAGCAAAGTATGATGTTTCCTGTGCAAGCAGCGGAAGTTATCGTCAAAATAAAAACAGGGGTCTGGGAAATAGTACAGGCATGGGTATATGCCACAGCTATACCGAAGAAGGACGAGGTGTTTCACTCCTAAAAATTCTGCTGACCAATTATTGTATCTTCAATTGTGCCTATTGTGTTACGCGAAAAAGAAATGATATTAATCGCGCCGCCTTTAAAATTCAGAAAAGAATACCATTCACAACTCACCTTATTTAATTGAATATGAAAGAAGCAACAACATTAGTTTACGACGGAAGTTTCAATGGCTTTCTGTCTTCGATATTTACAGCCTTCGAAGAAAAAATTAAGGTAGCCGACATACAGCGGAACGGCCAGGGACAAAATTTATTGTTTTCGGAAACACAGACTATATTTACTCAAATGGACAAGGCCAAACGGGTTTGGAATGGAATTCAGAATAAAAGTAAACTGGCCATAAAGGATATTTACTTCGCCTATTTAAGTGAGAGCCAAGGTGTGGAACTGATGCTCTATAGGTACATTCGGAAATTATTCGCTTCGGATAGTCCTGTTAGCTCGGACTACAGTGAAGATCTAGTGTTAAAAACCAGTCAGCTTTCTAAAATGGTGGGAAGGGAAAAGCACCGGATGGAGGCCTTTGTAAGGTTTCAACTTACCAGGGATGGCGTATATTTTGCAAATATTGAGCCCGACTTCAATGTGCTTCCCCTTATTTCAAAACACTTTAGGTCGCGCTATGCGGATCAGCAATGGATCATCTATGATGTAAAACGCAAATACGGATTGTTTTATGACGGGAAAGGGGTCGAGATCATTTCGCTGGACCTTACTGAAATCCATACGGATAGCATAAGAAAAAACGATACCTTTTCCGGGGAGGAATACAATTATCAGGATCTCTGGAACAACTACTTTAAAAGCACCGATATTAAATCCCGTATCGATAGAAAATTACACGCCCAACACCTACCAAAGAGGTACTGTAAGTACCTGAGCGAGAAAAAGGCGGTATAAATAGCAGCTACAAACAGTAGGTATTTCCTGGAGAGGCTTGCGGCACTTTCAGGATATATCACACCTTTACGGTGCAATTCTGGGCGGCCGATTTATAAATTGCCTCCACTACCCGGATATCGCGCAGTCCTTCTTCTCCTGGGACGAGCAATTCCGTATTATTGATAATGGCCGCGGCATCCTCATCCATCTGTTTTGCCTGTTGACTGGCTATTGGAAAATTTATTTCCGTACCATCAGACATACTGCCCTTATTACCACTATATGCGGAATGCGGTTCCATTTTAAGCCACCCTTTTTCATAGTTCACCTGCAGGTAATTCATTTGTATCCCAAAACTGGTGTGGCAGGCCGCAAGTGCCCCACTGGGGAATTCTAACTGAAACATCATGGTTTCTTCCACTTCATGGTAGACTTCGGGCCTTGTAGTGGAGGACTGGGCCGTCACGGCAATGGGTTCTTCACCGGTAGCCAGCCGTGCGCCCTGCAGCGCATATACGCCCATATCTCCCATAACACCCCCGCCCAGGCTCTTATTTTGCTTCCAATGATCTGTTCTTCCGTCAAAATAGCCGGCAGCAGAGGTGATCATCTTAACCTTGCCAAATGGTTGTTCCCTTGCAACTTTCATATAGGCCTGAATGTTGGGATCGTGCTGGCAACGATATCCTATGGCCAGTTTTACATTGTTATCCTTACAGGCTTTGAGCATTGCCTCGCATTCCGCTACTGAAGGGGCCATCGGCTTTTCACACCAAACGTGTTTTCCGGTTTTGGCTGCCCGTATCGTATATTCGGCATGCATGGATGGAGGGAGAACTACATAGATGACATCAATATCCGGATTATCAGCTATGGTATCGAAATTCCGATAATTATAAACATTCTTATCCGCAATGCCGTACTGTTGCTGCCACTTTGGTATCTTTTCCGGGCTACCGGTTACGATACCACGGAGTTCGCAGTTTTTAGTCAATTGCAGGGTAGGCGCCAGCAGATCCGTGCTGTAATAGCCCAACCCGACCAGGGCAATTCCTAATTTACCATTTTGCGGCTTTGAGGCCGATACCAGGATATGGGGTGCAAATACGGCCGAGGCAACCATAATACCTGTTTTTTGAATAAATACACGTCGTTGTTTTCCCATGACTTTACATTATGGGGATAAATTACAACAAGAAAGCCAATAAATCAACGATCGAAAAAGTCTTGTAGGTGGTCCGGCAGCAAGTTCATCGCTAATACCTGTACTCTTCCAACATTGTCTCCGAGGGCTATGAGGCTTTTCGCCGTATATATGGCTAAAGTTGTCAAGATACTTTGCGCTCCGTATTGGGAAATACATTTTTCTTTTTACATATCGCAAATATGAATAGTATGGGAAATAGATGGTACAACATACGGGTGTTTTTTGTTTTCGGTAGCGTTATTTTCCATTTTTTCCGAAATTTTCATCTCAACTTGAGGTTTTCGTAGGCGAACATATTCCACAATTAATCAGAGGCTACTTCTTTAACTCTGTTTTTCTAATGTCTCCAGAGCTTTACGGATTAAATCGGCATTGCCGTGCAATAAATCGTTTCTGGTAATCTTATGGACGATATCCGGAACTATTCCCAAATCTTCTATTGGCTCACCGTTCCTGCGTAAAATACGCCGTACCGCAAAGTTAAAATTTGCTGCCTTTGGCAATTTTGATAAAGCATTGTAGTCCATCTTTACTTCATCAAGGAGCCTTCTCAAAGTTTCATGGTTCCAAACATTGGCTCCCCCCGCTCCTGTATTTCCATGTGTTCCAATAACCTTTCCCAAATGATGGTCCTGAAATCCTGCAGCGAACATGTCGGCGGCGCTATAGCAGAGGGCATCGGTTATTAAGAGTATTGGTTTTTTATACCCTTTTTGAAAATCTTTTTTGTTTTTTAGTTTGGTTATTGGGTACCCGGAAGAGTAATAATCCCCCGTCCGTTTGGACAAACCAATGGACCTGGCCCAGTTTGAAAGATCTACTATTTTATTCTTGGCATCAAATTTCTCACACAGCCCGAGGGTTAGTTCCGAATTTATAAACTGCGCCTTATGAAATTCAACTTTTCGTCCAACAAGGTGTGCCAACAGAAATTCGCTGGCTGTAATTAACCCGCCTCCGTTTCCACGGATATCGAGGATAAGAGCGCTAATCTCTTTTTCTTCCAACTGTTGGTACACTTCAATAAAATCGGCTATAAATTTTTCGGCGCTCGGTACTGCAAAACTGAAAATCCTTATGTATCCGGCTTTAAAACCGCTTCCCTCCTTTTTTACTACCTGCCCCCTCATGGATTTTCGGTAGTGTGTGGGCCGTATCCAAGTACTGCTCTTTTTTACCTTACCCTTTTTGGAGATGTCGCTATACAAGTTGGCCTTCATTTGGTTTACGGATAAGGTATCATAGTCAAATCCGTAAGCGACCATTGTAGCGTTAAATTCTTCGTTGGGATCCTCAAAGTCAGGGGGGTAATGAGATACCAGCCATTGCAAATCTATAGTCTGATGAAGTCCTGTTTCCGGGTCAATACAACCCAAGGTCACTTTATGCTCATCGGGCGGCGTGGAAGTGGTTAGCGATCGTATGGTAAGCGTATCCAATCCCCTGGCCATCCTGGCTTCCTTATTGCTTCCCGACTGATTTACCGAGTTGAGTTCTATGGCCCTGCGTATGGGTATATTGTTCCAATGCAATACTTCCAAACCTTCTTTAATTTTTGATCCCTCTTTCAGAATACCTTTGAACAAGGTAGTTATGATATACTTTGGTTCCTTATCTTCCGTGGTGGTGTAAAATTCTTCCACCAGAAAGGGAAGAAAGGCAAATCTGTTTTTATAGGGATACGGTAAGATGTACCTGGTATGAAGGTCTCTCAGAGAACTGAAAATATCTAACAATTCCTTGTGGAAATTGCGGTCATCACAGTAATCTTCATTATTGGAAACATTATATTTGATATTGCGGATCATAAGGTTAATTCGTTCCACCGGATTAATCGCATACATCGATCTCTTTAGAATTTTATGCACATAGACCTCTTCGAGAATAACCTTAGCCTGATTTAGAATGCATAACTTTTCGTCTGTGGACAAATTACTGGAGGATTTCAAAAATGTTTCCAGGGTCATTAGCCCGTTAAAATCTTCCCTCCTGGAACTGCCTATTTCGTACACACTGCTATCCAATGAAAGGGCAGGCCGGCCATAAAACCCGGGTAATTGCTTTCTGAGGTAATCCGGTAAAGGATGATGCGCCATTCTTTGAAAATGCTCGTCGTCTTCAATCACCGTCAATTTATCCAGGGGTAAGGGTTCGGCGACTTCACTAAATGGTATCGATGCCCCCCACACCAGATTCCCTTCGTCTAGCTCGTTGCCATCAACATCTACATGATATTCGGGCACCAGGAACCAGTCCATCTGAAAAGGATTGTCCGAGGCAGATAACAGTCCGTCTCCAAGCGCATTTTCCAGTTCTATGGCCAATTCGTCCAGGTGCTGCAGACCATTCGCTATGGTATTTGCGGCATCCTTTAAAGGAATTGGCGGAAGTACGTCCGTGGCATGAGACTCCTTTAAATACAGATACCTGCTAGAGTTCTCCATTTTGAATTTTTCGATATGTGATGTTTCAAAACCAAATTTCTTAATGATCCGGTTTTGGCCACACCGGGGTACCCCATTGATAAATATTCCTATGAGGTTTTTTTCAGTGGCTTCTATCAGCTTCATATAAGGGTCACCTTTGTAGCCATTGACGATAAGCATATCTGCTTTCATTCCTACTTGCAATGATCCCAGGGCCTGTTCCCATCCCAGTATTTTTGCAGGATTGGATGTAACCATCCGCACC
Source organism: Flavobacteriaceae bacterium (assembly GCA_041743085.1). Classification (GTDB taxonomy): domain Bacteria; phylum Bacteroidota; class Bacteroidia; order Flavobacteriales; family Flavobacteriaceae; genus JAFMPW01. The sequence goes on from JBGTNL010000092.1 coordinate 12,832, forward strand.
AGTTCTTCATTTGTAAAAAGTGCCGGATCATCGTGATCCTTGCTTACCAGATAGGCCACCTTTAATTCTTCCAGCAGGTTCTTACTGCCGCTGGGAGACCAATCCGAACCCAATGCAATAGTGATGTTATTTTCTTTGGCGGCCGGCATATCTGCAGTAGCGCCATACAATACAAGATTGCTCATCGGGGACCAGGTCATGGATCCTCCCATAGTTCCAAAAACCTCAAAATCCTCGCGTTTTAAACCGGCACAATGTATCCCGTTTAGCCTGTTGGTAATGGCCCAGTTATCTGCATCTATTTGTAAATTGGAGAAAAAAGACCGCGCTTTATCGTCTATACCTTCCGCTAAATGCAAGAGTCTTGTTTTGTCTGTTGATAAGGAATCACTGAAAGCCCGGGCCTGCCCCGGTCCCACATCCGCTATGCGGGTCAGGGCTTCCGGTAAAATGGCTTCATTGGTTTCTTCCACATTCCGGATCACACCGTGAAACACCTTTTTGGTAAGGCTCGAATTGGCCAGGGTAATTCCCTGTGATGTTGTCACCCCACCCACCAGGGATTTGCATTCCACGTAACGGACAATGGCTTCCGGAAATCCCGGGGTTTTTCCCAGCGTTTGCATGGGCCCGGTCACATTTATCCTGTAGCCCTTTACACTTTTCCACTGTCCGTGATTGGTATATTGCTTATCCGCTACCCAATAGGGAAGAATATTATATGGCAAGTGATTGTGTAGTTCTATCATTCCGGGGTAGATGGTCCCCCCTGATTTTATCACGTCTTCCCGATTGAATCCGGTTGGATACCCGCTGCCGGTCGTACGTATATCAACGATAATACCGTTTTCTATGAACAATCTGCCCCGGTTGATCACCAGGCCATCCTTATCCATAGTAACGATCCTCCCCTCGAGGGCATACTTTAAATTGAAATGCGAATGAATGGGCTGCTCAGGCATAATTCAGGGAGATTGCCATATTATATTTTTTACTCTGTCCTCGGGATCTCTCCGGCTTCTTGTTCCATCTGTACCGTGCCATGACGGAAGGGCATAGGGGAGATCATATCGCGGAATATCAATAAGATGAATAGTTTTGTTCCAGGTTCCGCTATAGGGAGTGAGATCTACCAAGGCAGGATCGTCCGGCTCAATAAAGGCAGCAATACCGGCCAGTTGATCGTTCCAACTCGGGTGTGTAATATTTTCCGGTGCCGTGGGATGTACCAGATGAAAAACCCGGATATTTTTCGGATTCGCCCAATTTTCCACGGCGTGCTTTGCGCCGGCACCAAACGTAAGGACGGCCTGAATTGGATTTCTTTCAATAATGGTGTCTATTATGTCTTCCCTAAAGCTTTTTAGAGGCTGTTCCAGGGATATGGTCCTCATTTCATTATCAAATTGACCCAGAATGCTGTAGGCAAACGTGTTGATGATGGTATAGGAACGGGTTAGCCCTATTTTACTGAGAAACTTTTGTAGTCTTTGTCCTGCCGACCCAACAAATGCCCTTCTTGCGATGGCTTCATCGGTTGAAGGGTCCTGGCCAATGACCAATACTCTTGCCGTATCGTCTAATCTGCCGCGATATAGGACTCCCCCAAAAGCGGTCCTGAACCTTTGGGAAGGATGGTTTATAAAATAATCGTCGGATAAACCCGAAAATTTATTGGCCCAGAAAGGCGGCGGCCCACCGTCATAAGTGGCGGCAAGTGCAGCCCTTTGGATCATCTGCGCGGCCTGGAAGAAAGTATTACTTCCCATTTCTTCAATGGAATTGATTCCAAAAGCCTGTTTAAGTAGTAAAGCATCGTTCTCTGAGACCCCTTTAAGACTGGCAATAGATAATTTACATAGTTCTTCGAAAGATTTTTTGGAATGGTGCTTATCCATCAATTTTTCCAGTGCAAATGCCATATTACCGGGATTTAAGAGGTACGTGTTTCATTCTCATCTTTGGGAATGGCTAAGAATAATAAGAATAACATGTATTCTAATGTAGCCCTATTTTAAAAATGGGAGCAAAACTTTTGTGTAGGTGGTAAGAAAAGTTGTATAATCGGTACGGAATGGCGTGATCCATATGCAGAAGGATAGAAGTATGAAGGTAAGTGAAGGCATTTATTGTGAATGGTGGATCGGATAGCCTTTTCCGAGTGTTCATAATCCCGTTAAAAACTATTTTTCTGGCCAGGGAGGTCAGCACCCTAAATCCCTATCTTTATCAAAACTTCCAGCGATGAACCAAAGGTCTGCAGATCTCCTGCGCTTCCGTCCGGAAATCCCAAATGCTAAAATTACCCCGGAAATAAGCCGTGATGAAAGGTTCCAGAACGCAATTCTGCGTCCTGTAATTAAATTTCAAAATGAATTGTTGATAGCTGCCCTCAGAAATCACATTTCCAAACACAAGGGCGGTTTTTATGAACTATCTACATTGAAACGACTTGAATATATAGAAAATGCCATTCAGAGAGATGTCAAATTCAGAAATGCGCTTAAGGGGATGATCATCGGGCAATTTACGGTTGAAGAATATGAAATTTATATCAAAAATTCTTCTGCTTTGAACAAACGCATGATGAACCTGGTTACGGAGCGACTTAAAGATCAGGTGCTGTTATTTGAGATTGAGGTGTTTGTCTGAGGGTGTCCTCCAGATGGTTGAGTCACCCGAAGAACCAATGTATCAAAAACGCCATAATGATTTTCTTATACCTTACTCCAATACATTTTTCTTCCTCGGATGTTAAAAACGAAGCAAAATTCTACTTTAGTCAATAAGGGGTTCTCCATTACTATTAGTGGTCAGGATCTCACTCATCAGATCAAAATACGGCCTTATAGCTTTAAAGGAACTATTTAACCGTTCCATAAAATTAGGGTACAGCACCTCCTTATCAGAAAAATTTCTGACAAAAATGAATTGTTTCTTTTTAATCAGGTCTATGGCCGGATGGGCTTTATCAAAGCCCTTGGGGGCTGTTTTTACCTCTTCGCCCTTAAGCTCCCCCCATATTTTTTTTAACGAAGGGTTATTAATTACAGTTCTGTATTCGGAGGCATCCTGCTCAAATTCTTTGCGTATGCGCAGCAAGTCTCTTTTTTCGGGACCCCAAAAGCCGGTTGCCACAAAAGTTTCTCCGGGTTTAACACGCAAGTAATAACCGCCACGTAGCCTCGCCCCTGCCCTGGAAAAGGATCCTGCAAAATGACATTGGTAAGGAGTTTTATCTTTTGAAAAACGCACATCCCTGTAAATGCGGAACATTTTCAGTTTTTCAATGGTATCGTGGGAATTCATGCGCTCCATTAAAGTCTTGTAAAAACCCTTAACTTGAGTCTCTAAAATCTTAAATTCCCTCTTGTGATCCGCAAACCACTCCCGGTTGTTGTTGTTTTTCAAACGTTCCAAAAATTGAAGCACTTCCTTACTGATAACCGTATTTGCCATTTTTAATAATAAGAAAAAAATTTAAGCTAAAGTTAACCTTTTTAACCGATAGGCTTTGTAATTATTGGTTAATTTTGAATACTAACGCCTTGTATATGGACAAGTCAGAGATCATTGAAAAGATCAATGCCAACAAAAAACAACCAAATCTCAGATACCGGTTAAAGCAGCAAACGGAAGTATTTACAGATCTCCTTTTTCTCACATTGTTCGATATTGAGACCCCGGTTACCGAAAACCTCGACACCTTAGAATCACAGTTCGACTCCCTTGTCGATATGGCCTGTTGGGATGTTGATAAATCGTGCAGCAAAATCTGGGAGAGTTATCTTGCGTTGTTGCCCGGGGTATTGGAAAAGTTAAACCGTGATGCGGAAGCCATCTCCAATTGCGATCCCGCTTCTTTGTCCATCGAGGAAGTTTACATGGCCTATCCCGGATTTTATGCCATTGCGATTTACCGACTGGCACATGAACTTTATAAAAAGGGATTTCCAATGGTGCCCAGGCTAATGACCGAATATGCCCATAGACAAACAGGAGTGGATATTAATCCAGGCGCTCAGATCGGGAACGCCTTCTTTATTGACCATGCAACCGGAGTGGTCATCGGTGAAACGGCAGTAATTAAGGACAATGTTAAGATATACCAGGGTGTAACCCTGGGAGCACTTTATGTGGCCAAGCATCTGCAGGAAACCAAAAGGCATCCTACCATTGAGGATAATGTAACCATTTATGCAAATGCCACTATTCTTGGAGGCAATACCATCATAGGCGAAAATTCGGTCATTGGAGGTAACGCGTGGCTCACTTCTTCCGTACCCCCCAATTCCACTGTTTTCCATACCCCCGAAATTAAAATTAAAACCCAATCGCATGCCTCATAGTGTTTTGGAACTCATTGGGAATACCCCTTTGATAGCGAGCAGAACGTTGAACAAAAATAAGAACGTTCGCTTGTTTTTTAAGCTCGAAGGACAGAACCCCGGGGGGAGTGTAAAGGACAGAGCTGCCTATAATATGATTAAAAACGGCCTGGAACGCGGAGATTTTGACAAAGATTCCCGTCTCATTGAGGCCACCAGCGGTAACACCGGCATAGCTCTTGCCATGATTGCCGGAATTTATAAGTTACAAATTGAACTAGTGATGCCCGAAAACGCTACAAAGGAACGGGTGCAGACCATGAAAGCCTATGGCGCAAAGGTTACCCTAACCCCGGCTGATGGTGGTATAGAAGGGGCCCGTGACTATGCGGAAGCGAAGGTGAGGGATCATGGATTTGTAATGCTGAATCAGTTTGCAAATGATGACAACTGGAAAGCGCATTACCGCACTACAGGACCCGAAATATGGAGGGATACTGAGGGAAAGATTACGCATTTCGTTTCTGCAATGGGAACTACAGGCACCATTATGGGTACTTCCACCTTCCTGAAGCAAAAAGACAAAAAAATACAAATAGTTGGCGTGCAGCCCGTGGATGATGCCAGTATTCCGGGGATTCGAAAATGGCCGAAGGAATATCTTCCCAAAATATTTGATCCTGACAAAGTTGATCATATCATGGAAGTAAGCGAAACAGAGGCCACGGATATGGCCAAAAAACTGGCAAAGGAAGAGGCCGTTTTTGGAGGAATGAGCAGTGGCGGAGCCGTTGCCGCGGCCTTACGCTTAGCCGAAACCCTGGATGAGGGGACAATTGTATGCATCATCTGCGATCGGGGGGACCGCTATTTGTCATCCCCGCTATTCGACTGATCCAGGCCTAATACCCTGTCCAATCCTCTTAAGTACTTTTCAAAACCAGCTAAATTATTGTGCCCGGCACCATTGACTGTGATCAATACCCTCTGTTTTGCCGTTATCGAATGAAAAAGTCTTTTTCCGGAATCGTAAGGAACCACACTGTCATCCGTACCATGAAAAATAGCTACCGGGCAATGGGCCTGCCGAATATATTCGTTGGATTTCAATTTATACCTAAGCAGCCATTTCACTGGTAAAAAAGGGAATCGTTTTCTGGCGATATCCTCAAGGCTGTAAAAGGGGCTTTCAAGAATCAGTTGTTTCGGCTTATTCTGTGAGGCCAATTTTGTAGCAATAGCGGTTCCAAGAGATCTACCGTACAAGAGAATATCCTTCTCGCTATACCGATTTTTGGCATAATCATAAAATAACTGACCATCCTCAAAAAGTGCCGTCTCACTTAATTTACCTGTACTTTTACCATACGTCCTGTAATCCATAACGATGACATCAAAACCTTTGTCAACGAGCAAGGTAACAATGGCACCCCACCTTGAGAGATCCCCGGCATTCCCGTGAAAATATACTATCGCTCCCGCCGGATGGTGTTGTTTAAAATGAAGACCGTTAAGGACTGCACCGTCAGCAGATTTAAGAAAAATTTCTTCATGGGGTCGCGAGAAGGAATAGGAATAATCCTGAGGCAATGTAGTGGGTAAAAAGATAAGTTTTTCTTGCATACCATATAGAAGAATGGCCAGTAATATATATACTGACAACAGTATTACAGCAGCCTTTTTAAGTTTACGCATTTATACTGTTTGATGAATGCCTTACATGAATACTTGAACCTTTAAGATCAACTTTTTTTGGTCTAATAGTTATGATTTCACTTAGCATTTTGTGATAAGACTCAAAAGTGTTCAGGTTTTTATGCCCTCCGCCTATGACCGTATGGAGGCTGGTTAGCTTTGGCCTGATCCTTGACAACTTTACGCTGGTTTTATAAGGTATCAGTTTGTCATCAGTTCCATGAATAATGTGAATTGGACAGTTAACGTACTTAAGCCATTTATAGGTGGGCATAGGAAATTTGAGAAGCAGGGAAAGAGGCATAAAGGGCACATATCTTTTTGCAACCTTACTGAGACTGTAGTATGGTGCATCTAAGATCAGCATTCTTGGATTATTCATGGACGCCAGTTTTGCAGCAAATCCTGACCCCAGGGAACGTCCATACAATATAATATATCGCTCAGAAACAGTATCCTTGATCTTGTCATAAATGAGTTGCAGGTCTCTTTTGATGGCCTTCTGTGTACGCCTACCCGTACTTTTGCCAAATCCCCTGTAATCTACCATCAATACATCATACCTATGCCTTGTAAAATCCACGGCAAACTTGCCCCAGCCTTTTATGCTTTTTGAATTGCCCTTTAGATAAAAAACAATGCCCTTGGGATCTTTTGCCTTAAATCTTAGCCCGTTTATAACAGCGCCATCCCGTGTTTCTATGTTGTACTCTTCCGTTTCCTGATTTTCATAGTGAAACTGGAAATCTACAGGCAATTTCTCAGGCTTGAACATGAGGTAATCCTGTAAAAAATACACCAGGGTGCTGATCACAATGTAAATAGCGATGACCAGAATTAGCAAGTATCCCCAGTTAGGCATAACCAGACTTTTGGTTAAATTACAAAAATAAAGCTACAAAGCGGGGATATTTAGTGGAGTGAATGATCAAAAAAAGAGCACCTGGTGGTGCTCTTATACTTTAAAGGAAGCTCGAATGCACTATTGGGAATCATCGGTCTCACCGTCCACTTCTTCTTTAACATCCTCATAGGCCCCTTCAACTTCTTCCGCGGCCCGCTCGGCTCCATCCTCAACGTCATCAGTGACGTCTTCCATACCGTCTTCTTCTTTTTCCTCAGTAGTTTTCGTATCCCTGCAGCCGATTATAACGGTTGAAAGGCTGAACAGCATAATAATGCTCATGGTAATTTTTTTCATTGTTTTAGATTTTATAATATTGTTGTCCTGTAAAACTTTTTTAAAAAGCCAAAACTGCAAGTATATTAGGCGTTCCCATTATATTTGTTATCCAAGGGCTTGCTTTTCATACATTGCCAACAAGTATGAACGTACCTTTGGCACCTGAAATCAACTATATGATGTTCAGTTGGTTACAATCAAGTCTTATGTCTTATGTCTTGTAGCGCAGCGGTCTTACGTCTTTAACCGGACATTAGTGATTTTATAACACTAGTGTCCGGTTAAAATTTCAATTCCATTTCAAAACCATTTATTTATAGGGAATAGAGGCATTTTTTAATTTTGTCGATTTGAAATTGGAATAGTAAAAAAGAAAATGTTTCTTCATACTATTTTCAGAATTTTATTTTTTAAGTAACTTAAAAACAAGAAATTATTAAAAAGTCTTATGTCTTACGTCTGGTAGCGCAGCGGTCTTATGTCTTTAACCAGACAGTACTGATTTTATAACGTTACTTATTTATTCAGGTTTTTCTTTGGTTAAAGCCCTGTAGTTTTCAATATAAAATTCCACTTCCTCCCCGGAATTATTGGTAAACACGTAGGCCTCCTTATTCGTCTTCAGGTTTGAGATAGTTATACTTTCGGATTGGATAATATTTAGGTCTTCCCCGTCTTCAATACCAACTAAAATCTCATCGTCATTGGTAACAAGAGTGAAATCGGTCTTGCTATTGCCCATATAACTAAAGATTATTTTTTCGTCATAAGCATCATCATTGTCATTGTCTATAAGCACTGTTTTAGTAATTTTCGTTTTGGGTATTACCCTGTCCTGGTCAATTTTACCCATATCATCATTGCTGAATTTCATTTCCTGAGACAGCTCTGTAGTGATTTTTACGGAATTCCGGATGACCTCCTTCCCGTTATAGACCTTATACGTCTTTTCGATAGTCTCAGTGCCGATTTTATTTTCAATAGGAGTAGTTTCAACTCCTACAGTTTCCTCTTCCTGAGCCGAAATTGCAGCTAGAGATAAAAGGCATCCGGTTAATAAAATTTTTTTCATTGTTTTCATATCGTGTATTTTATTGGATGTTTCCCTTATTTACGTTTTAAAAATGACTTTAGTCTTTTTGACCGGTCAAAACACTTTTAACTTTCATTTGAATTTATCCGTCCTATCCTTAATTTTAGGTTGGCCTGTTAAAGCCAGCGCTTTTTTTTGAAAACCAGCAACATAACTACAAAAAGTACCCCCATAATACCAAGTAGCACATAATAACTGTAATCCCAGTGCAATTCGGGCATATTGTCAAAATTCATCCCATAGATACCGGCAAGAAAGGTTAGCGGAATAAAAATGGAGGCCATAATAGTCAGTACTTTCATCACCTCGTTCATCTTATTGCTAACGTTGCTCATGTACATTTCCATAAGGCTCATAGACATTTCCCTGTAAATTTGGAGGCTTTCATTTATTTCGATGGAATGGTCCAGGGCATCGCGCAAAAATAGCTTGGTGTCGTGTTTAACTAGCATATTTTCGGTATCTATTAAGCGGCTGACGATCTCGCGTACCGGAAAAATCCACCTGCGGATTCGCAATACGTCTTTCTTAAGATTTTGAATCCTATGTGCCGTTTCGGGGGAGGGCCGATCATAAACCTCTGCTTCTAAAATTTCAATCCTCTCGCTCAGACTCTCCAAAACCACAAAGTAATTATCTATAATTGCATCTATTAACGCAAAAAATAAATAGTCGGCCCCATTATTTCTTACGCGTCCCGTTTTGGTTTTTATCCTATCGCGTAATCCTTCAAACACGTCCTCTTCCAATTCCTGAAATACCAGAACGCTTTTTTCCAACAACACGATCGCAATGTGCTCTCCTACCAACTTATTTTGATCATCTAAATACAGCATCTTGAAAACCGCAAAAATGTAGTCTTCGTACTCATCTATTTTAGGACGTTGCCTGGTGTTGACAATGTCTTCAAGCACCAGCGGATTCAGACGGAACGCTTTACCCAGGTTTTCTATAAATTTTTCGTCACTTATTCCCACAACATTTATCCAGGAATTGGTGGCAGCGTCTTTTTGTAAAACAATTTCCCCTACATCATCCGGGCTACGCACATCCAGATTATCACTATTATATTCAAGAACGCGTATGGTACTGACGGCACCTTCCCTGTGTCCCAGATACGTTATGGTGCCCGGAGCTTTACCTATTTTCAGATGGCGTTTCGATTTTCTCCTCGGCTGCGCCCTGGAATTGGTTTTTTTGTGGTTCATTTGGCGAATATTTCAATAAAGATACTGAACTCGTCTTGAGTTCACTAAAAGAAACTACTGCTCTTCCCCAAAGCGCACGGCATGTAGAATTAAACCGGAACCCGGAGCCACATAGGAAATCTCGATTTCTGAATTTTCGGTCAGGGACGTTTCAATAGTTCCAAAGCTCAGGTCTCCCCCGTCGTAATTGAATTAAAGCCCCCATGATCATTCGAATCTGATAGCGCATAAATCCTTTGCCAATCACAACAAGCACATAGCTCCTTTCAGGAAAAAAACTGGCAGATTGTTCGGTGTTGATCCGTATACTACAGTGTTTTACAGTCCGCAGATTTTCAGATTTTTTTTGATGTTTAACGGTGTAGGATTTAAAATTATGGGTCCCGGCAAATAAGGTGGCTGCTTTCTTCATTTTCCGGATTTCCAGATCGTCCGGGATGCTTGCCATAAAAGGTGCGCAAAAGGGATGATTTTTGCCTCCAAAAGAAAAGTAATAGCGGTACTCCTTTTCTTTAATGTCCTTTATAATGTTTAAACCGCTGTCCGTTTCTATACAGTAAGTAACTTTTATATCTGACGGTAAATTGGCGCTTAACCGATGCACAAAATCCCCCGGGTCGTTCAAAGGTTCTTTGTCAATAAAAAGTTTAAATGCGGCGTCTTCAGCCGATACTTTGGCGTCCGTACGCCCCGCGCCAAGAATTTTAACTTTTCTGGAGGGCAAAACAAACTTTAGGGTTTTCAGCAACATACACTCCACTGTTTTCTGGCCGGGTTGCTTTTGCCATCCGCTGAAACGAAATCCGAGGTATTGAACTCCTAATAAGTAGTAGCACCTTTTTTGCATATAAAACTCTAAAAAATAATTGTTCCCCTGAGGTTTTACCAAAAATACGGTTATAGAAGTGATTTAAACTTCATAGTTTCTGAATTTGTACGGGAGGGAGTTCTATATCTCTGCGCAGTGTTGCACTTCAAAGTTAAATTGTTTTCTTTTTCGTATTTTGGGTATTATTAATCAACTAAATTATTTGACAATGACAGACAACCTGACTGTAAAACCGCCTATGTGGTTCTGGATTGTAAGCGTAATCGCGCTTATTTGGAATATAATAGGCGTAATGGCCTATCTAGGAAGCGCTTTTATGACCGAGGAAATGAGGGCCGAACTTCCTGCCGAACAGCTCACCTTAATGGGAAATACGCCTGCATGGGTAACGGCGGCTTTCGCTGTTGCGGTTTGGAGTGGACTTTTAGGATGTGTTGCCCTATTGCTAAGAAAAAAATGGGCAAAAATATTGCTTTTAATTTCCCTGGTAGGGATTTTAGCACAAAATGGTTATTTATTTTTTATGACCAACGCTTCCGAAGTTTACGGGCAGGCCCAAGGTGTTATACTGCCACTTCTTGTTATTGTCATTGGGATTGTCCTGGTGTTTTTTGCCCGGTCCGCTGACAGTAGGGGATGGCTAAAATGATATCCACATAATTCAATTACTAATAATTTGACCTGCAAGTGAATTTTCCTTACAGGTCTTTTGCTCATTTTACCGGATTTTTGATATAATTTCCTGGGTTTACCACGCTTTTACAGACTTACCCAACATTACGTGCGCTTTGTCGATTTTTTTAAATAAACCTACGCCCAAGTGCGTTCTAAAAAGCAAATATCAGGGTTGCCCCAAGCCTTGAAACCTACTTGAATGAAATCTATTTTGCGATTACTGACCTGGAAAAGATGTTTGGCCCTGTCGATAGGTGTACTGCTCGTGTTGATCGTTTTAAATTTTTACGGCCTGTACTCCAATAAGTTTTATTTATTAAAGCCCGACAATTATATTTTTCCGTTACTCACCCTGGTACATTTTATCTTTCTATATGTATTGCGGTTTAAAATAAAAGAGCGGGAACTAACGGACCCGAAAATGCGCAATTTGGAATATGCGCTCTATGCCATATTTCTGGTATATGTTTTTAAACTATCGGAAACCATCTATATACTTACAACATATAACGATTACGAAAATCATATTATGCCCTCCACCTTCATACCAGTTGGCGTCATTACAGTGGTATTACAAATTCTATTGGTGCTGCTCACGATAATAGCTGTTTTTCACAGGAAGAAATTGGTTGGGGATTATAATTTTGATAATATAAACCAAAATATAGATTCCTGGCAGTAACAATACACTTTTATGTTAGGGGCACCTCTAATAACTCTGTTTGGAATGATAACGCAGGATTTTTTTTCAGATACAAGGCACCAAAAGCGGAGTTTAGCAGGGCTAAATGAGTATTTTGGTAACGAAGTAGCTGGGAAAAAGAACAAGTTGGCAACCAAAGTAGGGTTTTTTAGAGATGCCCTTATGGCAAAGTAGCGGGTCGCGGAAGAAATTCTGCGGCCTTTTCTTCAATTCAACATTTCGACCTGAACACCACCATGCGGATAGGTTTGAAAGATTCCATAGCCTTAAGGACATGGGCCTTTTCCTGGAAAATTAGTCATGCAGGTCATACTAAGACATCAACTGGTGTGCTTATAGCTACTTTGCGTAAGGTTTTTGTGACCTTTTCGGCTATTGTAATAACTTAAGGCCATGCGAATAAAGATCGATACCCGGCAGGATGTTATGGCCATGTGATAGTTATGTGATACTTTTTAACTTTTTTAGCACTCCAGGACTTATGAAGAAAATACTTATCATAGAAGACGATCCGGAGATTATAAAGTTGCTCGAAATTCACCTCACCGATCTTATCTATTCCACTTTTAAAGCGGTGGATGGAGAAACCGGATTAAAAATGGCGCTCGAGACCGACTATGATCTTATTATATTGGACCTTACATTGCCTATTATGGACGGTGTAGAAGTGTGCAAAAAGCTAAGAGTCAAAAAGAGCACGCCCATAATTATGCTAACCGCCAAATCGGAGGAAATAGACCGCGTTCTTGGATTGGAAATTGGGGCCGATGATTATATTACCAAACCCTTTAGTATCAGAGAATTATTGGCCCGAATTAAGGCAGTAATGAGAAGGACCAATACTACTGCTACTCCGCAACCGCAATCTAATTCTGTGCTTTCTTTTGAAAATCTTCTTATTGATGTAGAAAAGAGAAAGATAATTGTGAATGGAGAGCGAATAGAGCTTTCTCCCAAAGAATTTGAACTTTTGGTATTGATGGCATCGAATCCGGGAAGGAATTACTCCAGGAGTGAACTTTTAAATATGATCTGGGGGTATAATTTTGAGGGGTATGAACATACAGTAAACTCACACATCAACAGATTAAGGGCTAAAATTGAATCGGATATGGCTAATCCCACATACATTCTAACCACCTGGGGAGTTGGGTATAAATTTAATGAGGATATAAGTCCATGAGCGAAGCGGAAAAAACATTAACCCCGAGGTTAATAAAGAAATTATGGCTTGCCTTTATCCTGATCATCCTTCTGATGGGTGCCTCTTACATCCTTATAACGGCGTATTTTTCTAATAAATACAACCAGGCCACTATACAGCAAGTTAATTCACAAGTTGCCAACCATGTGATTAAAGAGAAGTTCCAGAATGCCTCCCCTTTTTTGGGAGATGGTAGTGTGAATAAGGCACTTTTTGGGGATCTGATGCACGATATGATGGCAGTTAATCAGGGCATTGAGGTGTATTTGTTAGACAATTCGGGTCAAATTCTATATTCGGTGGTACTGGACCATGGCGCCAATGCACCTGTCAAAAATGTTTCTCTGGATCCCATTCATTCCTTTATAAGTGACAAAGGCGCCAACTACATTCTGGGAGATGATCCGAGGAATCCGGGAGAAAAAAAAATATTCTCTGTCGCTCCTTTTAATGTGGATGGACGGGAAGGCTATATCTATATTATTCTTGCAGGCAAGGAATTTCAATTGATCAGTGATAATCTCCTGGCTCAGTATTTTGTAAAGCTTGGGATTGGAGCTACCCTGCTAACAATGCTTTTCGCTACGGTTATAGCATTACTAAGCATTTGGTTTCTGACAAAAAATTTACGCCTTATAACCAACACGGTACGGAAATTCAGGGAGGGAGACCTGAGCGTTCGGATAGACCGACCCGAGAAATCGGACATAGCGGTTTTTGCACATGCCTTTAATGAAATGGCAGATACTATAGTGGATAATATAGATAAAATGAAATCTGTTGATGGTTTAAGACGGGAGCTTATTGCGAACGTATCCCATGATCTGAGGACACCGCTCGCCATTTTGAAGGGCTATGTAGAAACCCTTCAAATGAAGAAAGACACGCTTTCCGAATCCGAAATGGAGGAGTATCTTCAAATTACCCATGATAATGTGGATAGGCTATCCAATCTCATCAATCAATTGTTCGAATATTCGAAGTTGGAGGCAGAACAGGTAACTCCGGTTAAAGAACCTTTTTCAATAACGGAACTTTCCCATGATCTCCTTGCCAAATTCAAAGTGATTGCCGAACAAAAAGAGATTCGGCTTGTGTTAGACAATCCAAAGGAAAACAGCATGGTCTTCGCGGATGTAAGTCTAGTGGAGCGAGCGCTGCAAAACCTGATAGAGAATGCCATAAAATTTACGGAACCCGGCGGGAAGGTAGTATTATCGCTGAAGCGAAAGAATAGGAATGTTGAAATAAGTATCACTGATACCGGTACAGGTATCCCTTTATGCGAACAGCCATATATTTTTGACCGTTACAAGCAAGTTGATAAAAGCACCCCTAAACAGGGGCACGGCCTGGGGCTGGCCATAGTAAAAAAGATTATGGATTTGCACGATACCACGATCGTCGTATTAAGCAAACCCAAGGAAGGAAGCTCTTTTATTTTCAATTTACCTGCGTATAAGGGATGATGGGAAAATAATTGCTATGAGAGCTAAAAACCCTGACCGGAAGGCCAGGGTTTTTTTGGTCTGTTACAAACGGCTTATAAAACTTCCGTAAAGATCCTTAAAATGATAGCCCTCCGTAAATCGCTGCTTGCTGAGCTTTTTATGAGAAACCAGGCCCCATAAAAGCAATTCTTTCAGAAAATAACTATCCTCTTTCCTAATATCAGGTTGATGAGCTTTTACCAATTGATTCAAGGGCGGTACATTGTCCAGTTGCCGTTTGTATTCCGCATCGGTCAGATCATCTAAAAGTTCAAAACCGTTTCCTTCAAAAAACCAGTGAAGTAATTCGTCATAGGGCGATACCGCATCCTTGTGTTCCAATTTGTTGATCTTGGGAAAGTAATCCGGGAATAGGGTTTTAACAGCGTCTTCTATAAGAATTTCTGCCACGCCGTCAACTCCTTCCTGTTCACCTTCGTAAACCAATTCAATTTTTCCGGTTATGGAGGGTATAACTCCGATAAAATCGCTTAGGCGTACGGCCGTCTTGTCCGCTCCAATTTTAAGCGCCCTACGCTCAGCAGTGCTCAGCAGGTTTTCGAACGCAGTGATACTAGCGCGGGCACTGACCCCGCTTTTCGCATCAACAAATTCACTTTTACGCGCTTCAAAACTTATCTGTTCCAAAAGATCCCTGGCGATGTCCGGCACGTAAACCGCTTCTCTTTGCCGAGCATCCAGTTTGGATTCCTGTTCCGTAATTTTCCTTGCCGTTTCTATATTTTCAGGATAGTGGGTTAAAATCTGTGAGCCTATCCGATCCTTTAGCGGAGTAACAATACTCCCCCTGTTCGTGTAATCTTCGGGGTTTGCCGTAAACACGAACTGCATGTCGAGAGGCAAGCGAAGTTTAAAGCCCCTGATTTGTATGTCCCCCTCTTCTAAAATGTTAAACAAAGAAACCTGTATCCTGGCCTGAAGGTCCGGAAGTTCGTTGATCACAAAAATACATCTGTTGGCCCTGGGGATCATCCCGAAATGAATAACCCGGTCATCTGCATAAGAAAGTCGAAGATTGGCCGCTTTTATGGGATCCACATCACCGATCAAATCTGCTACCGTAACATCCGGTGTGGCTAATTTTTCATAAAACCTGTCCGTTCTGTGTAACCATGTGATAGGTGTTTCATCTCCTTTTTCCTTAATTAGTTCAATGGCGTAACGGGATAAAGGCTTAAGAGGGTCATCGTTTATCTCGGAACCTTCAACAAAAGGTATCCATTCGTCCAGAAGTTCTACCATCAGCCGGGCCAGTCTGGTTTTAGCCTGACCCCGAAGGCCAAGTAAATTAATATTGTGTCTTGAAAGAATAGCCCGTTCCAGTTCGGGGATCACGGAATTTTCATAACCCCATACCCCTTTAAAAGTTTCTTCCTCCTTACGGATGCAAGCTATTAAATTGCGACGTAATTCATCTTTGATGCTTTTGCTTTGATAGCCGGCTTCTTTAAGCTGGCCAAGTGTTTTTATTTCAGTATGTTTTAAACTCATATGGTCATTTTCTAAATAGTTTGGGCCAAAAAACAGATTAGGCCTCATCTCAATGGTTATAATCACCTCCCCTTATCAAATTGATCCTTTACTTCAGTTTTTTTCTTCTGTTGCGTTCATAATCCTCGAAGATCATTTCTCCAAGACCTTTCAGCCCCGTAAAAAACGCTTTTCCCTTATTGGCTTCAGTAAAATGGCGAATAAACTGCATAAGATACGGGTCCTGTGCAATCATAAACGTTGTAATTGGTATGTGCAGTTTTCGTGCCAGTCGCGCCATATTGCAGCATTTTTCCACAATAAAATCATCCAGCCCAACACTGTTTTTATAATAATTACCGTCGGGCATGCGCAAACAGCTGGGTTTACCATCGGTGATCATAAAGATCTGTTTGTTAGTGTTCCTTTTTCTCCTTAGCATATCCATCGCCAATTGCAAGCCTGCAACGGTGTTTGTATGATACGGCCCCACTTTTAAATAGGGTAACTCCTTAATTGCAATTGGCCAGGCATCGTTACCAAAAACCAGGACATCGAGCGTATCTTTAGGATACCGGGTAGTAATCAGTTCGGCAAGGGCCATGGCTACCTTTTTGGCCGGGGTTATCCTGTCTTCCCCATAAAGGATCATACTGTGGCTTATGTCTATCATGAGTACGGTACTCATCTGCGCCTTATATTGGGTGTCTTCCACTACCAGATCCTCCTCATTCAGCGAAAAATTACCTATTCCATGGTTTATTTGGGCATTTTTGAGGCTTTCCGTCATCGATATTTGTTCCAGGCCGTCACCAAATCTGTATTCCCTGAACTCCCCGGTATGCTCATCTCCCGAGCCCGATTTACCCGTTGTATGATTTCCGGCACCACTGGGTTTTAATTTGCCGAAAATCTGGTCCAACGCCCGTTGGCGGATGATCCGTTCCATTTTTGCCGTGATGGAGAAACCGCTGCCACCGTCACCTTCCTCACCTTCCTGGCCTTCTCCCCCGCCATCTTTAAACTCTTCCCTCAGATAGCCCTTGGCCTTTAAATCTTCGATGAAGTCGTCAATCGTGTAATTTTCATCGGTAAGTTCGTATTCCTTATCCAATTCCCGCAACCAATCAAGAGCCTCATCCACATCTCCGGAAGTATGTGTTATGAGTTCCTGAAAAATCTCAAAAAGTTTTTCAAAAGGAGATTGATCCGTCGCTTCATAAGTGGCGAAGCGAAACCCTTTTCTCTGATTCATAGCCATCTTATAAAAATACTACATTATATAAAATGCCCCTATCTTTTTAAGAAATCTTAACGCTGTTGTTTAATGCCGGTTCTTTAGTATCGATTCGATATCGCTCAGCTGAAAACCCTTCGCCTGGATCAGTATCAGGTAGTGAAATAAAAGGTCGGCGCTTTCATTGAGGAAGAGTTCATCATTATTATCCTTCGCTTCAATCACAGTTTCTATGGCTTCTTCTCCCAATTTCTGGGCAATCCTGTTCATACCTTCCCGAAACAATGATGAAACATAACTTTTAGTATTCCCCTGATTTTCTTTACGATCCCTTATAATTTCCTCCAATTGCGATAAAAATCCAAAGCCGGATATATTTTTTTCATTCCAGCAGGTATCACTGCCCGTATGGCAGGCGGGCCCTTCCGGATGTACCGAGATCAAGAAGGTGTCCCGGTCACAGTCCGCTTTCAGCTCCACCAGATTCAAAAAATTACCACTTTCCTCCCCCTTGGTCCACAAGCGTTTTTTAGTCCGACTGAAAAAAGTCACTTTCCCGGATTTTATGGTTTGGGCCAAAGCCTCTTCATTCATATAACCAAGCATCAGCACAGTTTTTGTAGTGGCGTCCTGTATAATGGCCGGGACTAATCCGTCCTGATTTTTCTTGAAGTCTAGGTCCATAAGCGTAGTGTTAGGATCCTCCCCTTTTTCAAGGAGGAAGCCAGTTAGATTCTTACAGGAATGTTATTCCTTTTCAATTCTTTTTTTAAATCGTTTATTTCCATTTCCTTGTAGTGGAAAACACTTGCCGCAAGGGCCGCATCTGCTTTACCTTCAATAAAGGTATCTATAAAATGTTGCATATTTCCTGCGCCTCCCGAGGCAATTACGGGAATATTTAATTGGGTTGACAATCTGGCTAAAGCATCGTTCGCAAAACCGTCCTTTGTTCCGTCATGATCCATGGAGGTAAACAATATTTCCCCCGCCCCCCTATCTTGAACTTCCCTTGCCCAATCGAACAAATTGAGGTCCGTAGGAACCTTACCTCCTACCAAATGTACTTTCCAATCGCCTCCTATCTTTTTGGCATCAATGGCTACCACAATACATTGCGAACCGAATTTGGCAGCCAGTTCGTTGATCAGTGGCGGATTCTTTACAGCGGAAGAATTAATTGAAACCTTATCGGCCCCATTCTGCAACAAGATATCAACATCTTCCACGGATGAAATTCCCCCGCCAACGGTAAAAGGTATATTGACTTTCTCAGCTACCCTCCATACCAGTCCGGCCAATGTTTTCCGAGCTTCTTCTGTAGCCGAGATGTCTAAAAAGACCAGTTCGTCAGCGCCTTCTCTTGCATAAATTTCAGCTAACTCCACAGGATCACCCGCGTCGCGTAGATCCACAAAATTGATTCCCTTAACAGTTCGCCCGTTTTTAATATCAAGACAAGGAATGATGCGTTTTGCAAGCATAATTTTAAGTTAGAGGCTGGAAACAAGAAGTACGAAGTATAATTAGAATAAATATACGACACTTCATATCATTACCTTCTATTGTTATTTCCCGCTGTTTTTATGGAAGCTTCAATTGCGGCTAGCAACTTATTTCGCCCTGATGCCAAACTTTTTATTCCTTCCTGATCTTGAGTTCATTACTTCCGGAAACAACTCTAACCGGCAAATCGATTCATCTCCTTCTTCTTCTACCATCTTGAGTTTATTAATGAAGTCTGCAGTAGATTTTGTACTTTAGGGCCCTATAATTAGTTCCTTCAGGGCCGGAAGATTTTATCAATTGCCGTACCCAGGTATTATAGTCGCAGGATTTTGGAATCCCTGCTCATAACCTCCAACAATCCGCAGCAAACGTCCTGGTTCCTTTTTTATATCCTGCATTATAGGGTATTAAAGTTTATAAATAAAAAATTTCTTGAAATTTTGTATTTTACCCCGCCCGGAACTGCTTAAAAGGCAGTTCCGACCCTGTGCATTCCTCTCTCTTCGTTCGTCGGATGCAAGAGGAGAGGTAAATCGGAAACCCCTAGGCAAAGCCATAGGGGAATTACTTAGATTAAAAAATTCGTACTTCGTATTTCGTACTTCGTACTTCGTATTTTTCAATTCAATTTATTCTTCACATTTAAATCTGTACCCTCATAAAACCCCAGGTCCTTGTCTTTCAGCAATTTCGTCCAAAACGCGATCTGCCCTGTATGATAGGAATAGTGCTCCACCACATGAATTATAATACCTATTCCCGTAAGGTTGAATCCCTGTACTTCCCTCAATTTTAATAACTGCTCTTCAGAACACCCCTTTATATTTTCCTTTGCTCGCTCAATTACATCCCTTATCAGCTGCAGAAGTTCATCTTTGGAATACCCGGAATCAATGGTAAATTCCCTATCCCTGTTTCGGATATCTTTTGAACAACCAAGGGAGGAGATAGCATACTGGGTAATGTTACCACATAGGTGAAGTATTAAATTACCCGTACTATTGGAAGAAACGTTGGGTCTTTTCCATAAATCGACCTCCTCCAACTGTTCAAAACTTTTGACCAGCATCCGGGTACTTTCGTCCAACCGGTAAATTGCCTGGGCTTTAAATTCTGATATGAACTCCTTTTGTTTCACCTTATGCCTTCAAAATAAATTGCTCCAATTCTTCCAGATGAATTCTATTTTCGTAAATCGCTTTCCCAATGATCACCCCTTCGCATCCTATCTCCCGCAATTTTGGAAGTTCATCCAATGCCGATATCCCACCGCTGGCAATCAGGTGGATACTTGGAGCTTTGATATCCTCTACACCACTCATTCCTACGATGGTTTTATTTACAGAGGTTTCTTTGAGTATTTTTCTATACAAGTCGAATGAAGGCCCCGCCAACATGCCATCCTTGCTGATATCCGTGCAAATAACATAGCTTACGCCCCTTCGCTGGTAACTTTTAATAAACGGAATTAATTCTTCATTGGATTCTTCCTGCCAGCCGGAAACTGCCACTTTTTCGTCCATGGCATCTGCACCCAGGATAATTTTATTGGCCCCATAGGCCTTCAACCATTTGGTAAAGGTCTCCTTTTCTTTCACCGCAATACTGCCTCCCGTGATCTGGTCGGCGCCGCTCTCAAAAGCAATTTTAAGATCTTCATCAGTCTTTAGCCCCCCGCCAAAATCAATCTTCAAATTGGTTTTTGAGGCGATAACCTCAAGCACTTTATGATTTACGACATGACTGGATTTCGCCCCGTCAAGATCAACCAAATGAAGGTACCGCATCCCATGGGCTTCAAATTCTTTGGCTACCTCAAGGGGGTTTTCATTGTAAACCTTCCGGGTACTGTAATCTCCCTTGGAAAGCCGAACACATTTGCCCTCTATAATATCTATGGCCGGAATTATCCTCATCGTCAATTTTAAGAAAATACTGCTTTGTCGTTAACCATCCACAACGGAGAATCACCTACTCTTCGAAATCCAAATTTTTCATACAAGCCATGCGCATCCCTGGTTTTCAGTGCAATGGTCTTTACCTTTTTAAGGACCTCATGATCCATTATATGCGTTATAATTTCCTTTCCGTAGCCCTTGCCCCGAAATTCTTTAAAAATGATGATATCCATGAGATAGGCAAAAATCACATAATCCGTTACGACCCGGGCAAAACCAACTTGCCCGTGCGGCGCATACATTCCAAAACACAGAGAATGGTCTATGGTGGTCTGGACCTCCTGCAATGTGCGCCCTTTTCCCCAGTACGATGTACCAGTGATAAAAATATGAATGGATTTCACATCGAGTTTGTTCTTGTCCGTTGATATATAAAAATCCATTTTTAAACCAGTTCAATAAAATTCTTCAAAATCCGGGCTCCCGCCAAACTACTTTTCTCCGGATGGAACTGCGTTCCAAAAAAATTATCTTTTCCCAGCGCGGCGCTAAACATAAGTTCGTATTCCGACGCCGCAATAGTTTCACGGCATAGCGGAGCATAAAAACTATGTACCAGATATATATACTCTTTATCGGCATTATCTCTGAAAAGATCCGATCTCAGGTTGGTTATCTGGTTCCAGCCTACCTGCGGGACTTTCACCGTGTTTGGAAATTTTACCACATCCACATCAAAAATACCCAGCCCTTTGGTATTGCCTTCCTCGGAAGAATTGCACATTAATTGCATCCCCAGACAAATACCAAGAACAGGTTGTGTTAAGTGGGGGATTACCTTATCCAAGCCTGAAGCCCTTAGTTTTTTCATTGCGCTGCCCGCCTCGCCAACCCCGGGAAAAATAACTTTATCGGCGTCTCTGATTTTCCCCGGATCGTCACTGAGTACCGCTTCATAGCCAAGCCTCTGGATAGCAAATTTGATACTCTGTATGTTGCCAGCGCCATAGTTGACTATGACAATAGAAACCCTGTCTGACTCCCCTGAAGACCCAGGTTTGCGGATCTCATCTTTTCTTAAAATTTTTGTGCTCATACAGGATCTAAAATTATTATCATACGATACCCATTCCTCTTCGCCCGATGGCAGGCGGTCAGTTAAGGCCTATAGGATACCTTTTGTACTGGGCAGCACCATCTTAGTCACATCTCTTTTGACAGCCATTTTAATAGCTTTCGAAAACGCCTTGAAAATGGCTTCGATCTTGTGATGCTCGTTGGTGCCCTCGGCTTTTATATTCAGGTTTGCCCGTGCCCCGTCAGTAAAAGATTTAAAGAAGTGATGAAACATTTCCGTAGGCAGATCTCCCACTTTTTCACGTTTAAAGTCGGCCTCCCAGACCAACCAATTACGGCCACCGAAATCCAGAGCTACCTGGGCAAGGCTATCGTCCATTGGAAGGCAGAAACCATACCTTTCAATACCGAGTTTGTTCCCTAAGGCCATGTAAAAAACTTCCCCCAGGGCAATAGCGGTATCTTCTATAGTATGGTGCTCATCTACCTCAAGATCTCCGTTAACTTTTATTTCCAGATCTATTTGGCCGTGACGGGCCAACTGATCTAACATATGGTCAAAAAACGCCAGTCCAGTTGAAATAGAACTCTTGCCTGTTCCATCCAGGTTTAATTTAATGAAGATATCCGTTTCATTTGTTTTTCGGGTGATTTCAGCATAGCGGTTTCCCAGTTTCAAAAAGTGGTATATTTTTTCCCAGTCATTGGATTCAAGGGCAATAGCATCTTCCAACTCCCCTAGCTTCACTGTGATCTCATTTTCGCCCAGCCGGGTATTGTCATTAATGAATATCCCTTTTGCCCCAAGATTCCTGGCCAGTTCCATATCGGTTAAACGATCCCCTATGACATATGAATTTTCCAGGTCATAGGCATCCGAGAAATACGCTTTCAATAAGCCGGTTCCCGGCTTTCTGGTGGCTGCGTTATCTTTTGGAAAGGTTCTGTCTATAAACACATTTTTAAATATAATACCTTCATTTTCAAAGCATTTCAGAATAAAATCCTGCACCGGCCAGAAATTCTTCTCCGGAAATTCCTTCGTTCCCAATCCATCCTGATTGGTAACCATAACCAGTTCGTAGTCAAGTTCCCTGGCGATTTTGCCAAGGAAGGCGAACACCTTCGGATAAAAAATGAGTTTTTCAAAGGTATCTATCTGCTCATCCGCGGGTTCCCTTATTATGGTCCCGTCGCGGTCTATGAAGAGTACTTTTTTCATAAATTTTTAATTACGGTTACCCTGAACACGGTTCAGGACCCTTTCTGTTTAACCCGGTCATTTTAAAATTGGATTTGATATGTTTACAACATTCCATTTGCTCTTTACTTCAATTTTTTAATTATGTTTCCTTGACCTTTGCCTCACTTTTGGCACAGCGTTCCATTTTTATTTGCTAAAAAATATACATACTAATTTTTCGTTTTTTATTTATTTCAGATCCAACAGTTCCTGAAGCAAGTTCAGGATTTCGAAATTGACAAAAGGCTTTTTATCAATTTCTCATTCTCGTCTTTCGTACCTATGGTAAATCTCAGGGTATTGGCACATAACGGCTGGTCAGATCTGTTCCTGACAACTATTCCATTTGCCAATAATTGTTGATAACGCCTGCCCGCATCATCAACCTCCACCAGAACAAAATTGGCGTCGGAAGGGAAGATGTTATGTACAAAGGGTATTTCATTCAACACTTTGACCACCCTTTTTTTCTCACTTAAAATTTCGGACACCTCAAGTGCAATAACATCATAATTTAAAACCCGCTCCAGTGCCCTTTGCTGTGTAAGTTCGTTAACATTATAAGGGGGTTTTATCTTGTTTAAGATCGCTATGATTTCGGCCGAAGCCATACAGATTCCCAGGCGTATTCCCGCCATACCATAAGCCTTGGACAAGGTTTGAATGATGACAAGATTTGGATATCGAGATAATTGAGATACCCAGCTCCCACTTTCCGAAAAGTCGATGTAGGCTTCGTCTATAACCACCAAACCACTAAAATCATTCAGCAACCTGACAATTTTTTCCCTGGAAAAACAATTTCCCGTAGGATTATTGGGCGAACAAATAAAGACCATTTTCGTTTTCTCATCTGCCGTTCCAAGAATTTTATCTACCTCTGGTTGCAAATCCGGTGTAAGCAGCACCTCTTTGTTGTCAACATTATTTATACTTGCCAACACTTTATACATTCCGTAGGTAGGCGGGAGGGTAATAATAGTATCCTCTTTAGGTTCACAAAAGGCACGAAGCAGTAAATCGATCACCTCATCGCTGCCATTCCCTAAAAAAAGGTTTTTTACCTCAACATCCTTTCGTTTAGCTAAAATGGCCTTCAGATTGCGCTGTTGTGGATCCGGATAGCGATTAACGCCGTTTTGAAAAGGACTCTCGTTCGCATCTAAAAAAATCATTTCGGAACCATCGGAGACATATTCATCGCGAGCCGAAGAATACGGCTGCAGATCCTTAACATTATCTCTTACAAGGGTATATAAATTGAAAGTAGCGCTCATACATTTTATATAGTAGCACATCCGTGTTCGCCTCTCAGGACGGGATGTTTTTCTTTAAACTGTTCAATCTCAATGTCACTGCATTTTTGTGCGCTTCCAGCCCTTCGGCTTCCGCCATGAGCTGTATCGTATTTCCTATATTTTGAATGCCCGCTTCTGAAATTTTTTGAAAGGTTATGCTCTTCATAAAACTATCCACATTTACCCCACTGTACTGTCTGGCATAGCCATTGGTGGGCAGCGTATGATTGGTTCCCGAAGCATAGTCGCCTGCACTTTCCGGGGTATATTTCCCAATAAAAACGGAGCCCGCGTTCGTGATATGCTCCAAATAAAAATCTTCGTTCCGGCAACAAACTATAAAATGTTCCGGCGCATATTCATTTATCAGATCTATAGCTTCCCGGTCATTATCAACATAGATCAGTTTACTGTTATTTATTGCCTCCTGCGCAATATTCTTCCTGGGAAGTGCGCCTATCTGTTCCGAGATTTCCCTGTCAACATCATCAAGAAGTTCTCTGGAGGTAGCAACTAAAATCACCTGGCTGTCTGGTCCGTGCTCGGCCTGACTTAAAAGATCTGCTGCAATGAAAGAAGCGTTAGCCGCCTCGTCCGCAACCACCAGTAATTCGCTGGGGCCCGCAGGCATGTCTATGGCAACTCCGTGCCTGGTGGCAATTTGTTTGGCAACAGTTACGAAGTGATTTCCAGGGCCAAATATTTTATAGACCTGCGGGATGGTTTCCGTACCGAAAGTCATAGCCGCAATAGCCTGAATACCCCCAACTTTAAATATCCGGTTCAATCCGCACAAATTTGCGGTGTACAAAATCGCGGGGTGTATGTGGCCCTCCCTGTCGGGAGGTGAACAAAGGATAACTTCCTTGCAGCCCGCGATCCGGGCAGGTACCGCCAACATCAATATCGTTGAGAACAAAGGGGCGGTCCCGCCCGGGATATACAATCCCACCTTCTGTATCGGCCTTTTTTCCTGCCAGCACCGGACCCCCTTGGTGGTTTCAATATCAATTTTAGGTGTTTTTTGTGCCTTGTGAAAGGTTTCAATGTTTGTTTTGGCCACCTGAATAGCTTTTTTCAGGTCTTCCGGCACCAGCGATGCAGCCGAATTGATCTCCGATTCCGAAACAAGAAATCCGGCCAAAGAGACCCCGTCAAACTTCTTCGTATATTTTCTCAGTACAAGATCACCCTCATCCCGAACCTCATTAAAAATACCGCTTACCAGACTTTCGATATCCGCAGCGGTTTCAGTGGGACGTTTTAGAATACTCCCCCAGTTTCCTCTGTCCGGATTATATATTTTATTCATCACAATACCATTTTTTCAATAGGACAAACCAAAATCCCTTCGGCCCCTGCCATTTTTAATTCATCTAGTACTTCCCAAAATGTTTCCTTATTTATTACGGTATGCACAGAACTCCAGCCTTCTTCCGCCAAAGGCAGCACGGTAGGGCTTCGCATTCCCGGTAAAATTTTAATTATTGCATCCAATTTATCATTGGGGGCGTTCATTAGCACATATTTAGATTGCCTGGCAGAAAGTACCGATTTGATCCTGAATCTCAATTTCTCCAGAATAGCCTTTTGTTCCTTTGCAATTTTGGGGGAAACGGCTAGTACCGCCTCGCTATGCAGCATTACCGCTACCTCCTTCAAATTATTCTTGAACAGCGTACTGCCACTGGAAACAATGTCGCAGATGGCATCCGCCAAACCTATGTTCGGGGCAATCTCCACAGATCCGCTAATGCTGTGCAGATCGGCTTTTATCCCGTTCTCCGTTAAAAAAGCGTTCACAGTGTTAGGGTATGAGGTCGCAATTCGCTTTCCCTCAAAATCAGATATACCTTTATACTTCAATGATTTTGGTATGGCCAGGGAAACCCTGCATTTGGAAAAACCAAGCTTTTCTACCGTCGAAATATCAGTGCCCTTTTCCACCAGGACATTTTCCCCGATAATTGCAATATCTACAACGCCATCCCTAAGATATTGAGGAATATCCCCATTCCTCAAATAAAATACTTCCATCGGGAAGTTCCGGGCCGAGGCCTTCAATTGATCTTTTCCGTTGTCTATGGAAATGCCACAATCTTTTAATATTGTCAGGGAGTCTTCATTAAGACGACCTGCTTTTTGAATGGCAATATTGATCTTATTCATTTAATTGAAATATGGTTTGTAGCAAACAAAAAGGCTTAAAAGCAAAACCCGCTTGATTGCTCAAACGGGTTAGACATATTTTTGAAATACAACAATACATTTCTACCTCGCCTGAGCGCCAGTTAGGAAATGATGATGTGTATTATTTGTTCTCATTGTCCTGTAAAAGTAGAATTTATTTTGACTTCACAAAAACTTTTTACTATTAATTATTTCCAAGGATCAGAGGAAGGCCCGAATCCCCGCTACCCACGATCACAATCTTGGCATTAGGCGATTCAGAAAGTTTTAAGGTAGCGTCTATTCCCTTATCCTGAAGAATTTTGTCTGTTAAAGATGCACTTAGTATCTTATTTGCGTCTGCTTTTCCCTGGGCTTCAATACGTACTTTTTGGGCCTCTTTAGTAGCAGTTACAAGGCGAAATTCATATTCCAAAGATTCCTGTTCCTGCTTTAATTTTCTTTCAATTGCATCCTTTATAGTGTTCGGCAAGGTTACATCGCGTACCAGAATATCATTTAGTTGTATGTATTGCTCTTTAACTATTTTTTTAGTTTCTTCAAAGATTTCATTCTGAATAGCATCCCGTTTACTGGAGTACAATTGTTCCGGCGTATAACGACCTACAACACTTCTTGCTGCGGAACGGATGGTAGGAAGTAATACTCTTTGAACATAGGCTTCACCCTTCTCCTGATGCAATTTGCCCAAATCTTCGTATATGGGTTCAAACCAGGCCGAAGCGTCGAGTTGAATGTCCAGGCCATTGGAAGATAGTACTTTCATTTTCTCAAACACTTCCTGTTGTCTTACTTCATATATAAAAACCTTGTTCCAGGGAGCAACAATGTGAAACCCTTCCCCCAAAGGTTCTTCATCTGTTACCACTCCACCTCCAAAGGTCCTGTACAATACCCCGGCTTCTCCGGAGCCTATGGTAATGGCCGACTTGGAAATCAGGATGATCAATAAAATAATAATGAATATTGCGGGTAGCGCAATTTTGGGTAATTTGTCCATGTGCGTTGTTTTAAATTAGTCCGTTGTATTTCCTTATAAACCATTCGGCGGTTAAGGCCGAGACAATGATTGCAAGCAATATGCGGAAATCGACCAAAGATACGACATTTTGATTGCTTTTCTGGATAGGAACAAATTGTGGATCCTTAAGTAAATCCCCGATCAAATTTTCCGTTTCCGCGGGAAAATAAAAGGAGCCACCCGTTCCACCGGCCAATCGTTCTAATTTCCTGTAATTACTGGAAAAAAATTGCTTTTCCACGTCAAAATCCAGCATTGTAAAGCTGCCGGATTTTGAAATGTTCTCATTTTCGACCGTTGCGGTAAAATTATAAACACCGGCGGGAAGATTACTTAAATCAACCTTATAATAGCCATTCATTAAAAGCATTGGAATATCCCTGGAAAAAGTGCTATCCCTGTTTTTAAGTGAAAGCATAATGTTCGCGTTATTGTCAAATAAAAAAGCCTCATCAAAATACGTGGCCGAAATTGATGCATCATTAATGCCCTGATAGGTATTTTGGTAATCCAGGGACAATCTGCTTTTAGGTTCCCTGGTAGACAAATAGCGTATGATCTTGCCGAGAAAGTCGTCAAAATTTTTAAAATTCTGTTCATTCCTATAGCTTTGAGCCCGCCACTTCCAGATATTTTCCCCAAATAATACCCCTTCTTTCTCCGTATCACCGCCGATTACGCTTAATAGAGGTTCATTGAGTTCTACCCCTTTTATTTTTTGGTCTAAAATGGTCTCAAAAGATTTTGGAATCAAAATTTCGCCTAAATAGCTATTAAGGGGAGGAAAATCCTCAATGGATAAACCGGAAATGTCAAAGATCGTAAACCCTGAGTTCAGAACTGGGCTCACTTCCTCGCTTTGGTTATAGCTGCTCTTTGTAAAACTGTTTTGTATGCTATTCAAAAAATCCCAATCCGTTTTGGTGCCGGTGATAGTGAACTTAGCGGCTGCTTTATCCTTTATATAGTTTAATATTTCCCTGAAAGAACGTCTGGGTTGGTAAAGAATAAATAGATCAACCTCCTTCAGATCGGCAATGGGGGTACCCGGATTTTTGATAACAACAGACCGCTGTTCATTACTTTCAATGGCTTTTTTTAATGCCCCGATATCCGGGTGAAGTACTTCCGTAATAATGGCTATGTTGGTTTTTTCATCAATGATCTCCACGGCGGTGGTTCTCTCATTATTGGCAGAATTTCGTTCATTCTCAAGGGAGCTTACTTTTATTTTGATCTCTTTGACCCCTACCGAATTTGCGGTGAGTAGAGTGTTTACTGTTTTAGCGTTGTCAGTATTGGTCAAATTCATTCGTTCCCGATAAACCGTATTTCCTTCCAAAGCAATGGTGAGCAGGGTTGACACAGGTTCCGTTCCCTGATAAGAAATATAAATCTCTATCGGGAATTTATTTTTGAGAAAAGCATATTTATTTGTATTTAGCTGATCTATGCTTATATCGGCATATTGGGTGGTATCTCCGAGGACCATGGGATAGATGGGACTCTGTTGATTTTTTCCATAAAACTCATAGTCCTCCCCAAGGGTTTGGTTCCCATCTGTAACCAAAACAACCGCAGTTGGAGTTTTGCCATAAATTTCGTTGGTCGTGGCCAGTGCTTTGCTGATATTGGTGACCTTCTCCGTATTTGTAAGGCTGTCAGAATTGTTTAAAAATTTACCAAAACTGTGAGCACTTAACCGGAAATTTTCGTTTATCGCTCTATTCGTTAAGAGGTTTCTTAAAATTTCTTCTGTCTGACGTTTCTCCTCCACACGGTTTAGGGAGGAGGAATTGTCCAAAAGCAGTACCAGATTCGCTTTCTCGAGAACATATTCGTTCTTCGTGAATTTGGGATTTATTAGCAGTAAAAAAATACAGAAAAGTGCCAGGAACCGTAGGGCAGCCAAAACTGCCTTGAGACTGCCTTTTCTTTTAGATCTGAAATAGTATTGAAATAAGACAATGGCCAATGCAGCTATGGCAGATAAAATAACTAGTATTACTGTTCCGGTCTGCATCAATTATTTTTCGATCTTTTCTCGAAATCTATATTCTTAAATCCGTATGCCCATTCATTGTGGTAATCCATATATGAACCGACTATTCCGGTTAGGTAAGCATGCCTCCGTCCACATTGAGAACTTGTCCTGTGATGTAGGCCGAAAGATCCGAAGCCAGAAACAAACAGGCATTTGCCACATCTTCCGGAGTGCCACCACGTTTTAGAGGAATTGCGTCGCGCCAACCCTGAACGGTTTTTTCGTCTAACTTATCGGTCATCTCGGTTTCAATGAATCCGGGGGCAATGGCATTGGAGCGAATATTCCTAGAACCCAATTCCAGCGCAACTGATTTGGTAAACCCGATCATCCCAGCTTTGGAAGCCGCGTAATTGGCCTGCCCGGCATTTCCTTTTACGCCTACCACACTGCTCATATTTATGATAGAACCCTTGCGCTGCTTTAGCATGGTCCGTTGCACCGCCTTGGTCATATTAAAAACAGATTTTAGATTGATTTCTATAACGGTATCAAAATCCCCCTCTGTCATTCGCATTAGAAGGTTGTCTTTTGTGATCCCCGCATTATTGATCAGGACATCAATCCCTTCAAAATCCTCTAATACCCTTGCTACCAACCCCTCTGCATCCGTAAAGCTTGCTGCATTGCTTTTATAGGCCCTGGCTTTTATTCCTTTCGCAACAAGCTCTTTTTCCAACTCCAGGGCAGGCGCTTCACTGGAGCTGTAGGTAAAGGCTATATTGGCCCCATGCGCCGCAAATACTTTTGCAATACCCATACCTATTCCTCTGCTGGCGCCGGTAATGATGACGTTTTTTCCTTCTAAAAGTTTCACACGTATAAATTTTAGTTCATTATTGGATGATAGATTAATTATAAAATCAAGAACGTATACTCACTGCGTTCCCACATTAATCCCGAATCTCCGGGATTAACCATTCCCTTTTATGAAAGCCCATAACCTACCTACGGCAGGAAGGTGGGCATTTAATAAATAATGGCCAATACCAACCGACATAACTAAGGTAAACTAGGGTGGCCGGTAAAAGTTTAATTAGATGAAAATATTCTTAAAATTTATTAATTTTCGTTTCATGTGAAGATTAATTTGAGTATTAAAGGTTAGGGTCGTTCGTCAAATATAAGTTTTGTATAAGATAATGACGAAAAAAATCCCGGACAAAGCGGGATTTATAATAGAATTAACGTATGGCTACTTCATCACTTCTTTCACCTTTAAGCCTATTTCTGCAGGGGAATCCACCACATAGATGCCACATTCCCGCATGATGCGCTTTTTGGCCTGGGCCGTATCATCACTGCCACCTACAATTGCACCTGCATGACCCATAGTTCGTCCGGCAGGGGCTGTTTCACCGGCAATGAATCCCACGATTGGCTTTTTACTTCCGCTTTCCCTGTACCACTTGGCAGCATCAGCCTCCAATTGGCCCCCAATTTCTCCGATCATTACTACACATTCCGTATCGGGATCGTCGATGAGCATTTCTACTGCTTCTTTTGTTGTAGTCCCAATAATCGGATCTCCCCCAATTCCGATCGCCGTGGTTATCCCCATGCCTTGTCGAACCACCTGATCTGCAGCCTCATAGGTTAAGGTTCCCGATTTGGATACAACTCCAATGTTTCCTTTTTTAAACACAAATCCGGGCATAATTCCCACTTTCGCCTCGCCGGGTGTGATTACCCCCGGGCAATTGGGTCCCACAAGGCGGCAATCTTTTCCTTTAATGTAGTCATACGCCTTCACCATGTCCGATACCGGTATCCCTTCCGTAATGGTTATGATCACTTTAATACCGGCATCTGCGGCCTCCATTATGGCATCGGCCGCAAAGGCAGGGGGCACGAAAATGATTGTCGTATCTGCCCCTACTTTCTCAACCGCTTCTTCAACCGTATTGAAAACCGGTCTTCCAAGATGTTCCTGCCCGCCTTTGCCGGGAGTAACGCCCCCGACGACATTTGTTCCATATTCGATCATCTGCCCTGCGTGAAAAGTACCTTCACTTCCCGTGAAACCTTGAACGATGATCCTGGAATTCTTATTTACTAAAACACTCATTCTTTATTGTTATAGATTATTAGGTTATTTAGTTACAAGTTAATAGATGATGGTGAGTTATTATGAACCATTAACCTTTAACCGCCGCAATGTCATTACCCCATCCATCCCGAACGATGAACTTCAACTTTCAGTGCAGTGTGGCCTGGTTTGAAATCATCCCCTTTACTTCCTCACAAAAAGTCAACAGCCAATAACTTTTTGATCCTTTCATCGATGGACAAAAATATAGTAATAAAAACGATTAGTAAAGCTTTCTTCCCCTATTGTTTTTCTAACTTTTCCATAAGGGAAGCTATTTTCTTTACGTTGGCTATCTGTTTAAATTTATCCCTGGCCTCCTCCACCGGACTGCCCAAATAAGATTTACCTCCTTCAAGTGATTTTGATACGCCACTTTGAGCAAGCAAAATGGCGCCTTTGCCAATGGTGACAGCACTGGCAATACCTACCTGGCCCCAGAGCGTTACCCCATCCTCAAGCACAACGCAGCCCGCAATCCCGGTCTGAGCGGCAATGAGGCATTTTTCACCTATTACCGTATCGTGGCCTACTTGCACCTGATTGTCGAGCTTGCTGCCTTTTTTGATGACAGTATCCCCGGTGACCCCCTTATCAATACTACACATAGCTCCGATTTCAACTTCATCTTCTATAATTACCCTGCCTCCGGACAACAACTTGTCAAAGCCATGTGAGCGCTTCTGAAAATAAAAGGCGTCCGATCCCATTACCGATCCCGCATGTATGATCACATTGTTTCCAATGACACAATTATCATAGATAGTGACATTGGGATGCAACAGGCAGTTTTCTCCGATAACCACGTTATTACCAACAAAGACATTGGGCTGTATAATTGTATTCTTACCGATTTTTGCAGAGGGTGCAATAGCGGTATTTGAGCTTACAAAGGGTCTGAAATGATTTGTTAAGCGATTAAAATCCCGAAAGGGATCATCCGATACAAGAAGGGCTTTCCCGGGAGGACAGGCAACATTTTTATTTATCAAAATTACAGTTGCCTTGGAGTTCAGGGCTTTGTCGTAATATTTGGGGTGGTCCACAAAAACGATGTCGCCCGGTGTTACCACATGTATCTCATTCATCCCTAACACCTCAAAATCATCTGCTCCCTCATAACGGCATTTTATGATGGCAGCAATTTGCTTTAGGGTATAAGGGGTTGGGAATTTCAATATGAAAAGTTTATGAGTTTATTAGTTGATATACGCTGCCAACCAGAAACTGTGATTGCAGAATTTTAGTCCTTGGCACGCTCCATATACGCTGCTTTTTCGGTATCGATCTTAATTCTATCCCCTTCATTAATAAACAACGGTACATTGATCCTTTCCCCTGTTTCAACGGTGGCCGGTTTTGTTGCATTTGTAGCTGTATTGCCCTTAACACCAGGTTCCGTATGCGTTACTTCCAATACTACGCTCGCTGGCATTTCCACTAATAATGGCATGCTGTCCTCCGTGTTAAAAAGGATGGTAACTATTTCTCCTTCTTTCAATAATCCTGGGGCATCCAGGGCACTTTCCTGCAGTGCAATCTGGTTATAATCATCCGTATCCATAAAGTGATAGGTTTGGCCGTCCTGATACAAAAATTGGTACGATCTGGTCTCTACCCTCACATCCTCTATCTTATGACCGGCCGAAAACGTATTGTCCAAAACCTTTCCGGAAGTGACGCTTTTTAATTTGGTTCTTACAAATGCCGGGCCTTTCCCCGGTTTTACATGCAGGAATTCAATGATCTTGTAGATATCGTTATTGTACCTTATGCATAATCCTTTTCGTATGTCCGATGTATTTGCCATAAATATTCCGTGTCTATCAAATAGTTATATTTCTCCAATGCAATCTGAAAATTTCATCCACCAAATTCTAAAGTACGGATTTCCAAGCTAACCCCGCTACATATTACTTCGTAATGCAAGCCGTCTGTTGTTATGGCATGGATCTTTTTCAAGCTGTGACCTTATCTTAAGTGGTGCTAAAATAACCTTTCATTATACCTCGCTGGGAATCTCTTATAAATTGTAAGATCTCATCTCTTTCGGGGGTAGCTTCCATTTCCGCCTCAATAATCTGTACCGCCTGAGAATTGTTATAGTTCTTTTGATAAAGGATCCTGTAAATATCCTGGATCTCCTTAATCTTTCCGGCCTCAAAGCCTCTTCGCCGCAATCCTATGGAATTAATCCCTACATAAGACATAGGTTCCCTGGCTCCTTTTACATATGGTGGCACGTCTTTGCGAACCAGTGAACCCCCTGTAACAAAGGCGTGGTTTCCTATTGAAACGAATTGATGAACTGCAACCAGGCCGGCGAGAATAACATTATCCCCTATGGTGACATGGCCGGCCAGAGTGGAATTATTGGAAAAAATACAATTATTGCCAATAATGCAATCGTGGGCTACATGACAATAGGCCATAATAAGACAATTTTTTCCGATTACGGTTTTCATTCTGTCCTGTGTCCCCTTATGAATTGTAGCGCATTCCCGTATGGTTGTGTTATTACCGATTTCGGCCGTAGTTTCTTCTCCCTGATATTTTAAGTCCTGTGGCGGTGCCGAGATCACCGCTCCGGGAAATATATTGCAATTTTTACCGATCCGGGCCCCTTCCATTATAGTCACATTGGAACCGATCCATGTACCCTCCCCGATCTTCACGTTATTGTGAATTGTAGAGAAAGGCTCGATAACCACATTTTTTGCGATTTTTGCCCCGGGATGGACATAAGCCAGCGGTTGATTCATACTAGGTATCTTTGGTTTTAACTATCTGGGCCATCAATTCCGCCTCTGATACCAATTTGCCATTTGCATAGGCGTAAGCCTGCATATGGCAAATACCACGCCTAATAGGGGAAATCAGATCGCATTTAAAAATCAATGTGTCCCCGGGAACGACTTGTTGTTTAAAACGCACATTATCTATTTTCATAAAAAAAGTGAGATAATTTTCCGGATCAGGGACCGTACTAAGCACCAGAATACCTCCCGTTTGCGCCATAGCTTCAACCTGTAGCACACCTGGCATTACGGGTGCTCCGGGAAAATGGCCAACAAAAAAGGGCTCGTTCATCGTCACGTTTTTTACACCAACAACATGGGAATCGGAGAGTTCCAGAATTTTATCCACCAGTAAGAAGGGTGGCCTGTGAGGCAGCATATTCATGATCTGCTTCACATCCATTAATGGCGTTTGATGCAGATCGTATTTTGGGACATTATTTCGTTTTTCCACTTTTATGATCTTTGCCAGTTTTTTGGCAAATTGTGTATTCACGTAATGGCCCGGTTTATTTGCGATAACCTTCCCCCTGATCCTTGTTCCTATAAGGGCCAGATCACCGACAACATCGAGCAATTTGTGCCGCGCTGCCTCATTGGGCTGATGGAGGGTAAGATTGTCCAGTATCCCATTGGGTTTAACGGATAATTTTTTCTTGTTGAAGGCTTTCACAAGTTTCTTCATGGTGGAATCTGAAATTTCCTTATCCACATAGACAATGGCATTATTCAGATCCCCTCCTTTAATAAGCCCATTCTCGAGCAGCATTTCTAACTCGTGCAGGAAACTAAAAGTTCTTGCATCTGCTATCTCCGTTTTAAAATCGGAAATATGCTCCAGCGTGGCATTCTGGGTGCCCAAAACCTTGGTTCCGAAATCCACCATCGTCGTAATCTGGTACTCCTCTGAAGGAATTACGGTAATTTCGCTTCCGGAGGCCTCATCTTTATACGTTATAACATCTTTCACCACATATTCCGGTCGCGGTGCATTTTGTTCCACTATTCCCGCCCTCTCCAGGGCTTCCACAAAATATTTGGAAGAACCATCCATTATGGGAGGTTCAGGAGAATCGAGTTCTATAAGAACATTATCTATTTCCAACCCAACCAATGCAGCCAAAACGTGTTCCGAGGTTTGAATTTTCACTCCTCTTTTCTCCAGGTTTGTCCCACGCTTGGTATTTAAGACATAATTGGCGTCTGCCTCAATTATGGGTCCCCCTTCCAGGTCTACCCTCTTAAATGCGTACCCGTGATTTTCAGGGGCAGGAATAAACTTCATTGTTACGTTTTCCCCCGTATGTAAACCTACACCCGTAAGGGTTATCTCCTTTGCGATGGTTCGTTGCTTCGCAGTAGTACTATTCACTTATTTATTTTTTTATCAATATCGTCGATTCTGTTTACGATCTTCGGCAGGTTTTTAAAATGAACATAAGATTTGTTGTAATCCGCGTAGCTGAGCGCGGGAGATCCCTGTAGAATTGCATCGTCTTTAACATTTCTTCCTATGCCGGACTGCGCCTGAATTTTCACCCGATCGCCAATGGTGATATGACCCACAATCCCGACCTGCCCGCCTATCATACAATTTTTACCAATTTTGGTGGAACCGGCTATCCCGGTCTGGGCGGCGATGACCGTGTGTTCCCCAATCTCCACGTTATGTGCAATCTGTATTTGATTATCTAATTTTACTCCTTTTCTCAACAGGGTGGACCCAAGTGTTGCCCTGTCTATAGTTGTGCCCGCTCCAACATCAACATGGTCTTCCAGGACCACATTGCCTGTTTGCGGGATTTTACTGAACTCGCCATTGCTATTTGAGGTGAAACCGAAACCATCGGCCCCTATGATCGCACCGCTATGGATAACACAGTTGTTTCCAATTACGGATTCCGAATAGATCTTGGCTCCGGCAAAAATGACCACGTTGTTGCCTATCTGTACGTTATCTCCCACATACACATTGGGAAAGATTTTCACATTGTCGCCAATGCTGACATTGTTTCCCAAATAGGAAAATGCCCCCATGTAAAAGTCTTCTCCATAGGACGCGGATTCCGACAGGTAAACGGGGGATTCCAGCCCCGTTTTATTGAATTTGACTTTGTTGTAGTATTCCAGTATTTTAGAGAAAGATTTGTAGGCATCCTCTACCTTTATCAGCGTGGTTGTTATGGTTTGTTCGGGTATAAAATCCTTATTTACTATAGTAATAGAAGCAGCTGTACTATATATAAACGGGGTGTATTTTGGATTGGCCAAAAAGGTAAGGGACCCCTCCTCCCCTTCTTCAATTTTTGCTAATTTATGAACGGCGATTTCCGGGTTCCCCTCAACTTCACCCTCTAAAATACCTGCAATCTGACTGGCCGTGAATTCCAATAGTGAAAAATTAGTGCTGCGTTGATCAATGGTCACAAAAGTAAGAAAAATTGCTTAACGGATTCCATGTTTATCCAGTGCCTTAAATCCAAATTATTGTTGTCCGCTAAAACTTTTTAAAGGCAAGTATATTGGGCGTTCCCATTATATTTGTTATCCAAGGGCTTGCTTTTCACACATTGCCAACAAGTATGAACTTACCTTTTGCACCTGAAATAAACTATATGATCTCGGTTGGTCACCATCAAGTCTTACATCCTATATGTCTTGTAGCGCAGCGGTCTTACGTCTTTAACCGGACATTAGTGAATCCAAATCTTAAAGGGGCATTTCCAGGGTAATTTATCCGGACCGCAGTTTTTCGAATGGGTGACGATCATTTCAAAAAAAATTATATATTTTCTACGGGATAGCACATGTAATGCTTCCTGACCGATTTCGCAAGAGCCTTAAGATTCAGCTGATCCGAAGCTTTAGCAACATCTACAATTTTTCCATTATCCCTGAGAATATTGATATTCCGTTCCTTTTCATCATATGCTGTATTCTCTATCGTTCCCGAAAAAACAAAGTAGCCCGTTTCTTCATTCGTAAGGTGATGTTTTGATTTAAACCGCTCAAAATGCTTGTGGATTTTTTGGGCTGGAATAGGGTGCGACTTCAGCTTAATTTTCAAAAGGATCCTGTTCAGGATCATCTTACATAAGGTTGAAAGCACAAAATCAGTATGATGTTGCCACAATTTAATGGCTGCCAGGATATCCACGTCGTCCAATTGAGCAAATAGCCCTAACACCTTCTCATCGAATTTAGACCTTACAATTTTATTTTCGATAAAAAAAGATAAGGGTTTGCTACATTCAAGGCTGGCTCCGGCAGCATACAGATCTTTTGCCCTTTGAAGTGTTTTTATTAATAATTGCTCAGCCACCAGACCTGTTTTGTGAAGGTACACCTGCCAGTACATAAATCTTCGGGCCATTAGAAATTTCTCTACGGAATAGATTCCTTTTTCTTCCACAACCAACTCCCCCTCCCTTACGTTAAGCATGGTAATTAATCGTTCTGCATTGATATTTCCTTCGGCCACTCCGGTATAAAGGCTGTCGCGTTTCAGATAGTCGAGTCGATCCATATCCAATTGACTTGATACCAGTTGGTTTAGGTACTTTTTGGGGTATGATCTTTTGAATATGGCTATCCCGGACGTTAAACTTCCGTTAAACTTGGCATTGAGCGCTTCCATAAAATAGCCCGAAATTGTTTCGTGATCTATCCCCTCCACAATACTGTGTTCCATGGCATGAGAGAAAGGACCGTGACCAATATCGTGAAGCAAAATAGCGCACAGCAGACCGTTTTCCTCCTCTGGTGTTATCTCAACATTCTTAAAGCGAAGCACTTGAATGGACTGTTGCATTAAATGCATGCTGCCGATGGCATGATGAAACCTGGTGTGGTGCGCGCCGGGATACACAAGATAGGTAAGCCCCATTTGTGAAATTCTGCGCAGGCGCTGAAAATAAGGATCGGCGATGATGTTAAAAATAAGCGCATTTGGTATTCTAATAAATCCGTAAATTGGATCATTAAAAATTTTAAGCTTGTTCGATTTTTTCAAAATCAAGGTTGTTTACGCACATATAATAATTCAAAGTTATGTATTTGGAACGACACCCCGGCATGTTGGGTACAGGGCAGATCTGACGCAAATACGTCTTTCAAAGGCATCGGACGCCGTGCTTCGGATATCACGCCAGCAACTTAATGAACAAATACCCACTGATTTTTAATACAAGTGCGAACTATTTAACCTCGTAATATAACTAATGAGCAAAATAACGATCCTCTGGGTAGATGATGAAATAGATCTGTTAAAGCCCCTTATCCTCTTTCTCGAGGGCAAAAATTACAGCGTGGTTACCTGCAAAAGCGGGCAGGAAGCACTGGAGGAGATTACCGAAACCCGGTTCGATATCGTTTTTCTGGACGAAAACATGCCGGGTATCTCAGGCCTGGAAACCCTGACCGAAATTAAAAGTATTGATGCAACTTTGCCCGTGGTGATGATCACAAAGAGTGAGGAAGAATACATTATGGAAGAAGCCATTGGATCCAAGATCGCGGATTACCTCATTAAACCGGTAAACCCCAACCAAATCCTCCTTTCGTTAAAGAAAAATCTTGACC
This sequence comes from Flavobacteriaceae bacterium, assembly GCA_041743085.1. Classification (GTDB taxonomy): domain Bacteria; phylum Bacteroidota; class Bacteroidia; order Flavobacteriales; family Flavobacteriaceae; genus JAFMPW01. The sequence continues at coordinate 51,716 of JBGTNL010000092.1, forward strand.
ATTCGCGGCTGGTATCCGAGAAAACCACCTCTAACTACCAGCAGGAATTCCGAAAGATCTCTATGGATCTGTCCATGGTGAACACTCATACCGAATGGGCAGAACTCTACAAGAAATTAATCTATTGGGAGATGCAGCTGGAGGAGATAGAGGACTCCGGAATGTTCGAGATCCTTGAGTCGCAAAAGGTGGAAGCCAACAGTCAGTTCGGGAAGTTTGTGGAAAAAAATTATGAGAGCTGGTTTCATGGCACGGATGGCCCTGTAATGTCCCATACGCTCTTCAGGGAATTAATACAACCGGAACTAAAGGATAAACCAACCCTGATGGTGGTCATTGACAATTTGCGGTATGATCAGTGGGTGGCTTTTGAGGATGCCCTGAACCCATTTTACAAAAAGAGCAGGGAAACCTCCTATTTCAGTATGTTACCAACTACTACCCAATATGTCCGAAATGCTATTTTTTCAGGATTAACTCCTTTGGATATGGAGCGTAAATACCCGGATTGGTGGAAGAACGACACGGATGAGGGCGGAAAAAATTTGTTTGAAGATAAATTTTTGGGCGCTCAGTTGAAACGGCTGGGTCTCGATATAAACTGGGAGTATCATAAGATAAGCAGTTTAAAGCAGGGAAAGTATCTATCTCAGAACTTTAAGTCGCAAAAAGACAATGACCTCACCGTGATCGTCTACAATTTTGTTGATATGTTGTCCCATGCCAAAACCGAAATGGAAGTAATAAAAGAGCTGGCATCCAACGACAAGGCCTACCGTTCCCTAACCAAAAGCTGGTTTAAGAATTCGCCTTTGCTGGAGGTCATTCAGCAGGCACAGCAAATGGGGCTGCAACTTATTCTGACCACGGACCACGGGACCATAAATGTAAAGCAGCCTTCAAAGGTGATCGGCGATAAGGAAACCAGTTTAAACCTGCGGTATAAGACGGGCCGGAGCCTTACGTATGAGCAGAAAGATGTTTTGGAAGCCAGGGATCCGGCCAAAGTTTACCTGCCTACCATAAATATGAGCAGTTCCTTTATATTTGCGAAAAACGACCTGTTCTTTGCCTACCCTAACAACTACAACCATTATGTGAGCTATTACAGGAATACCTATCAGCACGGAGGGGTTTCCCTGGAAGAAATGATCATTCCCTTTGTAGTACTGGATCCTAAATGACATCATCATTCTGATACCGTACGAGGTTTTTAATAGCCATTTTGATACCTCCCTTAAAGGATATGCCAAAAGCAGCAAATTTTTCTATTTGGTTTGATCAATAATCCATTCCGATACTGTTTTTAGGGCTTTGGGAGAAAATGTCTCCTCTATTTTTTTATACTCGCCCGGTAATCCGGTATCGCTTTCTTGAAATAGATGATTTAAATTTTCCATCTCTCTTATTGTGAAATTTGGATTCTCCCCTTTTCCCAGGGCTAGCTGTAATATTTTCATATTTTCCTTTGAAGGCACTTGCAAATCATTTTCTCCGTATAATGCCAGCACAGGACATTTAATTTGTTGTAGAGAAGTAGCAGGGTCATATTTTAAAAAATTGACCATCCAAGGGGTGGTTGGTTTAGCTGTCAGCACCTCTATTTTATTTTCGGGTAATATACCGGTAAACTTCCGTCTGAAATAGGCTTCCACCTCAATTTTTAATTCCCTGCCATTCGCTTCCGAATTTACTATAAGATTATATTGTGGTCCGGTAAAACTTTTTAACTGCCAGTATATTGGGCGTTCCCTTTATATTTGTTATCCAAGGGCTTGCTTTTCGTACATTGCCAACAAGCATGAACGTACCTTTGGCATCTGAAGTCAACAATATGATTTCGGTTGGTCACGATCAAGTCTTACGTCTTATGTCTTGTAGCGCAGTGGTCTTACCTCTTTAACCGGACATTAGTGCTTACTTAATTTGGTTTCGATCCTGTTCACCATAATGACAACCTAAAAAAGCAGAATTACGAAGAAAATATTGAGCACCGGAATTTCCAGAAATTTCACAAAAAAATAGCAAAAGACCAGGTTTAGCAGGGAAAAAATCAACAAGTACTTAGCAGCTATTCGGTTGGCAATTTTCCGATCAATTTGATTTTTTGTTGATCTTCTGGTGCGGTAACCGTAAAATAATTTACCTTTTTTGGAAGCAAAAAGTAATACAAAATGGATACTCCCAAAAGGAGTAGCGCTAAAATAATTTCTGAGCTCATAATTCGTGTTTTTTGCCATAAATACTAGCGTTAAACAGACCCACATAGCTAAATAAAAACTGACCAAACCAAAAAAAACAAGAACACTAAAATGAAATATTGTGTCTGGTATAAATATAAAAAACCTAACTTTATGATCTTTTGTAAAATAACCAAATGCAATGGTCTACTCAATAGCCAAAACCATCCAGATTAATATGGAGGTTGGCTTTTCGGCTTCCGCCTTTTAATAAGAATTGATATCGGAGCTTTTAAAAACCCACAATAGCGAATATATTCTCCATAACCGCAAAAAGCTTACACTGATATTTTTGATTTCAAATCACTCTATGTTGCTGAAGTTGTTGTTGGCGGTTGCCCTTATCCTATTCTTTAAAAGATAACTTCCTGCCAACACCTCCGTAAGCTCGTTATTACTTATTACGGAAAAAGAAAGTCTGATCTGTAATTGAAAATCGTTTCTGTAGTAATATGTTTTTCTGCTCCTGTCATAAGCGACCTCGGCATTAAAGTCTTTAAGTTGGCCTATTAAATTATAAATTGAACGTTCGCTAATACCGAGCTTACGGGAAAGTTCGGACGGGGAACCGGTACATTCCTGTTCAATTAAAAAATGTAATCTTTGCAAACGTTCCAAAATCTTTATCGTACTCATTTTTCCGCTTTTATAGACAGGATGGCCACAATGAAGGATAAACCGATGTAATAATATAGATTATATTCTATATTTCCAAAGTATTTATAGAATTATTTCTCTGTTTCTCTTTGTTTATTTGATATAATTGTATATTTGCATTGAGTATCAGCTACAACTAACTTATAGACTATTTTCTCGTTTATGCTTAAAACCATTGATCGCTTAATGCAATTCATAAAGTACGCCGGCCTAAGCGCCCGGCAATTCGATCTATCCATTGGCGCTGGAAATGGCTACACCCTCCGGATGAAAAAAAACAATGCCTCCATAGGCAGTGATGTAATAGAAAACATCATACAAAGCTATCCTCAACTTAATGTGGTATGGCTATTGACAGGTCAGGGTGAAATGTTGAAAGCAGATGAAGCGCCAGAAATCCTGGATTTTGACCAATTGCCCAGGGAAAAGCAACAGGAAATTGAGCAGATCATAGAAAAAAAGATCAGGGAACGGCAGGAAGAGGAACTCCAACGGCTTTTAAAGGAGGTTACTGAGGAGATAGAGCGGAGACAACAAAAGTTAAAAAATAAAGATTAGCTTCAGATTTCATAAAGGTGTGATAATTCCTCTCTCAATTTTATGAGTTTTTTAATATATTCTTTTGAACCACTCTGACTATTGAATTGGTGTTTTAGATTTCTATAACGGATCTCACAGTCTTTAATTTTGACATTAGAATTTCCGAACGACGTAAGAAGTTCTTCTATTTCATTTATAACGAATTCATTTGCATCCAAAACGGCTATTCTGTATTTTATCGTTCTGGATAGTATCCATACAATGAGTATAACAAGGAAAACGGCGGGAAAAATTCGCATATTGCCATATGCATCTAAAAGTTGCTCGTCCTGAAAAGCCTCCCAAAACTGATATGTGAAGACGAGTATAGGTGATAAAATTGCATATTTCCACCACTGTTTCGAGATAACGAACCACAAGATCATGGGAATTAAAATGAGTAATTTATAACAAAGGAACCAAATGAATACATCAACATCAGGAAATCCATTGCTCTCCACAACCATAAATCCAACATTTATTTGCTTTACTCCATCTGGAACGAAGTAATGGACAAACCATAATGATGAAGTCAAAAAAAGAATTATACAAATTTGAACATCAGATACCTGCTTCTTTTGCTGAGCAAAGTCATTAAGCTCTGAGTTTGAATTGAAGTATAATAATTTTTCTAACCCCCTCTTAGTGTAGATCATTTTTCGCAAATATTGAGCAGGTAATATTTCATTTCGCTTTTGGAGCACAGATTTAACATTTAATAAATGGTTTTTATACGTTGATGCTAGCTCTGTTGCTAATAAAATATTGACAGACTCCTGAACTATTTTTATTCTGTATTTTCTAGATACAAAATTATCAATGCCGACAATTAATAAATTGAAAATAAAAACTATTACTAAACTTGTCAGAATTGGTGAATTTACTTCCAACAAGTGAGAATAGAACAAATCACCAAAAACTGAATAAGTGAAAATACTTATTAGGGGTAATATGAAAAACTTCCAGGATTGGCGTGTGGAGAAAAATAAAGCAAGCATAAGTGCCAGAGGTATCAGGCTCTTTAGTACGGCCCAGGCAAAAACTTGATTGCTGGGATAGCTATGATAAATCTGCAAATTAAATAGCGAAACGACTTTATTGTCAACACTAAATAACAAATGCAAATAAATCAAAAACGGCAAGCCTAATACGGCAATAGACATTAAAATATCCCTGCAATATTTCCCCTTCCAATTTGTTTTAGACTTCATTGAAATTTGTTTTTGCCCTCTGAAGTTTTGCCAATAATTCTTCTTTCATTCGTAGTAATGCCGAAATATGCTCCTTTGCATTCTCTTTACTATTTTTCTTATTCCTCAAACAGAAAAACGTTTCTGGCGATCCTAAACATGCCACTATTTGTGTTCTATTCTTCCAACAATACCTCCATTTCTCTCCATATCACCTCCATTTTTGCTTCGGATATGGCACAGAAGAGGATGCCAATTAAAATAAGGATAGGGTATAGAGGAGATGTATTCTGCTTCGTCTATCATGGCCAAATCTTCCTGAAAACCATCCCAAAGTTGATAATTAAATAATATTATTCCTTAAAGAATTTCATAACGCCTCTAATGTTTGCAGATAACAAAATGGCTCACACATGGAGTTATAAACTGATTAGTATATAATACAGACGATATCAAAATAGAATTCCACCACCGTTCCGGTGCAGAGAAAAACCAATTAACGTTAGAATAACCGGTATTAAATAAGAGAACAGATTCCACGCCCATCCGCGATTATTGTTATATCCATGAGAGAATTCACGTTCGAATATTTCGAAAACATTCGTATCTTCCGTGAATAAAAGATGTACAGAAGACAATGGGGTAATATCAGTATTGAACAAGCCAAAATGATATTTCCTGAATGAATCCTTTGCCAAAATGTATGCATCTGCATTTTATCAACTAATTGCTTTTTTACTAATTTTGCTTTTGATATCTACCTCTACCAAGTGACCGAAGGTTAATTACTTAGAGCTCCATTTTGGAAATAAGAGGTTGCTTTAAAAGAATAAAAAAGTTTCAGACTACAATAATAAAGTTTTTTTTCGTTAAATGCAGAAAATAATCTACACAAATGTTGGGATCCGCGAAGTTGCAAAGAAAATTGTGGAGTCGGTTCCCTCAAAAACCCTTTGCTTCTACGGCGAAATGAGTTCAGGCAAGACTACTTTAATCAAGGCCCTGGTAGAAGAATTAGGTGGTGCGGATATTGCCAGCAGCCCTACGTTTGGTCTTGTAAACGAATACCATACTCCGGAAGGTGAACTTTTAGCGTATCATTTTGACTTTTATCGGATAGAGGATGAAACGGAAGCGCTGGACCTGGGTTTAGAAGAATATCTAAGTGAAGATGTTTGGGTATTTATAGAATGGCCGGAGAAGGTAACTTCCTTTTTGCCTGCGGACAGTACCGAATTGCATCTTGAAATTATAAACGGGAATACCAGAAAATTAAGCCTATAACCATAGGCTCCAAAAATCCCTGTTGAGGTAGGGCCAAAGACAGAGATATGTAAGTGTTTGGTGTTCTTTTAGATGAATGTTTGATATTCATTTAAAAGTGTAACTCAATGAACTCCACTGACCAATGATTATTGCTTCCGATCATATAATGGAACGAAACTATAGATTGCAAGAATAAATTGCGCTCCCATCGTTTTGCAAGGTGTCGCCTACAGATAGCAGCACCATTGCCGATGCAGTCAAAAAAACTGTTTTTAAAGTCAAAAACAACTTTTGAATACTTTTAGGTTTATTGTCCTAAAATACAAAAAGGTTTAAGCAAGCCCTGTTATGAAAACTAATGTGATGCGCCTGGTCCTTGAAGTTAAAAGTCTTTTTAGTTTAGAATTTACAACGATTTTATTGGCAGTACTTTATCTCATCGCAATTCTTACAATGGTGATCATTAGGTAAATATACCTGCCCGGTAAAAATAGTCAAGGACTTTTTGTGATGACATCCTTTGTTGAGTTGAAAACTTTTGTATCTTGTTGTAATAACCTTAAAACTAATTAATATGAGAAGTCTTCTTTGGCTGGTAGCCGTAATTTGCATTATCGTTTGGCTTTTAGGCCTTTTAGGTGTCATTCCCGGACTAAGTACCAATAGTTTGTTCCATGTCCTTATCGTAATTGCCGTTATCATAATCCTTTACAATATCATTTCGGGCCGAAAACCTTTGTAGTTCCTTCATGGGATTAGACATAAAATCGGGATAATTTCTGTTTATTGGATATGAGAAAAATCCCATATTCTTTCAGAAATTATCCCGATTTAAACAGTATAGATCGCAATCCCCATCTTTTATTAAAGCTGCCCATACAAATGTCCGCTTCAACTTTCCTATTTACCGGTGACGTCTGCGCCAACTTGCTTAAGCGAAGAAATGAAACTTGGTTTATCATGCATCTTCGACAATCAATTGGTGTGGTCACTTTACCATTATGGCAACTATTTTCATAGAAAAGAATTAAAATTCTTCGGCTCCGGAACTTAAATTTCAGCCTGTAAAAATTCTGTGAAACCGTCAATTTGCAAGACCGCGCATCCGCATCGTAAAACCCCAATTTTTATTGTCCGAAATTCGACGACTAACCAAAAATTCGATAAGACGCTTGATTTTTACGATCAAATACATTATTTTCCCGTTTTCCGGTTGCAGGCTATGTGGATTTTTCCTACTTTCGTGATAAGGGATTAACAAATCTTTAACTAAACTAAAAACTTAAAAGATGAACACAAAGAAACTATTTTTTGGCATTTGCACTTGTCTAATTTTAATGGCCGCTGCCTGTACCCCGAATACAGCAGATGATCAGCTTTATGAAAATGGGGTGGATAAAAGTAAAATTCCATCACAAGCGGTAGATAAAAGCAAAATTCCATCACAAGGTAATAACTAGTCTGCTGAATTCACGGTTTCAGTCGACCAAATTCAATTTATTCCGAGTACTTAAAAATTTTATATATTTATTTCGAAAGGGCAATCAATAAATTGCCCTTTTTTTCGTTACAAAAGGTATAGTCCCAGATCTTACCAATTATGAAAAGTGCTGCAAACAAAAGTAAAAAGGCCCGGAAACGATTGATTATAGAATCTTTGGCCATATTTTTTATTATAATTTCTCCCTTTGTATTTAAAATCCATGGTTATTTTTCAAGTGAGCCAGATGCGACAATAAACATGTTTGGTTGGATTATTGATAGTAATGGATTTGCAGATTTGAACACTTATATTTGGTTTCTTTTTAGTAAGATTGTTCCCTTATACCTGATCACTATTTGGTTTTTTACCTGCAAACATTGGTGGTATCACATTTTATTAATACCCATATGTATGTATGCCTTTCAAATTTTTGAAGTTATCTATTCGGAAGATCTTTTGGTAGATACCGAAAATGTGCTTTGGCTACTCCCCGTGTGTATGGTAGTCATCCCCTTTGTCTATTTTGTCCGGGTAAAATTATATGACAAACACGTTCATGGGATTGATCTTGACGCCATGGATGCCGAACTCAAATATTATAAGGACAAGGAGCGTTCCCAATTGGAAAATGCGGGCATTAAGGTTGATTTAAGTGAAAGCATTGAAGAAGACCTTTCCACAAAAACGCCTAATAAAACCTTGAATGGTATCTTTGAACAAATGCGGTACTCCCTCCGCAGTTTGTTTAACTTCTTTTTCTAGTTGCGAATAAAACAGTGAAGCCTGTTCCCAAGAAGCGTTGGCGCAACGATTTTCATTTAAATGTTGTAATTTTATCGCGATAATGATCGGAATCTCCTAACTATCAGGGGATAGAATTACACCATATGGACCAACCCTCCTCACCTTTCAGCAAACAACAATTGCTCCCCCAGGAAGAAACCCTGGAAATATTGAAACAAAAGGGAGAACTTTACATCGGCATTCCTAAAGAAAATCAGTATCAGGAAAAAAGGATCTGCCTTACCCCCGATGCTGTGAACGCAATTACCTCTAACGGCCACAGGGTACTTATAGAGGCGGATGCTGGAAAAGGGGCCAATTTTTCCGATAAGGATTATAGCGAGGCCGGGGCCGAAATAACAAGGGATACCAAAAAGGTGTTTTCATGCCCCCTGCTCTTAAAAGTGGAACCCCCTACCCTCTCGGAAATCCAATTGCTAAATCCCCAGGCAATTATTATCTCGGCCCTGCAGATTAAAACACAGTCCCGGGAATATTTTGAAGGGCTCGCAAGAAAACGGATCACGGCCGTAGCCTTCGAACATATCCGGGATGAGGAGGGGAAATATCCTGCGGTACGTTCACTAAGTGAGATTGCCGGCATATCCTCCGTGCTTATTGCCGCCGAGATCATGGCGGCTACCAATAAGGGAAACGGCCTTATGTTCGGGAATATCAGCGGAGTGCCCCCAGTGGAAGTTGTTATCCTTGGCGCCGGTACCGTAGGCGAGTTTGCCGCCCGTTCGGCGATCGGCTTAGGAGCCAATGTGAAGATATTTGATAATTCACTCACCAAACTTCGAAATATCCAAACAAGTATCAACCAGATCGTATATACCTGCACGCTGCAGCCAAAAAACCTCTTGAAGGCCTTGAGGCGTTGCGATGTGGCCATTGGGGCGTTGCGCGGCACGGACAGGGCTCCTGTAGTCGTAACCCAGACCATGGTGGAGCAAATGAAAAACGGGGCAGTTATCATTGATGTGAGCATAGACATGGGCGGCTGTTTTGAAACCAGTGAGGTGACAACACACGACAAGCCCACCCAGGAAAAATTCGGCGTCATTCATTACGGGGTACCCAATATGCCCGCCCGATATCCAAAAACTTCTTCGGTCTCCATCAGTAATATATTTACTCCTTACCTTCTTAAAATCGGAGAGGAAGGCGGATTGGAAAATTCGCTGCGATTCGATAAAGGCCTTAGAAACGGACTCTATATGTACCACGGAATTCTCACCAACAGGATGGTTGGCGAATGGTTTGATATGAAATACAGTGATATCAACTTTCTTATTTTTTAAATCATGCCATTTCTAAAGCGATTGGGATTCTATTTAGTGGGGCTATCCATCGGCCTGGTCTTTCTGGCATTCTTTTTTAAAAAAAAATCTGAAGAGACGGGAACGGAATTCTGCTATCTGCCCAATTGCAGGGTGCTTAAGGACCTGCGTTCAAAACCATTAAATTTTTCCGATGTGACAAAAAAATTGATGGATACCCGGGAAATGGATTCCACGGACATTGCCCATTTCCTGAAGGAAGGCGATATCGATTTTAAAAACAGCGATACCGCTTCTGAGCCCTGTAAGACACTTTACATAATGGCCGAAGTAAAAGGGAAGGAGGCGGTTATGACGGTAAGGAACTGCGAAGATCAGGTGGTAGTGGAAAATATTCGAAGGTAGGTTAGCTGCCAAAATGCCCTTATACAGAGGTGCAGACAGCACTTCATACTAATTTCCATTGCTTGTCGATCACATTATTTACCAGACAAAGCGTATTAAGAAATACGCAAAGACAAACCAAGAAATTGGAGGCAAGTATTTGTTGTTTGGCGGAAGCTTAAACACCTTGGGCTGCGGATCCAAAGGTTGTAACTTCCGTCCCTTTAATCCAGGGTGGTCTTCCGGAATAAAAGTAGACCTGAACTGGTGGTAGGTAAAAGGCATTGCCGACACAGGATCCCCGTTGGGGTGGTGAATATTACCTCTATAGGGATTCAAATACTCCCATACAATTTCCCCATTACGGGTCACTTCAAAAAAGCGTCCCCTGGGTCCTTCATTGATAAATGTATGTCCATTGTCCATACGATGTGCCCCGGAAATAAAACTTCCGTAGAACGAAACCGTAACCTTAGCAATATACTGCCAGAGGGATGCCTCAGGGCCAAAGCGAAGGCCATTTCTATTATAATTCCCCTCCTTATCTGTGGGTAACTTCAGTTCTATCACTGCTGAATAATCCAGGCTATCCCGCCCCATCGGGATGGCATTATTATATACAGTGAGGTTACCGGCGCCAGGTTGTCCACTTTCTATCCAACGCACATCATGCTGCCCGAATAATCGCTGATCGGTGGAATGGGCATTTGGTGGCAATTAAGGTGTAAAAATCTTTTGAGATCCTCAAATTTGAAATGCATGATCAGATCATTCCTGCCTACCGTTTCCTATATTCCCCTGCGTTTCCTTTCCTTTTTCAGCAATTCTAGTTCCCTGTTGGTTTGTCCGGCGACGGAAGTGTTTTCCTCTGCCCTCCGGATCAGATAAGGCATCACATCCCTTACCGGCCCAAAGGGGACATATTTTGCTACATTATAGCCTTTGGCCGCAAGATTGAAGGTAATATGATCGCTCATACCGTACAACTGGCCAAATCCTATCCGCTGGTCATTGTTGACTATACCGTATTTCTCCATAAGTTCCATTAATTTATAGCAACTGGTTTCATTGTGTGTACCCGCAAAGAGCGATACCATATCCAGGTGTTGAATAATATAGGCTATGGCAGCGTCGAAATTATCATCCGAGGCCTTCTTGGACCCACAAATAGGCGACGGGTAGCCCTTCTCTTCCGCTCTCTCATTCTCCTTCTCCATATAAGCTCCCCGCACCACCTTGATCCCGATCTTAAACTTATCTTTCAGGGCAGTGGTATGTAATCTCTTTAAATAATCCATCCTGTCCCAGCGATACAGCTGTAGGGTATTAAAAACAACAGCCTTTTTGGTATTATAGCTTCGCATCATTTCTTCCACCAGATTATCCGCAGCATCCTGCATCCAGGTTTCCTCGGCGTCTATTAAAAGTGATACATCCAGGTCATATGCCTTTTTGCAGGTAGTGTCGAACCTTCCCACAATACGGTTCCATTCGGCCTGTTCCAAAGGGGTTAACGACTTTCCCTTCCCAATTTTTTGAAAAAGTGCAAAACGGCCATATCCCGTAGGTTTAAAGACAGCAAATGGCATAGCCTGCCTTTCCTTTACAAAGTCGAGGATCTGCAAATTTTTGGCCAGGGCATCATCAAATGGGTCCTCCGTATCTTTTCCCTCCACCGAATAGTCCAGAACCGAGTAGACTTTTTTCTCCCACATTTTATCAACTACCGGCATACAATCTTCTTCACTTATGCCTCCACAAAAGTGGTCAAAAACCGTTGCCCGTATTAAACCATCTACAGGTAAGTGCGCCTTAATTGCAAAATTGGTTACTGCTGTGCCGATCCTTACAAGGGGCTCATTTGCGATCATCTTAAATAGAAAGTAGGCACGCTCCAGTTCCGAGTCGGTTTTCAAAGCAAAGGCAGTTGCCGTATCCTCAAAAATTCTGTTATCTTTTTCAATCATAGTCTGAAGGTGCTTTTTCAATACAGGGCCTCGCTAATACCAATTTTTAGCAATCAAAAATTAATGCCTTATTGATTTATAAGCTAATAAGACACCACTTATAAAAAAGCCGCCGGCTTATAACCTTTGGGATCAAACCCTGTACGCTTTCCTTATGGGAATGTTCCTCCAAATTATTAATATGCCAAAAATAGCACACAAAATCTATTCGGTTATTGAAAAATAGCCTTTAATTTGCCAGTGATTTGGGCTAATTGTACAACAATCCGCAACTATGAATTCTATTATCACGTCTTCCTATGCCGTGCATTTCAATGAACAGTGTTACCTGGCCCTGAAGAAACATCTGGAAATGGCCGGTTATTCCAAAGTGTTCATTTTGGTCGACGAAAATACGCATCAACATTGCCTGCCATTGTTCATGACCCGATTAGAAGGTGAATATCCTTTGGAGATCATTGAAATTGAAGCAGGGGAAATACATAAAAATATAGCTACCTGTACCCGCGTTTGGGAAGCCCTGTCCGAACTGGAGGCCGACAGAAGGAGCCTTGTTATTAATTTGGGGGGAGGCGTTGTGACTGATCTCGGCGGATTTGTTGCTTCGGCCTTTAAACGTGGCATCGACTTTATTAATGTCCCCACTACCCTACTCGCCATGGTGGATGCCTCTATTGGCGGAAAGACCGGTGTTGATCTCGGAATGCTTAAAAATCAGATAGGGGTTATTAATCAACCAAAGATGGTTTTGGTGGTAACGGACTTTCTGAGAACCCTGGAAAAACGTCAATTATTCAGTGGCTTTGCTGAAATGCTGAAACACGGCCTTATTAAAAGCGAAGCGTATTGGAACCACCTAAAACAGCTTACGGGTTTTGATACGCTAGATAACCCTATTAATGAATCCATAGTCATAAAGAATGACGTCGTGATGCACGACCCGACGGAGCAACACCTCAGGAAAATTTTAAACTACGGGCACACCTTGGGGCACGCTATAGAGTCCTATTTCCTTACTAATAAAGAGACCCCCGTCTTACTTCACGGCGAAGCTATTGCCATCGGCATGGTACTGGAAAGCTACCTTTCCCATAAGCTCACCGGGCTGAAACTCGCGGAATTGGAAGATATAAAGTCGACCTTCCTTGAGCGGTATAAAAAAATTGAATTTTCGAAAAAAGCTATTGATCAGATCGTATCCTTACTAAGGTATGATAAGAAAAATACCCATGGCAATATCAATTTTGTGCTGCTTAAGGCGATCGGCGAAACCGAAATAGACTGTAAGGTGCCACACGAAATGTATGCAGATGCTTTTGCTTACTACAAGGAATAATAGCTTCATATACTAAAAAAGGTATTTGACAACTCTTTGGGAAAATCAAAGAAAAAAAATCATAGTTTAGGTGTTGTTAGTAACCATTCCCAAATCTGGCCCGCAAAAAAACCAGGGCATCTTAAAAGACCTACTTATGAAAAGAGTACTTGTAGATTACAAAAAACTAAGCCATGAATTGGCTGCATTGCTCATTGAAACGTATCCTGACGGTTATGGCGATGATGACATTATTGCATTTAAAAATGCAAAAGGCGAATTTATTGAAGCCGTTGAACTTAAGACGGAAGATACACTCTATCTGGTAAAGATCAGTCAGAGCCTCTCTAATTTTATTGCGAACTTTGACGATTCTATCGAAAGGGAACTGGAGACCAAATCCAAGGTTCCGGAAGATGGCTTTCGGTCTGAAGACGACGATCTTGATGCCCCTGAAGTAGAGTTGGAATTAAATCTGGACCAGGACATGGAAGATGAAAATGATCTGGACTAATATAAGCTTTGCATTGCAATGCCCATACTTATAGGTATCGCTCCCTTAGAATATTCCTGTGGTGTTTTTGATGTCCGCAGCACATAAAACCCAGAGCTGCGACGGTCATCTTACCATTACTGGCAGTGCCATAACGTCTGAGCACTTCATCGTTAAAGGTAGAGAATAACGCAATGGTGGAGCCTCTGACAATTTTATATTCCTCCGTGATGTCCTTTTTTGTCCTGCCATTTGCCATGGAATTAGGAACATACAAATCCTGATCAAAGCCTGGCAAGGGAGTAGGATCTTTTCTGGCAAACCGCAGTGCCCTGTATTGAAAAATGCGTTCCGCATCAATGATATGGACCAATACTTCCAGTACGGTCCATTTATACTCTTCATAGGCAAAAGAAAGTTTTTCCTCCCGAATACTTTCTATAAATTGCGGGAAGTGGTGGTGTTGGCGCATCATTAGATCCATCAGTTCCTGTTCGCCCACCGCATCTATATAAGGTTGGGAAAAAGGGAGGTAATCGTCCGGATTGAGGTCTGATGTTCTCACAGTAATAAATTTCACAGGAAACCCCGCAGCAAGCTGCGAGGATTTTTTTTCGATTAAAAATCCCGACGGTACTCTTTGCTCAGGATGATTTGATCCCTACATTTTCACAATTCATTGAAAATGGTATGCATAAGGCGTTTTTTATCATTAATGCTTTCTTCCAGTGAGATCATGGTTTCCGTTCGGCTAATACCGTCAATATCATCGATCTTAAAAATAATATTCTTGGCGTGGTTGGTATCTTTGGCCCTGATCTTGCAAAAAATATTAAACTTTCCGGTAGTGATATGGGCAACAGTAACATTGGGGATCTGTGTAAGGCGTTCTAAAACAAATTTTGTCTGATGGGTTTTTTCAAGAAAAATCCCCACATAGGCAATAAAAGAATAGCCCAGTTTTACATAATCCAGGGTTAGGGAAGAACCTCGGATTATGCCGGCTTCCTCCATTTTTTTGACCCTTACGTGAACAGTACCTGCCGAGATCAAAAGCTTCTTGGCAATATCGGTAAAAGGAGTCCTGGTATTGTCTATTAGCATATCCAGAATCTGATGATCTATTTCATCCAATTTAACTTTCCCCATTATGAAAGAATTTTGAGCAAAAATAAAAAATTAAGAAATTAAATGTAAAGAAAATCGTGTTTTTTTGAAAGATACGTAAAAGTTAGGCTATTTTAATATATTAAGCTCAAAACAAAAGCTGGTGAAGCAAGCTGTTTCTTTTTATTTTTTCAATGTCCGACTGGTTTGAGCAATCAAATACGGTATGCCCAAAATGTGAGGTCAGTTCCCCGGTCGCTTCAATTTGCGGTTCAAAAACTATGCTACCATCCCGCAAGGTTTCCTTATACAATATGCCCGCACTTCTTCCTTTTGGGTATTTTTGATGAAGGGATTGGAGATTGGTGACCAAAACATCAAAGAACATTTTATTATTTTCAGGAATTAAAAAATAATCTTCGGCACTTTCTTCCTTTATTTTGTCAAAAGCGATGCACCTTATGGCCTTCAAAAGAGCATAGAAAATATATTCCCTGGTCTTTTCCCGCTCATAATCACCCGGATAGTGCCCGGCTTCAAACAAGACTGTTGGCGTTTTCCGCATCTGAAATGTGTCACCGACACAATTTGGATTAAATGCATCGTCATACCTCCCTGTTTGTCCCGGAATTTTAGTTTGAAGCATCTTCCATATGGCTACGATAAGTTGCATGCTCATCTTGCGACTAGCCGATATATTCCGCTCTATATCGCTGGCTGGCGCTAAAAATGATACCGTTGCGGGCCTCTCAGTATTTCCGACATTATAAATGGTCCGTTGATCGTGAAGATTAAAACAAAAGTGTGGTTGAAAAGTATCGAAAAGCTTTCGGAGGAATCCACTCTCCGGCTGGCTTAGATTGGACGCATCTCTGTTTAGATCCATTTGATTTGCATTGACACGGGTATATGCTGCTGCTCCATCCGGGTTAAGGATAGGAACTATTTTAAGTGTGCATTTAGCGCTTAGTTCCTCTGCGATTGAATTGTTCCCGACGAAGAAGTTGATCATATCCAGAACAGCTTTGGTAGTAGTAGATTCATTACCGTGCATTTGGGACCATATCAAAATTTTTACAGGCCCTTGGCCGAGACAAACCTCATAGATCGGTTTATTCTGAACCGATTTTCCCGGAATGGCAAGATGGTGGTCTTTTAAGTTTTTACTTATGAAAGCCTCGAGAGTTTGGTTTGTAATATAACGGCCCCTAATAGCTTCAACTTTGATTGTATTGTATTTTTCTTTTGAAAATTGCACTTCTTCCAATTAAACCCTGACAAAAGTAGCGCCATTTTAAATTACAAATGTTATTAAATTAGTTACATTTGTAAACAATATTCCCCGGGAGGAACAAGGTTTGTATACAAGTGTGAACCGTTTAAAGCAATAAATTGAATTTTTCAATCCTAAGATTATATTATATTAATAATCAGTTTTTTAAATATATTTAAGTATACTATAAATTCAATATTTTTTGATGCTTTATAACAATTGGTTGTGCTAATAATGACCTCATTTGGACATATTAAATTACAATGGTAAACGCAGATGAATTTGTTAAGAGATTAGAGCGCATATTACAATTCTATGACCTCTCGGGCTCGGCTTTTGCCGATAAAATTCAGGTGCAACGATCCAGTATTTCGCATTTACTTACGGGGCGGAACAAGCCCAGTCTGGAATTCGTGCTCAAAGTGGTGAAGACCTTTCCCGAAGTAAATCTCTACTGGTTGCTGAACGGCAAGGGCAGTTTTCCGCAAAAAAAAGCGGTCCCCACCGCTCCCACCGATACAATTGGATCGCCGGGAACCGATCTAAAATCCATTCATAAGATCATCATTTTTTATGAGGATGGGAGCTTTAAGGCCTTTGACAAGAATCTTGATACCATTTGATGAAATTTTTAGTTTAGATGGCCCTTTAGCTCGGAAATATTATAACAATTTCCTATTTTTCAACCATGCGGGACAGATCGGTTTATTTACTTTTTTTCTTTACCCTTATTTCCTCATGTTATCAACCTCAAAGAGATTGTATAAGCTTTAAAGAAGGTACATTTGCCTTCACTTCCACTATTGACGGTGAAGAACAAACTACTACCTTCACCCGCACTGGCGACATTGAAATTGATTATTATGCCGGAAAACAAGATAGCTCCTCTGTACGATGGATCAATGAATGTGAATATGTCGTAAAAAAAATCCATCCGAAAAACAGGGCGGAAGAACAATCCGTTCACATGAAAATATTGTCCACTACGGATAATTCGTATACATTTGAATACAGTATAGTGGGTGACAGTAGAAAATTAAAAGGAACCGCTACCAGGACGTCTCTTTCCACGGATGTTGAGGTAGAAAAAAATAACTGACCATGTTTGATATTTTTGCAAGTCCGGATGCCTGGATAGCACTGTTAACCCTTACTTTCCTGGAAATAGTTCTGGGTATAGACAACATTATATTTATTTCTATTGCAGCCGCCAAGCTAGAGAAAGCAAAGCGCAAGAAAGCTACCAGTATCGGATTGGTATTAGCCATGGTTATGAGGATCATCCTATTGTTTGGTATCACCTGGCTTACTTCTATGAAAAAGCCCTTCTTAGTACTGGATGAATCCTGGATCAGCGGAGGCCTAAGCTGGCAGGCCCTTATATTATTTGGGGGAGGACTCTTTCTTTTGTACAAAAGCACCCGGGAAATCCATGAAAAGATCGAACACAAGGGACATGACGAAAACGAAGTGAAAAGAGGCAGTTCTAATTCTTTGACAAATGCCATTGTTCAGATAACGCTGATCAACATTGTTTTTTCTTTTGATTCCATACTGACGGCGATAGGCATGACCAATGGAATTTCTCCTGATCCGAATGACGCCCTTGTTCTCATGATCATTGCGGTGGTGATCTCTGTGGTAATTATGATGCTTTTTGCCAATCCTGTGGGGGATTTTGTAAACAGACATCCCTCAATACAAGTGTTGGGGCTCTCCTTTCTTATTTTGATCGGGTTTATACTCATAGCCGAGGCTGCACATATTTCTCATCTGATCGTCTTTGAAAATGAAGTAGGCACCATACCCAAAGGGTATTTGTACTTTGCCATTGCTTTCTCCTTACTGGTAGAATTCTTTGACATGCGCATGAAGAAAAATACGAGATCTGAGATCAAGGAGGTCATAGAAGAAGAATGATGATGATAGGAGAAATCTTTAAGACAATGATCCCATCCCCTGAAGGCTATAACTTCAAAACCACCTATCTGCATTCTGGGTATGATGCGAGGTAGCAAGTTTCGCATAGTTGATACTACGCAACCGGCGTCTTCACTTTGCGGATATCCGCAGAATTATGCAATGTTTCTGTAATATATTTTGCAATGGCCGTTTCAGAACACATTTTCTCAAAGTAAGCAATGCTTTGATTTGAGAGTTGTGCCAAAAAATCAGGTTGATCCAATATTTTCTTCGCCAACGCCAAACCTTCCTTCCAGTTTTTTGTTTGAATGATGGGGGCATCCTTTAAAAAATAACATTTTGGAAGTTGCAACGATATTACGGCACACCCGGCCCTCATCGCTTCATAATGCCGGTAGGTCTGATTAACATAGAAGCCAGGGGGGGATAAAGCTATTTTGCTGTTATACATTATAGCATTGTATTTTTCCAAACTCAGCCCTCCCATAAATTGCTTGGTGAATTTAATGTAGGATTCCGGATAATAACTGCTATAATCGGGCTTTAACGAGCCAATCAGTCTTAAGATCCCGTACATCCTTTCCTCGTTTTTTATATTATCCTCTGGCCATAGGTTTTTAAAGAACGATAACTCCCGAATAAGAGACATTCTATTGAGGTTCACATTTCCGGAAAAGAAGATATTATACTTTCTGTCATTGATTGCTAAAGCATTCTGTTTCCATTTTTTTCCAACATAACCCAGGGGAAAGGGACGAATGTTTCGATAATCCTGTTCAGTTAAATAGGTCTTGAAAATTGTATGGAAGTGTCGGGATAAATATTTGGGGGTGGCGTTATTTTCATTTGATAAATAGAAAAGAACTTTTTTGGGAAAATCTATGCACGCCGATTGGGGTACCACCCCCGATTTGGAGCACGAGAAAATATAAAACCGATATTCATAGAAGCTACCTCCCATAGCTTCGGACAATTTTGCCAAAATATCATTAATATAATCCCTTTCCACCAATTCTTCAAGATTAATTGAACTGGAAGGGTCAAAGAAAACGTTGCAAAATCCGAGCGTCGTCAAGCGTACAAATTTAGTAAATATTTTTTTTCTCGGGGAATTTTCGCTTAGAATTTAGTCAGACAAGCAAGTTATTTAAAATAAAAGTTACTCAAAATGCCCCCATGATGGACTTCCCTTTCTTAATATTCGATCAAGTGATCATAAAAACCGATTAAGTAACAAAACAATTATCAGCTCACGTCCCGAGGTTTTTTGATGTTGACCACAAGCTGGTTGAAGAACTGCAAAGAAAGCCTTTTGCAATGCGGCCAGTCCAGAGCTGGGGTTTCCTGGGTTTCTGTTTAAGATTGTGACGTACGAGGTTTAATTAGGCCTGCTGAAAGCGATGTCGGGATTCAGCTCTCTTTGTTTCGCAAATTGTCGCTGCTGCTGACGCACGGTTAAGGTACTTCCGTCGTGACTCCATCCCGGGGGGCCAAAAACATACATAAACTTGTGCGATAGTTTTTTTGCTTTCTTTACATCGTGCCAGATATCTTTGAATTCATGCGTAAGGATGACCATGGGATTATGAGAGTTTGGTGCATGGATAACGCCATACTTCACATTAATGTCATCGTCAAGTTCTTTCCATGTTCCGAAGAGTTTATCAAATATATTTAAGAAACCCCCATGGTTTTTATCCAGATATTCCACATTCTGCGCATGGTGCACCTGATGCATGGTATGCGTATTGAAGATCTTTTCTACGAACCCCATTTTTGGTACATATACCGAATGTAATTGAAACTGCCATAACGCCTCTATCCCCAGGCATACTATCACCATTTCCGGAGGAAACCCAATGGCCGGCAACCACATGTAAAACAATGGTTTGTAGAGTATGGTAAACCAGCCGTTTCTTACGGCTGTTCCCAGATTAAAGTTAACGGAAGAATGGTGTACAATATGTGCCGCCCATAACAATCTAACCTCATGGTTGGCACGGTGAAACCAATAATAGGTAAAGTCATCCGCTAACTGACAAAGCAACCACATGTACCAGGCATACCCGAAGGAAGCGTAGCCTAGAATATTAGTTCTGGAACCGTCAATGTTGGCCGGATTAAAAAGGTCATAAACATATTCAAAGAGGACTATTGCAAAAACAACCTTAAAAAGAGGGCCTATAATTGCAGAACCCACCCCCATAAATCCGCTGGCAAAAAGATCCTTCCAGTGGTATAAATGATCGTCCCCATGGGTCTTACTATAAGTAAGTTCCAGTAAAATAAATGCTATAAAACAGGGTACTCCGTATACCAGCGGGTTGGTAAAATCCATAAAAATCCTCTATCAACTTGCAAATATAGCGATATATGTTAAGTCTAACAGGGAAGTTAACATTAGGGGATGCTATTGGGTTAAAAAAAATATAAATACCATCCTATTCCTTCCTGCTGCGCAATAATTCATTCTGTTCCCTCATCAATTTTTCCATATTAGAGAGGAGTTCTATATTTTTAGGAGTTGCCTCGGTTGGATCCATAGGGTCCTCAGCTCTGGACTTAAGTTTATTGATAAATTTAATAACCACAAAAATGGTAAGTGCAATGATCGTAAAATCGATCATCACCTCCAGGAGTTCCCCATATCCGATGGCGACCTCCTCTATCCCCCCTGAAGGTTTTCTAAGTACATATTTTTGATTGGCCAGGTTTACATCATCGGTCATTAAGGAAAGCGGTGGCATCACTATCTTCTTTACCAGGGTGTTTACGACATTGTTGAAGGCGGTCCCTATAATGATACCCACAGCCATGTCTATCACATTGCCTTTGACCGCAAAATTTTTAAATTCCTGTATAAATTTCTTCATCTGCCCTAGATTAAAATAATGTTATCTGTCCGTCTCCGCTTTCCTTATTTTTTTTATTGGATTTACCACTCTTTTTTGAAGAAACCACTGTTGGCTTAGGTGTCTCACCGGGCAGATCAACCCCAATATCTTCCTCGCCTATGACCTCCATATCCAAGGGATCCCCTGGCTCGGGTTCTTCATAAGGCAGCGACGACAAAGCATTAATCTCCAATACCTTATCCTTTGTAAGTTGATTGCCCATAGCGGTTATACCCTTAACGGCAATAAACTCTTCCAAATTTAGAACCCAGTTCTCCTGGCGTTCCTGTCCGCGCTTCTTGGCGAACATTATTTCAGCTCTCGGCCTGTGATCCGTAAATATCTTTTCCAGGTAGGTTTTGGGATGGTCCGTAAGAATATTTTCTTCCTTATCCGGGTTTTCAATCAAAAACCGTTTCACATAGAACAACTCCTTTTCTCCTTCCCAATAAATAGCGGACAGCGGTTTTTTAGGATCCCATTTTTCAAGAACAATCATCTCTTCCTCAAATCGCATTGTCAGTTCCGGGATTATTGTTTTTACCAGTCCGTTTTGGTGAACGATCAACAAACGGTCATCACTGGTAAATTCTCCCAGAAGCTCCCCTCGTTCATCGATATTCAAGCGAAGTACGGCATCGTCAAACCAAAGCTTTCTTGGCTTTAGGGTTGATATGCCTTTTTCTTTTAGTTCTACACGTTTAACTGCATATTTGGTGACAATATTACCTTTGGCACTTCTCCCTTTGATGATCACGTCAGCAAAATCAAGGTCCCATTTTAATTTTTTTATATTTCCCATTTGCCGCAGATTGATGGTAACTACTTCCGCCTCCCCGTTCGGATTGGCAGAGAAGTATAGTACCTCCGTATTGGCTTTTCCGCTTGTAAGGTCGTACATTTTGTCCCTGGTAACTCCGGCGACGTTAAACCGCTTAACATAACTTGCACCTCCCCGACCATCTTTGTAGATCATGTTGTAAATGGTGCGTTTGTCCTTCTTTTTGAAGACGGCCACGTGTATGATGTTCCTGTCGATGAACGTTTTGGGATCCACCTTGGTAACTTTCATTTGCCCCTTTTTGGTAAAAACGATGATATCATCAATATCGCTGCAATCTGTAACGTATTCATCCCGCTTAAGGGATGTCCCTATAAAACCCTCTTCTTTGTTGACGTACAGTTTAGTGTTTCGGATAACTACCTTGGTGGCCTCTATGTCGTCAAAAATCCGGATTTCGGATTTCCGCTCCCTGTCTTTTCCGTATTTGCTTTTAAGATCTTTAAAATAATCAATTGCGAATTCGATCAGGTTGGCCAGGTGATGTTTGCTTTCTTCAATCCGCTCCTCAAGATTTTCAATATGTTGTTGCGCCTTATCCAGGTCGAACTTGGATATTCTTTTTATTCTGATTTCCGTCAGGCGCACAATATCCTCTTCGGTAACGGTGCGTTTCAATTGTCCAATATGCGGCTTCAAACCTTTATCTATTGCCGCGATGACCCCTTCCCAGGTTTCTTCCTCCTCAATATCCCTGTATATCCGATTTTCTATGAATATCCGTTCAAGGGAAGCAAAGTGCCACTGTTCTTCCAATTCCGCCAACTGAATTTCCAATTCCGCCTTGAGTAAATCCACGGTATTGTCCGTTGAACGTTGCAACATTTCTTTCACCCCGATAAACAGGGGTTTATTATCCTCTATTATACAGCTTAAGGGAGATATTGAAGATTCGCATGCCGTAAAGGCATACAGCGCATCGATGGTTTTATCCGGTGAAATTCCGTTAGGCAAATGAATTAAAATCTCTACTTCCGCAGCTGTATTATCCTCGATTTTCTTGATTTTGATTTTTCCCTTATCGTTGGCTTTTAAAATAGAATCTATTAAAGAGGAGGTATTGGTGCCATAGGGTATTTCACTAATGACCAGAGTGGATTTGGTTTGCTGGGCGATTTTTGCGCGAATACGGATCTTACCACCCCTGAGACCATCATTGTAATTGGTTGCATCTATTATACCCCCGGTAGGAAAGTCGGGAAAAACATTAAATCGTTGCCCTTTTAAATGTTTGATCGAGGCATCGATCAGTTCGTTGAAATTATGCGGCAGTATTTTCGTTGAGAGGCCAACCGCAATGCCTTCCGCACCTTGAGCAAGTAATAATGGAAATTTTACCGGTAAATTAACCGGTTCCTTTTTTCGCCCGTCATAAGACGATTGCCATTCAGTGATCTTAGGGCTAAAAACAACCTCCAAGGCAAATTTTGAAAGGCGCGCTTCAATATACCTTGAGGCCGCCGCCCCATCCCCTGTAAGAATATTTCCCCAGTTGCCCTGAGTATCGATAAGCAGGTCTTTCTGGCCAATCTGCACCATGGCATCACCAATACTCGCATCCCCGTGTGGGTGGTATTGCATCGTATGACCCACAACATTGGCAACTTTGTTGTATCGGCCGTCATCCAGCTCCTTAAGCGCGTGCATTATTCTTCGCTGAACCGGTTTAAAGCCGTCTTCAATGGCTGGTACCGCTCTTTCTAAAATAACATACGAAGCATAATCAAGAAACCAATCCTTGTACATTCCGGTGACCCTTACCAGGGCGTCACCACCCCCGCCCTGATCTTCTTCCTGCGCCTCGTTTACTTCTTCATTCTCTTCCATAAAGAAAGAATATGTATTAATTTGGTTTATAATTGGTTCCCTTCTATCAGGTCTACTTCCACTTTAAGATTGTTAATTATAAATTCCTGGCGGTCCGGAGTATTTTTGCCCATATAAAATTTCAACAATTCCTCAATGGACAACGCTTTATCCAACATTACCGGTTCCAGGCGGATATCATCGTCTATAAAATGCTTGAATTCTCCGGGAGATATTTCCCCCAGGCCTTTAAATCTAGTGATTTCAGGCTTACCGGTAAGCTTTTCAATCGCTTCCTTTTTTTCTTCATCACTGTAGCAATAAAAAGTTTCTTTTTTATTACGAACCCTGAACAGGGGGGTTTGCAGAATATACAGGTGGTTTTCCTTTATCAATTCCGGAAAAAATTGAAGAAAAAAAGTAATGAGCAATAAGCGGATGTGCATGCCATCCACATCGGCATCCGTAGCAATGACGATATTATTGTAACGAAGGTCTTCCATCGATTCTTCAATGTCTAAAGCGGCCTGCAACAGATTGAACTCTTCGTTCTCATAAACAATCTTTTTAGACATCCCATAGGAATTCAAAGGTTTGCCCCGAAGACTAAAGACCGCCTGGGTGTTTACATCCCTTGATTTGGTAATGGAACCACTGGCGGAATCCCCTTCCGTAATGAACAGGGTGCTATCCAATCGCCTTTCATTTTGCATATCGCCCAAATGGATTCGGCAATCCCGGAGTTTTTTGTTATGCAGACTGGCCTTTTTTGCTCTTTCCCTTGCCAATTTCCGTATTCCGGATAGTTCTTTTCTCTCCTTTTCGGCCATCATGATCTTGCGTTGGATTTTCTCTGCCGTTTCGGAATTCTTATGCAAATAATTATCGAGTTGCTTACCCACGAAATCATTAATGTAGGTCCTTACAGTGGGCAAGTCTCCACCCATATCCGTGGATCCAAGCTTCGTTTTGGTCTGACTTTCAAAAACAGGCTCCATCACCTTAATGGATATGGCCGAAATAATAGATTTCCTGATATCGGATGCCTCGTAATTTTTCCCGTAGAAATCGCGTATGGTCTTTACCAGGGCTTCACGAAAGACAGATTGGTGTGTGCCTCCCTGGGTGGTATGTTGTCCGTTAACAAAAGAATGATATTCCTCACTGTACTGCGATTTACTATGAGTTATCGCCACTTCTATATCATTGCCTTTAAGGTGAATGATGGGATAGAGCATATCATCCACACTATTGTTGTCTTCCAGGAGATCCTTAAGCCCGTTTTCGGAAAAATACTTTTCGCCATTAAACAAAATGGTTAACCCGGGATTCAGATAAACATAGTTCTTAATTAACCGTTCAATATATTCATTGCGATACCTGTATTTTTTAAAGATCGTCTCGTCCGGGGTAAAAATGATCTTGGTGCCCCTGCGGCGCGATGTCTCATCCAATAATTCCTCGTTCGTTAGTTCGCCCGACTTGAATTCGGCCGATTTGGATTTACCGTCTCTGGTAGATTCAACCCTGAAAAACGCAGAAAGGGCATTTACGGCCTTGGTTCCCACACCGTTTAATCCGACGGATTTTTTAAAAGCGCGGGTGTCGTATTTACCACCAGTGTTCATTTTGGAAACCACGTCCACAACCTTCCCTAACGGGATACCGCGCCCATAATCGCGCACGATCACCTTGTCACCGTGGATGGATATCTCGATGGTCTTCCCTGCTCCCATTACAAATTCATCAATAGAATTGTCTATTGTTTCTTTTAAAAGAATATAGATACCGTCGTCGGCAGAAGAGCCATCACCCAATTTTCCTATATACATTCCGGGTCGCAGACGAATGTGTTCTTTCCAATCGAGCGATCTGATATTTTCCTCGGTATATTGTGATTGTGCCATAAAATGGGGGTTTATCCTTGCTAATATAAAATTTCGGGGCAGAAATCAAAATGCCACATACATAAAGTAATTAACAATAAAATGACGTCATTGTTAGTAACAACTAAGGACGAAATTAAAATAAAATGCCCGGCAAACCCCTAAGATCTAAATAATTTGATGCAGAGGTCTTCTTTTTGTACGAAGTTTTGTAGCATCAAATTTCTTTCATAATTTCAATTCACGATTTTTAATTATGGAATCACTAATGTCCGGTTAAAGACGTAAGACCGCTGCGCTACAAGACATAGGACGTGAGACCTGATCGTGACCAACTGAAGATCATATAGTTGATTTCAGGTGACAAAGGTACGTTCAAACGTGTTGGCAATTTGTGAAAAGCAAGCCCTTGGATAACAAATATAATGGGAACGCCCAATATACTTGCAGTTAAAAAGTTTTACCGGACAACAATATTATGGAATATATAGATTATTACAAGATCCTTGGAATTTCAAAGGACGCAACGCAAGCGGAGATAAAAAAAGCCTATAGAAAACTAGCCCGGAAACATCATCCGGACCTAAATCCGAACGACAAGGAAGCACAGCTAAAATTTCAGCGGATAAATGAGGCCAACGAAGTTTTAAGTGATCCGGAAAAACGTAAGAAATACGGGAAATATGGAAAGGACTGGCAGCATGCGGACGCCTACGAAGAAGCACAGCGTCAACAACGGGCTTCAGGAAACCATGGCAGGCAAGAAAGTTATGCCCGGTCTGAGGCATTTTCGGAAAGTGAGTTTTCAGATTTTTTTGAATCTATGTTCGGAGGCGGCGATTTCGGTAGCGGCAGACAAAGAAGTTCCTATCAATTCAAGGGACAGGACTATAATGCCACGCTGCAGTTAAAGCTCACAGATATCCTGAAGTCGCAAAAGCAAACTATTGATCTTGGGAATAAAAAAATCCGGATCACCATTCCGGCCGGTGTAGATCATGGGCAAACCATAAAAATAAGCGGCTATGGAGGAGAGGGAGTAAACGGAGGCCCCAAAGGGGATCTCTATATCACTTTTAACATCAGAAACAATACCGGTTTTAAGCGGGTTGGGGACGATTTATATAAATCGGTAGAAGTGGATCTTTACAAAGCGCTTCTTGGCGGCCAAATACAACTTAACACCTTAGATGGCAAGGTGAAGCTAAAATTGAAACCGGAAACTCAAAACGATGCTAAAGTCAAGCTGAAAGGTAAGGGAATGCCCAAATACAAAAAAGAAAAAGAATTTGGTGATCTTTATATTACCTATAAAATACTTCTGCCCGAAAATTTGAATAGTAAGGAAAAAGAACTGATCACACAACTTTCTAAATTGAGATGACCATGGCAAATGAACACTATATTCTTGTAAGGCAGTATTGCAGGCGGACGAAGACCGAGGATAGGTTTATCTTGGACTTACACGAGCATGGCCTTATTCATTGCCAGGAAATAGAAGCCGAACGATATATACTGGCAGATGAGATTTCGGAAATAGACCGTATTCACCGTCTGCATTATGACCTCGGGATCAACCTGGAAGGGATAGAAGCGCTGAACCATGTTCTGGAGCGCGTACGGCAAATGGAGCGTGATCTGGATCATCTGAGAAGAAGGTTGAAACTTTACGAATAGATCTTACTTTACCGGTCTCCGTTTTGGGTTCCAGCCTCCAATTTATTGACGTGGCCATTAGGTTTGCAGGACTCTCCGTCCATGTAAAACGGAGGTTAGTACCAGATTGATGTGATTTATTTGGCAAAAGACGCTACAGTTTCAGGACGGATCACCAAAGGTATACGCTGGGAACCTAATGAAAGTTACTTCTCCGCGCCAATGGTTTTATACCGGAATGTTGAATTCGGTATTAAGGCTTTTGAAATTTACCCAAGACGTGGGTTAAACATTAAACCTGAAATGCATAACATCACCATCCTTCACAATATACTCCTTTCCTTCCACGCGCATCTTTCCAGCCTCCTTAACCTTTGCCTCACTGCCATAAGACACATAGTCATCGTAGGAGATCACCTCCGCCCTGATAAATCCTTTTTCAAAATCCGTGTGGATGACTCCGGCGGCCTGTGGGGCGTTTGCCCCGACCGGTATGGTCCACGCCCGGACCTCTTTTACCCCGGCCGTAAAATAGGTCTCCAGATCGAGTAATTTGTAGGCGCCGCGGATCAGCCTGGCTGAGCCGGGTTCTGATAATCCGATATCTTCCAGAAAAAGCTGCCGTTCATCATAGGTATCCAGTTCCGTGATATCCGCTTCGGTGGCCACTGCCAATACGACCACTTCAGCTTTCTCCCCGGCTACAGACCTTGCTACACATTCTACATAATCATTTCCTGAAACTGCAGATTCCTCATCTACGTTGCAGACATACAGCACCGGTTTATCGGTGATCAATTGCAGGGGCTTTACAAAATCGCGCCGCTCGTCTTTTTCAAGTGCTATGGCCCTAACCGAGGTGCCGGACTCCAGGCCCGCTTTTACTTTTAATAAACTCGTTTCTTCTTTTTGCGCGTCTTTATTTCCGGTCTTTGCAGCTCTCTTCACCTTGTCGAGTTTTTTCTCCACCGTTTCCAAATCCTTTAACTGCAACTCAATGTCAATGGTCTCTTTATCCCGCATTGGATCAACAGAACCATCCACATGTACCACATTATCGTTGTCGAAGCAGCGAAGTACGTGCAGTATGGCATCTGTTTCCCTTATATTACCAAGGAACTGATTTCCAAGGCCCTCCCCCTTGCTTGCTCCTTTTACCAACCCGGCAATATCAACAATTTCTACCGTGGCCGGCACCACTCTTTCGGGGTTCAGCAGGGTTTCAAGTTTTTGCAGCCTCTGATCCGGTACATTTACCACTCCAATATTGGGTTCTATGGTACAAAAAGGAAAATTTGCACTTTGTGCCTTCGCATTGGACAAACAATTAAAAAGTGTGGATTTCCCCACATTGGGCAATCCTACAATACCTGCTTTCATTCTTTCGAATTATAAAATCGGCGCAAAGATAATGCTTCCGCAACTTTTTCAATAGGTCTCTTCCGCTAATAAATATTAAGTATCTTTATTTTAGAACCTAAATAAAATGAACCACATGAAACAAACTTGCTTTTTAACGCTAGTATTCTTTTTTTGTGTTACCGCCCTCCTTGCACAGCAGACCGTCCGCGGGGTTGTCAGCGATGATACGGGCCAAGCACTCGTAGGTGTAAATATTGTAGAAAAAGGAACGAGCAATGGAACAACTACGGATTTTGACGGTAATTATACTATTAGTGTAGCGAACAATGCAACGCTTGTTTTCAGCTATATTGGCTATTCTACCAAGGAAGTTGCCGTCAACGGAAGATCCGGTATTAATGTGTCCCTTACCGAAGGGGTACAATTGGATGAAATTCAGCTGGTAGGCTCCAGAAGTCCCAAACGGACAGCCACAAATACAGCGGTCCCGGTAGATGTTATCGACCTGGCGGAGGTCGCTACCCAAAGCGGACGAATTGAAATAAATGAATTACTGCAGTACGCTGCGCCATCTTTTAATGCCAACAAGCAATCAGGATCGGATGGTGCAGACCACATAGACCCTGCAACTTTGAGGGGATTAGGGCCAGATCAAACCCTGGTGCTGATCAACGGAAAACGCAGACACCAATCTTCCCTGATCAATATTTTTGGCACCCGGGGGCGCGGCAATACCGGTACGGATCTGAATGCCATTCCTTCTTCGGCGATAAAGCGAATTGAGATCCTGAGGGATGGGGCCGCGGCCCAATACGGTTCCGATGCCATTGCAGGTGTGATCAATATTGTTTTGAAGGACAGGACCGATGAAGTGACCGGCTTTGTAGGCTATGGGGTTTACAATACCAATACCGACGTAAACACTTCCGACTTTCAGGCCGATAATTACGGGGTATGGAATACCGATGGGTTTCGGCTCGATACTGATAAGGACGGGAATCAAATTGGGGAAGACCAGAATTTCGACGGGGGTTCGGTCAAAGCAGGTATTAACTATGGCATTGGGATAGGAGAGCGCGGATATGCCAATTTTACCGCAGAATACATCAGCAAAAACAAAACCCTTCGCCCTGCTTTCGATTTTCGAAAGGGATTTGGCGAAGCCGCTATAGACGGTTTTAATTTTATGGTCAATGCCTCCGTGCCGGTTTCAGAAAATGCGGAATTTTATGCCTTTGGAGGCCGAAATTTCAGGGATACGGATGCCTATGCGTTCACGAGGAATGGAGGCGCCAGGGTTATTCCGTCTATTTATCCGGACGGATTTACCCCCAGAATAACTTCGAATATTACAGATAATGCGGTTACAGCCGGATTTCGGACAGAACTTTCCAACCTGTGGAATGTTGATCTCAGTAATACCTACGGAAAGAATAATTTTCATTATTTCATCAAAGGCACCCTGAATGCCTCATTGGAGGATGTCTCCCCTACTGAATTTGATGCCGGTGGACACAGTTTAAGCCAGAATACGTTAAACCTCGATTTCTCCAGATACTATGAAGATATGATCGAAGGCATAAACCTGGCCTTTGGCGCGGAATACAGGACAGAAAACTTTGTCATATTTGCAGGCGAGGAAGGTTCTTATGGCACCTATGATGTAAGTGGCCTGTTGATCACAGATCCCGCCACTCAGATACAGCCGGTAGATCCCGATTCGGGAGATCCAAGGCCGGGAGGTTCTCAAGGCTTTCCGGGGTATAGCCCGGCCAACGAGGTGGACCGCGGCCGCAGTAATTTTTCATTGTACGCTGACGGGGAATTCGACCTTACAGAATCTTTTTTGCTAAGTGCTGCAGCCCGCTACGAAAATTATAGCGATTTTGGAAGCACTTTAAATGGTAAACTGGCAGCCAGACTTAGAGCCTCCGAAAATTTTAATATCCGGGGCTCCTTAAGTTCCGGGTTCAGAGCCCCTTCTCTTGCCCAGATATATTACAATCTCAGGTTTACCAATTTTGTCGGCGGAGAGGCTCTGGAATCCTTACTTTCACCCAATAACAGCCCCGTTACCGCTTCCTTTGGCATTGATCGGTTAAAGGAGGAAAAAGCCTTTAATGCCGGACTTGGATTTACAGCCACTTTTGACGCTTTTACCGCTACTATTGATGGCTATTTTATTGATGTTAAAGACCGTATAGTCCTGACGGGCAATTTTGATGCACCACAGATTCCCAATGTAGAAGCGGCTCAATTCTTTGCAAATGGGGCAGATACTCAAACAACCGGCCTGGACATGGTCGTCTCCTGGACGAAAAATTTTGAAGGCAGCAGTTTCTCGGCGACATTTACGGGGAATCTGAACAACATGAAGATCAAGGAAGTCAAAAACGGCACCTTGGATGAACAGATTTTCTTCGGGGAACGAGACAAAGCATTCCTGCTGGCCTCAGCGCCTGAAAGTAAGTTGACCTTAAATCTGAACTACGCAAGAGGCTGGTTCAGTGGCGGGCTGGGTTTAACCCATTTCAGCAAAATAGATCTTCTCGATTTCCAGATGTTTGAAGATCCTGCGGATTACGGCGGATTTGCAAATCAGATTATTGCCGCTACCGATACGTATGACCCCAAACTTATCACCGATGTGGTATTGGGTTTTGATCTTAGTCAAGATCTTAAACTTAACGTTGGTGCCAATAATCTGTTCAACGTCTATCCCGATCAGCAAGATGATTGGACCGAAGCCGGTGGATATTGGGATTCCGTACAAATGGGATTTGGTGGGGCCTATTACTACTCAAGGCTTAGTTTTGCTTTTTAATCTAAGTAATTCCCCTATGGCTTTGCCTAGGGGTTTCCGATTTACCTCTCCTTTGGAGAGGTCGGAACTGCTTAAAAAGCAGTTCCGGGTGAGGTAAAATACAAAATTTCGGTTTTTGGCCTCAAGGCCAAAATGAAACCGGCGAAATACCCCTATGGCTTGCCTCGGGGATAGTCGGTTTCAAGAAATTTTTTATTTCTTTGATCAAATTTTTTAGTCTAATGGGCTATTTTCAGAAGAATGTCCCCTTTTTAAAATACCATATATAATAGCCGGATGGGTAACATTGCATTGCAAGGAATTCTTTATGACGAAATGTCCTCCTATATGAAAGGCCCCGCCAAGGCTCCTCCTCTCATACGAAAAGCATATAACAGTGCTTCCGCAAACTATTTTGCGGAGAACGGTCTGGAAATAAGGCCTGATATCTTTGAGGATAAGGGCGATTTTAAAATTGTAGAATATTTTGATATTGAGAAAGTTACCTCTTCTAACTTAAATAAAAATATTCCTATAATTACTTTAGGGGGAGATCATTCCATAAGTTATCCTGCAATTCGGGCCATACACAAAAGGTACGGCCCTTTAGACCTTCTGCATATTGATGCCCACGGGGATCTTTATGATGTGTACCAAGGAGACAAACATTCGCATGCCTGCCCTTTTGCAAGAATTATGGAAGATGGGCTTGTAGCAAATCTCTTTCAGGTCGGAATAAGGACCATGAATACCCATCAGCGGAAACAGGCAGAAAAGTATAATGTGAAAATCATGGAAATGAGCAATTTTGAGGTAACGGATATGCCTCAATTTCAGACGCCCTTATACCTGTCCTTGGATATTGATGCCCTGGACCCCGCTTTTGCCCCCGGGGTATCCCATCCTGAACCGGGTGGGCTGAGTACAAGGGAGGTGCTAAGCATCATTCAACGGATCAGGGCTCCCATACTGGGAGCGGATATCGTGGAATATAATCCGGAAAGGGACATCAATAATATCACAGCTATGGTTTGCGCAAAGTTTTTAAAGGAAATAGCTGCTAAGATGTTGGAGAATAGCTAACGGAAGAACGATCGGATTGTTTTTTATGCTCAAGGTCCTTTCATTGGGGGAATCTCTTTTTTGTTTAAGAGGTGCAAATTCACCATTAACCAGCGAACCGCTATCAGGGACATAACTGCGTACTGTTTACCGCCTACTGCTCCTCCGGGTGCATAAAACGTTGTTTGCCTAAAAGGGTCTCCTCAGATTCCACATGGTCTTCATCGGGGATACAGCAATCCACAGGGCAGACCGCCGCACACTGGGGTTCTTCATGAAAACCCATGCATTCTGTGCACTTATCCGGCGCTATATAATAGATCTCATCGCTAACCGGCACCTGAACCTCGTCCGCATTTACTGCCTTTCCGCTCGGAAGCACAACATCCCCTTTCAGGGAAGTACCATCGCCATAACGCCATTCGTCCGCTCCCTCATAAATTGCGGTATTGGGGCATTCAGGCTCACAGGCCCCGCAGTTTATGCATTCATCTGTTATTACAATCGCCATAAATTTTCTTTTTATACTTAACTTGTTTCAGTATTTTCTGAACAAGTTTTAATAGTCGCTGATTTTACCGGGACATAACTTGCTTTCACCTCTCAGCATCCATATTTTTGCGCAAAGGTATATCCTATTAAAATCCTATACAAATATAATGGACGACCAACATCAGAGATTACAAGCTTTTGTTAAACTTGGCAATTTTCTTCGGAAATATTGCGAATATGCTAACAATGGCACCGGTAAAATAGCCGAAGATCCTCCTTTATTTTCCCGATTGGATGAAATAGTGTTATCGGCAGGTTATAAGAACGGCTGGTTTACCAAAAAAAATGTTTTGTATGCGCTAGAGCAATGGGGTAACGCCTTAAATGAGGAACAACTTTCGGCCTGGTTAGGAAATTATAAACTAAAACAAGAGACCCCTAAAACAGTAGCGATTGTTATGGCGGGTAACATTCCCCTGGTTGGTTTTCACGATTTTCTTAGCGTTCTTATCACCGGAAATAGGGCACTGGTAAAGCTTTCGTCCGATGATGGGACCCTTTTGCCTTTTCTGGCGGAATTACTTGTAAACACTGAATCTTCACTGGAAGGGTTTATCCAATTTGAGAAAGGAAGGTTAACTAATTTTGATGCTATCATTGCAACCGGGAGCAATAATACCGCCCGCTATTTTGAATATTACTTCGGAGACAAACCGAACATTATACGCAAAAACAGGGTCTCTGTCGCGGTACTCTCCGGAAAGGAAACCCAGGGAATGCTTCGGGCCCTTGGGGAAGATATTTTCCGGTACTTTGGACTTGGTTGCAGAAGTGTTTCCAAACTTTATGTTCCTAAGGGCTACAATTTCGATGCCTTTTTCGAAGCGATTTATCCCTTTAGGGAAATTATCGATCTGTCCAAATATGCAAACAATTATGACTATAACAAGGCGGTTTATCTGATGAGCGGTTACCAAATTTTGGATAATGGATTCTTGATGCTCAAAGAAGACCTGAATTATGGTTCTCCTATAGCAGCACTGTTTTATGAGCATTATACTTCCCAAAAAAGCCTCAGGGAGAGGTTGGAGAAAGACAAAAATGACCTGCAATGTATAGTATCTAACGGGTTTCTGCCCAAGGAGGTGCCGTTTGGACATACACAGCTACCTGGTCTTAGGGATTATGCAGACGGAATTAACACTGTTGAGTTCCTGTTAAAAACATCACAGAATTAATCAGGGATGGGAGCGAATCTTTCATCTTAATTTATGACCTTTACCGCCTGAATTCAGAAATGGCTATTGAACTAAATTAAGCATACATGAAAAAACATAACTTTAGTCCCGGTCCGTGCGTTTTACCTCAGGAAGTGGTGAATAAGGCCTCTCAGGCCGTCGTCGAATTAGACGGAATAGGGCTTTCACTGATAGAAATTTCCCATAGAAGTGCGGAATTCATAGCCATCATGGAAAAAGCCAGATCGCTTGCGCAAGAACTTTTGGGATTGGAAGGAAAAGGATATCAGGTATTGTTTTTACAGGGTGGCGCAAGCCTTGAGTTTCTGATGGTAGCGTATAATCTTCTGGAAAAAAAGGCGGGTTATCTCAATACCGGTACCTGGAGCGATAAAGCTATCAAGGAAGCCAGGTTATTCGGTGAGGTTGTAGAAGTAGCGAGTTCCAAAGACAAAAATTATAACTATATCCCTAAAAATTATGAAATTTCCGGCGATCTGGATTATTTACACCTCACCTCAAACAATACCATTTTTGGCACTCAAATAAAACAGCTGCCGGATACCAATATTCCCCTGGTATGCGACATGAGTTCGGATATCTTTTCCAGGCAGATCGATTTTTCCAAATTTGATCTTATCTACGCAGGAGCCCAGAAAAACATGGGTCCGGCGGGTACTACCCTCGTAGTAGTTAAGGAAGACATTTTAGGAAAAGTATCGCGCAAAATCCCTTCCATGTTGGATTACCAGATGCATATTAGCAAAGACAGCATGTTCAATACCCCTCCTGTTTTTGCAGTATATGTGTCCATGCTTACCCTGCAATGGCTGAAGGATATGGGTGGGATAGCGGCTGTTGAAGAAATTAACGAGAAAAAAGCAAATCTTATTTATTCGGAAATAGATCTGAACCCGCTTTTTCAGGGATATGCCCATAAAGAAGACCGTTCCAATATGAACGCCACTTTTACCCTAACCGATGAAGGCCTGAAAGCGGCCTTCGATGCCATGTGGAAAGAGGCGGGCATTAACGGTCTTAACGGACACCGCTCCGTTGGAGGCTACCGCGCCTCTATGTATAATGCACTTTCGCTCGAAAGTGTTGGTGTGTTGGTGGATGTCATGAGCGACCTGGAACGCAAAGGATAGCATGCCAATCAGCTGGCAACCGGATAAATACTAACACAAACTCCCAATGAAATGAGGATACTTGCCAACGACGGAATCTCAAAAAGCGGAATTAAGACCCTTGAGAAGGAAGGCTTTGAAGTGATTACGACTACAGTCGCACAGGAGCAACTGAAGGATTATATCAACAATAATTCCGTTACCGCATTGTTGGTGAGGAGTGCCACAATGGTCCGTAAAGACATCATAGACGGTTGCCCGTCTCTTAAACTCATTGGTCGCGGTGGAGTGGGCATGGATAATATTGATGTGGCTTATGCCAAAGAAAAAGGGATACATGTAATCAACACTCCCGCAGCATCTTCGGAATCGGTCGCCGAATTGGTTTTCGCGCATTTGTTCGGAAGTGTGCGTTTTTTGCACGATGCTAACAGGAATATGCCTTTGGAAGGGGACAGTAATTTTAAAAAACTAAAAAAATCCTACGCTAAGGGAACCGAATTACGCGGCAAAACACTTGGAGTACTCGGCTTTGGAAGAATAGGGCAGGCTACGGCCAAAATTGCCTTGGGGGTTGGGATGAAGGTGATCTTCTTTGACCCTTTTATTGAAGAAGCGTTAATTGAAATTCCCTTCTTTGACGGGCAAAAAATATTTTTTGATCTCAAAAACACCCCCAAAGAAGTTGTATTGTCATCCGCGGACTTTATCACATTGCACGTTCCCGCCCAAAAAGAATATGTCATTGGTGAAAAAGAGTTCAACCAAATGAAGGAAGGAGTGGGCATAGTAAATGCCGCGCGGGGTGGAGTGGTAGATGAGGTAGCATTGATCAATGCCATAGAAAATGGTAAAGTGGCGTTTGCGGGACTGGACGTATTCGAATCAGAACCTGCTCCGGAAATTCGCATTCTTATGCATCCGAACATTTCGCTCTCCCCACATATTGGTGCGGCCACCGGAGAAGCCCAGGACCGGATCGGCGAAGAACTGGCTTCCCAGATCATTGCCTTGTTGAAATAATGCTTTCATATCCTGCAGCCCAATTCTAAATTCTTTTTTCGTAAATTACTCCTCTAACAATATTAAATACCAGCAAGATGGCGGGATTATTAGATTTACTCAACAGCCCTATGGGCAAACAGATGGTGAGCGGTGTGGCCAATCAGACCGGCCAGCCAGAGGACAAAACGGCAGATGTATTGAGCATGGCAATGCCGCTTTTATTGGGAGCGATGAAAAAAAACGTGTCATCTCCCGGGGGAGCGGAAGGACTTATGAGCGCCTTATCATCAAGGCATGACGGCAGCATTTTGAATAACCTGGAAGGATTATTCGGTGGTGGTGTGGAGCAATCCGTGATGAATGACGGAGCTGGTATTCTGGGGCATGTATTCGGCGAAAAGCAGCCTTATGTGGAAAGCGCTCTAAGCCAGAAATCGGGAATGGACACCAATTCTATTGCGGAAATCCTTAAAATTGCAGCACCCATCGTTATGGGTTTTGTGGGAAAACAAACTGCTAAAAGCAATGTGCGCGACTCCGGCGGCATGAATGCGTTGCTGGGAAGCATGCTGGGAGGTCAGCCCAAACAAAATCAAAGCCTCATTATGAGCTTGTTAGATACGGACGGCGATGGAAGTGTGCTGGACGATGTGGCAGACATGGTAATGGGAAGTAATAAGCGCAGGGGAGGTTTGGGAGGTATTCTTGGAGGGCTTTTCAAAAAGTAGTCTACCCATTTAAAGGAATTATTTAACAAGACCATTCGCAACCCCGAATGGTTTTTTTGTATCTTTTGGTAAACAAAGAAATTATATAGCAATGAAAAAGTATCTGTTTGTAACCGTCACGGTAGCCCTTCTGTCAGTAGTTGTCTTGGCTAGTTGTTCAGGATCTAAAAAAATGACGGATGTAAGTGATAAAGAAAAAATGGTATTTCAGGAAAAGGAAGAGGATACCGTTGAAATTGCCAGTGATAAAACGGAATATGAGATCATTATTATCGAGCCTGGCTTTAATACCTGGCTGCTGAGTATAGCAAAGCCAGAGGGGTATTATTCCCAACCTTTTCTGGAAAACAG
This sequence comes from Flavobacteriaceae bacterium, assembly GCA_041743085.1. GTDB lineage: Bacteria > Bacteroidota > Bacteroidia > Flavobacteriales > Flavobacteriaceae > JAFMPW01. Next base: position 88,913 of record JBGTNL010000092.1, read on the forward strand.
AAATCAGATCTATGTAATCAACTGGAACCAACGCGTATTGCAACCCCTGCGATATAATCCGAATCTCTATGAGATGCAGATCAATTATGAGCAACATATTGATTACGGGTATGAAGTAAACTATAAGCTTTACAATTACTTTATTTATTTTCAGCGCAAGTATGGAGAGCGTCTGGGCCCTTTTTTGCCAAGGATATAATTGAATATCTTTGCGGCACTATAGATGACTATGGAAAAATTAAAACGGCGTTGGGGTATTGATTCCTCTTTTCAGTTGATAATTATTTTTATCGTATTCGCAATCACGGGCTCTTCCTCTGTTTATGTGGCCAAACCATTTTTGGAATGGATTGGAATGGAACGGGCCAACTTTCCTGAAGCCTGGTGGAGTGGATGGGTCTATTGGGTTTTGCGCGTACTACTCATCTTTCCTTTTTACCAGGTGCTGCTGGTACTCTTTGGCTGGCTCTTCGGCCAATTTCAATTTTTCTGGAGTTTTGAAAAGAAAATGTTGGCCCGCATGGGTCTGGCTTTTCTTTGGAAGTAAATTATAGTTTCCTTAACATTCAAACCGGTCTTTATTGAAGTAATTTGCAATGTAATGGCCCATAAAAAAGATATATCCCTATCCTTTGCTTCCCTTCTTCTGGTTGTTTGTATGGCATTACCCGCTGTCATGAAGTTATCCCATGCCATCCATGGGCACCGCAACCAACAGTGCAATGTAGATATAGCGTTACACCTCCATGAGGCTGAATTTGATTGTGATTTCCAAAAATTCAAGCTGTCACAGCAATTTTATAAGGCACCCCGGCATTTTGAGTTCCAAACTCCTTCAGCAAGTGAGGAGATCAATGATGACTATTATTTCTTCCTCGGCACCTATCAAAACCTTCACTTTTCCCTACGCGGTCCTCCTCAGTTCTCTTAACTCTTTCGACTTTTAGTAGTTAATCCATTTAAAATTTTAGTTATGAGAAAGCACTATCTATTGCTTTTTGCAATGTCCTGGATATGCGGTTATTCCCAAAACTCCCTTTCCGGAACCGTCATAGCGGCAGATATTAACAACCCACTGGAGGGGGTGTCTGTCTATTTTCCCCAATTAGAAAAAGGAGCGGTAACAGACATTAAGGGTGTATACCAAATAAATAACATGCCCGAAGGCCCGTACAAACTCGTGGTATCCTACATAGGATATCAAACATTTTCACAATCAATTTCTATTTCAAACGGTACCAATAATTTAGATGTGGCACTGTTTCCCAGTGCTATTGAAATTGAGGAGGTTATCGTCTCCACCCCCTTCCATAAACTGCAACGCGAGAATGTGATGAAGGTAGAACAGGCCAAATTAGCAGATTTGAAAAGTCAGGGAGCCATTACCCTGTCCGATGGCATTACCAAAATTGCCGGAGTAGAAAGCGTATCTACCGGAGTTGGAATCGGCAAACCGGTTATCCGGGGGCTAAGTTCTAACAGGGTGCTGGTGTATACCCAGGGAATTCGATTGGAGAATCAGCAATTTGGGGATGAGCATGGCCTTGGAGTCAATGACGCAGGTATTGAAAGTGTGGAGGTCATTAAGGGGCCTGCCTCACTGCTCTACGGCTCAGATGCGATGGGTGGTGTGTTGTATTTGAATCCGGAAAAATTTGTTCCGGCTGGGGCAACCGACGGGGATATTAACTTAAATTATTTTTCAAACACCGCAGGACTTAGTGCCAACGCCGGTTTAAGATCGTCTGGCGAGCGCTTGAAATTTTTATTGAGAGGCGGTTACACTACCCACGCCGATTACCGGACAGGTAATGAGGTGCGGGTAACCAATTCGCGCTTCAGGGAATATGATCTTAAGGCGGGAATGGGTTATCAGACCGGAGTTTTCAGGACAGAACTCAGATATAACTACAACAGCTCGGAGCTGGGTATACCAGAAGAGATTGGTGCACAGACCAGGGAACGAACGCCCAGTCTGCCCTATCAGCAACTGCGAAATCATATTCTAAGTTCCACCACCGACCTCTTTTTTAAGAACTCTAATCTTAAAGCAACTTTGGGATACATTTTTAATGACCGCAAGGAGTTCGAAGAACAATCAGAAGCCGTAGGAAAAGAAAGTCCGGCCCTTGATATGAATCTGAAAACATTCAACTACAATGTGATTTACCACCTTCCAAAAAGTAAAAGACTTGAAAGTATCGTAGGGATTCAGGGGATGCACCAAATCAATGAAAATTTTGGGGAAGAAGTACTGATTCCCGATGCGACTACCAATGATATAGGTATTCTGGGCACTTCGCACGTACATTTTAAGAAAAGTGATGTGCAATTTGGACTGCGCTATGATCACAGAAAGATCGATGGAATTGAAAACGGTATACCGGAAGAAGAAGGATATATTGCTACCCTGAGAAGAAAATTCAATAGTTTTAATGCAGCATTGGGCTACCGGATAGACCTGACTAAAAATATCATCGGACGCATAAACATAGCCTCTGGCTTCAGGGCACCCAATCTGGCGGAACTCACTTCCAACGGGGTGCATGAAGGAACCAACCGGTATGAAATAGGCAATCCTGAGCTTAATAACGAAAAAAATCTGCAATCAGACATTGCCCTTGAATATAAGAACGAGCATTTGGAATTTTATATAAATGGGTTTCATAACAACTTAAAGGACTATATCTATTTTGAGCCCAACGGTGAAAGTGTTGGGCAGAACGCTGTTTTTCTATACAGGCAGCAGGATGCAAGGCTCTATGGCGGTGAAATTGGACTTCATATACATCCGCACCCCTTGGACTGGTTACATCTGGAGAGCAGTTTTGAGACTGTTGAGGGCAAGCTAAACAATGGCGATTATCTACCCCTTATACCCGCTAATAGCCTTACCAACACCATAAGAGCAGAATTTGAAGGTAAGGACAATTGGTTGGCGCGGAGTTACGCATTTATTACGCTGAAATCTGTATTTGAAAAGGGTGATATCAATACTTTTGAGACGAAAACCAAGGGGTATAACCTTCTAAGTATGGGATTTGGAGGGAGTTTTATGATTTTACAAAAGGAGACCGAGCTGAGAATAAACGGAAATAATATTTTGAATAAAACGTATATTTCACATTTGTCCAGATTAAAAACCGATGGCATTGCCAATATCGGGAGGAATATAAGTGTTGTTGTACGCATCGCCATTTAAAGGCGGGCAGGTTTTTATTTTCGTATTCTAAAACCGTAAAGCAGCTGTCTGAAGAAGCCCTTAGGAACTTCTTCATCCCCCGGAAAACCCAGCGGTATGGTACCGTTGGCTTCAGGAATATAATGGGTTTTAAAAATATAGTCCCAAAGGCTGAGGCTTATTCCAAAATTTACCCCGTACTTTCCTTCGGGAAGTTCGTAGGAGTGATGGTAAAGGTGCATTACGGGATTATTGAACAAATACTTTAAGGGGCCCCACGTAAGTTTCACATTTGCATGATTAAGATGACCTATGGATATCGCAATAAAATGAACAATAAATGCCTGCTGGGGTTCAAACCCACCTAAAAGCATTACTCCCAGGGTCTTGAGGGGTTTATACAAAATGTTTTCCATCCAGTGGTACCGGAAATGAGCCGCAAAACCCATCTCTTTAACGCTGTGGTGAATTTTATGGAACTGCCACAGAAATGAATATTTATGGAGGAGAATGTGCGTAAACCACTGAAAAAAATCGAGTAATACAAAAAAAACGGCAAGTTCCGCCCACATTGGAAAGGAAGATAGGTTTAACAGGGTTAAGCTATCGGGTGATATGCCGATATCCTGCGAGAAAATCTGCACTATTTTGTAAAAGCCACTGATGGCAATGGTAAAAATGAAGAAATTAAAAAAAATGTAAAATCCATCAAGCCAGAAGTCCTTTCTAAAGATCGATTGATTTTTTCTCCAGGGGAATACTATTTCAAGACCCCATATGATTAATGATATAAGAATTAAACCCCAAAAATAGTTGGTATACCAGGGAACTTCAAACAGAATAGACCGCCAGGTCCAGTTAAGGTTGGCGTAAAAGGCATCGAGAAAGGCGTTTAAATAGGCTTCCATTGGATGAAGTTTCAGAAATACGGTTGATCAAAAATACTGGTAATTTCAAACTTTTTCAACATCCCTGTACAATCTGTCGAAGGTTTGTATAAATTATCATCACGGAATTACTTTATCGGGGAACTTTGATCACTAATAGGGACAACACCGAGGAAGCCAGTTCTTAAGAGGGGGGCCACAAAGAAAAAACACCAACGAAGATCTTCGATGGTGTTTTTATTCTTAGTTAATTGTTAACTATGCCTTAATAAATAAACTGGCTATGGCAAGCACATCTTCCTTGGCCAAGGGTTCGTCATAAGCTTCCGTGGAAGAAGCAGTGCTAAAAGGAGAACCATCTCCTAAAGTTGTGACGTCCACACCACCTTGTATTACATTCTCCTCGCCGTCATACACCGATTGTGTCTGTTCCGGCATACCTTCACCCCTATCATTGGAGGTGATCCAGCCGTTTAGGCCCCGAAGTCTTCTTACCTCCGAAGCATGTCTGGCCTCCACAGAATGAATCTGTAACGCGGGTGTAAGGAAATCAGTTCCCATTAAGTTGGTGGCCTGTCCTTTGTACGCGCGCACGCCCGTATCTTCAAAAGCCTGGGAAAGCGCCAGAAACTGTGCATAGGCAACCTCTTTACCTGTGCCATTCAGATTGAAAGGATCAAATAATCCTCCAGCGGTGAAATCAAATTCGGGTTTTGCAACAGGTTCTACCCCCGCACCCTCAAGACCGGCTATTAAAAACGCAACATGTGCGGTCTCATGCTTGGATATTTGCATGAACACGGTTTCCGGTCCGCCGGTAGGAATAATGTCACAGCCAAGACCGGTTCGGTAGAACTCATCTTCCAGATACTCCAACGTCAATGCAAACTGCAAAGCACCTACGTGGCTGTCCCGACTGTAATTTGCATACGTTTTCTCAGGCATCGTTGCCAGTCCTAGGGGTACCGCAGCAAATGCGGCCTGTTTGCCAAACGAGCCCAGTTTCCCCAATAATTGTCGTCTTGATGTCCTTTCCCCTAACATACTGTCAGTGGTAAATTCATTCAAAAATTTTATAACACTCATAATATATCTTCTTTTAAATTGTTAGTAATTGATTACGGTAAAAAATTAGCTGTAAATTCGGTTTGGATATATCCCAAACCTGCTACTGCAGCAAGTACTTCCGACGGATCCCGGGCAAGATCCAGCCCGGTGTCTACGGTAACTACATCATCTCCCGCAAAATCCGCAGAACCAGGATTGATCAGGGTTCTTATGGCAGCAGCGTGCCTTGCTTCCACAGATACAATCTTACCTGCCAACACCAGGAAATCAGGATTAACAAGTAACCTGCCCGCTCCGTTATAAGCGGATACCCCGGTATCTTCCAAAGTTTTGGAAATATTTAATATCTGATCCCTGCTGTTAAAGTCAAGATCCCCATAATCAAATTCCAGCATTGGCAGTACCAGCTCGGTATTCTCGCCTACTGCTGCCGTAATAGCCGCCTTAAAAAATTCACGATGATTTACTTCGTGGTTGTAAAGCGCTGTAAACACAGCCTTTTCTTCGTCCGAGATATTGGCATAAAAGGAATTTATAACCTTGGTGTAAAAATCCGCCTCCAATTGCTCCAGGGCATAGGCGTAATTTAAAACTCCCAGATCACCTTCACCCAGATCGAACACCGCATTGGGTTCCTGCGGCTCGGGGTTGGGACTTTCCTGATCAACTTCAGGAATTACTTCCTCCGAAGTACATGCAACCAACAAACCTGAACCTACCAGGGCTATTCCGCCAAGTTTTAGAAATTGGCGTCGCTGATTGCACGAAGAAATTTTAGGTTGAATAACCTTAATGACATTCTTTTTCATAAACATATGATTTTAAATGATTAATTAAACAATACATATAAACCGGCCAATACCGGATATATGGCTATTAGAAATAAAAAAATTACAGATAATCTAAGGGGATAGAATCAAATAGTTATATAGTACTATACGTGAAGTACGCTTAAAACAAAGGAAGTTTTTAACTCATAAAACCAAAATAATTGTCCTATTGATAATTATAAAAAACCCAAACACCCGTGATTAAATAGTTTTGCATTGAGACACACCAATGATTAGGCCAGGAAAATAGGCGCTTCTTATTCAACTGAAGTATTTTACAAAATTTCTACCGCCGAAAGTGGCTAAGAGGGATTTCTCTTATTTACAATGCCATGGCTGTTTCTAGCCCCGGTGTCAAAAACATAGGTATAAAACCACATAATGGTAAAAGTTGGCACTACATCCAAGCCCGGGATCAGCTCTTCAACAAATGTGAATATCCCCGCAGCCTGCCCTATCTTTCCTCTATACATCCTTGTCATCGACCATCCTGCTATGGGAGCCCATATTACATCGGAGAACTCCCCTATTCCGGGTATTAGGAAAGAAGCCATACCAAGGGCATCAAAAAACAATCCCAGAAATAAGTTCCTGAATTTTGTTTCTTTTAGTTTCGACATGTTTAAAAATAAGTATTCCTTTTCAAAGAGATCGGTCTATATGCCAAAAACCAAACAATTATGTATTGAAAAGCCATTGGTATAGAAGTATGAAATTGTTTTGGTTAAGAGTTAAGTGTTAGAAGTGGATGCGATACCGCAAGCGAGTAACCAGCCTTCCGAAGCATCGCAGGAAAGTCCTGCCAGCTGACGGAAGCGTTTAAGTATAAAGAGTGAACGATTGAAACTTTCGGATATAATCGAAAAAGATTATCGACTACCTTTTACCTTGCCGCCATCTGCCGGATTACTAATCAGGTTGGTCGCAAATTTATAGATTACCCTGCCACCACCGCTGGATTGGGCTACCAGGTTTTTAAACTCTATTTTGGATAGATCAACAGTGGCCCCATCTGCTGCCGAAGCAACAAAGCTTTCCAGCCTCGAAAATTTTTCATCCAAAGTTGCCGTGCCTCCATCTGCCAATGTCAATACACTTATGGACGGTGTATGTACCGTAATCACTACATTGTTATAATTGGCATTCCCACGATTCGATCTGATCTTTAAATTCTTGTCCTCAACATCCCAGGTAACGGAATTAACCGCATCCGAATCCCCTGAAATTGAAATTTTATGTTCTGTGGACTTCATAATGTTAATGGTGGCACCTACATTACTATCCAGGGCCTCAAAGCCGTCAAGTGATTCTGTTTTTTGGGAAAAGGAAAGCGCCGTAATTAGTACAAAGGTTGTTAAAAGGACGTTCTTCATTACCTAAGGTTTATAGTTGATACTATAAAGACCAAATAAATTCCGAAATGTTACAGCTTAAAGGCATCAAAATTAAAAAACACTGCAACCGGGATTGTTTCACATAAAAGTTTTTAGTAGCTCTGCCTTATAGTTTCGAAGCGTTCGGCGACCTAAGACAGGGCGGAACTAATCAACTTTAAAAATTCGTTTCTTGTTTCTATTTTTTCGAATTGTCCGCGAAAGCCTGAAGTCGTAGTTACCGAATTCTGTTTTTGCACCCCCCGCATCATCATACACATATGGGCAGCCTCTATAACCACAGCCACTCCTTTGGGTTTAACCGTATTATTGATGCATTCCAAAATATCATGTGTTAACCGTTCCTGCACCTGAAGACGTCTTGCAAAAACATCCACGATGCGGGGTATTTTACTCAACCCCACTATATGTCCATTTGGAATGTAAGCTATATGTGCTTTTCCGAAAAAGGGAAGCATGTGATGCTCACAAAGGGAATACACTTCAATATCCTTAATGATCACCATATCGTCATAATCCTCTTTAAACATTGCCCCCCTCAGGATCTCAACTGCATCTTGTTTATAGCCCTGGGTAAGAAAAAGCATAGCTTTGGCTGCTCTTTCCGGGGTTTTTGCCAAGCCATCGCGGTTGGTGTCTTCGCCAAGATCTTCAATTATTTTTGTAAAATGCTCTTTAACCTCGTTGGTGATCTCAATATTGTATTCTTCTAAATTTTTGTAAGGTGACATATGGTATTTTTCGGATTTTAATAGGGATAAATATGGTGATTTTTGACTTAATCCCTACCATACATGCTCAAATTTATGAGGTAATAAGGACTGGTGACCCCATTGGTCGAATTAAAGTGCTCTTCCCGACACAACTTTACCGCGGGATTATTATTTTTGCCGTGTCTGCACCGATGAATGCTAATAAGCCGGAAACATTATTATTAATGATTAAAGCGTCCAATATCCAGAAATATTATGGGGAGCTCCAGGTATTAAAGGGAGTTGATCTCAGGATTACCAAGGGAGAAATAGTTTCTATTGTGGGACCGTCCGGTGCCGGAAAGACCACGTTGTTGCAGATTTTGGGCACTTTGGACAAACCCGCCAATAAAAAGGATAGCAAATTATATATCAGCGATATAGATGTGAATGACCTTAGCGAGAAGGCCATGGCAAAATTCAGAAACGAACATATTGGATTTATTTTCCAGTTTCATCAATTATTACCGGAGTTCACGGCCATTGAGAACGTATGCATTCCTGCTTTCATTAAAAAGACCTCCCGGGAAAAAGCAAAATCCAGGGCGGAAGAACTGTTGAACTTTCTTGGCCTTAAGGATCGGTATCATCACAAACCCAATGAGCTGTCAGGGGGAGAGCAACAGCGCGTGGCCGTGGCCAGGGCCCTTGTAAACAGTCCGTCTATTATCTTGGCCGATGAACCAAGCGGAAACCTGGATTCCGAAAGTGCCGACAACCTGCATAGGCTTTTCTTTGAACTCAGGGACAAATTCGGGCAAACCTTTGTTATTGTCACACATAACGGGGAGTTGGCGGATATGGCCGACAGAAAACTTACCATGGTAGACGGACAAATCCTATAACATAATGCTGGCTGAAGTTTAGAGTTTTTTTAAAAATCCTGATTATCAATCTGATGAAAATGGTAATTTAAGGTATCGGTTTATTATCTTTTCCAAACTTCCCGGGCTTTCTTTGGTCATCAGCCTTACCCTTGGTTTTATAATCGGAGGCCTGGGGTCTTTTACAGATATAGAACTGGGGAAGCATGCTTTGGACCTGCTGTTTGAGAACTATTCCACAACCTTTATTTTCATTACGGCAGTAGCACTGGCGCCTTTACTTGAAGAATTTTTTTTTCGGGATCCTATGTTTCTTTTTAAAAATAGTGCCTATTTTAAGTATATTTTTTATCTGTTAACGCCGTCCTTTGGTTTCTATCATGTTATCAATTATGAAATTACCCCACTATTTTGATATTGTCTCCACTCCTTGTTGCACCTCAACTTATTGTTGGCGTATTTTTAGGATTTATTCGCGTCCGTTTCGGATTACCCTGGGCAATAGCGCTTCACGCCTTCTACAACCTTATCTTAGTGGGACCTGTTATTTTAGGGCACCTCTAATAACTCTGTTTGGAATGGTAACGCAGGAATTTTTTTCGGATACAAGGCGCCAAAAGCGGAGTTTAGCAGGGCTAAATGAGTATTTTGGTAACGAAGTAGCCGGGAAAAACAACAAGTTGGCAACCAAAATAGGGTTTTGGAGATGCCCTTTATTAATAACATTTAATCTTCCATTGGGATGACGCAGGACGAGTTAAAGGAGTTTCTGGATGCCAAGGTATCAGAGTACAATCACCCAAAATTTATTGGGAGCGATCCCATCCTGGTCCCGCATTCTTTTTCCCGGAAGCAAGATATAGAGATCAGCGCTTTCCTCACGGCTACCATTGCCTGGGGAAATCGAAAATCCATTATCCGCAGTGCTAATAAAATGATAGTGCTGTTGGATAATTCGCCTTACGAATTTGTGTTGCATCACAAGGAAACAGATTTGAAAGGATTACGGCAGTTTGTTCACCGCACCTTTAATGGAGAGGATTTTAGTCATTTTATCAGAAGCCTGAAGAACATTTATCTAAATCATGGCGGACTGGAAGGGATTTTCTCGGAGCATGCCACGGCCAGTACGATGCAACCCGCAATTTCGACTTTAAAAAAAATCTTTTTTGAAATCCCACATCCTAAAAGAAGCATGAAACATATCTCGGACCCGGCAAAGGGATCGGCCGCCAAGCGCATTAACATGTTCTTAAGATGGATGGTACGGGACGACGCTTCGGGAGTAGATTTCGGACTATGGAAAAAGATATCTGCCAGTCAGCTCTCCTGCCCTTTGGACGTACACTCCGGAAACGTGGCGAGAAAACTGCAGCTTTTGAAACGCAAACAAAACGATTCGAAATCCTTAACGGAACTTGATCTGAATTTGCGCAAATTAGACGCCAATGATCCTGTTAAGTACGATTATGCCCTATTTGGTTTAGGGGTCTTTGAACGGTTCTGATAGTTGAATATTCAATTTCGCTATGCTTTTTTAAAAAGTACCGTTTACGTTAAAAGGTTCTTTTGGTTGCGCTGAATTTATTAGTGAACCCCCATTTTAACAATCCCGCTTTTTAGCGGGAGCGGTAAAAATGGATGGTTGAACCAACCTCGCTTTTTCAGCTGGGTCTAGGTTTAATACCTCGACCCTTGGGTCGACTCCTTCTATTGGGCCCGGTCCCGATAGCTATCGGGATGCCCCGGGATTGAATGCCATTTATTGTCTCTTAAAAGCGCTTATTCCTCCCGATTAAGTTTACCCACCCCGGATTAAGTTGCTTATAACATATCACTAATGCCCGGTTAAAGACGTAAGACCGCTGCGCTACAAGACATAAGACGTGAGACTTGATCGTGACCAACCGAAATAATATACCAAAGGTACGTTCATACTTGTTGGCAATGTATGAAAAGCAAGCCCCATGGATAATAAATATAATGGGAACGCCCAATATACTTGCAGTTTTGGCATTACCGGACAACAATAATAACATATATAAGGTATGAAAAGCGGCTATAAATTCATCAAAAAAGAGAACTATCTGGAAATGAAGGTTTTGGGAAATTGTGATTATTGGGATCTGTAGAATTTCCCAAGCTGATTCTCTCGGTTAGCGAACGCGAAAAAAAAAACGTACAGGGTACTGATCAATGGCCTGAATGTAATTCCTGAGCGGCTACCTGTGATCGAAAGGTTTTTTATGGACGAACAGGCGGCCGAAGTACTGAGGCACAAAGTAAAATTAGCCATCGTGTGGCATGCTGATTATCTGGACGGGTTTATGTGGACGGTGGAAAAGAACGGGATCGGGGCTAACGGAAATGGCGGAAAATCCGGAATGCTACTTATAGGCATTTAAAGATGGGTATTTTAGCAGTTTTGACCTACAGAACCGCATTATTTTATACTGATTTTTCATCTAAATAAAATTTCGCCAACCTATTGATTTAGTGTTATTTATGTCGGTTGGTATTGACCATTCTTTAATTAAATGCCCACCTGCCTGCCGTAGGTAGGTTATGGGCTTTCATGCTATGGGAAAAATAGTATCTTTAACCTGATTAAGTGCTTTTTTTTAGAAATACACTTCTTAGCTGAACAAAACTAAATGACCTGTGAAAAAATTTGTGCTCTTATTTGGTATATCCGTCATTGTTATCTCCGGGTGCGCTGATAAAAAAAAAGAATTGGACAATGAATTCGAAACCCTGCTGGTTCAGCACGACAGCATAGAAATTATTCGCTCCGAATTCAAAAGTATGCATAAGAAAATGATGGCCGAAAATGAGGAATTAAAAAGAATGGTCCAGGCCACAGGTATAAAAGATTCCATTGTTATGAGGAATCTGGCACAGCACAAAGTTATTTTTAAGAATCACAGTGCTATCATAGAAGGACATGATGCCCTGGTTAAAGGCCATACGGAACTGAGGCAAAAAATTAAACAGGAAGGCCTTTCCTCAATGGAGTTAGAGGCCCAGTTCGAAGAGATGTTCAAAGCCCACGAAAAGTTATTGCGTGAGCATATTGAAATGGAAGGCGAACATGCGCGAATAAAAAAAGAATACGAAAAACTTCACAGGGAACTGCTTGCAAAACAGAAAAAAGAACAAGAATAATAGCCAAAAATGGAATTAAGTAAGAATCATGATTCCTGAATGCTACATATGATCCGATTTATCTTGCCTGAGCTTGTTCAAAGACAAGTGAAAACATAATTCTTAAAGAGAACATCTTCAAAACAACCCCATATTTCCCAAATCGAGCGGAATCCTTTTATTCCCGTCAGCAAGGGATCTGTATATAGCTTCCACAATGATCATATCGCGTTTTCCCATTTCACCAGGGGCTACATTCGGAGTGCCTTCCAGAATATGACTGGCAAAATCGTCCATTTGCAATTTCTGCTGGCTTTCCTGCGGAAAATTAAGCGGCCCGTCCGAAGTTCTCCCGGCCAGTGGAATGTAGGTGCTTGCGGGATCCAGTTCAAACCAGCCATTTTCGCATTTAGCATGCAAATTGTTACCTCTCTTGTTATGGGAAGTCATTATTTCTCCCCTTGCCCCACCGGGCAACTCAAATTGAGCTGTAATGGTCTCGTCCGTATCTTTAAAATATTCCGGCCGGGTACTGTATTCCTGGGCAACAACAGAAATCGGGTTTTGCCCGCTGCCATAGATAACGCTTTGTATAGCATAAACGCCCATGTTCATTAGCGCTCCGCCTCCGGACAATTTTCGATTTAACCTCCATTGATCCGGATTTCCGCTAGAAACATACGCCGCATCGGCCTTGATGTGTTTTACGTTCCCAAAAGTCTTTTCGCGCACAAATCGCTTCACCTCTTGGGTATACGGTTCGGAATGCAAGCGGTATCCAATACCCAATTTTACCTTGGCTTTTTCGCAGGCTTCAATGATAGTATCACACTCAGCGACGCTTACAGCCATTGGTTTTTCACAGATGACATGTTTGCCTGCTTTAGCCGCCCTGGTCGAAAATTCGGCGTGCATGCTGTTTGGTAAGACCACATATACAATATCAATGGCAACATTATCGGCTATTGTATCGAAATTTTGGTAGTTGTAAATGTTCTCTTTCGGAATATCGTATTTATCGGCCCAAATATTTTCTTTGGAGGGAGTTCCCGTAACAATACCGGCTAAATAACAGTGTTGTGTATCTTGCAAAGCGGGCGCCAGTTGATGGGTACTGTAACTTCCTAGGCCAACGAGTGCTATCCCGAGTTTTTTGTTTTTCCCCTTTTTACCAGACATTCCACATGCCAGTGGTATTGTGCCAAGAAGGGTTGCTCCCGTAATGCCCAGACCCAGTATTGAACCGAATTCTCTTCTGTTTATTTTTGCCATAACAACTTTGTTTTACCGGTCAGGAAATGACCCCAGATCAGGATAATTTTAAAGATAACAACAAAAGTTGATCACTGGTATTACTTTTAGAACCCTTTAACTTAAAAACGCTAACAAAAAATGTCAATCTAATTTTCTATTTTTAGGGCTGACTAATTCAAATATATAATGAAAAACAAACTACTCGCACCTCTCTTACTCCTGCTTTTTTTATTGCAGACGCTTGAAGCCCAAGAACGAAAGATTCCCATAGACACGGTAGTCACCACCCAACACGAAGTAACTATTAACGGGGCAGCTGTGCCGTACACAGCCAAAATCGGAATGCAGCCCGTATGGGATGAAACGGGCAAACCCATAGCGACCCTACATTATACCTACTACACCAGAAATAATGTAAAGGACAGGGCTTCAAGACCTTTACTGATCTCCTTTAATGGCGGCCCTGGTTCCGGTTCGGTTTGGATGCATTTGGCATATACCGGCCCCAGAATTTTAAAAATTGATGATGAAGGCTATCCCGTTCAACCCTATGGTGTTCGCCCCAATCCGTATTCGGTTCTGGATGTAACCGATATTGTCTATGTAAATCCGGCGAACACAGGATATTCAAGGACCATTCCTGAAAGCGGCGAGGAAGTGGACAGAGAAAAATTCTTTGGTATAAATGCGGATACAAAGTATCTGGCCGAATGGCTGAATACTTTTGTGACCCGAAACAATCGTTGGCGGTCTCCAAAATATATTGTTGGCGAAAGTTATGGAGGCACAAGGGTGATGGGGCTATCACTTGCCCTGCAGAACCAGCAGTGGATGTACTTAAACGGAGTTATTATGGTATCGCCTGCTGATTATAAGGTTATCCGTGTCGGAGGCCCCGTATCGGAAGCAATGAATCTCCCCTACTATACTGCAGCGGCCTGGCACCATAAGGCATTGCCCGCGGCACTTCAAAATAAAGATTTGCTTGAAATCTTACCCGAATCCGAAGAATATACGATCAACACCCTGATACCCGCATTGGCTAAGGGTGGATTCATTGCAGCAAATGAAAAGGAACTGGTGGCAGAAAAGATGGCGTATTATTCAGGACTTTCCAAAAAAGACATCCTGGACCAAAACCTTGTAATTCCGACCCAGTTTTTCTGGAAAAATTTATTAAAGGAGCGAGGCGGTTTCACCATCGGGCGGCTAGATTCCCGATATTTGGGAATGGACAGGGAGTTGTTGGGGACCGAGACTGATTATAACCCGGAGATAACCTCCTGGCTGCACAGCTTTGCACCGGCCATTAATTACTATCTGCAGGAGGAATTGAATTTTAAAACAGATACCAAATACAATATGTTCGGACCCGTACACCCCTGGAATAATGAAGAAGATGACACCAGGGACAATCTTCGGCAGGCAATGGCCCAAAATCCCTTTCTGAACGTGCTTGTGCAATCGGGTTATTATGACGGAGCTACCACCTACTTTAATGCCAAGTACACTATGTGGCAGATAGATCCCAGTGGCCGCATGAAAGACCGATTTGAATTTAAAGGATACCGTAGCGGACATATGATGTACCTGCGGCGGGAAGATCTTCAAAAAGCGAACGATGATATCCGGGCATTTATTGAACGAACGCTGGCTAACGGGAAAAGTGCGAAATATTAGCAACAGCGTCAGAAAAACATGTTTACCCGTTATTGCGAGGAACGACGCAATCGCGTAAATGGCAAAGAACCCATGTCTGTATTTAATGGAGCAGCAGGGTTTCCGCGCCACAAACAAAGACGCCATTCACAATATCCCAGAATTATTTTATACCTTTTCGGCTTATATGATAAATAATGATGCATGAAAAGTTTTACTCTTCCCTATTTCTTTCTGTCGGCGGTTTTTTTTATAAATCCTCCCTCTAACGCCCAGGACTGGCCGGAACTAGGTCATTTTAAAGAAGCCAACGCCTCTGTGTCAGCCCCCGGGGAGGGCGAGGATAGAGTTGTATTTATGGGCAATTCCATTACCATTGGTTGGTTGAAAACCCAGCCCGAATTTTTTGAAGGCAAACCTTATATAAATCGCGGTATTAGCGGGCAGACTACGTCACAAATGTTGCTTCGTTTCAGGCAGGATGTTGTTGAACTGAAACCAAGGGTGGTGGTGATCCTGGCCGGCACCAATGACATTGCAGGAAATACAGGGCCAATGACCCTGGAGCAGATCATGGACAATCTTAAATCCATGTCGGAGATAGCAAAGGCTAATGGTATAGCCGTAGTTTTATCTTCGGTTCTTCCGGCTGAAGATTACCCCTGGCGGCCGGGACTAAAACCGAATGAGAAGATACCGGCTCTGAACAAAATGATCATGGAATATTGTGAAAACAGCAATGTCGCTCATCTGGATTATTTTTCTACCATGGCAAATTCAAAAAACGGCCTGGATGAAGATCTTGCGCATGATGGTGTACATCCGACAAAAAAAGGGTATCAAGTGATGGCGCCTATGGCGGAAGCCGCTATATCAGGTGCTTTGGATAAAGATTGAAATAAAAAATTTCAAGAAATTCTGTATTTTACCTCGCCCGGAACCGCGAAAAGGCAGGTCCGCGCCTGTGCATTTCTCTCTCTTCCTTCGTCGGATACAAGAGGGGAGGTAAACCGGAAACCCCGCCCCGGCCGAAGCCAGCCATCCTGGTGGGGCTCTTTGAATGCCGGAGGCAGGGCCACCGGGAAATTACTTTGGCCAAGTCTTCTAAATACCTGTTAATAACCAAGATAAATTTAGCTTCATGAAATTATTTTTTACGTTTTGCCTTGCCTTTAGTGGGCTATTTATTACCCATAGTCAATCAGTGTTTGAAGTCCAGGGTCTGTGTGTAGCCGTTCCTGAGCCCGGTGGATTAGATGGATTTGTAAAGTTTATAGATTCTGAATTGGCAGTGAACGGTATAAATACACTTGTCCTCCGGGTTGATTTCAACTATATGTATGAATCGAGGCCCGAACTACGGGGTGAAAACGCCTTAACGAGATCACAGGTAAAAAAGCTCGTAACGGTGTGCCAAAAAAACAATATCAATTTAATACCGCAGATCAATCTTTTAGGCCACCAAAGCTGGCACAGCAAGGTAACAAAGTTATTGGAGGTTTATCCGGAATTTGATGAAACACCACATGTTGAACTTCCTGAAGAATATAAATGGCCAAATGAGGATGGACTTTACTGCAAAAGTTATTGCCCCTTACATCCCCAGGTACATAAAGTGGTTTTCGATTTGGTTGATGAAATTATGGAAGTTTTTGAGGCCAGCGCATTTCACGCCGGAATGGACGAGGTTTTTTATCTGGCCGATGAAAAATGCCCGCGTTGCGGTGGCAAGGATGCCGCGGAACTGTTTGCGGGTGAGGTGACAAAAATCAGTACGCATCTGGGGGAGAAAAACCGCCGGCTATGGATCTGGGGGGATCGGTTGATCGATGGTGAAACCACCGGCATCGGGATGTGGGAAGCCAGTACTAACAATACGGCCTCTGCCATTGATATGATCCCAAAGACTGTGGTCATAAACGACTGGCATTACGAGCGGGCAGATCCTACCCCGGCTTATTTTGCCGCCAAGGGATTTGATGTGGTTGCCTGCCCCTGGCGTAACCCACAGGTAGCAAAGGATCAGGTGTCTATGATGTATTCCTTCAGGCGAAATGCAACCCCCGTCATGGCAAATCGCTTTTTAGGTGTCATGCAGACCATTTGGTCCTCTGCGGAGGACTTTATGAACAATTACTATGGCAAAGTTCCGGATACCGACCAAAGAGGCAGCCAGGTGGAAAGCTTTAAGGCCATGGTAAGTTCAATTCACAACCTTGAGGACAACAGATCGAAATAAACCTTAAAACTCCTCTCAATATTCATGTAGGCATCTATTATACGCTACTTATTTCTCCAACTTTATCTGGCTGCCACTAACTGGGTTATGGCTTCCAAGGCCCGGACATCCTCTCTTTTCTGACCATAGAAAAATTCACTAATGCGCGAGGAGAGGTCAATGGAATTTATCAGTGTTACTGTCAACACCGATCTGATTCAATTCCAGGTCGGTCTTTTTTTTTAACTTGCCCGCATGCAGCAACTCCTGGTAAGCATACTGATCCCCTTTAAAAATACGGCGAAATTCCTTTCTGAATGCCTTGATTCCGTGATGGCACAGAGCTACCAAAATTGGGAGGTATTGGCAGTAAATGATAATTCTAAAGATTCCAGTCAGGCGATTGTAACCGCTTTCTCCAAAAAAGACCCCAGGATTCAATTGCATACAAATAATGGCAATGGCATTATTGAAGCTCTCAGAACAGGCTATTCTTTTAGCCGGGGGGACTTGATAACACGAATGGATTCGGATGACATCATGGTCCCGCAAAAATTGGAAGTGATGGTCAACGCTATGCAAAAAAATGGAAAAGGGCATATCGCCATTGGTCAGGTCAAATATTTTTCAGCCAGAGGGACCAGCGATGGCTATTTTCGTTATGAAAAATGGTTAAACGCACTTACGGCAAAGGGTAACAACTATTCCGAGATTTACAAAGAATGTGTGGTCCCCTCTCCTTGCTGGATGGTATACGGCACAGATCTGGATGCCTGCGGGGCCTTTGAACCGAACCGGTATCCGGAAGATTACGATCTCACTTTTCGCTTTTATGAAAGAAGGCTGAAGTGCATACCATGTAGCGAAGTCCTGCATTTGTGGCGGGACTACGATACCCGCACCTCCCGTACCAGTGAGCACTACGCCCAAAATTATTTTTTGGACATTAAGCTACGTTATTTTCTTAAACTGGATCGTGATCAACACAGGCCGCTGACGGTCTGGGGAGCCGGTACAAAAGGAAAGACGATTGCCCAAAAATTATTGGAAAGCGAGATTGACTTCCATTGGTTGTGTGACAACCCCAAAAAGATCGGGAAAAAGATATATGGCAACGATATGGTACATTACAAGTTCCTGGAGCAACTAATTCATCCTCAAAGCATTGTTACTGTGGCCAATGAAAAAGCGCAAAAGATGATCAGGGGCTATTTTAAGAACCTTGGGCAAGCAGCAACGAACAATTATTTTTTCTTCTGTTAGGCATTAAAGGTAATTATGACTTCCGCACTGCCACACAATCTTTCTACGGCACTTTACGAACCCTCTTTTTAATTGTAGGTTTTTTATACTGAGAATTTAAGGATTTTAACACCGGGAAAATAGAAAATCTGTTATCCATACAGTAAAATTTACCAGTCATACATTTTTGTCCTACTCATTCTGAATACCATATTATTTTTAGACGGTTCTTCCTTTAAATATTTAGCGAGCCTCATAATTAAATTTAATATCTGCCGGAAGGTAGTGTTTACCGTTTCCCAAAAACTATTAATAACATTAAAAACTATAAAAATCATGGCAAAAAAGTCAAACAAGCCCATTAAAGTCAACGTTAAAAGTGATGGTGGGGAGATACAAAAAAATCTCCACCTTTATTTGTTCGACAACGAAGGGCAATTAATGGAATCGGGTCCTCTTAAGAATGGAGAGGCTAATCTCAAAACCGATGCGGAGAACATCAGAGGTAGGTCACAGATATTAATAGGGCCGGCAATTCCTGAAGAATTTAAGAACAGGCAGGTAAGTCCTATCCTAATTAGGAAGATGGGAGGGTACCAACCTTCTGTTCGCATTGAAGCCAACAATGAGATAAATATTATCGGGCTGCCCAAATTTAAATTTCCAATTTGGGATTGGTGCCTTGTTACAGGTTCCATATCCAAGTCATTTTCTATAGATGGGGAAGATAAAGTTTTACCAGTGTGTGACGCTCGCGTGCATATTTGTGAAATAGACCGCATACATTGGTGGTGGCCATATATTCCAGGCCCTATAATAACAGATTTGGCAGACAAGCTTAAGGAAGTGCTCATTACGCCTGAAATAGAAATCCCACCCATTCCGGATCCTGGACCTAAACACCTCTTCAGAAATACCATTACGCCTGGTATCAATCCGGATTTGAAGGAAACGCCTGGTATTAACAAGAATACGCTGCGTCTTGAAAGAAGATCGCTGGTGGAATTACCTGAGAATGTGAAGCAAGGAATACTTTCTTCTTCTCTGGCTACCGTACACAATACGATTTTCGAAAACTTCCATCTATTACATCCATATCTTTGTCTCTGGCCAAGATATTGGCACTATTTTTATCGTTGTACTGAAATCGCTACGGTCTACAGCGATTGCAACGGAAGCTTTGACCACAATTACTTAAACTTCACCAATGACAAGGATATCTATATCTGGGTAGAGGTAAATATTGATGGTGAATGGCTAACAGTTTACAGACCGCCCATCCCATGCCATACTTATTGGGACTATGAATGTGGTAAGGATGTAAATATTACAATTACCGATCCCAGGGTCCGACCATGTAGTTGTGATCCGTTATCTGGATCATTAGTATGGATGAGAAGTATTAACGGTGGTGTAAGCATGAGGAGTATTCAACAAAGTGATTCCGCTAGCGGTCATCTTTCAAACGCCGTTGGACTTACATTTTATGGTAGTACAGGTAATAAAATAAGTCCATTCGGAGGACAATTTCCCTTCGTTGTTCAATTCGGTAACGGCTTTCCTTCCTCCGGGGGAGTAACACATTATCGGTGGAGCTATCGCAAATTAAAGAATGCGTTCCTTGACTCCGTACCCGATACCACGCACCATCTTGAAGGAGAAATTCAAAAACCATATAGATATCTGGCTTCCGGGGGTACTTTGTTCGCAACAAAATCGTTCCCTTTAGGACCCAGCTATGATGCCGGGAACCCAAAGTATAAAATTCCTCACGTAGATGCGTCAGCTGATGTACCAGAACCTGACGCTGACTACTATCATCTGGATACCAATACCATTCAAATTAATTCAGACGCTCTAAGTGATATTGACGATGGATTGTATGAATTTACTTTTGAACTTTTGGATGATGCAGGAAATGTTGTTCCTGTACCGCCAAATACCTTCTTGCTAGACCGAATAAGTTCGGATCCGATCGATCCGTTCGATCCGGCCGCGAACACCATACCCGCCGATGAAGTTCCATTCGAAAACTATGTTGTAAAAGCCGGCGGAATGGCAATAGCTTTTAAGTTTAAGATGCGAATAGATAATCAGATTTGTTATGCCGATGTCCTGGATGCATTGGTAGATGGAAGCCCGACCGATCCTGTATGTGGGATAGGCCATTATAACGATAAAGTTAATGACAATGTCACTTTGAAGTTCTTGGCCGGGCACCCGAACGATTTCGCAAGTTACGATTTTGACGTTACCAAAGGGAACAGCAATGACGTACCAGATGCGGATTCGAGAGGATATGTCACCCAAATAAATAACGGATATACGATTTCACAAGTTTTGGATTCCGAGGGAAAATTGAGAGATCAATATCAAAAGACCACACTTAAAGTTGGTCAAATGTTGGGGACATGCGATATGGCCGCTTTTGCCGAGGTTTTAAGGGTAAATGCTACCCATACCAATGGAGATAGAAGATTACATGAATTTGATCGTGGCGATACCGCCGCTATAGCTATGGCAACACCTTAGTTTTTGACTTAATTTTCAGGATTTAGACCCTACCCGCATGGTTTCAACTAAAATGTGTGTAGGGTTTTTTTATAACTTCTCTTTAATGCCAGAAAAATGCAAGGACTATGGTACAAGATGATTCCCAATTTTATACTAAATACCCCATACTTTATTCCAAATACATTTATATTTGCCAAATCAATTCATGGAATGCAGTTTAAATATCCGGAACTCCTTTGGGCCCTATTTCTACTACTCGTTCCGATCATTATTCACCTCTTTCAACTCCGGAGATTTAAGAAGACCCCTTTTACCAATGTCAAATTATTGCAAAAGGTGGTGGCTAAATCCCGTCGCAGCAGTACCCTTAAAAAATGGTTGTTACTTCTTACCAGATTATGTCTTATAGCCGCACTGGTATTGTCTTTTGCACAGCCATTCTTTGCGAATAAACAGGCCCTTGCCAAGAAGGAAACTGTAATCTACATTGATAACTCCTTCAGTATGCAGGCAAAGAAGGATGAGCGTAGCCTGTTGGAATTGGCGGTCCAGGACCTGATAAAAACAATTCCAAAAGCAAGCAGCTTCAGTCTTTTTACAAATGATGCCGTTTACAGGGATGTAACGGCAAAAGAGATTCAAAACGAATTGCTGGAACTACAGCATTCGCATAAACAATTGCATTTGGACGAGATTGGTCTAAAGGCACAAACCTTATTCTCCTCAGATGCCGGTACTATCAAGAGTTTCATAATCATCTCCGATTTCCAGGACCGTATAGCCGCAGATCAAAGGGACTCTCTTAAAGGAATACGAAAGCACCTTGTGCAACTACGTCCAAACGGCGCAACTAACATTGTTGTCGATACCGCTTATATAGCTATGATGACTCCTAATAGTCTCGAGCTAATGTCAGAATTACGGGTCAGCGGGGAGGTAGAGAGCATTCCGGTCTCCCTATTCAATGGAGACAAACTCATTGCCAAAACTGCTGCCATTTTTGATGATGAGAATAAGGCATCTGTCCAATTTACCCTTCCCCAAAATGAATTAATAGATGGAAAAATTGAAATTACGGACGCTGCATTGATCTATGACAATCAATTGTATTTCAATCTTAATCAAAAGGAAAAAATTAAAGTGTTATCCATTGGCGGGGCCAGCGATAATTTCCTGGCCCGTATTTACACTGAGGATGAATTCGACTATAAAGGCATTGGTCTTAACAGTTTAAATTATAGCATCCTGGAGAAGCAAAATCTCATAGTTCTTAACGAATTGCCGGAACTTCCAAAGGCGCTTCAAAATGCATTAAACTCATTTGTTTCCAAAGGCGGGAGTGTGGCGGTAATCCCATCCAGAGAAATTAACATGACAAGTTATAACGAATTCTTAATAAACTATCAAAATACAATTATCCGAGATAAGGTTTTCACTGCACGCGACATCACCGGAATTGCCTTCGGGCATCCCCTCTATGGCAATGTTTTTGAAAAGAAAGTAACCAATTTCCAATACCCCGGAGTCTCGGAATATTATCGTATTCAAACGGGGGCTCCTAAAATACTGTCCTATCAGGACAATACGCCTTTTCTAGTGGGTACCGAAAGACTTTTTTTATTTACGGCAGCACTGGACAGTGCAAATTCCAATTTCAAAAATTCACCCCTTGTGGTCCCTACTTTGTATTCCATGGCCACAAATAGCCTGAAACTACCAGCGCTATATCATCAGATTGGCGCTATTACGGAGGTCGATGTCCCCGTTGTGATTACAAATGACAATATTTTAAAGGTTTCGCAGAACGATTATGAATTTATTCCACAACAGCATTATTTTGCGAATAAAACCTCCATGTTTTTTACTGAGAACCCCGATAAAGATGGACTTTTCACAATTACAGATGGTAGAAATTTTGTTCAAAATATCAGTTTTAATAACCCAAGGGAGGAAAGTGAGATGACCTATCTAACTATTGATAATTTAGAGGGGGTATCAAAAAACGATTCAATTACTCAATTATTCGGGCAGATTGAAAAAGATAACAGGATTACAGAGCTTTGGAAATGGTTTGTTATTTTAGCATTACTATTTATGTTGACAGAAGTCCTAATTCAAAAACTTTTTAAATGACCTATTTCGTTCCTTTAAAGACCCTAGTGAATTTTAAGAGCGGCTTACCTTTGAAACTCAACCACTATGGATTGAAAATCCATGCCTGTCCGTCCTATGGCGGAGGTCTTGAAAAGCAATGAAATTGCCAACGATTATTGAGTTACCAAGTTGTTCGTTATTTAGTCGGAACGCCTTAATAACTCAATAATCAATAACCTAATAACTATTATGGCCAAAATTTCTTTAGAAACCGAAAGTCTTGCACTAAAGTGCATACCTGCCTGCCGCTTTTAGGCAGGGTTTCAACTAACGAATGAGACCAATGAATTCAAAAGATACGGAAAGGAAATGAACGTACTCCTGAAATCTGCCACCATCATCGACCCCGGGAACACTCCCTATCATCTGAAAAAGAGGGATATATATATTAAAAATGGGGTTATTGAGAAGATCGCTTCCAAAATAGATGTGAAAGGAAAAGTAAAGGTGGTTGATCTTAAAAATCTTCACGTATCACCGGGTTGGTTTGACAGTAGTGTGAGCTTCGGGGAACCAGGCCATGAGGAGCGGGAAACCATAGCGAACGGATTGATGACGGCGGCAAAGAGCGGATTCACCGACATAATCCTTAATCCTAATACGCATCCTACCCCGGATAGCAGCGGTGATATTGTTTTTCTGAAGAATAGTGCAAATGGCTTCGCTGCCGGGCTTCATCCTTTGGGGGCCCTTACCGTTAAAAGTGAGGGAAAAGATCTTGCCGAACTCTACGATATGCAAAAGGCAGGAGCAGTGGGGTTTTACGATTTTAAGTCTCCAATAAAAAATTCCAACCTGTTGAAAATAGCCCTGCTTTACGCACAGAATTTTGAAGGGATGGTCTACTCCTTTCCAATGGACGCCAATATTGCCGGCAAAGGATTAGTGAATGAAGGGGAAATTTCAACAAAACTTGGCTTAAAAGGAATTCCCGTGCTGGCAGAAACCTTACAAATTGCCAGGGACCTGTTTATCCTGGAATATGCCGGAGGAAAATTGCATATACCTACCATCTCCAGTGGCGAGGCGGTCCAACTTATTGCTGAGGCAAAGAAAAAAGGATTGGATGTAAGTTGCAGTGTACCCTTGCATAATTTATGCTTTGAGGATGAGATATTACAGGATTTCGACAGTAGTTATAAGGTGATGCCGCCAATTCGGACAGGGAAGGATGCAAAGGCTTTGCTAAAGGGCGTTAAAGAGGGTATAATAGATTTTGTAACCTCGGATCATATACCGCTCGCCCTGGAAGAAAAACATTTGGAGTTCGATAATGCCGGCTTTGGCACCATAGGCCTTGAAAGTGCTTTTGGGGCGTTAAACAAACTGGTCGGCTCAAAAACCACAATACAACTGCTGACTAGGGGAAGGGAACGATTTGGAATTCGGATACCAAAAATAAAACAAGGTCAGTCAGCAAATTTATCGCTATTCAATCCCGAAGGGGAGTATACTTTTAAGGAGGAAAACATTTACAGCTCCTCCGGGAACAGTATGTTTCTCGGGATGAAGCTTAAGGGAAAATCATATGGCGTGTTTGCCCGCAATCAGCTGGTAATTTAATTCTCTTTAAGCAAGAATTATAACCAAACCAAAGAGGTATGGGCCAAGATACGGTTGAACATGGTAAAACAATGGCGGCTATCAGTTATATTACTTTGATAGGACTCCTTATTGCGTTTTTAGTAAATAACGAAAAGAAGAATTCCTTTGTTAAATTTCATATAGGACAGTCACTAAGAGTGTGGATTTTTGGAATAGTGATCTATATTCTGACTATTTTCTGGTGATAACTACAGGGGCTGGCTTTCTTGGGTATCTTGGCTGGGCCGTTTGGATATTTGCCGTATTCGGGATCATAAATGCACTCAACGGAAAAACCGAGCCGCTACCTTTTATAGGAACTCTTGGAGGTTAACCAACTTTTTGTTGCAGCACTAATTACGAATTGTCAGAATCAAACAATTACTTTGTGAAAATACAAGCAGCAATGAAATTGAAAATAATTAATGAGTCGCCCGATTATTCGTCGTTAGCCTTGAACTCATTAATAAATCAACCATCAATAACCGGGTAACCCGTATGAACCAGAAGTTTTCAGGAACTAAACCCGTCCCGATGGTTAGCGGAAGCACTTGGGCGCACCCAGACACAGTTCCCACTAATCTGTGTGCTCAATGAATACAGTGAAAGAAGGAAAGACAACGGCAATTGTAGCCTATATGACTATGATTGGCGCACTAATAGCCATTACAATGAATATGGAGCCAAAGCATGATTTTGCCCGGTTCCATACAAGACAGGCTTTTGGGCTGCACCTGGTCTTCCTTGGATGTGCTATTTTCCTGAGTGTGTGGTTTAACAAATATGCCTGGTATGGCCTTTATGTTTTTTATATCGTATTATGGTTTTATGGCTTTTTGGGCGCTCTGAACAATAAAAAACAACAGGTTCCTGTGCTTGGTCCTTATTTTCAGCAATGGTTTACTTTTATACCTTAAAATGACAACAGCTCCTTTATCGCTATATCATCTCATTCGCCCTTCGTCCCTAAAGGAAGGGAAATCTCCAGTTATTTTCCTTTTCCATGGCTATGGGAGCAATGAGGAGGATCTTTTTTCTTTTGCTCCGGAACTACCGCCTCAGCTCTGTGTCGTTTCCGTCAGGGCCCCCTACCTCATGCAACCCTTCGGAAATGCCTGGTACGACATAAATTTTGACGCTTCATACGGCAAATGGACAGATGAAGCGCAGGCGATTAGCTCCAGGGATAAAATAGCCAATTTTATAGGGGAAGCCTGTGAGGCATATCATCTGGATGAGAATAACATTACCCTGTTGGGTTTTAGCCAGGGTACGGTACTGAGTTATGCAATTGCCTTGTCCTTTCCTGAGAAAATAAAAAACCTAATAGCCCTTAGTGGCTATATTGATGAGAAGATACTGGTAGAAAATTATATGGAAAAAGATCATTCAAAGCTGAAAGTTTATGCTTCCCATGGGCAAGTGGATATGGTGATACCCCCTGAATGGGCTCAAAAAGCGCCTGAATTCATGAGAAAATTAAATATAGACCATAGCTATGAAGAATTTCCGGTGGGACACGGGGTATCCCCTCAAAATTTTCATTCTTTACGAAAATGGCTGGAGAAGCGGGTTTAATTTTGGTGTGAAAAAATCAATTGCTTCGGGTATAAAGAAGATGATCCAGCGTGGTAAAGTCTACCCCCATATCTTCTTTTAGCTCGTATTGCAGAAATAATTCCCCCCAGTATTTTCCATCAGAGAAGTCGGCCACTATCCATTTATGATTAAGGATCTTGATCTTATTGATCTTAAAATCGCTTTCCATTCCTTCATAGGGGATAAGCGGGTTATCGCCTTTTTGTTCATTGGTTTCCAATAATTTATCCGCTATATATCTGGATGGATCCTCAATATTCAGGTGTTCATAATATGCCAGGGCGTCATCGTTATTTTCGAGGGAAAAGTATTGCATATCCAACACCTCCATCCGGGTATTTCCCAGAGAATCGCGCAAAGCCACTACCTCTGCATCCATGTCCCCCATTCTAGCATCCAGATCATTTACTTTATTGTTACTGCTTACAAAGAGGTACAACGCTATCAAGGCAGCGAAAATGAACAGATACAGGAATATTTTGCTCTTCATAGGAGTGGATTTTTAACTTCTGATTACTGATTATTCATTTTTTTCCATTGTAGCCCCGGGAGAAGGAAGATTGCTTACTCATGATCGCATGTTGCTTTATACCCGCCCAAGTTTCATACGTTGGAGGATTGATCATTGAACTTGCAACCTGAACTCTTAAATTGTAACCACCAGATTATCATACGCCAAATGTACACTTTTTGGCAATTTTTTTTCAACCTCCTTATGAAACCCCAGGTAATGACTGATATGTGTAAAATACGTCGTCTCCGGCTTTACCTTCATGACAAACTCGAGCGCCTCTTCCAGGTTAAAATGAGAGTGGTGCGGTTCTTTCCGCAAGGCATTGACGGACAGTGTTTTTATGCCTTTCAACTTATCAATTTCTTTATTTTGTATTGTTTTAACATCTGTGAGGTAGGCAAAGTCACCGATACGGTAACCAAAGACCTGTAATCTGTTGTGGAGGGCCTCGATGGGAATTGCTTCCCTATCGCCGATGGGAAACGGAATATCATTGGCAACGACATTGACCCGAACGGCCGGAGCCCCGGGATATCTGTTGTTATCAGAAAAAATATAGTCAAACCTTCTTTTCAGGGAAGCCACTACCCTTTTATGGGCATAAATCGGTATATCTCCCTGCCTGAAAAAAAAAGGGCGAATGTCATCTATTCCGGCCGTATGATCCGCATGCTCATGTGTAAATAAAATACCATCTAATTTTGTGACGTTATGGGTCAGCATTTGTTGCCGGAAATCGGGTCCGCAATCAATGACAAAGTTAAAATTGTTCCATGAAATAAGCACGGAAACCCTTAGCCTTTTGTCCTTCCGATCTTTGCTTAAACATACGGGATGCGTACTTCCAATAACCGGAATTCCCTGAGATGTCCCCGTACCCAAAAAAGTTATTTTCAACCCCTCACCTATTTATTTCAAATTTATAACTTATTTATTTAGTAGATTTCCCAATCTTATTAACTTTGTCCTTCATAAAACACACAAAATGGCTCCGCTATGAACAGAGAATTTGCTTTTGAAAACATCCCGTCCCTTAAAGCAAAAACACTTCGAATTAACTTAAATCCTGATATCTATGGTACCTTTGCCGAAATTGGTGCGGGGCAGGAGACCGCGCGCCACTTTTTCAGATCTGGAGGAGCTTCAGGGACAATAGCGAAGGCCATGAGTGCGTATGACAAAGCATTTAGCGATGCCATATACGGAACGGAGGAAGACGGAAGATATGTTACACAAGCCAGATTAAAAAGAATGCTCTCTCATGAAATGAAATTAATGGAAGAGCGTATAAGCAGGGATGAACACCCGGACCGGCTATTTTTTACCTACGCCAATACGGTGGCAACGATCGACTTTTCTAAGCGATATAAGGGTCACGGATGGCTTGGTATCCGCTTTCAATTGGATCCCGGCCAGAAAGAATTTGATGAGATCGTCCTTCATGTCCGATTTAAGCAGAATGAGGCAAGACTACAACAAGAAACGCTGGGTACGGTTGGCGTAAACCTTATATATGGTGCTTTCTACAAATACCACAAGCCCAGGAAAATGCTCAAATACCTTTATGACCATCTGGACAGAGATACCCTGGAAATTGATATGATCAATTTTTCAGGGCCCAATTTCAAGGATGTGGATAACAGGTTGATGAGTCTTCAATTAATTAAAAACGATATGACGGATGCCGTTATGTTTGGCCCTGACGGAAATAACCTGCTTCCCGCAGCTGTTTTGTACAAGAAGAATATTCTGGCTATCAGGGGAAGTTTCAGGCCTGTGACCAAGGTAAACATGGACATGTATGAAAAATCCTATGAGATTTTTATTCGGGAACAGACGGTCGATGAAGACCAGTCCATTGTATTATTTGAAATAACCCTGTCCAACTTAAAAGCTTCCGGGGAGTTAGACGAGCAGGATTTTATGGATAGGGCAAAATTGCTCTGTTCCATGGGCCATACAGTACTTATAACCAAATTTCAGGAATATTATAAGCTGGTAGAATTTTTCAGCAATTATACCAAGGCCAAAATAGGATTGACCATGGGGGTAAATAACCTGGTAGAAGTCTTTGATGAGAAATATTACCGGCATTTGAGCGGGGGTATACTAGAAGCCTTTGGTAAGTTGTTCTTTAAGGATCTTAAGGTGTATCTATATCCGATGAAAAATCCGGATACGGGTCAAATTATGACAAGTAATAATATTAAAGTACATCCGCGGATGAAGGAGTTGTATAAATTCTTTAAGTATAATGGCAAAGTAATGGATATTATAGACTATGATCCCGAGATACTTGATATTTACTCCCGCGATGCCCTTCAGAAAATAGTCAACGGAGAGGATGGTTGGGAAGAAATGCTTCCTGAAGGAACCGCCAAGATCATTAAGGAGAAAAAGCTCTTTACAAGAAAAATTGTTAAGGACAAAGAGGAAGTTTAGTGCTCCCTGTCACTTTTTTCTAAAATCTGTGCGGCGTGGTTCATTGTCTGTACTTTATCTATCACCAGTTCCACAAGACCTTCTTCGTCGACAACAAAGGTTTTTCTGTGAATTCCATCGAAGATTCTGCCCATAAATTTTTTTCTTCCCCACACTCCAAAAATGTTCAGAACCGTATGGTCCACATCGGCGAGTAATGGAAATGGAAGGCTAAATTTCTTCTTAAAGTTCGATTGTTTCCGTTGGGTGTCGGCGCTAACTCCTAATAATTCATATCCCTGATCCCGCAATTCTCTATAATGATCCCTCAGGTTACATGCTTCCATTGTGCAACCCGGGGTATTTGCCCTGGGATAAAAAAATACTACAAGTTTTTTTCCCTTGTAATCCGATAATTTTATTTCATTGCCATCCTGATCATTTGCTGTAAATTCCGGCACCCGGTCTCCCTCCTTTAATGTATTCATGCAGTATTTTTTGTCTAAATTCGCATTTACGTTTCGACTGCAAATATAGGTAAATGACCAAAGCCGAGAAGGTAGATTTTACAATAAAAACACTTCAGGAACTATATCCGGTCATTCCGGTTCCCCTGGAGCACAAAGACCCCTATACGCTGCTAGTAGCGGTACTTATGTCCGCACAAAGCACTGATGTCCGTGTTAATCAAATTACACCGATCCTGTTTTCAAGAGCGGACAATCCCTATGATATGGTAAAATTATCCGTGGAGGAAATCCGGGAAATCATAAAACCAGTAGGGCTTTCTCCTATGAAATCGAAAGGCATTCACGGTCTTTCTAAAATTTTGATAGCGAAATATAATGGTAAAGTACCTACCGATATAAAATTATTGGAAGAACTTCCCGCAGTGGGTCACAAAACAGCAAGCGTAGTGGTCTCACAGGCTTTTGGCATTCCGGCTTTCCCTGTTGACACCCATATTCACAGGTTGATGTACCGTTGGGGATTTTCCAATGGCAGAAATGTAGCGCAGACAGAAAAAGACGCCAAACGCCTGTTCCCAAAAAATTTATGGAACACGCTACATCTTATGATCATCTGGTATGGAAGGGAATATTCGCCGGCCAGAGGCTGGGACCTGGAAAAAGATATCATTACCAAAACCATAGGAAGAAAAAAGGTTCTGGACGCATATTACAAAAAAAGGACCCGCTTATAGCGGGCCTTCTTAATCTTAATTCAAATTTGTTTCAAATTTGAAGTTCTTGTGCCCCACAATTCTGAGGGCTTTGGAATAATTCAGTAAAAACTGAACTGTTTCTGAACTGACTTTTGTCGGTTCGCAGGCATTTTTTTCTTCAGAGTAAATTTTTTCCATAGGAAAATAGTATAGTTATAATACAATAACGCAACTAAAATGGAAATATTGCTCAATAAGTAAACGTACCGTTAATTTGTCAATACGATATTGTGCTTGTCTATAATTTTTCTGAGGTTGATCAGGGCATAGCGCATTCTTCCGAGAGCCGTGTTTATACTCACGCCGGTATTCTCAGATATTTCTTTGAAGCTCATGTCCTTATAAATACGCATAATCAAAACCTCTCTCTGATCATCGGGAAGTTCTTCTATTAACTGCCCAAGGTCGCTGTCTATCTGATCTTTAATGATTTGTTTCTCTGCATTGAGTTTGTCGTCGCCAATCACTGAGAATATATTGAAGTCGTCACTGCCTTCGAATTTAGGCATCCGCTTATTTTTTCTGAAATGATCTATGATGAGGTTGTGTGCTATTCGCATAACCCATGGTAAGAATTTACCCTCTTCACTATAAGATCCTTTTTTTAAGGTATTGATAACCTTAATAAAGGTATCCTGAAAGATATCTTCGGTGATGTCCCTGTCCATCACTTTAGAATAAATAAAACTCGTAATGCGCTGGTTGTGCCTGTTAATAAGAGCCTCCAGTGCTCTTTCGTCTCCGCTGATGTAGTCTCTTACCAGTACAGAATCTTCAATTTGAATGTTCATAGGGTAGTATTTTTGGTTAAGATTAAGGACTCTCCCCCGAAGGAAAGCCTTTTGGGTTATTAGTTTTGGTATTAATAATAGAATTAAAATTGTTTCATTAAGAATAACAGGCTAAAAGTAGATAAACAGGGAGGTCTGTGAAAAAGTATGTTGTAAAACACATCATTTTTGATGTAAACTCGCACTTTCGCAATAATCAGTATAATAATTTTGAAGAATTGTAGTTGGGTAAAAGTTTTTCCTTGAAAAGTGGATTACAGAATTACAGTACCTCAGAAGGGGGATTTACTGAACAGCTGTTAATAAAAATCCCCCCGGCCAAATGAACTACCCCGAGGCAGAGCCGTCGAGGTATCAAAACAAACGTAATTGATTCTTATGTATCTCTTTATATTCGGATTTTCCCTGGTTTTGGAGGTACTTCTTTATTACCTCTTCATTTGCGTACTGTCCGACTGTAT
>JBGTNL010000093.1:0-174172 GCA_041743085.1 Flavobacteriaceae bacterium
ACGGAAGTACGTCAAGTATCAGGAGAAGGAGGAGAAGAAGGTAGAAGATCATCAACAACGGTTCGATTTTTAGCACAGGCTCCGGTCGCCCCCTATGGGGGCTAGCCAAAGCCACCTTCTAAGAAGGTGTGATTTTTACTAAAATTGACCCTCAAATAAGAAATAGCGATTTTGCGGAAATTTGTAGAATAAAGTTGGCACCATTTTTAAACCCTGTCCACATCAATGATGTACTGGAAAATTTTAAACTACGGGATGCTGCAGGTAACGAAGTGTCCCTTTATGAAGTAAACTCTAAATACATATTAATTGATTTCTGGGCATCATGGTGCATTCCTTGTAGAATGGAAAACCAAAAGATCGCAAAATACTATTCCCAATATAAAATAACAGATTTTCAAATTGTCGGAATTTCTATTGATGAGAGCAAAGAAAAATGGTTAAGCGCCCTAAAAGAGGATAATGTCGGGTGGATTTCTCTGTGCGACCCGGATAAGAAAATCAATGATCGGTTTGGGGTCAATGCCTACCCGACAAATTTCTTGTTGGATGGTGATTTTAAGGTGATTGATAGGAATCTGAATTCGAAATCTTTGCTGAAGAGACTGAATAAATTACTTTAAAGCCCAACAACGCCAGGGCAAAAAGTAGTTGCGCCCTATGGGATTTCTTCTTAACCTTTATCAGCCCGAACACTAAAGAAATCCCATTGGATCCATGCGCGAATAAGTTCACGTAAAACGTGATAAATATGGTTTGATTTGGGAAAACCCTTTATTTCTTTAAACAAACCTGTAATTATTCATTTTAGAATCAAATGATATCAAATAGAACTATTTAAAATGAGGGGAAGAAAACACCAATTTGTTGTACCTATGTTGTACCTGAAAAGAAAAAGCCGAGACCTGAATCCCGGCTAATCCCCGTACTCGAGGCGGGACTTGAACCCGCACGACCGCAATGGTCATTGGATTTTAAGTCCAACGTGTCTACCAATTCCACCACTCGAGCAACTGGACGTACATAAAAAAACGCTGACAACCAGCGTTTCCCGTGAGCGAAAAACGGCCCCGAGACTTCGGGGAACCACGACCGGATAACATTTGCTATACCGGACACAGGATTTTCGCTCCTTGAGCGAAAAACGGGATTCGAACCCGCGACCTCCACCTTGGCAAGGTGGCGCTCTACCAACTGAGCTATTTTCGCGTATTACATCATTTCAAGATTACCACAACCGCTATCTATCTCCTTTTACCAGACTATTAACCACTCCATGGCAGAGATCGTGCCATCCATTAAGATGGCGCGGAGGAGGACAAAACAAATTCACATCGTGCTTTGCATTGTTGCGGACGCAAATTTAATACAATTCTGTAAAATGTAAAGAATTTTTGTTTAAAATCGAGAAGACAAAGAGAGTCCAACCCCTTCAAGCTCCAAGGACCTGCAGGCTTAGGAAGTTGCCTTTTTCTTTTTACTGAGCATGCGTTTGATCTCATTTAGTTTCATCAGTGCTTCCACAGGAGTCAGGGTATCGATATCTAAATGAAGGATCTCCTCTTTGATCTGCTCCAGTAAAGGATCGTCCAGGTTGAAGAAACTCAGCTGCATCTCGCTCTGAACCGCTTGCAATTTGCCGGTCAGCTCTTCACTTGAATGCGATTTCTCTAGCTTTTTAAGGATCTTATTTGCCTTCTGAATGACGTGTTGCGGCATACCTGCCATTTTTGCCACATGTATTCCAAAACTGTGTTCACTCCCTCCCGGAGTAAGCTTTCGCAAGAAAAGTACAGTGTCCTTGAGTTCTTTAACCGCTACATTATAATTCTTTATGCGCTCAAAAGTCGCCTCCATTTCATTAAGTTCATGGTAGTGCGTGGCGAAAAGCGTTTTAGCCCTTGAGGGATGTTCATGTAAATATTCTGAAATGGCCCAGGCAATGGAAATGCCGTCGTAGGTACTCGTTCCCCTGCCGATCTCATCCAAAAGCACCAGGCTTCGATCGGATAAATTGTTGAGAATTGAAGCTGTTTCGTTCATTTCTACCATAAAAGTAGATTCCCCCATAGAAATATTATCACTTGCGCCTACCCTGGTAAAGATTTTATCTATGACGCCAATTACGGCCGCTTCCGCCGGAACAAAACTTCCCATTTGCGCCAAAAGAACAATTAAAGCGGTTTGTCTTAATATAGCCGATTTCCCACTCATATTGGGCCCGGTGATCATAATTATCTGTTGATTTTCCCTGTTCAGCACCAGGTCATTGGGGACATAATTTTCTCCGAGGGGCAACTGATTCTCAATCACGGGGTGCCGTCCGTTTTTGATCTCTATTTCCGTACTGTCATTAATAACAGGTGATACGTAATTATGCTCTTGTGCCAATTGTGCAAAACCGCAAAGGCAATCCAAATGGGCAATTTGCCCTGCATTCGTTTGAACAGGGGCGATATATTCCTGCATCCAGAGGACCATCTGGGTAAATAGTTGTTGCTCGAGTTCTGATATGCGCTCCTCAGCACCCAGTATCTTCGCCTCGTATTCCTTTAATTCTTCGGTAATGTAGCGTTCGGCATTGACAAGGGTTTGTTTTCGTACCCATTCCTCCGGAACCTTATCCTTATGCGTATTTCGCACCTCAATATAGTAGCCAAAAACATTATTGGATGCGATCTTTAGAGAAGATATACCCGTTCGTTCCGTTTCTCTTTGAAGCATTCTCTCCAGGTGATCCTTGCCGGAAAACGAAAGTCCCCTTAGTTCATCCAATTCTGCCGAATACCCAATGGCAATGGTTTTTCCCCTTAAAATGTTCACCGGGGCCTCCTCATACAACATTTCCTTGATCTTGGCCCTGAGCATATCGCAGGAATGGATTTGCTCCCCTATAAGGCGTAGCGGATCATTGTTTGCCTGTAAGATCAACTCCTTTATGGGGATCAGGGCTTCCAGTGAATTTTTGAGTTGTACGACTTCTCGGGGATTTATTTTTCCCGTGGCTACTTTTGATATCAAACGTTCAAGATCCCCGATCTGTTTTATCCAGTGCTGCAGTTTGTGAAACACCCCTTCGTTTTGGATAAAGTAAGAGATCACCCGATGCCGGTGCCTTATTTTTTCAATATTTTTCAGGGGAAGGGCCAGCCATCTCTTTAACATTCGCCCCCCCATCGGAGAACTTGTCTTGTCTATAACATCCAAAAGAGTAACAGCATTTGCATTGTGGGAGTTATACAATTCCAGATTATTAATTGTAAACCGGTCCATCCAGACGTAATCCTCCTCGGCTATCCGCTGCAATTTATTAATGTGCTGTAATTGCCTGTGTTGGGTCTCGGATAAATAATGTAAAACCGCGCCGGCAGCAATAATACCATGCTGTAACTGGGCTACACCAAACCCCTTTAAAGTGGTTGTCTTAAAATGTGTGGTAAGTGTCTCATGGGCGTAATCTTCCCGGAAGATCCAATCTTCCAAAAAGAAGGTGTGATGATTTTTACCGAAAAGTTCCTGAAAATCGGCTTTATGGCTTTTTGATATCAAAACCTCACTGGGGCCAAAATTTTGAAGTAGTTTGTCTATTTGTTCCTCGTTTCCCTCGGAGGTTAGAAATTCCCCCGTGGAAATGTCCAAAAATGAAATGCCCAACAATGTCCTTCCAAAATGCAACGCGCATAGAAAGTTGTTGGTGTTTGCCTCAAGTATGTCGTCATTTAATGCTACACCCGGGGTAATTAATTCTGTTACTCCCCTTTTTACAATGGTTTTGGTTTGTTTCGGGTCTTCCAATTGATCACATATAGCCACTCGTTGCCCCGCTTTGACCAATTTCGGTAAATAGGTGTTTAGTGAATGGTGGGGAAACCCCGCCAGTTCGGTGCGGTCCCCGCCATTATTTCTTTGGGTTAAAACAATTCCGAGAATTTTAGAAGCTTTTATGGCATCGGCCCCGAAAGTTTCGTAGAAATCCCCGACCCGGAAAAGCAATAGCGCATCAGGGTATTTAGTCTTGATGGTATTGTATTGTTTCATTAAAGGGGTGACCTTCTTGGTATTTCGTGTTTTGGACAAAGCGATCTGAATAGTTATTTTTACAGTGAAAGTCTCAAGACGAAAGTACTATTTTCCTCCGGGAATCCCTACCCATGTTGATATTTAGGGATAACTTTTAGCTGATGAACTTGAACACCTGAAATCTGAAACAGCAACTGTTGACCCAACTATACCCCGAAAAGGGCTTGATAATCAATCAAAAACCGGATATGCCAGAATGCGTAAACTAAAAAACAGCGAGCTCGGGAGATTGGATGTTGATGAGTTTAAAAATGTCCAAAAGACGCCCATCGTGATTGTCCTGGATAATGTTCGAAGTCTTAATAATATCGGTTCCGTATTCCGGACTGCCGATGCTTTTCTGGTGGAGAAGATCTATCTCTGCGGCATTACAGCTACCCCTCCCCACAAGGATATCCGAAAAACGGCATTGGGAGCAACAGAAAGTGTTGCATGGGAATACCGGAAAAATACCATAGAGCTGGTAGAAAAGCTCAGGGTGGAATATCATTGCCTGGCCATAGAACAGGCAGAAGGGGCTACCATGCTGCAGCATCTGCAGGTTGACGCTTCGACAAAATATGCCTTAATTTTCGGGAATGAGGTAAAAGGCGTTTCCCAGGAAGTAGTTAACGCCTGCCAGGGGGCACTCGAAATTCCTCAATATGGCACCAAGCATTCACTGAATATTGCTGTAAGTGCTGGTGTGGTCGTGTGGCACTTTTGGACTAAATTTGAGCAAGGAGCCAAATAAAAACCCTGGCCCAATACCGAATGCTATCGGAAAGGAACCAGGGTTTACGTATAGTTTGAGTTAGTTAGTTACTCAATGCAATATGCAAGAAAGCAAATCCCGCTGTCCCAAGCAAATTTTTTTCTAAAATCATGCTAGTAGGACAGTTTGGCGGCAAAATGCTGTATTTTATCTAATACCGTGTGGTAATCTTCCTTATTTTCTACAAAATCCAGTTCGGTAATATCAATGACCAGATTATTCTGTTCCGGGTAACTTTTAATGAAATCAAAATACCCCCTGTTTATTTTTTCCAAATAATCGGGAGCTATATTTTTTTCGTAGTCCCTTCCCCTTTTTTTAATGTTTTCCAGTAATCTATCTATGCCTTGGTAGAGGTATACGTAAATTTTAGGCTTTTTCACCTCCCTGTACATAAAGTTAAACACCTTACGGTACAGCACAAACTCTTCCTGTTGAAGGGTGATCCTTGCGAATATCAGGGATTTATAGATGTCATAGTCACTGACCATAAACTGCCTGAAAAGATCGAACTGCGTGGTGTCTTCGGTAAATTGTTGGTAGCGATCCGCTAAAAACGACATTTCGAGCGGGAAAGCGTACCGGCTCTGGTCTTCATAGAATTTAGGAAGAAAAGGATTGTCCGCAAAACGCTCCAATACCAGTTTTGCATTAAAATCCTCAGAGATCATTTCGGCAAGGGAAGTTTTTCCGGCACCAATGTTCCCTTCAATGGCCACAAAGTTCAAGCCATTAAAAAGAGCCTTTCGATCCTTGTAAAAGCGATACTTGGTTTTTTGAAGTTTGCCCTTATCCCGGCATTCCTGTAAAAGATTTCGCGTGTCCTTAATAAAAACGGGATGATAGAATTGAGGTGCAATATCCGCCAAAGGCCTCAATACAAACCGCCGTTCATGAAGTTCCGGGTGCGGTACGGTAAGGACCGGGTCCCCAAGAATTTCAAAACCATAATAGAGAATGTCAATATCAATATTCCGGGCTTTATAGGTAGCATCCATGTCCCTTTCCCTACCCAGGGTTTTTTCAATTTTCAAAATATGCCGTAATAATTCTTTCGGACCTAGAACAGTTTCCAATCCGATACATATATTCAGAAAATCGCCCGACTCAAAACCCCATGATGTCGTCTCATATACGCCTGATATTTTGGTGATATCCCCCGCTTTTTCCTGTATCATAAAGAGTGCCTTTTGCAGGTTGTCAGGTCTGTCGCCAAGATTGCTGCCTAGGGAGAGATATGAGGTTATTGGGTCTTTCATAAAGTAAAAACAAAGTAAACAAAAGAAACGGACATTGGTTATCTTTGCCGTTGAATAAATAAAATCTTTACCGTGAATTTCTTAAGAAATCTGTTGGCCGCCATACTCGGAACGCTTATTGCCTTTGGCATCCTTTTTATTATGTTCATGATCTTTATTAGTCTGGTGAGTGCCGATGACGGAACGGGGGTGAAAAAGAATTCGGTTTTGGAGTTACAGATGCAATATCCTGTGAGTGACTATACGGGAAATGACGAGGCAGATCCCCTTGCAGGCTTTTTTGAACAATCCATGGGATTGGATGAAATAATTCACGCCGTTCAGGTGGCCAGGGAGGATGATAACATTAAAGGTATTAGCATAAACAGCAATTATCTCATTGCAGGAATGGCACAGACCCAGGCGATAAGGAAAGCCCTGGTAGATTTTAAGGCCAGCGGTAAATTCGTGTATGCCTATGGGGATTTTTATCTTCAAAAGGATTATTACCTGTCCACCGCAGCGGATAGTATTTTCCTGAATCCCGTTGGAGCGATTGATTTCAAGGGTCTTTCTGCCGAGGTCCTGTATTTTAAGGAACTTCAGGAAAAAACAGGTGTAAAGATGGAAGTGATCCGCCACGGGAAGTACAAGAGTGCGGTGGAACCTTTTCTGGCGAATGAAATGAGCGATGCCAACCGCACTCAGATAAAAGAGTTGATAACATCGCTGTGGAATTCGGTAGTGAAAGATATTTCTGAAGGGAGGGGCATACCCACGGAAGATATCAATCGAATTGCCGATACCCTTGGGGGAAGGACCCCGGAATTTGCAAAAAGTTCAGGATTAATAGATAATTTGCTGTATTATGATGAATATGAGGCTATTCTTAAGAAGGCCACAGGTACGGATGCAACCGAAACTCAGAATTACGTCGCATTGTCTGATTACATCAGGGAAGCGGCGAAGAAGAAAATTTATAAGGGAGATGACAAAATTGCGGTTTTATTTGCCCAGGGTGAAATTTTCTATGGAGATGGCGGTCCGAACATCATTGGGCAGGGGATCATAAATGAAGCCCTGATCAAAGCAAGGGAAGATGATGAAGTTAAGGCGATCGTTCTGCGGGTAAATTCTCCGGGAGGAAGTGCTCTTACCTCGGACATTATTTGGCGTGAGATTGAGCAAACCAAAAAGATAAAACCTGTGGTAGTATCCATGGGAGATGTAGCCGCGTCCGGTGGCTATTACATCGCGGTGGGAGCTGATAAGATTTTTGCGGAACCCACAACCATTACCGGATCTATCGGCGTCTTTGGTGCCATCCCGAATATAAGCGAATTGGCAGGTGATATTGGCATAAATGCGGAACAGGTGGGCACCAACGAGAATTCAGTGGATTATTCATTTTTTGAACCGATGACCGATGATTTTCGGAACATAGTGGAAGAAGGTATAGAGGCAACATATGCCACGTTCCTGAAAAGGGTGGCGGAGGGGAGAGGGATCTCCATTGCAGAGGCGGATAGCCTTGCGCAAGGCCGGGTTTGGAGCGGTACGGAGGCATTAAGGCTGGGGCTTATAGATGAATTAGGAGGTCTGGATGAAGCTATTAAGGCTGCGGCAGATATGGCAGAAATCACATCATTTGGTATAAAAAAGCTTCCAAGGTATAAGTCGGGCCTTGAGCGTTTCCTGGAAGATTACAGAGGAGTCAATACAACGCATAAGGCAAACTTTATCAGGGAAGAACTGGGGGAAGAGGCTTTCGAAGTATTCAGGGAGTTGAAGTCGGTCTTGCAACAAAAAGGCATTCAGGCCCGTATGCCCTTCAGATTGCATATTAAATAGCATATGACGCTGAATGACAAAAAATTAGCGTATAAGATCTATTTATACCTGGGTGCCCTGTTTATTACCTCTCTTGTAGTATCCAATCTCATTTTCCAAAAATTTTTCTATTGGAGGCCTTTTGGGGATGTTAATCTTTTTGACGCTCCTTTGTTTGAATTGTCCGTTGGTATCCTGCCTTACCCCATCACATTTTTGATCACGGATATTATCTCCGAAATTTTTGGAAAGAAAAAGGCGAATCAAATTGTCACCGCCGGTATTTTTGCCTCTTTCTTTTCCATGGGGATCGTACTACTGGCCAATGCGGCGCCAGCCATTTCTTCTTCCCCGGTGGATGATGCCGTTTTTAGCAGCGTTTTTGCCTTATCGCCCATTGCAGTGCTGGCTTCCATGCTGGCCTATCTTTGCGCCCAATATGTGGATATAGCCATTTATCACTTTTGGAAGCGGTTCACTCACGGAAAGCACCTTTGGTTACGCAATAATTTCTCCACTTTTTCTTCTCAGTTCATAGATACCCTTACAGTTGTAAGTTTACTATGTATTTTTGGGGTCCTTCCCTGGAATTTGTTCTACGGTTTGGTTGTCAGCGGTTTTATTTTTAAGATTTTTATAGCACTTTTAGATACCCCGTTGCTCTATTTATTCGTATATATACTCAGAAAACGTTTTAATCTTGCCATGGGTGAAGAAATAGCGTTGGAGGCATAAAATATTTAGGGCTTTTTTTAGTTCTTAACGCATATTCCATCATTTAATATGAAAGCCCATAATGGGCATTTAATTAAAAAATGGCCAATACCAACCGATATAAATAACACTAAATCAATAGGTTGTCGAAATTTTATTAAGATGAAAAAGAAAATTTTAAAGATCATAGGTATTCTCTTAGTCCTCTTTATTGGGGTACTGGTATCGGTTCCCTTTTTTCTGGAAGCCAAAATCGGGGATATCATCAGAAACAATGTAAATAACAGTATTAAAGGGAACTTCGATTTTGCCGAGGCCGATCTGAGCTTGCTCAGCAGTTTCCCGAATGCTGAGGTGAGCCTTCGGGAAATCTTTTTGGTAAATGAAGCGCCGTTCGAAGGGGATACCCTGTTTGCGGCAAGGGAAGTTGAACTGAAAATGGGGCTGGGGGAGCTTTTTAAAGGTGAAGAAGATCCCATAAGTGTGAAAAGCCTGATTATTGATGGCGCACAATTAAACATACAGATAGATGAGGCGGATAATGCCAATTATGATATCGCCAAAGAGGATACCTCAAATACGGAAGATGTTTCGCAGAGTGAAGGATTCAGGTTTGCCCTGGAATCCTATCAAATAAATGATTCCAGAATTGCTTACCATGATATGGCCACGGCACTGCGGCTGGAAATGGTTGATATACAACACAGCGGTACCGGGGATCTGTCCCTGGATACTTCAGAACTGGAGACCACAACGGATGCTTTGGTATCTTTTGAGATGGACAGCGTACAATATTTAGAAAGGAATAAAGTGAAGCTGGATGCGCTTTTGGGCATCGATCTGAAAGAAAACAAATACACTTTTTTAAGGAATGAAGCGCTGGTAAACCAGCTACCACTGATATTTGACGGTTTTGTAAAGGTCAATGAAGACAATCAGCAAGTGGGGATCAGTTTTAAAACCCCCTCTTCCGATTTCAAAAATTTCCTTGCGGTAATCCCGGAGGAATATTCAAAGAACATCGAAAATGTCCAAACTACCGGAGACTTTGT
This sequence comes from Flavobacteriaceae bacterium, assembly GCA_041743085.1. GTDB lineage: Bacteria > Bacteroidota > Bacteroidia > Flavobacteriales > Flavobacteriaceae > JAFMPW01. Next base: position 9,669 of record JBGTNL010000093.1, read on the forward strand.
TGTAGCCGGTAATTTCACTGGAATAGTGGATGAAGAGCACATTCCAAAATTTTCCATTTCAATTCGTTCGGACAACGCTTCTTTTAAATATCCCGATTTGCCAAAGACCGTGAATAACATCTTTATTGATGCCGATGTGCAAAATACAACGGGTATCGCCGAAGATACCTATGTAGACGTCCGCAAGGCTTCATTTATGATAGATCAGGATAAATTTACATTGGTCTCAAAAATTACAGATCTGATGGGCAATACCAAAGTAAGCGCACAAGTGGATGGTAAGATTGATCTGGCAAATATTCCCAAAGCCTATCCTGTTGCGAGTGAAATGGAACTGAAGGGGATATTAACGGCCGATATTTCCACAGCCTTCGATATGGCATCGGTAGAAAATAAACGATATGAAAATACGCAGACCAAAGGACAATTGGAGGTTAAGGGATTTGAATATAAATCTGAAGAATTGGCCAATCCGGTAAAGTTGGATATCCTTGCGATGAATTTTAATCCGGCCACAGTGCAGCTGACAGATCTGAAAGGGACCACGGGTAAAACCGATTTTAACGCCAACGGTACCGTTCACAATTTACTTGGCTATTTATTTAATGACGAGATTGTAAAAGGCAATTTTGACCTAAGATCCAATACTTTTGTTTTAAACGATTTTATGGCGGAAAAAGAGCCGGCACCGGGTAAGGATGAAAAGGTATCTGGGAAAGGGAAGTCGGATTCCAAATCCCCTACCAACACCGAGCAAATAAAGATACCTGCTTTTCTGGATGCCACTATCAATGCCGCTGCCAACACGGTTATTTATGATAATATTACCTTGAAGGATGTCAGGGGAAATTTGCGTATCAAGGATCAAAAAGCCACCCTTAGCAATATGACCTCTTCTATCTTTGAAGGAAAAATGGCGTTCAACGGAGAGGTGTCAACCAAGGGTGAAGTCCCTGTTTTTAATATGAAATTGGATATGGCCCAATTGGAAATCGGGGAGACCTTCAAGGGGCTGGACTTGTTCAAAACGTTGGCTCCAATCGCAAAGATCTTAAGGGGCAAGCTGGACACCGACATTGAATTGTCCGGGAATCTTACCGATGATTTTGTGCCAAATCTGTTAACACTATCCGGAAATGTTCTTGCCAACGTAATGGCAAAGGAGATTAATGAAGAAGAGGCTCCGCTACTTTCCGCATTGGATAATAAACTGGATTTTATCAATCTGAAAGAATTAAATCTGCAAGACCTGAAAACAAAATTGTCCTTTGAAAATGGGCTGGTAAGTGTAAATCCCTTTACCATAAAATACAGAGACATTGCCATTAACGTAGACGGAAGTCACACCTTTGACCAAAAATTAAACTACAAGGCCACGCTGCAGGTTCCTGCCAGGTATTTGGGTACGGAGGTGAATAACCTTTTGGCTAAAATTGATGAAAAAGAATTGGATAGCCTTACCATTCCTGTGATCGCAAGTATAGGCGGTAATTATAACAGTCCCCAGGTAAGCACCGATCTCACTTCTGGTGTTAAGTCCCTGACCTCAAAATTGGTGGAGATCCAAAAGCAAAAACTGATCAATCAGGGCAAGGATAAAGCGAAGGACTTAATAGGAGGCATATTATCCGAAAATGGAAAAGGAAAGGATTCAACCGGCCGAAGGGATTCTACAAAAGTTGGAATTAAAGAAGTATTGGGAGGCGTTTTGAGCGGTAATCAAAAAAAGAAGGACTCTGCCACCTCCAAATCGGATTCCGTTGCCAACAAAGAAGCTGTAGTTAAGGAGAAGGCGAAGGATATTATCGGGGGCCTGTTCGGAAAAAAGAAAGATACCGCCAAAGTTAAGAAAGACTCGGTAAATTAACATTTACAATAAAATGGGTTAACTTCTTTTCTTATCCCACCAAACATACAATCCAAAAAAGAACAGGCTTACCAATGATCCCCATAGTAGCCCCGTTTTCAGGCTGTCTGTACTTTTGCCCAGAATCGCAATAAATAAGGTAAGTGGAGCAATACCCACCACGGTGGCCCCAATAAATTTCCAATACCCATCCGGAGCATGCCGCCGGCAAAACTAATGGCGTCATTGGATAAAAACGGAATAAGCCTTGTAATAATTACTGCCCAGAATCCATAATCATTCAGAAATTCGGTCACTTTTTCCTCCTATTTATGACCAATTACTTTTTCGACGAAACCTTGGCCGAGATAGCGACCAATGTTGTATCCAATGGATGAAGCCGAAAACACAGCGGCAAAAATTATAAGGCAGCCCCAGACGGGACCATAGGCCAGGATAGATACAAACATCAGGATCAGCGTGGGGATTACGATCAGGAACATCTGGAAAACCATTGCCAGTATAATAATTAGTGGCCCCATACAGCCGAATTGTTTCACCCAAAGCCATATTTTTCTTCATCGTTACTTGTAAGAACGTCCCATGCCTCGTTTATAAACGTATTCACGGAAGGCACCATAAAATAACCAAGGATCAACAGACCAACAAGGGTGATGGAGATATAGAGCGGCCATTTGCTTTTTTTACGGGGGATCTTTTTCATTCTAATCACAGAAGATGCTACGGGTTAAAACTGTAATTATGCTATCGGCCTGTGGTTCAATTAACGTCAATACCGACATAGTATCCCTCATTTCCTCTGACGTTAAATACGGTATGGTCTTCAAATATGAGGTACTGCCCTTTTATTCCCTTCAGCACCCCTTGATAGTCAGGGGTTTTGTCCAGGTTAAGGCTTTTTACCTTTTCCGGATAGCGGATCACCGGAAAATCAAGATGGGTTTCATCGCCGTCTGTTATGAAATAATCGGCTGCTTCTTCCGGGATATATTTTTGCAGCTTAATGCGCCAATCTACAAGATCCTCGTCTTTTACATCATTGGTAAGCATTTTACGCCAGTTCGTTTTATCGCTAATATGTTCCTTTAATGCAACCTCCGTAATTCCCGCCAGGTAGCGATTGGGTACTGCAACAATTTCTATGGCTTCATGTGCGCCCTGGTCTATCCATCTGGTAGGTATCTGAGATTTTCTCGTTACCCCTACTTTAATGCTGCTTGAGTTAGCTAAATACACAATGTGTGGCTGTAATTGTACCTTCTTTTCATATTCCAGATCCCGGTCTTCTTTGTCCAAATGAGCCGTGCTCAGTTCCGGTCGCATGATCCAATCACCCGCTGAAGGAATCTCAAAAAAACATTTTTGGCAGAAACCCTGCCTGTAAATGGGTAAATTCTCTCCGCAATTAAGGCATTGATACTTAATGAACGTTATTTGTAATTCTTTGTCGAGTATCTGGTTGACGTTTATAAAATCGGTCTCAAAAATCATAAAATACTGGATGGGATGCCCCATTTCGGTTTTCATTTTTTTTAATACTCCCTCGTATTGCATATAGGCTTTATAATATTAAAATCAATTTGAAAATGCTAACTTTAGCAAGTAATAAAGATACCTAAAAATGCCGATACCTTTATTTAATTCAATAGCCTCCTGGTTATTGAAAAAACGCTATCACCAGATAGAACTTTTTCTGAAATATCCGGGAGAAGTACAGCAAGAAGTGATGCATCGGCTTCTGGACCTCGCTGAGGATACTGAAATTGGCAGAAAGTACGGATTCAGTTCCATGACCAACTATAAGACCTTTTCAGACAGGTTACCTGTTATGTCTTATGAGGAGGTGGAACCTATGATAGAACGCACCAGACGCGGGGAACAGAATATCTTTTGGCCAACCGCTATTAAATGGTTTGCAAAAAGCAGTGGCACAACAAATGCCAAAAGTAAATTTATACCCGTAAGTACCGAAGCCCTGGAAGACTGCCATTATAAGTCGGGAAAGGATCTGTTATGCCTTTACCTGAACAACAATGAAAATTCGCAATTATTTGTCGGGAAAAGTCTGAGATTGGGAGGCAGCAAGCAATTATATGAGGATAACGGAAGTTTTTTCGGGGACCTGTCGGCCATTCTTATAGATAATATGCCGTTTTGGGCAGAATTGAGTAGTACTCCGAGCAACAGGGTGTCGCTCATGAGCGAGTGGGAAACCAAGATGGGAGCCATAATTAAAGAGAGCATACAGGAAAATGTCACCAGTCTTGCCGGGGTTCCCTCGTGGATGCTGGTACTCCTGAACAATATTCTGGAGGAAACCGGAAAACAACATCTGTTTGAGGTATGGGAGAACCTTGAAGTCTATTTTCACGGCGGGGTAAGTTTTAATCCCTATGTGGATCAATATACCAAACTACTGCCAAGGAAGAATTTCAAATACTATGAGATCTACAACGCCTCCGAAGGTTTTTTTGCGATCCAGGACAGGAACAATGCCAATGATCTGTTGCTCATGCTGGATTATGGTATTTTTTATGAATTTATCCAGATGGACGCCTATGGCACCGCCGATCAAAAAATAATACCACTGTGGGAGGTGGAAATAGGTAAAAATTATGCCATAATTATTACCACCAACGCCGGACTCTGGAGATATAAGATAGGGGATACGGTCAGATTTACTTCTATTGCTCCCTATAGAATTAAAGTTACCGGGAGGACCAAACACCATATCAATGTATTTGGTGAAGAACTAATTATTGAAAATACGGAAGAGGCACTAAAGAACATTTGTGCCAAAACGGGGGCCGAAATAAAGGACTATACGGTAGCCCCGATATTCATGACCGGCAGGGAAAAGGGTGCTCATGAATGGATCATAGAATTTAGAAAGGCTCCGGAAGAGATCCAATGCTTCACGGAATTTTTAGACAATGCTTTAAAATCCCTTAATTCTGATTATGAAGCCAAGCGCTACAATAATATGACCTTAAAGATGCCTAAGGTACATGTTGCAAGGGAAAATCTATTCTATGACTGGCTAAAATCCAAGAATAAAGTAGGGGGACAACATAAAATACCAAGATTATCCAACGAAAGGGAATATGTAGAGGAACTCCTGGAGATGAACAAATAGAGGATTTCTGAAATTTTTGATATAAATTGTTCCTTTATGGACTTCACCGCTATTTTATGCCTTTCTTGTCTACTATCTAAAGATAGAAAAGAATAAATGGCTATTTATTCAAGTTACTTTAGGCATATTTCTTGCGGAGGTATTTGCCAGAAGTACGGTGTTGTATCTTGTGAAGCAGGGCAAATTGACTTTAAGTGAGATAGAATTCTATAATTCTATTGAAGATGCCGTTACACTTCTGTATTCTCTCTTTCTTTATTAGTGAAACCCCATTTTAATAATCCCGCTTTTTAGCGGGAGCGGTTAAAATGGATGGTTGAACTAACCCCGCTTTTTCAGCGGGGTCCAGGTTTAATACCTCGACCCTTGGGTCGATTCCTTCTATTGGGTCCAGGGCTTGCCCTGGGGTTAATGCCATTTATTTTAAAGCCATTCGGATCCTTTATAGGCACGAAAGTCTATACCCTCGGATATTGGAATACGACAACCTGAAATGGATCCGGAAATTTCTTATACTGGGGGGAGGGGTTATCTTTTTGTGGCTGCTTGCGGTGCCGCTGAATTTATTTTCAAGTACCATTAAGGCTCCCCATAGTTATTATCCTCTCAGGCTTGGTTCGTCCATCCTGATCTACTGGGTAGGTTACCAGGCATTTTTTCAATATGTAATTTTAAAAGACAGGATTGGCCTACACAATAAAATCAGAAAAGTGGGTTATACTACCAGACCCGGGCCAAGGCAGAGCAGAAGTTTCCTAAGCTGGATAAAGAGGAGGCTCTGTTCAAAGATATAGATCATTATGTACAATCCAATCAAAGATACCATGATCCCTATCTGGGAATGGAAAAAATAGCCGAGGAGCTTTCAATAAGTACCAGTAGCTTATCTAAGTTAGTGAACCGGTATGCAAAACAGAATTTTCCCGATTATATCAATTCACTTAGGGTACGGGAAGCCAGGAAACTATTAGAGCAGGAGGAATTTTCTGCCTATACCATGGTTTCAATAGGATTGGAATGCGGTTTCAACTCCAAGTCTACCTTTTAATCGGCCTTTAAAAAATTCACCGGCCTAACTCCAACGCAATTCAGAAAATAGCCTTGTTATCCCGGAACATGTATATCCGAATTTACCCAAATTGTATACTATCGGATTAGATATTTATCTCTCATTTAATCTAATAATCCCCCGATGGTCACGTCGGGGATAGTCGCCCGCCAGAGGCGGGTAAACTTTCAAGAATTTTTTATTTTCAGTCAGAAATTTTTGAAATTAGTATAGGGCCTTAAAAAAGGTATTGCTTGCCGCCAGCCGCCTACCCGGAATAATGATTACATTGAAGTAGTAGAGATGGTAGGCCTTAAGCGGATCCTCAGTGAGAACTATTAAAGTAAGCAGGGGACACAAGGGAGTGTTTATTTCATTGCCGGTGTACCGGAAGTGGCAGGACTTTTGATACATACCCCACTTATATTAGGGAAATTCGAAAAGCGGTCAGGCCTATTGTCTACCCGTCGTTTTAGGGGCAGAATAGAGAGGAAATTACTGTCGGCACAAAGGTTGATAAATATGTGAGAATGGCAATTCCCCCTATTAAAAAGAGCGTTAAGAATAACTAATACACTGATAAAAAAATAGAGAAAGTCCTATGCATTTAAAAAATGATGGGGAAAATCCAAAAGCAGTATTACATGCGTATATTCCCGATAAGTGGGAAATACACCGGAGAATTATATCAAATTAACAAATAATTACGGTATTCTGGAGTTTATTCTGCAAATTGCCCCCCAGAACTTAACCGGACTTATTTAAATTATACTTTTATGGCAGAGCGATTGGTCGTTTTATCGGATATGTGGGGTGCAAAAAAGGGCATGTGGATTACTTCTTATCTTGGTTATTTGCAGCAATATTTTGACATAGTATATTATGACAGCCAGCAACTGGCCGACCTTGACATACTCGTATATACTCCGGAGAATGTATCTGAGGCATTTGAAAACGGGGGATTAAGCATTGCTGTGGAACAACTTCTCAGGAAAGAAAATATCCCCAGCCATTACCTTACTTTTTGTGCAGGAGGGACAATCGCCTGGACCGCGGCTTTAAGGGGTTTGCCGATGAAGTCGCTTTATGCCGTTTCTCCAATGAATTTTCATAAAGAAACAGAAAAACCTGAGGTTCCCTTGACACTTCTCTACGGGGAATATCAAGACCCTAAACCAACAAAGGAATGGGCAGATGGCCTGGATGTAGCTATGGAAATTGTTCCTAGATTTGGACGCCAATTGTATACCGATGAGAAAATCATCCAAAAAATATGTCTGACTTTATTGGAAACGATGTTGAAAAAGCAATATGCGGGATTATGAGACGGCTTTTAATTTTTTAACAGATTCGTACGATAATTTCTCTTCAGCGTAGGGTTTTGTGACCTTAAATTCCTTTTCGTCACTGCTGGGTAATTCGAACATGGCATCGGTAAATACGGCTTCACATAAAGAACGAAGCCCCCTTGCGCCCAATTTATATTCAATTGCCTTGTCAACAATGTAATCCAGGGCTTGCTCCGTGATATGAAAACTTATGCCATCCATGGCAAAAAGTTTTTCATATTGTTTTATGATAGCATTTTTAGGTTCGGTGAGGATGGCCCTCAAGGTCTTCTTATCCAAAGGATTCATGTGCGTTAACACAGGGAGTCTGCCTATAATTTCAGGGATAAGTCCAAACTGTTTTAAATCCCTGGGTATAATATATTGCAATACATTAGTTTCATCGAGGGCATCCTCAATTTTGGAAGCGCTATATCCTATGGCCTGCATGTTTAAGCGCTTAGTGATGATTCGTTCAATACCATCAAAAGCGCCCCCGGCAATAAACAGGATATTTTCGGTGTTCACTTCTATGAATTTCTGATCCGGATGTTTTCTGCCGCCTTTGGGGGGTACATTAACCATGGTACCTTCCAGTAATTTCAATAATCCCTGCTGAACGCCTTCGCCGGACACATCCCGCGTAATAGAAGGGTTATCGCTTTTCCGGGCTATTTTATCAATTTCATCAATAAAGACAATGCCGCGTTCCGCCTTTTCCAGACTATAGTCAGCGGCCTGCAACAAGCGCGTCAGGATACTTTCTACGTCCTCACCAACGTAGCCGGCTTCTGTAAGCACAGTGGCATCCACTATGGCTAGGGGCACATTCAGCATACGTGCGATGGTTTTAGCCATCAATGTTTTACCGGTTCCCGTATGCCCCACCATCACAATATTACTTTTTTGAATATCAATGTCATCATCCTTGGAACTGGGTTGTAACAACCTTTTATAATGGTTATAGACCGCCACGGATAATACTTTTTTAGTGCGCTCCTGGCCTATGACGTAGGTGTCTAAAAACTGCTTTATCTCTTTCGGTTTTTTGAGGATGAGTTCTGAAGACAGATCATCATTTTTAGATTGCCTGGACTCTTCCGCCACAATACCGTGTGCCTGTTCAATACACCTGTCGCAGATGTGCGCGTCAAGGCCCGCGATCAGGAGATTGGTCTCGGGCTTTTTTCTGCCGCAAAAAGAACATTCTAAATTTTCTTTGGCCATAACACTATTTCACTTTCATTGACTATAACGAATTAATCCCGGGTTTGGTTTGTGCTATAGAGTGATCGTATATAATTTATCGGTTTTAGACGCTATTAATCCTTATCCCTTTCTAAAATTTCGTCGATCATACCATATTTCTTGGCTTCCTCAGCCTTCATCCAGTAATCCCGGTCACTATCATCATATACCTGATCGTATTTCCTTCCCGAATGTTCGGATATGATCTGATACAACTCTTCCTTTATCTTCAGGATTTCCTTAGCCGCAATCTCAATATCGCTTGCTTGTCCCTGTGCTCCGGACATGGGTTGATGGATCATTACCCGGCAATGCGTGAGACCGCTGCGTTTTCCCTTCTCCCCCGCACATAGAAGCACAGCAGCCATTGAAGCGGCCATTCCTGTGCAAATGGTAGCCACATCGGGCTTAATAAATTGCATGGTGTCGTATATGCCCAGTCCCGCATACACGCTTCCCCCGGGGGAATTAATATATATCTGTATGTCTTTGGAGGAATCTGCACTCGCCAGGAATAATAACTGTGCCTGTACTATATTGGCTACCTGGTCATTAATGCCGGTTCCCAGAAAAATGATCCGATCCATCATAAGCCGTGAAAACACGTCCATGGCAATTGCGTTCAACTGCCTCTCCTCTATGATATTTGGAGTCATCCCAACAGGATACATACTGCTGATAAGCTGGTCGTAATACATGCTGTTAACACCTTGATCCTTTATTGCAAAATTTCTGAATTCTTTTCCGTAATCCATAGGTTTCATTACTGTGATTTTATCAAAAAAAGGCGCCGAAATACGCACTTTAGACCCCGTAAAGATAGGTAATCTTAGTGAGACTTTAATCTAATAATTCCCTGAAGCTTACCTTGGGAACAATGGGTTTCAACAAATTAGTGGCACGAGCTAACCTCACAATTTACCAAGTAATCAGGCAGTCCGGGGAGTTACCCATATACCTCCTTCACAAAGTTTTCGTAGGTTACTTCTTTTGTTTTGAGGTTGGCCTTTTCTTTGTATAGATTTAATAATTTTTGACTCATCAGCTGCTCAGACAAACGTTTTACTTCTTCCCGATTGCTCATTACCCGCATAGCAATGGCATCTAACTCTTCGTCCTGAGGATTCATTCGCCCATATTGGGCCATCTGGGATTTAACAAAGCCTTTCGCAAATTCCTTCAGTTCATCAAACCGAATTTCAATATTGTTATCCTTCAATATTTTTCCCTCGATCAATTGATAGCGAAGTCCTTTTTCCGATTTTTCATACTCGTCGTTGGCCTCTTCCTCGGAAAGCGATTTTTCCCCCGTCATCTGGATCCATTTTTTTAAGAATTCCGATGGAAGCTCAAACTTTATGGTCTCAATAAGCCGCTCGGTTACGTCATTTAGAAGTTTTTGATCTGCCTGCTGTTCAAACTGTTTTTCAGAATCCTCCTTTATCCTGGATTTTAGGGCAGCTTCCGAAGTGATTTCATCCTTGCCAAAAAGCTTGTCAAAAAACTCCTGATCCAATGCCGCAAGTTCCCTTTCGTTTAATTCTTCAATGGTGAGATCTACCTTGATCTTCAAGTTCTCAGCTTTCTCCCGGGCTATCCCCAGGGCGCTTGAGAGAAGGAAATCTTCCCTAAAAAGTCCTTTGGTTTCCAGGCTTACCGTATCCCCTGCCTTTTTACCCAGTAAACTGTCCAGAGCTTTTTTGTTCTTGATCTTTTGGAGTTCAATGGTAGTTTTATTTTCTATCCCCTCCTCTTCATTTTTAAAGGTTCCCGTAAGCTCGTCATTTTTTCCTGCCTCCGATTTGTTGATTAATTTGCCGTATTGTTTTCTAAGTCGCTCTACCTGTTCCCCCACCATTTTCTTATCGGCGACTATTTTATAATGCGTAACCGGTTTTTTGGTCTGAAGGGATACTTCAAAGTCCGGGGCAAGGCCCAGTTCAAATTCAAACGCAAGCTCTTCGGCCTCCCAATTGAAGTTATCCTGTTGTTTTGGCAACGGATTCCCGAGAACATCCAATTTTTCTTCAGTAAGGTACTTGTTAAGATTATCCTGCAAAAGTTTGTTGACTTCATCCACCAATACCGCCTTGCCATATTGCTTTTTAATAAGCCCTATTGGCACCTGACCCTTCCTGAAACCGGGTATATTCGCTTGCTTGCGGTAGTCTTTAAGGATTTTAGAAACTTTGTCCTCATAGTCCTCTTTGGTTATCGCCACTTTAACAACTGCGTTTAAATCATCTATCTGTTCCTTTGTAATATTCATACTACTATTTTTTGTAAAACCTTTAGTGGGTGACTTGGTGAAAAGCAATGGCGATTTAAATTCTAAGACAATAGGCTCTCAATGAATTGTAGACTGCCCCCTGATGACATTGCCAATTAAATTAAAGGGGATGCAAAAGTAAGGTAATTTACGAAGTTCAACAAGTTTTTAACGGACGTCCTTTCGGAAGCACTTCTAGTGTAGCAACCACTAAATTCGTTCACTATTTTCACCTCCCTTTTTCCTTCTGCCGCGTTAAAATTTTTAACCGTAGCCCTGCTATGCTTTAAAATTTTGCCTTGCATAAAGAAAAAATAGCAGCAAAAATTTAGTAAACCGATTTAATAATCACTACCCTACCCGGTTTTGTCTTCTTTTAAAAATGAGAAAAGTATGGATTGCAGAAATGACAATAACAGGCTAAAGAGCAGCGCCCACCATATTCCGTTTACCCTGAAACCATCGATCATTTCGCTGGCAAATAATATAATAATTGCATTAATTACCAACAGGAACAGGCCAAAAGTGAGAATGGTTACCGGCAGGGTCAAAATTATAAGGATGGGTTTCACAATAAAATTAAGAAGGCTCAAAACGATGGCTACAATGACCGCGCTCATAAAGGAGTCTACCTCTATATTAGGGAGTACATTGGCAAGAACCAAAACGGCTAAAGCACTCAGGAGTATTCTTAAAATAAGTTTCATCGGCTATTTGTTGTAAAAGATCGACATTAAAATTAGATAAAATCTCAGGGGAGGCAAGCAATATTTCAAAAACTTGCAAATTATTTCTCGGGCTGACCAGTTATAAATTGCCATGATTTCCCAAAAAACTGTCCGGGATTTTCCGCATGGAGCCAATGCCCTGCATTTTCTATTGTTTCTATTCGGGCCTTGGGAAAGTGCTTTTTTATTTCTGGAAAATCGGCTGTGGAAACGTACTCGGATTTATCGCCTTTTAAAAAAAGTACGGGGCCTTCAAAAGAATCCGTATTCCCGATGTTTTCACCGATCTCCTCCATTTTTTTGTTGAGTACTTTCAGGTTAAAACGGAACCCAAGGGTACCCTTATCCACCCAGTAGAGATTCTTAAGTAAAAATTGCCGTATCCCTGGTTCTGAGAGATATTTCTTCAGTTGTGTATCGGCTTCGGTTCTGGAATTCAGGTGTTCCAGGGGTAGCAGGGTGAGCGCTTTTAAAATTTCATCATGATGGGGTGGATAGTATTTGGGGGCAATATCCGCCACCAATAATCCCTTTACCAGGTCAGGATAATTACAGGCAAATTGCATGGCTGTTTTGCCCCCCATGGAATGGCCCATGAGATGTATCCTGTTCAGCTGGTGATGTTCTACGTATTTTTTTATGTCCGAGGCCATGATATCGTAGTTAAACTGCGGTGACCAAAAACTTTTTCCATGGTTGCGTTGGTCCAAAAGATGCACTTCCAATCCTTTTTCCGCATATAGGTTTCCCAGGGTTTTCCAGTTGTCCGACATTCCCAGAAACCCATGAAGGATTAAAAGGGGTTCGCCTTTCCCGATTATTTTTGAATGCAGCAGTTCTGTCATCTCAATTTATGCAGGTACATATTAACAACATTTTCCAGGCCCAGATAAAGGGATTCGCATATAAGGGCATGGCCTATGGAAACTTCCAGTAAATGAGGGATTTTCTCTCTGAAATAACGGATGTTATCGAGATTAAGATCATGCCCGGCGTTAATGCCAAGTCCTAATTCATGGGCTTTTTCAGCCGCCTGAACGAATGGTAATATTCCCTTTTTGTTGCCTTTGCCATATTCCTTTGCATATGCCTCCGTATAGAGTTCTATTCTATCCGTTCCGGTTTTAACGGCTCCTTCTATCATTTTCGGATCCGCATCCACAAAAATAGAGGTCCTGATCCCCCGACTTTTAAAGGTGTTTATTACATGGCTCAAAAAATCCGTATGGTTTGTGGTGTCCCATCCCGCATTGGAAGTGATTGCGTCCACGGCATCCGGAACCAGGGTTACCTGAGTGGGCATGACCTCCAAAACAAGATCAATGAATTGGGGCACAGGGTTTCCCTCTATGTTATACTCTGTCGTTACGATTTTTTTTAGATCGCGCGCGTCCTGATAGCGAATATGTCTTTCGTCTGGCCGGGGATGTACGGTGATCCCATTTGCCCCAAATTCCTGTACGTCTGCGGCCACCTTAAGAAGATCGGGCAAATTTCCGCCACGGGCATTTCTCAAAGTCGCTATTTTATTAATATTTACACTTAGTTTGGTCATTTCCGGAATGGAGGTCTTAAAAAGCCATAAAAATACGAATTAGGCATACCTTTTGATATTTAAAATTACTATTTTGCAATATATATTGAAGATATGAAACTAGATGCTCACATAATAAATACGGTGCCTGTTTTTGAGGTAGAAGATGCGTTGAAAGGGGTTATAGAATTTTTCAAAAACACTACTTTTTCACATGTAGCTGTAGTGGAGGAAAAAAGATTTTTAGGGCTTTTGGATGAAAACGACCTGGAAACTTTCAAGAAGAACAAAAAGATAGCGGATTACAGGTACAATTTGGAGTCTTTTTTTGTATTAAAAGACACGGGATGGTTAGATGTTCTCGAAATGTTTGCCCGAAATGAGGCCAATCTGATACCTGTTTTAGATGAGAACAGTGAAGTATTGGGCTACTATGACCTTACAGATCTAGTGGGTTTGTTTATTGACATTCCTTTTTTTACGGAACCAGGCGGCATTTTGGTAATTGCCAAAAGCAAAAAGGACTATTCTTTTAGTCAAATTGCGCAGATCGTTGAGAGTAATAATACAAAACTCCTTGGGGCCTTTATTACCGATACCCGGGACGAGATCGTACAGGTAACGCTTAAAATTGGCACCCAGGGGATGAATGAGGTTGTACAAACCTTCAGACGTTACAACTACAATATACTTTTTGGAAATCTGGACGATAAATTTTTGGAAAATCTAAAGAGGCGGTCGAATTATCTGGATAAATACCTAAACGTTTAAGGCATATGAAGGTTGCCATATACGGACAAAAATATCAGGAAAACGTGTCGGACTATGTGGAAGAATTACTTGATGAACTGAAAAATGAGTCTGCTGAGATTGTGATTGAGAAAAATTTTCACAACCTTCTATATTCAGATAAGAAAAAAAAATTCCAAACATTTACGCGATCACGGGGCCTGGATAGTTCTTTTGATATGCTTGTAAGTTTTGGTGGTGATGGGACCATTCTGCGTGCTGTTACCTACATACGGGATCTGGGGATCCCAATTGTTGGCGTCAATACGGGACGACTGGGATTTTTATCAACTTTTAAAAAAGAGGATGTACGCAAGGTGATACAGGAATTTGTCTCCGGAGCCTATACCATTGTGGAGCGTAGCCTTGTTGCAGTGCATGCCAGTTTTGATATACCGGAGTTCGGTGAACTGAATTTCGCCCTCAATGAGGTTACTGTGAGCAGGAAAGATACAACCTCAATGATTACCGTGGAAACCTACCTCAACGACGAATATTTAACTTCTTATTGGGCTGATGGTCTCATAGTGGCAACTCCAACAGGTTCTACAGGGTATTCCCTGAGTTGTGGCGGGCCGGTAATTACCCCAACAGCACAATCTTTGGTAATTACGCCTATTGCCCCACATAATCTGAACGCAAGGCCGTTGGTTATCTCGGATAAAACCGAGATTCGCCTAAAAGTCTCGGGAAGGGAAGAAAACCACCTGGTATCCCTGGATTCCAGAATTGCAACGTTGGAGAACGGGAAAGAAATTGTCATCAAAAAGGCCGGGTTTACCATAAATATGATAGAATATTATTCGGAGAGCTTCCTCAAAACCATTCGCAACAAATTATTATGGGGTCAGGACAGACGTAATTGACACCGGGGCCAAACAATAAATGCCGTCAAAAGCTGTTCTATCAAAGGAGAACAGGGATATAACAATTGTACAACTAAAATTCAGCAATTGTTATATTTGCAAACTTTTGAAATTAATGAGGAAATTTATTGTTGTTAGTCTACTATGCTTTATTTGGCAGGCAAACGGCCAGACCTATGAAATAGGCCTGTACGGCGGGGGTGTCAACAACATCGGGGACGTGGGCAGAACCAATTTTATTTTACCGTCGGGCATGGTTTTTGGGGGTCTGTTTAAATGGAATAAGAGCAAACGGTATGCATGGCGTGCCAGCGTTATATATGGAAATTTCACGGCGGATGATTCCAAATCCGACATCGCTTCCAGGCAGCAACGGGGATTTGTAATGGATAATTCCGTACTCGAGACTTCTGTGGGTTTAGAGTTTAATTTTGTGGATTATAACCTTCATAAACTGGGGCCGGCATTTACTCCTTACCTGTACACCGGGCTGACCTATTTTAGATACGGCTTTCATTACTTTGATGCGGGACAATTACAAAACATCAATCAAAAAGACGGTTCTTTTGCAATACCCATGACTGTGGGCGCCAAAGCCAGATTAAACCAGTTTCTCATCCTAGGCGCTGAAGTAGGGGCAAGGTATACTTTTACAGACAATCTGGATGCCAGTAATCCGGACGGGTCCAATTTTGAACCGTTCAGGTTTGGAAATATTTTTAGTGACGATTGGTACGTTTTCTCGGGAATTACCTTAACTTATACCTTTGGCAGAAAACCCTGTTCCGATTGTTTTGAGTAATACCTTATGAACACTATAGATGATTTAAATAAAGGGGTCCTCCCCCAACATCTCGCCATTATTATGGACGGAAATGGAAGATGGGCAAAACAAAAGGGCAAATTAAGAGTTTTTGGCCATGAAAACGGGGTTACCGCTGTGCGTGAAACTGTTGAAAATTGTGCCAAACTAGGCCTCTCCTTCCTAACATTATACGCGTTCTCCACCGAGAACTGGAACAGGCCTAAGTTAGAGGTAGATACGCTTATGAGACTCTTGGTAGCCTCACTTAAAAAAGAACTCAAAACCTTAAACAAAAATAATATTAAGCTGAATGCCATTGGCAATATTTCCTCGTTGCCAAACAAAGCGCATAGCGAGTTGATGGAAGTAATAGCAAAGACCAGCAAGAATACAGCTATGACCTTAACACTGGCACTCAGCTATGGGGCCAGAGAGGAACTAAAAACAGCTGTTCAGCAAATATGTACCAAAGTTAAAAATAATATAATTTCACCCGAAAGTATTGATGAAACCATTATAAATAACCATCTTTACACGCATAATTTACCAGATGTAGACTTGCTTATCCGTACTAGTGGTGAACACCGGATCAGCAATTTTTTACTTTGGCAGATAGCCTATGCCGAATTATATTTTATAGATGTATTTTGGCCCGATTTTAGTGAGCAACATTTAGTAGAGGCTATCATAAACTACCAGAACAGAGAACGAAGATTTGGAAAAACTAGCGAACAACTCAACTAGCGATATGAAACGGTTCATATCTCTTGGACCACTTATTACACTCTTACTCCTTTTTTTTACCGTATTCACTTTCGCCCAGGAACTGCCTTCATATGCCAACGGTAAAAAGTACATCCTTGGAGGTTTGGAAGTTACCGGATTGCAAAGCTATAATGAACAAACCGTTAAAACGTATACCGGCTTAAGGGTGGGGCAGCCCATAACCGTACCCGGGGATGAGATAAGCGAAGTGTTGAAAAAGCTTTGGGGGCTGGAGTTGTTCAGTGATATTTCTTTCTTTATTACTAAAATCGAGGGTGATGAGATCTTTCTTGAACTGAATATAAAAGAGCGTCCTACACTTTCAACAGTAACTATCTACGGGGTTAAGAAAAGGAAGGTAGATGATATTATTAAGGATACGGACCTGAAGAAAGGTAAAAAGATTACTGAAAGCCTTATAGCCAACACCAAAAATTACCTTCAGAATAAATATAAGAAGCAGGGACATTTGAATGCAAAGGTAACCATAGCCACCGCGCAGGACACGTCTGAAACCAGTGCGCAGAGTATGGTAATTAATGTAAAAAAAGGTGATAAAGTAAAGGTACAGGATATTATTTTCGAAGGCAATGAAAAATTGTCCGGCAAAAAATTACGTAAGGCGCTGAAGAACACCAAAGAAAAAAGACTTGGCCGCTTTTGGAAAAAATCGAAATTCATCAGGGATGATTATGACGAGGATCTGTCTTCTTTGATAGACAAATATGCAGAGAACGGATATAGGGATGCCAGAGTGCTATCGGACACTATTTTGGTGGTTGATGAAAACAATATCGACATTAAAATAAAAGTAGAGGAAGGTAATAAATACTATTTTGGTGATATCGATTTTGTAGGCAATTCCGTCTATACCGATAATGCATTGAGTCAGATATTAGGTATTAAAAAGGGAGCTACCTACAATGGGGTTTTACTGAGAAAACGCATTGCAGACGATTCCAAACCCGATGCTGAGGACCTTACCAATCTTTACCAAAATAACGGTTATCTCTTTTCTCAGATCAATCCCGTAGAGGTTTCTGCAGAGAATGATACCATAAACTTTGAAATACGGATCCTTGAGGGCAAGGAGACCTTTCTCAACCATGTTACCGTTACCGGGAACGACAAGACCAATGACCACGTTATTTTCAGAGAGCTTCGTACCCGCCCTGGGCAGCGGTACAGCAAGGATAATATCATACGTAGTGTACGTGAGTTGGGGCAACTTGGATTTTTCGATGCGGAACAGATAAGGCCGGATATTCAGAATCCGAATCCGAATGAGGGCACGGTAGATCTTGCATATAGCCTTGTGGAGTCAGGTTCCAGTCAGATAGAGCTCCAGGGAGGTTATGGTGGCGGGGGTTTTATTGGGACGCTGGGTTTGTCCTTTAGCAATTTCTCTATTCAGAATCTCTTTAAAGGTGAAGCCTATAAACCGGTCCCTATGGGGGACGGCCAAACATTTGCCCTTCGGCTGCAGGCCAGCAGGACCTTCAGAGTGTATAGCCTAAACTTTTCCGAACCCTGGTTGGGAGGCAAAAAACCGGTACGTTTCAGTTTATCCCTTTCACGGACCCAACAGTTTTTGGCTTCCTTTAGCAATAGCGGAAGAATTGAGGTAGATAAGGACCAGCAATTTTCCATAACCGGGATATCTCTGGGATTGGCCAAAAGAGTACAATGGCCAGATGATTATTTTACGGTTTCCCATTCCCTTAGTTATCAATTATATAACTTTAAAAATTACAGGACGGGCCTTTTTAATTTCGGGAACGGGAAGTCCAATTCCCTGGCCTATACGTTTGGTATTTCCCGAAGTTCTGCGGGCCCCGGGCGCATTTACC
Organism: Flavobacteriaceae bacterium; assembly: GCA_041743085.1. Lineage (GTDB taxonomy): Bacteria > Bacteroidota > Bacteroidia > Flavobacteriales > Flavobacteriaceae > JAFMPW01. Next base: position 27,902 of record JBGTNL010000093.1, read on the forward strand.
CAATACAAGGGTCTATTTTCGAAGTAACCGCGAAGTTCACCCCTCCGTATTCCTTGTTTAGCAATAAGGATTTTGCCGCCCTGAAGGAACGCAGCGAGGAATTAAGTGAATTACAAAGAGAAAGGGGCCGGGCAGGGGAGACCTTGACCATAGCAGAAAGAGATGAGCTGGAAAGTGTGGATCAGGAACGCTTTAACTGGCTGGAATATTACAAAATAAAATTCCAGGGGGATTGGTACACCCGTTTGGTTGAAAAACTGGTACTGCGAACAAATATCGAATTCGGATTTTTAGGCAACTATAATAGTGATGTGGGCAAGGTACCCTTCGAAAGGTTCTTTCTTGGAGGTGACGGACTTGGAAGAAATTTTACGCTCGATGGGCGTGAAACCATTCAGCTCAGGGGCTACGAGAACAATTCCCTGACACCCGTTGATCCGCTTACCGGACAACAGGAGGGGGGTATTGTATATAACAAATATTCCATGGAGCTGCGGTATCCATTAACTTTAAAGCCTTCAGCCTCTATTTACGGACTGGTATTTGCCGAGGCAGGTAACTCCTTCAACAATTTTCAGGAGTTTAATCCGTTTCAAATAAAACGATCGGCCGGAGTGGGACTGCGTATTTTTATGCCAGCCTTTGGTCTTTTGGGGATAGACTTTGGTTATGGGTTCGATGAAGATCTCAGACCGCAATCCGTCGGCAGTGGACCCAGCGGATGGCAAACGCACTTCATTATTGGGCAACAGTTCTAATTAAAGTTAAATCTCCGGAAGCAACTGTTAAGGCAATCTACTCATTTTAAAAGTTTTAGTAATTTTGGCACGATATTTTCTATGTTAAAAACGAATTTGAAATGAAGACAAAAGTTCTTGTAGTATTGGCGAGCGTATTTTTATCTGCCCTTGCATTTTCGCAGCGTGGGGTAAGAATAGGGTACGTTGACATGGAGTATATTCTTGAAAATGTAGAGGAATACAGAGATGCCAGCGAACAATTGGAAAACAAGGTGCAAAGATGGAAGGTGGAGATAGAACAGAAATCGAGTGTAGTGGAACAAATGAAGAAAGACCTCATGGCCGAAAAAGTACTTTTAACAGACGAGCTGATCGCGGAAAGAGAGGAGGAGATTCAGATTTTGGAAAAAGAAATGCTCGACTATCAGCAAGATAGATTTGGACCACAGGGCGATTTGGTATTGCAGAAAAGGTTATTAATACAACCCATCCAAGACCAGGTGTTCAACGAAGTACAGCAGATAGGAGCCAATAAAAAGTATGATTTTATTTTCGATAAATCGGCGGATGTCGTAATGTTGTACTCCGAAAAAAGACACGATATCAGCGAGTTGGTTCTGAGAGGAATTGCCAGAACCCGAAAGGTGAGCAAGTCCAATAAAAAGGAGAAAGAACAGAGCAGATTGGAAGAATTTGAAGGTGAAGAAGATGAAGCCCGGGAAGAAGAAATAAGCGAAGCGCTTAAAGAACGTCAGGACAGGGCGAAAGAGGCCGAAGAAACAAGATTGAAAACAGCGGAAGAACGGAGGGCCGAGCAGTTAAAAATAAGGGAAGAACGCAAAAAGGCCTATGAGGCAAGAAGACAAAAATTATTGGAAGAAAGGGAGGTCAAAAGACAGGCAAAGGAAGATGCCAGAAAAAAAGATACGGAACAGGAGAAAGACACTATTAACTAAATATTAATCTAAATAATAATACTCAAATAGTAAATTCGGAAATCGTGAAACCTACATGATCACAAGCGTCATTAATATTTAGCGGAATGCGAATTTTGATCATCAAAGGTTACATAAAAAATTAAAAACAATTAAATTTTAACTCATGAAACAAATTAAAAAAGTAGCAGTTGCCATCGTTTTATTTATTGCGGCTACAAGTTTTGTAAACGCACAAAGCAAAATCGCACATATTAACGTTACAGAGCTACTGGCCGAAATGCCCGAGATGAAGGCGGCTCAGGCTGAACTAAAGAAACTACAGGAAACATACAAGGCCGATATTGAAAGTTCAATGACAGAGCTTAAGAATAAATACACGCTGTATTCCAGCGAAGCTACGGCCAAATCTGAAGAAGAAAATCAAAAGAGAGCCCAGGAATTGCAGGGGTTTGAAAAAAATATTGGTGAGGCTCAACAAGCAGCGCAACAGGAATTGGCCAAAAAACAGGCCGAATTGTTTGAACCCATCTCCAAAAAGGCATTGGGGGCAATAGAAAAAGTAGCTGCGGCACAGGGCTATGATTATGTCATAGACGCTACACAGGGTGGTGGACTTATCGTAGCAAAAGGGCCGGACCTTCTTGTGGAGGTAAAAAAGGAATTAGGATTTTAATTATATCACACGATACTATTTATTAAACCGTCCCGACTATAAATGGCAGGACGGTTTTTTTTTACCACTACAGCTTACAATCTCTAAGTATATTGTATGTACAGCAGGCCAATTGGTATTTTCGATTCAGGGGTGGGTGGCACATCTATCTGGAAGGAGATTAACAGGCTTCTTCCCAGTGAAGACACCATCTACCTGGCCGATAGCAAAAATGCACCTTATGGAGAAAAATCCGAGGAAGAGATTCTATATTTGAGTATAAAGAATACGGAACTCCTGCTGGGGAAAGAGTCTAAAGTTATTGTTGTTGCCTGTAACACGGCAACGACAAGTGCCATTACCCATTTAAGAAAGCGCTATGCCATACCTTTTATTGGAATAGAACCGGCAATTAAACCGGCAGCTTTAAAATCAAAATCCAAAACCGTGGGCGTATTGGCCACCAAGGGAACATTAGCCAGTGAGTTATTTCACAGTACCTCTAAAAACCACGGGAATGGTATCAATGTAATTGAGCAAGAGGGGGCAGGTTTGGTAGATTTGATAGAAAAGGGAAAGATTAACAGTAAGGAAACCAGGCAATTGCTTCTCAGGTATCTGGAGCCGATGTTAGCCGCTAAAATGGATTATCTGGTATTGGGTTGCACGCACTATCCTTATTTAATACCTCTTATTAGGGACATTATTCCCAAGCACGTCACCATTATTGATTCCGGGGAGGCGGTAGCACGGCAGACCAGCTCCGTATTGGAGAAATATGGGCTCCTGAGCAGATCGAAAGCGCATGGGACACATCAGTTTTTCAGTAATGAGGATCCTTCCGTTTTGAGGGATTTTCTAAAAGACACTAGGGCTTGCTTTAGCATTTCAAAATTAAATTTTTAACGTAGCGTAAGTTGGGACCTTCTAAGGGACACAAGGTTGTCCCCGGGACAAACCTCAGTATTTTAACACTGTGAAAGCTCCCCGGTAACTTCCAGATGGGATTTTTTTCTATTGTAAGTCAAATAGGTAAAATCATACGCGTGTCTGTTATCTTTCGGATGGTATTCCTCCTTTAAAAGCTGCCAGTCGGTCATTTCTATTTCAGGAAAAAAAACATCGGCGTCAAAAGTGCTGTGAACGCGGGTTATCTCAAGAATATGGGCTTGCTTCATTCCCAAATTGTAAATCTCCCCACCGCCAATGATATAGGATAGGGAATCTGTTGTAGTTAGTGATAATGCTTCTTCCAATGAAGGGACGACGATACAATCTTCATGTGGGGCACTGTAATCTTCGTCGCGGGTAATTATGATATGAGTCCTATTGGGTAATGGTTCTCGAAAACTTTCATAGGTTTTTCTTCCCATGATTATTTTATGCCCGGTGGTAAGTTGTTTAAAACGCCGAAAATCATCTGGTAAGTGCCATAGCAGATCGTTATCCTTACCAAGGGCATTGTTCTCTCCAATGGCCGCAATCATGCAAATAGTCCCCACAGGTCTTTTTTTCTAATGAACATTGTTTTGAAAACCTAGAAGTGATTTAAATTTTTTGAATTGAAGCGAAAATTGATGGTTTTGTGGCCAGGTGAAGGCTTTTTTGAGCTGCATAGCAGGGCTACGGAGCAAGAAAAAGACAAAATACGGGCGTAAAACGGCAATTTTTTAGCCAATTTGTAAAAGTTTAAATCACTTCATACCCAAAGATATGCCATTCAAAATAATTAGTTGAAGTAGGCCCCGGCAGATAGCGTGATCTCAGAAGGTTATTCTTCAATCTTCTTATTGATACCGGAAAGTGGAAAATCTGTTTCTATTTCCTTTTGGATCGCGGCAATCCTTTCTTTTTGCTTTTGTACCAATCTTTCCCGCTGCATGCGCTCCCAGTCCTTTCCCATGAATTTTTGGGTAACGAAAACGTTAAAAAAATGAATCACAAATAGGAATGCCCACAGAGTTATTGCCCATATGAACCAGTTATATTCTTCCCCGTATTTCAGGATTTTGTTGACCAGGATCAAAAAAACGCTGCCAATGAGAAAGATCACAAAGTGCGTAAACAGGTTTTTTTTCTGTTTAATACGCTCTTGGGCATACTCCAGCAGATCATGTTGTTCCAGATCTATTTTCCTTTCGGTTTTATTTTTGGAGAACATGCTAATAGGTATCTTTAATCACAAAGATAAAGGAATTCCAAATGAAAGAGTTCAGAAAACAGTTCCCCGTTCTTACCCATTCTATTTATGCCAACACCGCAACCTCTGGATTGATGAGCCGGGGGTTGCAGGAATGGCGTCAGGAACACGACCTGGATTTTTTGACAGGTGGCAGCACCATGAAGATGGAAAGTTCAGGACTCATTCCTCAAACCAGGCAAACCATAGGCAATTTCTTTGGGTGTTCCGAAGAGCGCGTTGCCCTGGTACAGAATTTTACCTTGGGAATAAACATTCTTTTGGAAGGACTGGATAAGACAAGTAAGGTGCTTTTATTGGAAAATGACTATCCATCCTTAAACTGGCCCTTTGAAAAAAGAGGATTTCCAATAACCTATGTTCCCATAGATGTGGATCTGGAACAACACATATGGGAAAAAGTAGAAACTGAAAATCCGGAGGTGCTGGCTCTCAGTTTGGTGCAATGGCTTAACGGTATAAAGGTGGATATGGATTTTCTTAAAAAATTGAAGGATTCTTTTCCCGGGCTTTTGATCATTGCCGATGGCACTCAGTTCTGCGGCGCATTCGATATTGATTTTGAAGAATCCGCAATAGACGTATTGGGGGCCAGCGGGTATAAGTGGTTGTTGGCCGGATATGGAAACGGATTCATGCTTTTTGATGAAAAGATACAACGAAGGCTTAAACTAAATACTATTGGATTTAATTCAGCGGGTATTAATACAGAAGCTAAAGATACTTTCCGCTTTGCGAAACACTTCGAACCCGGGCATTTGGATACCCTGAATTTCGGAAGTCTTAATTGTTCCATTAAATTGCTTGCTAATATAGGGATCCAAAATATAGAAGCCCATAATAAAACATTGAAGGATAAGGCGCAAAGGGAACTAACAGCACTTGGATTACTGAATGACGCTATTGTGCGGAGAAAAGAACACAGCACTATATTTAACATAAATGGGAACGAAGAGGTTTATCGCCATTTAGAGGCCAATAAGGTAATATGTTCACAACGCGGTGGAGGAATTCGGTTGAGTTTTCACTATTATAATTCTGAAAATGATATAGATACCATTGTGGCGAGTTTAAAATCTGGGATGTAGATTTTTCTTGCTATAAAAATGGTCTTATTATTTTGAGATAATCTTTTAATTACCGACATATAATTATCAAAATCATAATTCTTAGTTAACTTGTTGTCTAATAGATGTTTTATGCTAATTTTGCAGGTTCAAATTTTAAAATTAAGTAATCATGGCAGTAACAAAGCAATATTTAAAAAGTAAGCCGGTATGCAAGGTAACTTTTACCGTACCCGCAGAAGAGGCAAAAAAAGTGGCCGTTGTAGGCGATTTCAATAACTGGAAGGCAAACAAATTAAGCGCACTTAAAAAATTAAAAAATGGGACTTTCAAAGGAACTTTGGAGCTTCCCAAGGAAAGTACTTATGAATTTAAGTACATCATTGACGGAAATTACGTAAACGAGGCACAGGCCGATCGTTACCAGTGGAACGAGTTCGCAGGCGCGGAAAATGCTGTATTAGAACTTTAATCAACCAAAAAGATGTACAGGGCCGGAGTTGTTCTAAAGGTTCCGGCCTTTTTATTTGTAAGATCAATTCTCTATCGCTACACCATTCCAGAATGCGACCCTCCCTTTGATATCTTTGGCAGGTTCACTGGCTTCTGGATAAAACCATGCGGCATCTTTATTGGTCTCTCCATCGACCTCTATATCATAATAGGAGGCTATTCCTTTCCAGGGACAGGTGGTATGAGTAGTACTGGTTTTAAAATATTCGGCCTTTAAACTGGCGGCAGGAAAGTAATGATTACCTTCTACAACAATCGTGTCTTCGCTTTCCGCAAGTATAGTATTGTTCCAGATTGCTTTCATTTTTAGTTTATGATTTTCAGGTTTCTATGGTTTCATGTTTTTGAAAACGGCAACTCGTGTATTTTTAAAATTGAAAATAAGAAATATAGCAGCCTGTCCTTTTCACTTGAATTAATATTTATCTTGGTTAACCTCTATCAGTCTAATAATTGTAACTGAATCAAATTTAAAAAGTGTTGGGGCTAACCTCCTATATAATGACCTATTGTGATTTCTTAAAAAGATAATTTTTGTAATAGCCCCTGCTATCGGTAAACTCGGCCTCCACCTGAAGTCCGGCCTGTTGTGCCAACCAGGCAACCAGTTCGTCATCATATTTCTGTGATATTTCGGTGTGGATCGTTTCCCACTGTTTAAAGCACACTTCAAGATCAAGGGATTCTATGAAAACACAGTGCTCTGTTTTTGAGACCAGATAACTTTTTGCAGTTCCCGTTTCAGGATCATATACCTCCCAGTGAAGAAATTTGTCCGGATCAAAATTGGACCCGAGTTCCCTGTTCATCCTGGCAAGAACATTTTTATTGAACGATTCTGTAATTCCGGCTTTGTCATTATAAGCGTTCAAAATCGTCTGCGGATGTTTTTTCTGGTCAAAACCAATGAAAAGAAGATCTTTTGACTCCATAAGCGTCCCTATACTTTTTAAAAATTCAATGGCCTGGGGATGAAGCAGGTTGCCTATATTGGATCCTAAAAACAGAACGACCTTTTTAAAATCGTTCAAATGATTCACTTTTTCCAAAGTTTCAAAATAGGTGCCTTGAAGTGGCACTACCTCAACATCGGGCAATTCACAACGGATAGTTTCCCCTAACTGATCAAGGACATTCAGACTAATATCAATAGGAGTGTAGGTGAAGTCGAACCCTTGTTCTGTCAGATGGCTTAATAAGATCATGGTTTTTTTACCATCCCCGGCACCTAATTCTATAACGTTAAATTTCTGAGCCCCGCGTGTAAACCATGTCGTAATCTCCTGTTTGTTATTTTCCAGGATCTCGTGTTCACAATCGGTGAGGTAATATTCTGGCATAGCCATAATATCCTGGAATAGTTTATCCCCTTTTATGTCATAAAAGTATTTGGAGGATAAATGTTTGGGAAAATCGGTCAGACCTCTATAAACGTCTTCTTCAAATTTGCTCGTAAATGTTGTAGCTATTTGTTCTTGCATGCTTTTTTGTCGAAATTACCTGGCTAACCTTATGCCGGCATATTGCCATCTGAGATAAGGGTGAAAAAAATTACGGTAGGTAGGTCTTGTATGTTTTTTTGGGGTTGCCACAGAGCCGCCTCTCAGCACCTTCTGGCCAACCATGAACTTTCCGTTATACTCCCCCAGGGCGCCCGCTGCCTTCTTATAATCGGGGTAGGGCAGATAAGCACTTTCCGTCCACTCCCATCGTTTCCCCCAGGGAAAGAATTGTTGTGCGGTTTCCCATTCAAATTCGGTGGGCAAACGGTATCCCTTCCATTGGGCAAAGGCAAACGCCTCAAAATAAGATACGTGGGTTACCGGAGCATCGTAATCAATTTTTTTAAGACCTTCAAGCGTATAATGTTGCCAAACATTTTCAACCCAATGCCAGTACAGCGGGGCGTCTATTTTGTTTTGATTTACCCAATCCCAACCTTCAGCGTGCCAAAGTTCAAATTTTTTGTATCCACCGTCCTTTATAAATTCCATGAATTCCCCGTTGGTCACCAATCGGTTTGAAATTTCAAAAGATGATAAATATACTTTATGCCTCCCTAATTCATTATCATAGCAGAAATCATCGGTGGCCTTGCCAATTTCGAAAATACCTTCATCCATACGAATCCAATCCTGATGGTGATTTTCCGGTGTATGTTCGCTAAATGTCCTTGTATAGGAGGGAAGAAGCGGATTGTTGCCCAAAATGAATTTTATGTCGGTTAACAATAACTCCTGATGTTGCTTCTCATGATGGATACCGATTTCTATAAGCGTGTGGATTTCCTCGCCGGGATTTTCTTTAAAAAGCGTATGAATGGCATTGGTGACATAACTCCGATATTCAAAAACTTTTTGAACAGAAGGTCTTGAAAGGTTGCCCCTGTCCGCACGGACGACCCTTTTCCCGACGGTTTCATAATAGCTATTGAACACAAAAGCAAAATCGGGATCGAACAGTTGGTAACTTTTCGCATGCGGCTTTAGAATAAACTCCTCAAAAAACCAGGTGCTGTGGCCAAGATGCCATTTAGGCGGGGAAACATCCACGACAGGTTGTATCACATAGTCTTCAATTTCCAGAGGAGCACAAATATCCTCGGTATGCTTACGGGTTTCCAGAAAAAAATCCAAGAGCGTTTCTGTCGCGATCATGTTGGTGATTTTTATTTAAAAATAGAAAATATTGAATTTTGTGGTTAACCTGATTCGCATTTGTATTAACCCTATACCGCAACAATTCCCTTAATATGGGGATGCGGATCATAATGGAGTAAAGTGAAGTCTTCGAAAGTAAACTTGAAAATATCCTTTACTTCAGGGTTCAATAATAACTTGGGTAGCGGTTTCGGTTCTCTGCTCAGTTGTAACTGAATTTGTTCCAAATGGTTGTTATAGATATGGGCATCACCGAAAGTGTGGATGAAGTCTCCCGGTGCATAACAGCAAACCTGTGCCATCATTCGCGTAAAAAGGGCGTAAGAAGCAATGTTAAAGGGAACACCAAGAAAAACATCGGCACTGCGCTGGTACAACTGGCAGGATAATTTACCATTGGCTACATAGAATTGAAAAAAAGCATGACAAGGTGGTAATGCGGCTTTGCCATTTGCCACGTTTTGAGAGAAAGAGACGGACGTATCTGGGAGCACGCTTGGGTTCCAGGCAGAAACGATCATTCGCCTGCTATCCGGATTGGTTTTCAATATCTCAATTACCTGCTTTATCTGATCAATGTCTTCCCCATTCCAGTTACGCCATTGATACCCATATACCGGGCCAAGTTCCCCATTTTCATCTGCCCATTCGTTCCAGATGCGCACCCCGTTTTCTTGCAGGTACTTTATATTGGTATCCCCTTTCAAAAACCACAGGAGCTCATGGATGATCGATTTTAAATGTAGTTTTTTAGTGGTGATCAGCGGGAAACCTTCGGCAAGATCGAACCGCATTTGATAGCCAAATACACTTTTTGTCCCCGTTCCGGTCCTATCGCTCTTGGAATATCCGTTATCAAGTACGTGTATTAATAGATCGTGGTATTGTTTCATAGGCCCCTCTCCCAACCCTCTCCCCACTGGGGAGAGGGCTTTTAATCAATTTGAATTAGAATTTAAGTGGATAACGAAACTAGTAAAAGCAGCAATTAATTCTTATAGGAACTTTTTCAAATTATTAAAAACTTATTAACTTGGAATGAAAGTTCCCTCCCTTGGTGGGATGGGAAATAGGGGAGGGGCCCTTACCCCAAAATCATACCGGCAATGGTTGCCGAGAGCAGAGAAGCCAGGGTGCCTCCCAGTACTGCCTTCATGCCAAATTCTGAAAGGGTTTTACGCTGTCCCGGTGCCAGGGAACCTATTCCGCCGATCTGTATGCCGATAGAAGCAAAATTTGCAAAGCCACACAACATATAGGTAGCCATAATGATCGATTTGTTATAGGTAAAATGGGTACGGCTCATAGCATTTTTCAGTTCCGCCAGTTGTATGTAACCGATGAATTCGCTGGCCGCCAGTTTAATACCCAATAATTGCCCCATGAGCATAATATCTTCAGAATTTACCCCTATCAACCACATCAGAGGGGCAAAGACAACCCCCAAAACCGCTTCCATGGAAAGGGCTTCAAAGTCCGAGTTGGCGGCAATCCAGGCGTTTAGAGCTGTTAAATCGCCGACCCAGCCCAGGATACCGTTGATCATTGCAATAAAAGCAACAAAAACAAGTAACATAGCGCCTACATTTACGGCCAGTTTTAAACCTTCTGTGGTGCCATTTGCTATGGCATCGAGAATATTGGAACCTATTTTTTCGGTAGAGACCCTTACTTCTTTATTAATAGCCTCGGTCTGGGGGTAGAGAATTTTTGAGACCACTACGGCGCCCGGTGCTGCCATTACGGAAGCGGCCAACAAATGTCTCGCAAATTCAAGACGGAGAATTTCATCGGTACCACCCAGGAATCCGATATAAGCTGCCAGGACGCCCCCGGCTACGGTGGCCATTCCACCAATCATAACCAACAGGATTTCCGACCTGGTCATTTTTTCAAGATAGGCTTTTATAAGCAGGGGTGATTCTGTTTGGCCAAGAAAAATGTTTCCAGCAACCGAGAGGCTCTCTGCCCCGGAGATCCCCAGGGATTTCGTCAATAACCACGCCAGGGCTTTAACTATTTTCTGAATGACGCCAAGATAGAACAATACCGAGGTTAAGGCCGAAAAGAAAATGATTGTCGGCAAAATCTGAAAGGCAAAAACATAACCGATATTGGGATTTTCTACGTTCAGTAGATTGCCCAGGAGAAATTGACTCCCGGCCAGGGTGTAGTCCAGTATTTTTACGAAAAATTGTCCGGCGGTCTTAAAAATTGCCTGAATAAAGGGAACTTTAAGAATTCCAATGGCCAAAAGAAGTTGAATTAACAGTCCTATCCCTGCTGTTTTCCAGTTAATCGCTTTCCGGTTTGAACTGAAAATAAAACCAATAAAAACAAGTACCCCCATTCCCAAAATACCTCGCCACAGCGTATTTATGGAAAATCCCTGATTCGGTATAATCGTATTATGGGGTTGCGGGCTTATGGCAGTATGAATAGCGGGGGGAATGGTATCTTGGGCAAAGGCCGGGAATGAAATGAAAAGTACCAAGAGAAATACCCAAAACCCGTATCGCATAGTAAACCAATTTAGTTATCGCTACACTAGTTTATCAATTGCGCTTTGATATTTCGTCCCTTAGTTTTGCAGCCTTTTCATAGTCTTCATTGGCGACAGCCTTGTCCAATTCCTGATGTAGTTCCTCCAGGCTGAGCTCCTTATATGGTGTGGTTGCCCCTGCATCTATCTCCACTGTTTCTCCTTCCTGGAGTATCTCATCCACTACAATGCTGTCATCCCCCTCTTCCTTATCTTTATCTTTGGATGAGAATTTAAGGAAAATACCGGCCTTGTCCAATATGGTTTTATAGGTAAAGATGGGCGCATCAAAGCGGAGCGCAAGCGCTATGGCATCGCTGGTCCGGGCATCTATAATTTCTTCTATCTTATCCCTTTCGCATATGATGCTCGAATAGAATACACCATCTACCAATTTGTGGATAATCACCTGTTTTACAACAATATCGAACCTGTCGGCAAAGTTCTTGAAAAGATCGTGTGTTAGGGGGCGCGGAGGTTTTATTTCCTTTTCTAGTGCTATTGCAATGGATTGGGCTTCAAAAGCGCCAATAACAATGGGCAGTTTTCGGTCTCCATCCACCTCATTCAATATAAGTGCATACGCACCGTTCTGAGTTTGGCTGTAGGATATCCCTTTTATTTTCAATCGGACTAAGCTCATAAATATCTAGAAACCACAATGGCTGTATAAACAATTGGGTTGCCCTGACATTTAAACAGCCCTTTAGGGGTACAAATTAACAAAAATTAGGCGTTTTGTGCCTTAAATTCCTTTAATTTTTCCGTGAGTTTGGGAACCACTTCAAATGCATCCCCTACAATTCCATAGTCCGCCGCCTTAAAGAAAGGCGCTTCAGGATCACTATTAATAACCACTTTTACCTTTGAGGCGCTTACCCCGGCCAAATGTTGTATGGCCCCGGAAATACCTACCGCTATATAAAGATTGCTGGCCACCGGTTTTCCTGTCTGGCCCACATGTTCGCTATGCGGCCTCCATCCCAGATCTGAAACAGGTTTGGAGCAGGCGGTTGCCGCTCCCAGAACGCTGGCCAATTCTTCTATGATCCCCCAATTTTCAGGGCCCTTTAATCCCCGGCCACCGGATACGACGATATCCGCGTCCGCAATCGTGACCTTGCCTGCCACTTTGTCCACTTCAACAGATTTAGTGGTCAGGTCAGAATCGCTGATAGTGGGTTCAAAAGCTTCCACGGAAGCACTGACACTATTTTCCACGGTTCCGTAAGCATTGTTGGATACACCAATGATCTTGGTATCGGAGTTTAGCTGGGTATGGGCAAAACCCTTGTTACTGAAGGCGGTTCTTTTTACCACCATCGGATTAGTGCCTTCAGGAGCTGCCACCACATTCGGCGCATAACCAGCTTTTAGTACGCCGGTTAAAATACCGGCCAGAAATTTAGCATTTGTACTGGAACTTACAACCACTACCCTGGATCCCTCTTTCTCAACTGCTTGTGCTATGGCAGATGCATATGCCCTGGCATTAAAGGTTTTAAGGGTTTCTGAACTGCAGTTCAATATTTTAGAAACCCCGTACGTACCTAACTCCTCGCAACTTTCAGCATTGAATGCTATGGCCGTAACTTCCGTTCCAAGTTGTTTTGCAACATCGTAAGCATAGGATGCCACCTCGAAGGCGTACTTTTTAAATTTCCCGTTTTCTGATTCCGTATATACTAATACTGACATATTTTTTTATTAAAGTGCAAATTCCATGCGCCAAAATCCAATTTTTGGTTCCGACTTGTTCGGTATGGAATTTGAGATTTGGAATTTAAATTACTTTTGCCTCATTGTGTAATAGGTGCACCAACTCTTCCACATTATCGGCATCTATTAACTTAACAGGCCCTTTTGGCGCCGGTTTGTCAAATTTAATGTCTTCCGTAGCCTGGAACGCGTCAACAGGCGGAACCACATTTAACTTTTTTTGACGTGCCATCATAATTCCCCTCATATTGGGGATCCTAAGGTCGCTTTCCTCCACAAGGCCTTTTTGCCCTCCTATGATCAGGGGTAGTGAAGTGGCGATTTTTTCCTTTCCTCCGTCAATTTCACGGACTGCAGTGGCATTATTATCCTCCACTTCAAGGCTAATACAGGTATTCACAAAATTCATATCCAGCAATGCCGCCATAATACCGGGGACCATGCCGCCATTATAATCAATAGACTCTCTGCCGGCAATAATAAGGTCGTACCCCCCGTTTTTTACAACTTCTGCCAGTTGTCTTGCTACAAAATACCCGTCCGTAGGCTCGGCATCAATTCGAATGGCTTCATCTGCCCCGATTGCAAGAGCCTTTCTTATTGTGGGCTCTGTTGCTGGCCCTCCGACTGTTACTACATGCAGGATTGCACCTTGTTTTTCCTTAAACCACATGGCACGCGTTAATCCAAACTCATCATTTGGATTAATTACGAATTGCACGCCCTTCGTATCAAATTTAGTGTCACCATCGGTAAAATTGATCTTGGAAGTGGTGTCCGGTACATTGCTGATACAAACCAATATCTTCATCTCTGTCTACGTATTTATGTCTATTAAAAGTCCTCAAAGATAGCTATTAATTTTCAGAATTGCTATGCACGCATAATAAAATTATGCAATTATTTTTCGGTGGGCCTACAGACAGATTGATATATATTTTCCTATTTTTGTTGGCATTTTAACAGTAACCGAATACCCAAAATACAATAGCGCATGAAGATCCTACAGTTTAGGCAGGCTATAGCCGAGGCAATGTCCGAAGAGATGAGAAGAGATGATACCATCTATTTAATGGGAGAGGAAGTTGCCGAATACAATGGAGCTTACAAGGCTTCTAAAGGAATGTTAGATGAATTCGGGCCCGAGCGTGTCATAGATACCCCTATATCGGAACTCGGCTTTGCGGGCATTGGCGTCGGTTCTGCAATGAATGGAAACAGGCCGATCATTGAGTATATGACATTCAATTTTTGTTTGGTGGGGATTGATCAGATCATAAACAATGCGGCGAAAATCCGGCAAATGTCTGGCGGGCAGTTTAATTGCCCCATCGTTTTTCGGGGACCTACCGCTTCCGCAGGGCAATTAGGGGCCACCCACTCACAGGCATTTGAAAGCTGGTTTGCCAATTGCCCTGGCCTCAAAGTAGTGGTGCCTTCAAATCCTAACGACGCCAAGGGCCTTTTAAAATCAGCGATCCGGGATGATGACCCGGTTATTTTTATGGAGTCCGAGCAGATGTACGGTGACAAAGGCGAGGTGCCAGAGGAAGATTATACCATACCTCTGGGGGTGGCCGATATTAAAAGGGAAGGAACCGATGTAACTATTGTATCCTTTGGTAAAATAATCAAAGAGGCCTATAAGGCAGCCGACGCCCTGGAAGAAGAGGGCATCAGTTGTGAGATAATTGATCTGCGTACAGTCCGCCCTTTGGACCAGGATGCTATCCTAAAGTCGGTAAAGAAGACCAATAGGTTAGTGGTGCTGGAGGAAGCCTGGCCTTTCGGGAATGTTGCCACTGAAATAACATACCTGGTACAGTCTAAAGCTTTTGACTATCTGGATGCGCCGATTGAGAAAATCAATACCGCCGACACGCCCGCTCCGTATTCTCCGGTGCTGCTGGAAGAATGGTTGCCAAATTCCGAGGACGTTATCAAGGCTGTTAAGAAAGTGTTATATAAATAAGGAATACCGGATTCTAAAAGTATCTTCGCTCCGGCGTCCTGGCCGGGCGGTTCTTAAAGGAAGGCTATTAGATAGGAATTATACCCTGAACCCTTTACCAAATTAATAGCTGGTGCGGTCAGTGTCTGCTTTTGGCCGCATCAGTACTGCACAACGATCTTTATGAAGCAACTCCTGGCATACACCCTCCTTCTTTCTTCTTTTTTTAGCTTCTCCCAAACAAAAGCGGGGGGTATTGTTAAGGATGAATCCGGTTCACCGGTTGCCTTTGCGAATGTCATATTCAAGAATTCCACGGAAGGAACCATAACAAATGATAATGGCAGGTTCTATTTGGAATCTGACGATTCGTATCAAACTTTGAGCGTGTCTTTTATAGGATACGAGACCAAAGACATTCCCTTAACCGCCAGGGTAAACTACAATATGGGGATTGTGCTTGCCGAAAGCAAGGAACAATTGGATGAGGTAGTGGTTTATGTGGGGAAACAATCCAAAAAGAATAATCCGGCTATAGATATTCTCAAGAAGATCTGGGCCAGGAAAAGGATCAATGGGTTGCGTAAGTTTAAGCAATACCGATACGATAAATATGAGAAGATAGAGTTCGACCTCAATACCATTGACAGTGCATTAATGAAAAGCAGCGTTTTCAAAGGAATGGAATTTATATTTGCTGATCTTGATACCTCCCGTATCACGGGAAAAACCTACCTACCCATTTTTCTAAACGAGACATTTTCCAAAATATATGGCGATAATGTGCTGAACGAGGAAAAGGAAGATGTAATGGGGAGTAAAAATTCAGGTTTTAGTAACAACCAGGCGATTATCGGTTTTGTAGAAGATCTGTATACGGATTACGATATTTATAACAATTATCTGAAGTTCTTCGACAAGAGTTTTACAAGTCCTCTTTCCAGGACAGGGGTAGACACGTATAACTACGTGCTCTCAGATAGTGCTTACATTGATAATAAATGGTGTTACAACATTATTTACTATCCCAGGCGAAAAAACGAGCTTACCTTTAAGGGAGATTTTTGGGTGAATGATACCACTTTCGCCATAAAGAAAATAAACCTGGAGGTGACCAAAAGTGCCAACATCAACTGGGTTAAGGACATTTATATTGAGCAGGATTTTGAAGTGGTGAACGATTCTGTTTTTCTGCTGAAGCGCGATTATATGCTTAGCGACTTCAGTTACAGCAAAAAGGAACAATCCAAAGGGGTGTATGGTAAACGGACAACCGTTTACGCTAACTATACCTTTAACATTCCGAAGCCAGGGAAGTTTTACGAAAATGTCGCCGATCCCTTTGATCCTGCGGTTTTTAGCCGGGATAGTATTTTTTGGAAAAACAACCGTCTTGAAGCCTTGAATAAGGATGAGAGCGGTATTTATAAACTCCTGGATACACTCAAAACGGTCCCCAAGTTCCGAACGTACTACGACGTAGTAAGCATTCTGGGTTCCGGATATGTGGAGATCGACAAATGGGATCTGGATATAGGCTCCATGTATGATCTCTTCGGTTACAATGAGGCCGAAGGAATACGTGTGAGGGCGGGCGTAAGGACATATTTTGGCCAAAATGATCCCTGGCGGCTGGAAGGTTATATGGCGTATGGTTTTATGGATCAAAAATTTAAGCACGGCTTTTCTGCCAAATTTCTAGTGGATCGTAAAAGCAGGCTTATCCTTTCGGGAGGGAACAGGCGCGACGTGGAGCAGTTAGGCCTGAGCTTAACTTCCACAAACGATGTGCTGGGCAGGAGTATTGCTTCTTCATCCCTGGTGTCAGTGGGCTCTAATGACCGGCTTACCAACATTAACCTGAGCACTTTCAATATTGAAATTGAACCGCTGACGAATTTCAGGATCCTGTTTGGAGGTTCTTTCAGGACTTTGGATTCTGCCTTGCCCGATGCTTTCAGTCTGGATTACCTTGATCCTGATTCGCCTACAGGGATCTCCTCGGAGATCAAACAGTTCGATCTCAATACAACCCTTATTTTTACACCGGGCAAGCGTACGATTGGGTATGGTGTGGAACGAAGGGATATCAACGACAACTATAGTACATTATTACTCAACTATAGTAAGGGCTTAAAAGGTTTTCTGGAAAGCGATTTCGACTATGAAAAAATACAATTTTCCTATACGCAGCCCTGGCAAATAGGCGGTATTGGAAGATTGAGAAGTACTATTGAAGTTGGAAAGACCTTTGGAGAAGTTCCTTTAGGACTGTTGAATGTGATCCCGGGCAACCAGACTATCTTTTCCCTTTATAATACCTTTCCAAATTTGAATTTCTATGAGTTTGTTACGGACACGTATACCTCCCTTCATCTTGAACACAATTTTAACGGAAGGTTACTGTCCAGGATCCCGTTCATGCGTAACTGGGACTTGAGGGAAATTGTTGGTGTCAGGGGTGTGTGGGGTCAACTTTCGGATGAGAATATAACCTTAAGCAGCCCGACAAATATTCCTTTGATGGCTCCGAACGATAAAATTTATTGGGAGTACTCCTTTGGCGTGGGAAATATATTTAGGATTTTTCGGATCGATTTTAATTTCAGAGGTAACTACCTGGACAATCCCAATGCCAGGCCTTTTAGTGTTACCGGTTCCTTCGGGTTTAGTTTTTAGGATTTCCACATCGGAAAGGTATATATCCTTAAGCTCGGAGATTGCCGGAATTCTTCACGAATGCCTCTCTTCCATTTTGTAACCAATTGAAATATTCCTACTCTATTATTGCGAAAGAGGGCTCCTGATTTGCTTACCTTTGCAATGCTAAAATAAGGTGCTATGACCGCGGCCGAAGTTACCTCATTTGATGTATTAATTGAAATTCCGAAGGGGAGCAGGAACAAATACGAATACGATTTTAAACTTAAAAGGATCCGATACGATCGGATGATATTTTCTTCCATGATGTACCCTGCGGACTATGGGTTTATTCCCGAAATTCTGGCATTGGATGGGGATCCTCTGGATGTATTGGTGTTAGTAACAGAACCTACCTTTCCCCGCTGTGTGATGGAGGTAAAGCCCATAGGGGTGTTTCACATGGCCGATGAAAAAGGCCCGGATGAGAAAGTCATATGTGTCCCGGTTTCCGATCCTATTGGGAACAGGGTGAATGATTTAAAGGAACTCAACGCCCATCTCATTAAGGAGATCGAACATTTCTTTAAAGTATATAAGGAACTTGAGAAGAAAAAGGTAGATGTTGATGGCTGGGGCGATGTTTACGAGGCCAAAGAGATCATTGCCAATTGCATCAATAGATTTAAAGAAAGTGATGTGCCTGTCAGGGAAGTGAGTATTAAATAAGGTGCCTTCCATATTCCTGAAAAAAACAGCGTGACCGGAAAGTCAAATCAAGCCGTCATTGCGAACGCAGTGAGGTCCTCTGTGGCCTGACTGCCAACGGTTTAAAGATAGCTTCTTTTCGCTCACTGACAACTGACCTTACTTTTCAAAAACCCTCTTTCATATTCTAAACCATTTTACTACTTTTGCCCCCGTTTTAACCCGGAACTCATCTTGAGTTTTTTTTTATAAATAACTAAGCAACATGGAACTAATCGTAAACTATTTGTGGGCATTTGGTATTTTGGGCCTTCTTTTTGTACTTGTTAAGAATATGTGGGTATCCAAACAGGAGGAGGGTAATGAAAAAATGGCCAGAATTGCAAAGAATATTGCCGATGGAGCAATGTCCTTTCTAAAAGCGGAATACCGGATTCTTTCAATTTTTGTAATCGCCGTGGCCATTCTTCTGTATTTTAAGGGTGCTTCGGAAACCGGATCCAACGGTATGGTGGCTGTATCTTTCGTAGTAGGTGCTATTTGTTCGGCATTGGCCGGTTTTATTGGCATGCGCGTGGCTACGAAAGCTAATGTAAGAACTACTCAGGCCGCCAGGACTTCTTTGGGAAAGGCTCTGGAAGTTGCCTTCGCGGGAGGCTCTGTGATGGGACTTGGGGTAGTAGGTCTGGGCGTATTGGGACTAAGTGGATTATTCACCCTTTATAGTGGGCAAGGATGGGCAATCGGGGAAGTTTTGAACGTGCTTTCCGGGTTTTCTCTTGGAGCCTCTTCTATAGCTTTGTTCGCACGTGTAGGTGGCGGTATCTATACCAAAGCCGCAGATGTTGGTGCCGACCTCGTAGGCAAGGTGGAAGCAGGTATTCCCGAGGATCATCCTTTAAATCCGGCAACAATTGCAGATAACGTTGGTGATAATGTTGGCGATGTTGCGGGAATGGGTGCAGACCTTTTCGAGTCGTACGTAGGTTCAATTATCGGTACTATGGTATTGGGCGCCACTTTTGTTACTTTGCCGGAATTTACGGCTTCTTTCGATGGCCTTGGCGCGGTATATCTGCCATTGGCCCTGGCCGCGGTTGGCATTGTTATGTCTATTATCGGTACTTTTTTAGTACGAGTAAAGGATGGCGGTTCCCCGCACAAGGCTTTGAACATGGGCGAATTCGGATCTGCATTCTTAATGTTGATCGCATCCTATTTTATTATACAACAAATGCTTCCTGAAACCTGGATGGAAGGCGGAAAAGAGTTTACCTCTCTGGGCGTTTTCTGGGCCACGATCGCGGGCCTGGTTGCCGGATTGCTGGTAGGTAAAGTAACGGAATATTACACAGGAACTGGTAAACCGCCCGTTAGGTCCATCGTTCGGCAATCCGAAACGGGTTCGGCCACTAATATCATAGCAGGCCTTGGGGTAGGGATGATGTCTACAGCAATTCCCATTCTTTTGATCGCAGCGGCTATTCTGGTATCCCACTATTTTGCCGGCCTTTATGGAATTGCCATCGCGGCTGTGGGGATGTTGGCAAATACGGGGATACAACTTGCCGTTGATGCCTACGGCCCTATTTCCGACAATGCGGGTGGCATAGCGGAGATGGCAGAACTGCCGGCTGAGGTCCGCGAACGTACCGATAAGCTGGATGCCGTAGGGAATACAACTGCCGCCATCGGTAAGGGATTTGCGATCGCGTCCGCAGCTTTGACAGCATTGGCATTGTTTGCCGCCTTTATGAAAACCGCAAATGTCACGGCTATCGATGTATCACAACCCGATATTATGGCAGGGCTGTTGGTTGGAGGTATGTTGCCGTTTGTATTTTCGGCCTTATCGATAAACGCCGTAGGCCGGGCAGCTATGGCAATGATCGAGGAGGTGCGTCGGCAATTCAGGGACATCCCTCAATTAAATGCAGCGCTGGCCGTTATGCGAAAATATGATTCCGACATGTCCAAGGCGACCGAAGCTGATAGAAAAATATTCGACGCCGCCGATGGCTACGCGGAATACGATAAGTGTGTTGCGATATCCACTAAGGCCTCTATTAAGGAAATGGTCTTTCCCGGTCTGCTGGCAATTGCCGTGCCTGTTGCCGTTGGCTTTATAGGAGGTGCTGAGATGCTGGGCGGATTGCTTGCCGGAGTGACCACTGCGGGTGTTTTGATGGCCATTTTCCAATCCAATGCCGGAGGCGCCTGGGACAACGCAAAAAAAATGATAGAAGAAGAGGGTAGAAAAGGTACGGAAGCCCATAAGGCAGCTGTAGTTGGGGATACCGTAGGAGATCCGTTTAAGGATACCTCAGGCCCCTCCCTTAACATTCTATTAAAATTGATGTCTGTAGTGGCCCTGGTAATTGCGCCAAGCATTGCGCTCTCTACTGATAGTCTGACAGCTTATGCCGAAAATGGGATGTTCAAGGAAGTGAAAAAAGAGGTTCGGGTAAAAATGGAGAGCCAGCCGGACGATATGGTTAAGGCCATTGTGACAACCACCACTACCGAGGAGCGAAAAACCGCATCCAACGAATATGTTTACACAGGCAGTCCGGAAGAGGTAGAGGCCAGGATCAATGCCCTGCGTCAGGAAAAGGAGACTGATACCAAGGTGAATAAGGTGATTAAAGAGGTGGAGGTAGATGTGAATGAATAACGAATGCCGTATAAAGCTAAAAAAACCCGTAACATAGTTTGCGGGTTTTTTTGTGGAATGGTATCTTAATAGCGCAATGGAATACAACGACCTTACAGCATTGGGTATTGCCTTTGGTTTAGGGCTATTGGTAGGGCTGCAACGCCAAAAGACGGACAATAAGATGGCCGGTGTCCGCACCTTTACCCTTATCTCGGTTTTGGGGGTTATGAGTGGCCTGTTGTCCCGGGACCTTAACAATCCTTTCATCCTCCCCTTAATGGGTATTGCGTTAACGGCACTTTTAGTGATGGCAAATATCGTTAAGCTAAAAAAGTTTACTGACCCCGATGTGGGGCAGACAACAGAGGTTGCTGCGCTGCTGATGTTTGCAATCGGTGCTTATTTGGTGATGGGAGATCGGGTTTTGGCGGTTATCGTGGGTGGTACTACTGCTGTATTGCTCTATATAAAAGAAAGGTTGCACGGTTTTATAGAACGGCTTAAAGAAAAGGATCTGTCGGCCATTATGACCTTCACCGGTATTTCTCTTATCATCCTCCCGATACTACCCGATCGGACCTATGGCCCCCTCGATGTTCTAAATCCCCGAAACATCTGGCTCATGGTAGTTTTGATAGTTGGCATTAGCGTCATAGGGTATTTTATATACAAGTTCGTTGGAAAAAAAACAGGGATCATTACCAATGGAATTTTAGGAGGCCTTATCAGTAGTACGGCGACGACAGTTAGTTATGCAAGAAAAACCTCCGGCACCAAATCCATTGCGAAAATTGCCGCGTTTATCATCACCACTGCCTCCGCTATTGCCCTGGTACGGGTTTTAATAGAGGTAGGAATAATCATACCGCAGAAACTTCCACAGATCATACTTCCCCTGGCGATCGAATTTTTTTTAATGGCCTTGTTGTGCGTAGGTCTCTTCTATCTGATAAACAAGGATAATAAGGATGATGAAATGCCGGAACCTGAAAATCCGGCCCAATTCAAAAGTGCGATGATCTTCGGATTATTATACGGCCTTATTTTACTGGCTGTGGCATTTACCAAACAGGAGTTCGGTAACAATGCACTTTATATAGTGGCAATAATCAGTGGCCTTACGGACGTAGACGCCATTACACTTTCCCTCTCGCAATTGATGAAAAATGACGGACTTGATGTTTCCACCGGATGGCGGTTAATTCTTCTGGCCTCAATTTCCAATTTGTTATTTAAAGGTGTAATGGCCGCCATTTTGGGAACACGTCAGTTAGCCAAATGGATTTCCATTACTTTTGGCATTTCCATTGCAGCCGGACTTTTGATCATGTGGCTGTGGCCCGAAAACTGGCATTTTTGATATGGGTATCTTCTTCGATAAAAAAGACGCACTGCAGATTATCGCCTTTCAAAGTTATGGCACAGATAGTCATTTGTATGCCAGGGGGAGGGCTCTGGAAGATGAGAATATCGATCTGTCCGAAAAAGGTTTTTTTAAGTTGTTGCTAAATACCTGGAAACGCTTTGATGCCGATGAGGTAAGGAATACCAGACTTTCACTAAAGCTTCCGGATAATACCGTTTATTATACCGATACGGATGGCGATGGTTATTACTTATTTGAAACTCCCTTAGGAGAACTTTCCAAATTAACGAACGATGAAGGCTGGTTGTCCTATGAGATATCATATGCAGATGTAACTATTGAACGTGAAATCACAAATGAAAACCGTTTTCCCGGGGAAATATTGATTCCATCCCGGGATGCCGATTTCGGTGTTATAAGCGATATTGATGACACCATCATTCATACGGGAGTTGTATCGTCATTGAAATGGCAGGTGATCAAGAATACTGTTTTCAAAAGGCCAGAAACAAGGATCCCGTTGGAAGGTGCAGCTCAATTTTACCATTTATTTCATCGCGGTCGATCCGGGTGCGATAATAATCCTATTTTCTACGTAAGCCATAGTCCATGGAACCTATATCGCTACCTTGAATTTTTCCTGAAAAAGAACAATTTCCCAAAAGGCCCCATCTTGTTGAGAAGCTTTTCAAACTTTAGAAATAGAAAGGATGAAAGTGAAAAACCTCAAAAGCAACGCGAGATCCTGAATATTTTGAAAACTTACCCTGAGTTAAGATTTATTTTAGTCGGGGATAGCGGGGAGCGGGATGCCGATATCTACATAGAGATTGCGGAATCCCATCCCGATCGTATTCTGGCGATCTATTTAAGAAGCGTAAAACACAAGCAGAAAATGTTGCGTGTTAAAGGCCTCTTTAAAGATTATAAGTCCACTCCGGTGTTGCTGGTGGAAAAAAGTGAAGATGCGGTACAACACGCAAGAAATAACGGATTCATTAAATAAAATTAAGATAAACTTTTCTATGGTTCCGGAAAGTACTGCTAAAAAAGCCCGTTAATTTCCGCATCAATTTTATTGATCACCTCTCCCAAATGCTCAGGGTTGTCAACAAAATCCAGTTTATCGACATCTGCGATCAAAAGGTTTCCCTTTTCGTAACTGTGGGCCCAGGCCTCGTACCGCTCATTCAACCGACTTAAATAATCGATCGATATGGAATTTTCATATTCTCTGCCACGCTTGTGAATTTGGTCTACCAGATTCGGGATAGAACTCCTTAAATAGATCAACAGGTCCGGGGGCTGTACCAAACTCTCCATAAGATCGAACAGACTGGAATAATTGCTGAAATCCCTGTTGGTCATCAGACCCATTGCATGTAAATTAGGAGCAAAAATATGGGCATCCTCATAAATTGTCCTGTCCTGTATTACATTTTTACCACTTTCCCTGATTTTAAGGATCTGACGGTACCTGCTATTTAAGAAGTAAATTTGAAGATTAAAGCTCCACCGCTCCATTTGGGTATAAAAATCGTCCAGATATGGATTGTCAACCACATCCTCAAAATGGGCTTCCCACTTATAATGTCTGGAAAGTAATTTGGTCAACGTTGTCTTGCCGGCTCCAATGTTTCCTGCAACTGCAATGTGCATAATGGGTAATGATTTATGGTTGGTGTCGTATTCGTCAAGGGCACGCAATATACGAAGTATCTCGGGTACGTGAAAAAATAGTTGTTGAAATACCCAGAGATAATAATTATGCGAACATAATTTTTATTTTATGTGCAAATACGTACTTTTGGCGAAATAATGTCAGAGGAAAGATTTGACTGATTGCAACCTCAGGTTCCTGAAATTAATTCAGGATAAAAAAATGCTAAAGCAGCCCTTGCCGAAATCAAAACGGCACCTGTTTTAACTTCCCTGCAACTTTCTTTCAATTCTTTTGTCTCATTTAAATTTATGTGTTATGGCTTATTTATTCACCTCGGAATCTGTCAGCGAAGGGCATCCAGATAAGGTTGCAGATCAGATAAGTGATGCCTTGTTAGACAATTTTCTTGCCTTCGATCCTGAGAGCAAGGTGGCCTGTGAAACATTGGTAACCACCGGGCAGGTTGTTCTGGCCGGCGAGGTAAAAAGTCACACCTATTTAGATCTGCAAAATATTGCCAGGGAAGTCATCCACAGAATTGGCTACACTAAGGGGGAGTATCAGTTTAGTAGCGATTCCTGCGGTGTTATTTCCCTGATTCACGAACAATCCCAGGACATCAATCAAGGGGTTGACAGGGGCTCAAAGGAGGAACAGGGGGCTGGGGATCAGGGAATGATGTTCGGTTATGCCACTATGGAGACCCAGAATTACATGCCTATGGCATTAGACATATCACATAAGATCTTACGGGAACTTGCCGTGTTACGACGGGAAAATAATGAGATAAAATATTTAAGACCCGATGCCAAATCCCAGGTTACCATTTCCTATTCAAATGACAATGTGCCCCAACATATAGATACCATTGTGGTGTCTACGCAACACGATGAATTTGATTCGGATGATGGCAAAATGCTGGCAAAAATCAAGGAAGATATTATTTCTATATTGATCCCCAGAGTAAAGAAGCAATTACCGGAACATATACAAGCCTTATTTAATGGGACAATAAAGTACCATATTAACCCCACAGGAAAATTTGTTATCGGCGGTCCGCATGGGGATTCGGGATTAACCGGCAGGAAGATCATTGTGGACACCTACGGGGGAAAAGGCGCACATGGAGGAGGGGCATTCAGTGGGAAGGATCCTAGTAAAGTCGATAGAAGTGCCGCCTACGCGGCCAGGCATGCGGCAAAAAATCTTGTGGCCGCCGGAGTGGCCAAAGAAATATTGGTGCAGTTGAGTTATGCGATCGGCGTTGTGGAACCCACTTCCATTTTTGTAGATACCTATGGTACCTCCGGATTGGATTTGAGTGACGGAGAGATTGCTATAAAGGTTGCGGAATTGTTCGACATGAGGCCCTTCGCCATAGAAGATCGTCTAAAATTGCGGAATCCTATTTATTTGGAAACGGCGGCCTATGGCCATATGGGTAGGGAAAGCAGAAAGGTTAAGAAGGTATTCGAATCCCCGTACAATGGAAGGATTGAGAAAGAGGTAGAACTCTTTACATGGGAAAAATTGGATATGGTAGAGGACATAAAAAGGGCGTTTAACCTGTAAAATTTGTAAAAAGGTTAGGTAATTCCATTTTTCTGTACCTATATTTGCAGTTCACAAGTTCAAACACTTATTGAAGAGTTATCAAGAAAGGTGGAGGGAATAGACCCCGTGAAGCCTTAGCAACCCTTTGTTCCTCCGCAGAACTTCCTAAGGTTATCTTATCGGAATAGGATCAGAGAAGGTGCTACGTTCTATCACGCCAGGGGCGTGACAGATAACCAGCAAAATTACCTTCGTAATTACACCATCTTGTTAACTTTTCGATTTTTCTTAATTGCATTGAAGCAGTTACGGTCTGGGCTTATTAAAGGGATCATTAATTAAAATAACAAAATCATGAGTGAGCAAAAACTTTCGACCAAGGCATTACATGCCGGTCACGACACCAAGTTAAACGGGGGCACGCGAGCAGTTCCGATCTATCAAAGTACTGCCTATGTCTTCAATAATTCAGATCATGCCGCCAACCTTTTTTCCCTGGCGGAATTCGGGAATATCTACTCAAGGATCAACAATCCTACCAATGATATCCTGGAGCAGCGACTGGCAGCTGTGGAAGGCGGAATTGCCTCGGTGGTAACCGCATCCGGGACCGCAGCCCTCAATACCAGTCTTTTGGTCCTGTTAAAGTCCGGGGATCATATTGTTTCCTCCAACAGTTTATACGGGGGCACCTATAATTTATTTAGCGTTACATTGCCGCGATTGGGGATCACAACGACTTTCGTGGACCCCGGGGATCCTGCGAATTTCGGAAAGGCGGTTCAGGAAAATACCAGGGCTATTTTTGTGGAATCCATTGGAAATCCCAAACTCGATGTTTTGGACCTTAAAGCGATCTCGGCGGAGGCAAAATCCGCGAAAGTGCCATTTATAGTGGATAATACCGTTGCTTCCCCCGCCTTGCTGAATCCTATTGAGTACGGGGCAAATATTGTGATACATTCCTTAACAAAATACATCAATGGCAATGGAACGGCTCTGGGCGGGGCCATCATTGATGCCGGTACTTTTGATTGGGCCAATGGTAAATTCCCCGAGTTCACAGAGCCATCTCCCGGGTATCACGGATTGGTGTATCACGAGGCCCTTGGGCCTGCTGCATTTATCGCTAAGGTGAGGGTGGAGGGTCTTCGCGACCATGGTGCCTGCCTGAGCCCGTTTAATTCCTTTCAGATAATACAGGGTCTTGAGACATTGGAAATCCGGATGAAACAGCACAGCGCAAACGCCCTCGAATTAGCGAAGTGGCTGCAAGACAGGAAAGAGGTCACTTGGGTAAACTACCCGGGATTAAAGACAAGCAAATACTACGCACAATCGGAGGCATATTTGCCTAAGGGACAAAGCAGTCTGGTTACTTTTGGTGTTAAAGGAGGGTACGATTCGGCCAAGACGGTGGTGGACGAGACCAAAATTTTCTCATTGCTTGCCAATATCGGGGATACCAAATCACTGATTATACATCCTGCAAGTACTACCCATCAACAATTAGACGATGCCGCCCAGGAAGCTACCGGTGTTACCAAAGACCTTATTCGGTTGTCTGTTGGCCTGGAAGATATGGATGATCTTAAGGCCGATCTGGAGCAGGCTTTCGCTAAAATCAATGCCTCTGTTCCGGCATAGGAAAAGGATGTGAACCAAGGTGGGTTAGAAAAGTACCACAACCCCTGTGATGATTTTTTTAACCCGCTCAAACAGAAAAAACCCGATGAATGCAGAGCGTGTAGAAACATTCTGGTTACACCACCTCAGGATACCAAAGTATACTACAATAAGTGGTGTGACTCAGGATATTCAATTGTCATACGAGTTGTTCGGAAAAGAATTGCATACGGCTCCGGTTGTTGTCGTAAACCACGCACTTACGGGTAATTCTAAGGTCACAGGGGAAGAAGGATGGTGGTCTTCCTTAATAGGGGACGGAAATTGTATAGATACCGGGAAGTATACTGTTCTGGCATTTAATATTCCCGGTAACGGTTATGACGGATTTGTTATAGACAATTACAAGGATTTTGTAGCAGGCGACATCGCAAAGCTTTTCCTAATTGGTCTGGAGACACTTAAAATTGATCAGCTGTTTGCCCTTATCGGAGGTTCTCTGGGTGGCGGAATAGCATGGGAAATGGCTGCCTTAAACCCAAAACTAGTGAAGCATCTCATTCCTGTGGCGTCTGATTGGAAATCAACGGATTGGCTCATAGCCAATTGCCAGATACAGGAACAATTTCTGGTGAATTCCAAAAATCCGGTTCACGATGCACGTATGCATGCCATGCTGTGTTACCGCACTCCCGAGTCATTCAAGGAGCGTTTTCAGCGTAGCACCAATACAGAATTACAGGTATTCAACGTAGAGAGTTGGTTGACACATCACGGGGAAAAGTTGCAGGAAAGATTTCAATTGTCGGCCTATAAACTTACAAATCAATTGCTCAAAACTATTGATATTACCAGGCACGGGGAAGAAGCATTTAAGGCATTACAGGAAAGCGATACGAACATACATATTGTTGGGGTTGACTCGGATCTCTTTTTTACTGCCAAAGAGAACAAGGAGACCTTTAAACGCCTGGCACAGGCAAATAGTAATGTTACTTACGGTGAAATTCAATCGCTCCACGGACATGACGCCTTTTTGATTGAATTTGAGCAGATGCGGCAATTGCTGACGGGTGTTTTCAATGGAAATGGCCGGATTAAAAGGATAAAGATCCTGAAATTCGGAGGAAAATCACTAGTTAATGGCGAGGGTATTGGAAGGGTGCTGGAGATCATTTCTTCAAAGGTAAAGGCAGGGGAACATATTGCGGTGGTACTTTCCGCAAGAGAAAGGGCGACGGACCAATTGCTAGACATCCTTGAGAAAGCGGCTACAGGCAAAAAATATTATAAAGAATTTGAAATTTTCGAAAAATACCAGAGACACACTTTTAAGAACGTTAATCTTTCCACCGAATTCAGGGCGCTCGCCCAGTTATTCGAGGGGGTCGCCCTACTTGGGGATTGCAGCGATAAAATAAAGGACCAGGTGCTCTCCTACGGCGAAATTATTTCGGCAAGGTTAATTGCCAAATTGTTGATCGGGATGGGGATTGATGCCAGGCTCATGGATTCCCGGAAGCTTATCAAAACAGATAGTTCTTTTGGTAATGCCAAGGTTTTGGAAGCGGTATCCAAAGAGAATGTAATAAGGGAATTTACGAATCTGGAAGCAGGAAGTGTTGCCATTGTCACAGGGTTCATAGCTTCAAACACCGCAAATGAAACCACAACTTTAGGTAGAAACGGAAGCAATTATTCGGCATCTTTACTGGCCAATTTTCTGGATGCGGAAGAATTGCAGAACTACAGCCATGTTGATGGTATTTATACTGCCAATCCCGATCTGGTCCCCGATGCTCGCCGGATTTCGCACTTATCTTATGGAGAGGCCAATGAACTCGCCAACTTCGGAGCAACCATCCTGCATGCCAAAACTATTATTCCGCTTATTGAAAAAAATATTCCTTTGCGAATTCTCAACACTTTCCACAAGGACAATGAGGGTACCCTGATCAGCGCAAAGACCAGTAAGGAAGGAATAAAATCCTTATCGGTCATAGAAAACGAGGCTTTGATAAATCTTGAGGGCCGGGGTTTATTGGGTAAAGTTGGGGTAGATGCAAGAATTTTCAAAGCGCTTAGCCTTAATAACATCAATGTCGGTATCATCTCCCAGGGATCCTCCGAAAGAGGTATTGGATTAGTAGTGGCAGCAAAACAGGCACAGCTGGCAAAACTTGTATTGGAAACAGAATTTGAAGAAGATTTTAAGTCCCAGGATCTGAATACCATAACCATTGTTGATGATGTATCCGTAATTTCAATAATAGGGCAGGATCTCAGCACGTTCCACAAGCCATACAATGCCCTGATAAAAAATCAGATAGTGCCTTTGCTATTCAACAATACGGTTTCTGGCAAAAACGTTAGCCTGGTTGTTAAGAAATCGGATCTATGCAAGGCCGTGAACGTCATGCACGGGCAAATTTTCGGAATTAGCAAGAAGGTAAATCTCGCCATTTTCGGGCATGGCAATGTTGGGGGCACGCTGGTGGATCAGATTTTGAATTCGGCTGCTACTATAGAAGAACGCAAAGGGATTCACCTGAATGTTTTTGCCCTGGCAAATTCGAAGAAGTTGCTGCTTTCTAAAAATGGGGCCCTGGGGAACTGGAGATCTTTGATAAAGGAGAAGGGTATCGATTATACACACGAGACCATATTCGATTTCGCAAAGCAACACCATTTGGAAAATCTCATTGCCGTTGACAATACCGCCAGTGAAGAATTTGTGGCCAGTTATTTCGGTTTCGTGGAAAACGGCTTTGATCTGGTCTCCTCAAATAAGATAGCGAATACCCTGGGCTTTGATTATTACCAGCTGCTACGAGAGGAATTAAAGAAGAAGCAAATGCAGTATTTATATGAGACGAATGTCGGGGCCGGTCTCCCGTTGATCGATACAATAAAATTATTGCATTTATCCGGGGAGAATATTACGCGGATCAAAGGGGTTTTTTCCGGATCCCTGAGTTATATTTTTAATACCTTCTCCGAAATTGACACCCCTTTTTCTTTTATACTGAAGGAGGCCATCCGCAAGGGGTATACAGAACCGGACCCAAGAGAAGACCTGTCCGGGAACGATGTAGGCAGAAAATTGCTGATTCTTGCCAGGGAGTTAGATCTGCAGAACGAATTTACCGATATTAAAGTTCAGAATCTTATCCCCGATCTTTTACGACAGGGCGGGGTGGAAGGCTTTTTACACAATCTGGATATTCTTGATGATACCTTTAACGAAGTAAAGAAAAATCAGAAGCCTAAACACGTACTTCGCTATATAGGTGATCTGCATGGCGATCTTCAGAAAGATAGAGGTTTGCTGGATGTGAAACTGGTATCCGTTCCCAAGGAGAGCGCCCTTGGTCAGGTAAAAGGATCGGATTCCATCATTGAGATCTACACGGAATCTTACGGCGAACAACCTTTGATCATCCAGGGGGCCGGTGCGGGCGCGGCAGTTACCGCCCGTGGTGTTTTTGGGGATATCCTGAGGATTGCGGAGAAAGGATAAAGTCTAGACGTAGTACGGCTACGACTTCAGATCCGGGCAGGAACTAAATACAAAAAATGAATAAGAACAAATTCGAAACAGAAGCCATACGAACCCAACTGGAACGCTCTAAATTTCTGGAACATTCCAGCCCTGTGTACCTGACCTCCAGTTTTGTTTTTGAGGATGCGGAAGATATGCGGGCTTCTTTTGCCGAGGAGAAGGACAGGAATATATATTCCAGGTATTCCAATCCAAACAGTTCGGAATTCATTGAGAAGGTATGTAAAATGGAAGGGGCTGAAGACGGTTTTGCATTTGCATCCGGAATGGCGGCGGTTTTTTCAACTTTTGCTGCGCTCCTGCAAAGTGGGGACCATATTATTTCCGCCCGAAGCATCTTTGGTTCCACGCATAGCTTGTTGACACAGTTTTTTCCGAAATGGAATATCACCCATAGCTATTTTAAATACAATGAATTACACGACATCGAAAATCTGATTACTCCGAAAACCAAAATAATTTACGCAGAGTCTCCGACAAACCCCGGGGTAGACATTCTGGATCTGGAGTACCTGGGTAAAATAGCCAGGAAGCATAAATTATTGCTGGTTATCGATAACTGTTTTGCTTCTCCGTATTTGCAGCAACCCATTAAATTTGGTGCCGACCTCGTAATTCACTCCGGAACAAAGTTGATGGACGGGCAGGGGAGGGTGCTGGCGGGGCTTACCATAGGGCGGCAGTCGCTAATTGATATCATTTATCGTTTTAGTAGAATTACCGGACCCTCCCTTTCCCCTTTTAATGCCTGGTTGCTTTCCAAAAGTCTTGAAACATTGGCGGTACGCGTGGACCGTCATTGTGAGAATGCCCTGAAATTAGCGGAGTATCTGGCAAAGGATTCTAAAATTAATTGGGTGAAATATCCATTTTTAAAGTCGCATCCGCAATATGAATTGGCAAAAAAACAAATGAAGGCCGGAGGATGTGTGGTGGCTTTTGAAATTAAGGGCGGTCTTGAAGCAGGTCGTAAATTCTTTGATGCCATCCGGCTCCTTTCCCTTTCTGCCAATTTGGGAGATACCAGGAGCATAGTTACCCATCCGGCCTCAACCACCCATAGTAAATTAACGGCAAAAGAACGGCAGGAAACCGGGATCACGGATGGTATGGTCCGTGTTTCTGTGGGGCTGGAGCACATAGATGATATTATTAACGATATTGCACAAGCTCTGGAAAATTAATCTTTAGAGGTCAGTAGCTACTTGCATACCTTTGTTTTAGCATTCTGGTCCGCTATTTGAGGGTTTAGAATATTTTGTGAACTTGTATCCCGAAGAAACCCCTCCGCCTTCGCCACCGTGCCTTCCTCTCGTTGCACTCGTCGGAGGCAAGTGAAATAAGGGGAGGATCCATTTAACGGCCCTTTTGCCCATTAAATCTCATGTACTTATCTACTGACCTCTATTAATCTTTTTTAGGATTTCAAAACCCTTCAGGTTTAGATGTGAATGTTAATTTTTCCTATCTTCGCCCCATGCTTTCCAAAAAGACAAAATACGGACTTAAGGCCCTTACCTATTTGGCATCTCAAAAAAACAAGCAGCCGGTTCAGATAGCTGAGATTTCAAAAAACGAAAATATTTCCCAAAAATTTTTGGAAAGTATCCTGTTAACGTTGCGAAAAACCGGATTTTTGGGTTCAAAAAAAGGTAAAGGCGGGGGTTACTACCTGATCAAACAGCCCTCCGAAATACCAATGACATCGGTTATAAGGGTATTGGAAGGCCCTATTGCAATGGTGCCGTGCGTGAGCCTGAATTTCTACGAGAAATGCAATGACTGCCCGGATGAGAAAAAATGTGCGGTGAACAAACTAATGCTTCAGATCCGGGATAGTAATCTGGAAGTTTATAGAAGGACCACTTTGGCAGATCTTCTCTAGTGTAGCAAATAACTCCTTTTGTCCTTTCCGAATTTTTCATCATCCATCATATTGAAGATATTTCAAAATAATAGTTTATAACTGACATTTCTATAATTAGGGGTGACTTTTCTTAATAATCTATTAAAACTATAGGGCGTACCTAATATTCAGAGTTTTTTAACTTTAATCTTCAACAGAAAGCAATATATTTGACTACTCTATTATATCTATAGGATAGATTAAACCGGATTTTATGGGACTTTCGTTGCAACAGATAACCAGGCTAAACTTACAGTTCAAAGGAATTCCTCCGGAGGAAATTATTTCATGGGCAATTCAATTCGGGCAGAATCCCGTTATAACTACCAACTTCAGGCCCTATGAGGTAGCCATCTTGCATGCGGTAATCGATGTAAGAAGGGATATACCTGTTATTTGGTGCGATACCGGCTATAGCACCCCGAACACCTACAAGCATGCGGAAGAACTTACCTATAGGTTAGGGTTAAATATTAAATTGTATGTACCCAAACAAACCGCTGCTCACAGGGATGCGGTGATGGGGATTCCGGAGATAGATGACCCAAGACATAAAGAGTTTACCCGTCAGGTGAAGTTAGAGCCTTTTAAAAGGGCCATGAAAGAACATCGGCCGGATGTATGGTTTACTAACCTCCGAAGTGGCCAGACAGCCTTGCGGAATACGCTGGATATCCTTAGTCATGGCAAAGACGGAGTCTTAAAAGTTAGCCCCTTTTACCATTGGTCCGATGCACAACTGGATGTTTATTTAAAGGAGAGAAATTTACCCAACGAGCACAACTACTATGATCCAACCAAGGTATTGGAGAACAGGGAGTGCGGGTTACATACATAATTGAAGGGGTTAATGTACGCATATAACTCCTCAACCGTCATTCCGGGCGCGTTAGCCTGAGCGCCCGTAGTCGGGCAGGCAGTCGTAGGAAGGGAGGTGTCCGGCAAAAGAAATGAAGACGGAACGAAGGAGTGTTAAAAAATAAAATTTTGTTAAGTAAAATCTATTAAACCTATAGGATAAATAAAATTACCGGGCTTGAATCCGGTAAAATAAGAGGTGGGAATCTAAATAAAATTATGCAAAGCTTTAGAACAGAAATAGAAAATCCCGTTGTTGAAAAAGACATCCTTGAACTGGAAAAAAAGATAAGACAGTTTAAAGAGGGCAATCTTGATGAGGAGAAATTCAGAAGCCTGCGCTTGGCCCGTGGGGTGTATGGCCAAAGACAACAGGGTGTACAGATGGTTCGTATTAAATTGCCCTATGGAAAAGTAACTGCCCGACAATTGCGGCGAATTTCCGATGTGGCCGACGAATATTCCACGGGAAGGTTGCACATTACCACCCGGCAGGATATACAGATCCATTTTGTTGATCTGGAACGCACCCCGGAGCTTTGGGCGCAATTAGAAAAGGATGAGGTTACACTGAGGGAAGCTTGCGGAAATACGGTACGGAATGTTACGGCCAGCGAAACGGCCGGTATTGACCCCAATGAACCCTTTGATGTTTCTCCCTATGCCCAGGCTCTTTTTGAGTATTTTCTTAGGAATCCGATAGGGCAGGAAATGGGTAGAAAGTTTAAGGTTTCTTTTTCCGCCAGTGATGCCGATACCGGATTATCGTATATGCACGACCTCGGATTTATAGCAAAAATAGAAAATAACATCCGCGGCTTTAAGGTGATGCTCGGAGGGGGCCTGGGCTCCCAACCCCGTCACGCTGATGAACTTTACAGCTTCCTGGTCACAGATCAGATCATTCCCTTAATGGAACAAGTGTTGCGGGTTTTCGACCGTTATGGGGAACGACACAGCAGAGCCAAGGCACGAATGAAATTCTTATTGAAAGACCTCGGGTTGGACGGCTTTAAAGAATTATTGGATAAGGAACAGAAGGCAATTCCGTATAAATCATATCCTATAGACAGTACAAACTATCCCGAAGCCCGGATTGCAGAGGCAGCCATTCCAGAGGTGGAAATAAGGGATATCACGGCTTTTGAATTATGGAGATCCACCAACCTTGTACCACAGAAGCAGAAAGGTTATGTAGCAATAGGTATTAAGGTACTTCTGGGGGATTTTTATACAGATAAGGCCAGACAACTGGCCAGTCTTGTGGAAACATATGCGGGCGCAGAAGTACGGTTAACCCTCCGGCAGAATATTTTGATACCTCATGTTAGAGAATCCCTCGTTCCATTTTTCTACCGCGAACTTGAAAAATTAGGCTTTGCAGAACCTGGTTACAATAGGGCCTCGGATATTACGGCCTGCCCGGGAACAGATACCTGTAATTTGGGTATTGCAAGTAGTACTGGTATCGCAGGGGAATTGGAGCGGATCATAAAGGCAGAATACCCGCAGTACATCACCAACTCCGATGTAGCCATCAAGATCAGCGGTTGTATGAATGCTTGCGGACAACACAATATGGCCCATATTGGCTTTCAGGGAATGTCGATTCGCACTAAAGATAAGTTGGTCGCGCCCGCCCTTCAGGTACTATTGGGCGGAGGAAATCTTGGAAATGGTAATGGCAGGTTTGCCGACAAGGTGATAAAAATACCAAGTAAAAGAGGGCCAGAGGCATTGCGTTATATTTTGGATGATTTTGAAGCCAACAGCAGTGGTTCGTCCTACGAGGTATACTATGCGGAAAAAGGGCAACACTATTTCTATGACCTGTTAAAGCCTTTGGCAGATATAGAAGATTTATCTGCCGACGATTACATTGATTGGGGCAGTAATGAGCGCTACGAGAAAGCCATTGGTATTGGAGAATGTGCCGGGGTGGTCATAGACCTTGTAGCAACTTTGTTATTTGAAAGTGAAGAAAAAATTGCCAATGCCATCTCTGCCTTCGAAGAACAAAAGTGGGCGGCAAGTATTTATCATGCCTATTCTTCAATTGTAAATTCGGCAAAAGCATTGCTTACAGCTGAAAATACCAAAACAAATACCCATGCTGGTATCATAACGGATTTTGATAGGTTATTTGTACAAAATAAACGATTGGACCTGGGTGTTTCCTTTGAGGAAATGGTTCTGCAGCTCAATAAAAATGAACCTACCGAAGCATTTTCTAGAAAATATCTGGAAAATGCACAGGAATTTTTGAAGTTGGCGGAGGTGTATCGAAAAGAAGAATTGGAACATGTATAGAGAAGCAAAATTAACGGTTGTCGGCGCCGGGCCGGGAGATGTTGACCTTATAACGCTTAAAGGGATTAAAGCCCTGGAGACGGCTAATGTAGTGCTGTACGATGCTTTGGTGGATCCGGAACTATTGGATTATGCCCCACAAGCTGAACACATCTTTGTCGGGAAAAGAAAGGGCTGCTATACCTATCAGCAAGATCAGATCAATGAATTAATCGTTAGCCGCGCAAATTCCCACGGACATGTTGTACGACTTAAAGGAGGAGATCCTTTTGTCTTTGGTCGGGGAGCCGAAGAAATGGAATATGCTGCGGCTCATGGTTTGACAACGGCCATGGTACCCGGAATTTCTTCTTGTGTGGCGGTCCCGGCGGCACAAAATATTCCGGTTACCAAACGCGGAACCTCTGAGAGTTTTTGGGTCATAACGGGGACTACCAAGGAGCATAAGTTGTCAGCGGATATAGAACTTGCTGCGCAATCAAGTGCTACAGTAGTCATATTGATGGGGATGTCTAAATTGGCTTCAATCGTGGAATTATTTAAAAATGCGGGCAAATCCGAAACTCCGGTAGCCATCATCCAAAACGGTACCCTGGAAAATGAGAATATCGGGGTAGGGACCATTACAACAATAGAAGGCATGGTGCAAGAAAAACACCTGACCAATCCCGCCATAATCATCATCGGGGAGGTCGTAGGGCATAGAGAAAAAATAAATGAGCTGCAAGCATATCAGAACTTGGCAGACCTGCACAACAAGCAACTGGTACAGGAAATATACCCAGCGTAATGGAACGAAACAATTTGTATCCAATTTTTCTGAAAACTTCTCACCTTCATGTATTGATCGTGGGTGGCGGGAATGTAGCGGAAGAGAAACTCCGGTTTTTAACGAAATCGAGTCCCGATGCCAGAACCACCATGGTGGCTCCCATGTTCAGGGAAGAAACGCTAAATCTGGCTAAAAAATATGCCGTACAGATCGTTTATGATTGGTATGATATTAGTTATTTAAAAGGAAAACATGTGGTCATCGCCACTACGGACGAACCGGAGGTAAACATGCAGGTTTACAAGGATTGCAGGGAACAGGATAAGTTGGTGAATGTTGCGGATAATCCCCCGTATTGTGATTTTTATATGGGTGGAATCGTTACGAAAGGAAATGTAAAGCTGGCCATATCAACGAACGGGAAATCACCCACCACTGCAAAGCGCTTACGGCAGTTCTTTGAGGAAATTATACCGGAGGACATTGATAAAATGGTGAAAAACCTGAACGCCTACAGAAAGACACTAAAGGGTGATTTTGAATACAAAGTGGATAAAATGAATGAGGTTACCAAGACTCTCGTAGATAAAAAAAGGCGCTCTCCCTCAGAGGAAGAGGGGAATGAATCAGGCCTCTGGCGTGAGAAAGGGGCGTTTGAAAATTACCGGGGATCTGGGATAAAACCTTCCTTTATTAAAAGGTAGGCTAAATTAGTAAAGATTTGAAAATATGATCAAAACAGACATACTTATAATTGGAGCAGGTCCCACAGGGCTATTCACGGTCTTCGAAGCAGGATTGCTTAAAATGAGGACCCATTTGATAGATGCCCTACCGCAGCCGGGAGGGCAATGTTCGGAGATCTATCCCAAAAAGCCTATTTATGACATTCCGGCCTATCCCGAGATCTTGGCAGGGGATCTTGTAGACCGGCTATTGCAACAAATAAAACCCTTTGAACCCGGTTTTACGCTGGGCGAACGGGCCGAAACTTTGGAAAGATTAGAAGATGATACTTTCCTGGTAACCACCAATCAGGGCACAAAACATGTGGCACGGGTTGTAGTGATTGCCGGCGGACTTGGTTCCTTTGAGCCCCGGAAACCCCCCATTGAAAATATTACGGATTTTGAAGACAAAGGAGTAACCTATATGATCAAGGATCCTGAGAAATACCGCAATAGGAAAGTTGTAATAGCGGGTGGGGGGGATTCTGCCCTGGATTGGTCCATTTTCTTGTCCGACATTGCTTCTGAAGTGATTTTGGTGCATCGGCGAAATGAATTCCGAGGAGCCCTTGATTCTGTTGTGAAAGCTGCAGGTCTGGCAAAGCTTGGAAAAATTAAATTGTATACCGAAGCCGAAGTTAAAAAACTTTATGGCGACGAGCACCTCGAAGCGCTGGTATTGAAGCATAACGATCCAGGGAAAGGGGAAACCTATGTGGAAACGGATTACTTTATTCCCTTGTTCGGCTTATCACCTAAATTGGGGCCCATGGGCGATTGGGGCCTGGAGATCGAAAAAAATGCCATTAAGGTAGACAACGCTTACGACTATCAAACAAATATACCCGGTGTCTATGCCATTGGAGACGTGAACACCTATCCGGGCAAGTTAAAACTCATCCTTTCGGGCTTCCATGAGGCAGCGGTAATGTGCCAGAGCGCCTATCAACGGGTATATCCGGGGAAGCGATATGTTATGAAGTATACTACCGTTGGAGGTGTTGAAGGTTTTGACGGAAGTAAAAAAGAAGCCAAAAAGGAAGTAGTACAAAGTATTGTTATGTAGAGTTATAATTATTTGAATCTAAGTAATTCCCCTATGGCTTGCCTCGGGCCTGCCTGCCGCAGGCAGGGATAGTCGCCCGCCAGAGGCGGGTAAACTTTCAAGAATTTTTTTATTTCGCTAAAAACCTTTTAACTATTAAAGTTAAGAGGTTTTTTTTTGAAGGAAGGGTAAAGATAAAGCCTGGAAGGGGGAGTGTATGGAATAGCCCTGTTTAACCAGGTTTTTAGGACGTTCACAACTGCCATTTGTTAAAAAAAACGATCACTTTCCTTGGTTATCATCACGCTGTGGCGTTACTTTGCATCAGTTCATTAGCAAACTGAAGATCGTTATCAAGAAAGGTGGAGGGAATAGACCCTTTGAAACCTTAGCAACCCTTTTCCATCCCGATGACTCTTGGGATATTGGTATAAAGAAGGTGCTACATTCTATCCCGCGGAGAGCGGGACAGATAACACGCGGCAAGGTTTTACCGCTCTTGCTCCCAATTTCTTGATATATTTTAAAATAGCGTTCCCGCCAGTTGGCGGGCCTAACGCAAAATACGACCTTGAGGGACGGAAGGACTTTGTAGGTTTAAAACTGAAGTAATACAATAACAAGAAATACTAAAGTCAGGTAAAAGCAATAAAAGCATGACGGATATCAAAGATTTACTAAACGAACGGATCCTTATCCTGGATGGTGCCATGGGCACCATGTTACAGCGCTATAAATTTAGCGAGGAAGATTTTCGCGGAGATCGTTTCAAGGATTGGCAACATCCTTTGCAAGGGAACAATGACCTTTTGTCCCTTACCCAACCAAAGGCTATAGAGGAAATACATAGAAAATATTATGAAGCCGGTGCGGATATTGTTGAAACAAATACCTTTTCGGGGACTACAGTGGCCATGGCGG
Organism: Flavobacteriaceae bacterium; assembly: GCA_041743085.1. Lineage (GTDB taxonomy): Bacteria > Bacteroidota > Bacteroidia > Flavobacteriales > Flavobacteriaceae > JAFMPW01. The sequence continues at coordinate 67,199 of JBGTNL010000093.1, forward strand.
ATTACCACATGGAAGAACTGGTTTACGAACTTAATTATGAGTCGGCCCGAATTGCAAAAAAAGTTGCCGAAGACTGTACCGCAAAACAACCGGATAAACCCCGCTTTGTGGCCGGAAGTATGGGGCCAACCAATAAAACGGCGAGTATGTCCCCCAATGTAAATGACCCGGGATTCAGGGCGATTTCATTTGATGACCTTCGCGCCGCCTACAAGCTACAAGCCGAAGGCCTGTTGGATGGAGGAGTAGATATCCTGTTGGTAGAAACGATATTCGATACTCTTAACGCCAAAGCTGCCTTGTTTGCAATAGAGGAAGTTAAGGATGAGCGGGGTCTATGGATCCCTATAATGGTGAGTGGTACTATTACGGACGCCTCCGGTCGTACATTATCCGGACAAACGGCAGAGGCCTTCTTAATATCTATTTCGCATATTCCCTTACTTTCCGTGGGCTTTAATTGTGCCCTGGGAGCAAGCCAGTTGACACCACATCTGGAGGTGCTTTCTGCAAAATCGGGTCATGCGGTCTCGGCACATCCCAATGCCGGCCTGCCAAACGCCTTTGGAGAATATGACGAAACCCCCGGGCAAATGGCGGAACAGATTCGGGAGTATCTGGAAAAAGGATTGGTTAACATCGTTGGGGGTTGCTGCGGAACTACCCCGGAACATATAAAGGCAATTGCCGAATTGGCAAAGCAGTATGACCCCCGGGCGCTGAAACTGGAAGTTGTCTGAATGAAGTCACAAGAACCAAAATATCTGATGTTATCCGGTCTGGAACCCTTAGTGGTCACTCCCGAAAGCAATTTTGTCAATGTAGGGGAGCGAACCAATGTGGCCGGATCCAAAAAGTTTCTCAGGTTAATAAAGGAGGATAAGTTTGAGGAAGCGCTCGATGTTGCCAGGCACCAGGTAGAAGGCGGCGCTCAGATCATTGATATCAATATGGATGATGGCCTGATCGACGGGAAAGAGGCAATGGTCAAATTCCTGAACCTTATCATGGCAGAACCCGATATTGCGCGTGTCCCCATTATGATCGATAGCTCCAAATGGGAGATCATTGAGGCGGGCTTACAGGTAGTACAGGGCAAATGTGTGGTGAATTCCATAAGCCTTAAAGAAGGCGAGAAAGAATTTATCAGGCAGGCAAAATTAATTCGCCGTTATGGTGCAGCCGTTATTATCATGGCTTTTGACGAGGTGGGGCAGGCCGATAATTTTGAGCGCAGAATCGAGATCACCAAACGCTCCTATGAGTTACTGGTTCACGAGGTTGGGTTTCCACCCCAGGATATCATTTTTGACCTCAACATATTTCCCGTTGCAACGGGAATGGACGAACATAAACGGAACGCGGTTGATTTTATAGAGGCCACAAAGTGGGTGCGTGAAAATCTGCCGCACTCCCATGTCAGCGGAGGTGTAAGCAATGTTTCTTTTAGTTTCAGGGGCAATGATCCGGTCAGGGAGGCAATGCACTCTGTTTTTCTGTACCACGCCATACAGGCCGGAATGGACATGGGGATTGTGAATCCGGCCATGTTAGAAGTTTATGATGATATTCCCAAGGATTTACTGGAGCGCGTAGAAGACGTGATCCTGAACCGACGGGACGACGCAACGGAACGGTTGTTGGATTTCGCGGAAACAGTAATAGGACAGAAGCGCGAGAGCGGGGTTGATCTCTCATGGCGGAAAGAAGCGCTGCAGGATAGGATAACGCGGGCCCTGGTAAAGGGAATAGATCAATATATTGTTGAGGATGTGGAGGAGGCCAGGGTAAGCGTAAACAAACCTATTGAGGTCATTGAAGGCCATTTAATGACAGGGATGAACGTGGTGGGAGATCTTTTTGGAAGCGGAAAAATGTTTCTGCCGCAGGTCGTGAAGTCGGCCCGTGTGATGAAAAAGGCCGTGGCACACCTTCTTCCTTTTATTGAGGAGGAGAAAAAAAAGGCCCCCAAACCCCCAAAGGGAGTTCAATATTGGCAAACTGCCAACCCCGTACTTTATAAATTGCTTAAAGAGGTTGCAGAAAAAATGCGCAACAAACCTACCAGGGCTGAAGAATTGCTTTGGAAAGCCCTAAGCAATAAAAATCTTGCTGGTTATAAATTCGGAAGACAACACATAGTAGGCGAATTTATTACAGACTTTATCTGCTTAAGTGAAAATTTGGTTGTAGAGGTAGATGGCCTGATCCATCAATTGCCAAATAACAAAAGCAGCGATTCCGAAAGAAATTCATGGTTGGAAAGTTTGGGATATAGGGTCATTAGATTTACCAATGATGAGGTTTTGTCAAACATTGAAGGCGTTCTGGAAGCTATCCATACCGCTTTAAAAGCACCCCCTTTGAGGGCGGGGGGGGCAGCCGGAAAGATACTAATGGCCACTGTGAAGGGGGATGTTCACGATATTGGTAAAAATATCGTCGGGGTGGTATTGGCCTGTAATAATTATGAGATTATTGATCTGGGCGTCATGGTCCCTCCGGAAAAAATAATCCAAAAAGCCAAAGAAGAACAGGTAGATATCATCGGGCTTAGCGGACTTATAACGCCCTCCTTGGATGAGATGGTCTTCCTGGCCAAAGAAATGGAAAGGCAGAAGTTTTCGGTTCCGCTGTTGATTGGAGGCGCCACCACCAGCAAGGCGCATACAGCAGTAAAAATAGATACACAATACAGTCAGGCAGTGGTGCATGTGAATGATGCCTCCAGGGCGGTAACGGTAGTAGGTGATTTGCTTCAAAAAGAATCATCCGATGGTTATAAGAAAACCGTAAAAACAGACTATGAATCGTTTAGGGAAAAGTTCCTGAAACGAGGAAAGCAAAAGGAATATCTGTCCCTTGAAGCCGCCCGGAACAACAAGTTCCGTATCAACTGGAATTCCGAGGATATTTCTGTGCCCAAAGAACAGGGCATACAAATTATACCAGACCTTGACCTTAGAAAGTTGGAGGACTTTATAGATTGGACCCCTTTTTTCAGGAGCTGGGAACTCCACGGCAAATATCCGGATATTTTAAACGACGAGGTTGTTGGTGGGCAGGCCAGGGAACTTTTTAAAGATGCCCAAAAAATGTTACATAAGGTATTTGATAAAAAGTTATTGCGGGCGAAAGGTATTTGGGGACTTTTTCCGGCAAATACCAGAAACGATGATGACATAGAAGTCAATAATGAAGGTGAGCGGGTTATTTTCAGGACACTTCGCCAGCAACTTAAAAAACGGGAGGGAGTACCTAATTTTGCCCTTGCGGATTTTGTTGCACCCGGCGAATCCGGTATTCAGGATTATATGGGCTGTTTTTGTGTGAGTGCGGGATTTGGAACGGAGGAATTGGCAGAGAAATACAGAAAGGAACTCGACGATTACAATTCAATTCTGATAAAAGCCCTGGCAGACCGACTGGCAGAGGCTTTTGCCGAATATCTACATAAAGAAGTGCGCATTAAACACTGGGGATATGCGAATGAAGAACAATTATCCAACGAAGAGTTGATCAAGGAAACCTATAAGGGCATACGGCCGGCTCCGGGGTATCCCGCCTGTCCGGATCACCTCGAAAAATTAACGATCTGGGAATTGCTGAAGGTGAATGAGAACATTGGCGTGGAACTTACGGACAGTCTGGCCATGTGGCCTGCCGCCAGTGTCAGTGGGTACTATTTTGCCCATCCGGAAGCGCGCTATTTCGGAGTAGGTAAAATTACGGAAGACCAGGTGAAGGATTTTGCGGATAGAAAGGGGATGGTACTGGAAGAAGCTGCAAAATGGCTGGCACCAAACATGGCTGAAGAGTAACCAGTATGGCCCGTGTCAGGGATTGGTATCCCGCCTTTGTGGGTTGTAATGGTGTATTAGGCGAAGGTGCCGCGTTAGGGATTGAGGTATTGTCGGAGCTCTTTTTGCGATCCTCCGGAACGTCCGGGGATCTTGCAAGTGAAAGCAAAAAAGCGACTACCGAAAGCCCGGTCCCCCTTCTCCGCCGATCGGCGGAGAAGGGGAACGCCCAAATTAAAGTGATAAAACATATTTAAAATAGACAACCCAACAATCGCCCTCTCCAAGTGATGAGGGGCTGAGGCTATGAAAGTAACAGAGCATATAGAGAAAGCCAAGGGGGAAACCCTTTTTTCCTTCGAAATAATTCCCCCGGTAAAGGGTAGGAGCATCCAGGAATTATATGATAATATAGATCCGTTGATGGAGTTCAATCCACCGTTTATAGACGTTACAACCTCCAGGGAGGAATATATTTATCTGGATAGAGATGGCTTGCTGGATAAAAAATTGACCCGGATGCGGCCCGGTACCCTGGGGATCTGCGCTTCTATTAAGCATAAATACAAAGTAGACACCATTCCGCACGTCCTATGCGGGGGTTTTACAAAGGAAGAAACGGAATACCTGTTGGTGGATTGCCACTATCTGGGCCTGGATAACGTGATGGCTTTGCGCGGCGACGCCAGAAGGGAAGAACAATATTTTGAACCCACAAAAGGGGGGCATCCCTATGCCTTGGGACTGGTGAGTCAGATCAGGGACCTGAACTGCGGAAAGTATTTGCACGAAGTTATTGAAACCGACGATTGTGCGGATTTCTGTGTTGGGGTGGCGGGTTATCCCGAAAAACATCTGGAATCACCTTCTCTAAAATCGGATTTAAAGCGACTAAAGGAGAAGGTGGAGGCCGGGGCTCATTATGTGGTAACGCAAATGTTTTTTGACAATAAGAAATATTTTGAATTTGTGGAAATGGCCAGGGAAATGGGCATCACGGTGCCCATAATCCCCGGGATAAAACCCATTGCGGTAAAAAGGCACCTGCAATTGCTGCCTCAGGTATTCCGAATAGATCTGCCTCAGGACCTGATAGATGCAGTGGACAATTGCCGGAATAATAAGGAAGTAAGGCAGGTGGGTATTGAATGGACCATTGCCCAATCCAAAGAATTAAAAGCCGCTGGAGTACCGGTTTTGCATTATTATTCAATGGGAAAATCTGACAATATCAAGGCCATTGCGGATGCCGTTTTTTAACTGATATTATTTTTCAAACACGGAAGAAGCCGGGTAGGCATATTAATTGTGTCGTCCCGAGGGTGTTGCCCTGAGCGCCTGCCGGTAGTAGGACAAAGAGTCGGTGAGTCCATACTATCGAAATGCACTTGAAACGCGTTAGAAAAGTAGCTTTAAATCTTTCTGTCCCGGCCGGCCGGCGAATCCGTACTTAAATAATGGAAGGAGTTCAAATTCTGCTATAATTACGTTTAAGATTTTCTATTTTTACGCCCAATGACGGCCAGATTTTTTATTGCCTTGCTCTTTGCGAGCCTTTGGTGTTTCTCCCAGCAGGAAGAAGGTCCGGGGAAATACACATTAGACGCCAATTACTTCTACGGGTCCATTATTTTACACAACCCTGATATTTCACATTTGATAAGGGAACATCCTTCCGGATTTATTCTTGGGTTCAATAGGAAAACATTCGGCCATAAGGAATGGGAATCCGGGTACAATTATCCCGATACCGGTTTTTCATTTGCGTATCAGGATTTTAACAATAGCACTTTGGGTCGTAATTATGGACTGTACGCACATTATAACTTTTATTTCTTTAAAAGATACCTTCAGTTTAGGATAGGGCAGGGGATCGCCTATAATACCAATCCCTACGATAAGAATGACAATTTCAGGAACAATGCCTTCGGCACCCACCTGTTGAGTTCCACCTATCTGATGCTTAATTATTACAAGGAAAATAGTACCAGGCGGTTGGGTTTTAAGGCCGGTATTTCCATTGTTCATTATTCCAATGCCAATGTCAAGGCCCCTAATACTTCTACCAATACCTTTGCCTTCAATGCCGGGCTGGTGTATAATTTGGATGATTACGAAAATACAGAATATAGTAAACCCCGGGCAAGGACAAAAGTTAAGGAGCCCGTTCGCTACAATCTGGCCTTCAGGACGGGAATCAACGAGAGCGATGTGATCAACTCCGGGCAATTCCCCTTCTATATTTTATCTGCCTATGCCGATAAACGCCTGGGAGGAAAAAGTGCCATACAATTAGGCGCGGATGTTTATTTCTCCGATTTTTTAAAGGAACTGATACGGTTTCAGTCCATCTCCTTTCCGGAATTGAACATAAATGCTGACGATGATTATAAGCGCATAGGAATGTTTATTGGGCATGAATTGTTTATCAATAAAATGAGTGTTGTATCTCAATTGGGATATTATATTTACTATCCTTTCGATTTTGAAGGGAGGGTGTACAACAGGATGGGCTTAAAAAGGTATTTCGGCGAAAAGTGGTTTGCTTCGGTTACCCTTAAATCCCATGGGGCGAAGGCGGAGGCGGTTGAGTTCGGGATAGGGATACGGTTGTAATCTGTAGGCAATAAACAGCCGGCAGTATGCTTTATTTTTTAAAATAATCGGTAGTATTTTGTTCAAGACTATTGGCAATATTATTGGAATGTTGAATTTTGAATTTATGAAGGTCAGAGCTTGGTTCCTACTACTTATGCTGTTCTTAATGGTTGCCTGTAATCCTGATTGCTTCCAGAAGGCAGGAGATATTGTAAGGAAGGAAATTTCCGTTCCGGATTTTGATAAGGTTACGGTATTCGAGAACATTGAATTGATACTGAAAAATGGAGCAACGCAAAAGGTGGAAATAGAAACCGGTGCATTTTTGAGGGAAGAAGTCGGGGCAGAGGTCAAAGACGGCCGACTTTTATTGAAGGATACCAACGACTGTAACTTATTCAGGGATTATGGGAGTACGAAGATCTATATTACTTCCCCGAACATTTCGGAGATCAGGAGCAGTACGGGATTTCCTGTAAGAAGTGATGGACCTTTGTCCTACAATGACCTTACCTTGTATTCAGAGAGTTTTATAGCTCCGGAGGCTGGTACAACGGATGGCTCGTTTGATCTGGAGCTGACCTCACAAAATGTGCGTGTTATAGTAAATGGAATTGCCTTCTTAAGGTTGACCGGCACTGCGATCAACTTAAATATTACCATTGCCGCCGGGGATTCCCGTATTGAAGCCGATGGCCTTGTGACCGAAAATGTAATCCTTAATCACAGGGGGAGCAACGATATTTTTGTGAACCCGAATGAACGGTTGGAGGGTGTCATTCGCGGTACGGGAGACGTTATAAGTTTTAACCGCCCTGCAACCGTAGCGGTGGAAGAGTTGTATACCGGAAAACTTATTTTTAGGTAAGAACATAGCGGGTGTAGGCCAAAACGTTGGGCAGCGGAGCAATCCGTTACTTTGAAACACTATGTATATTCTTTGAAATCGCCATATTAATACAAAATAACAAACTGGCTCTTCCGGTCCCGCTAACTGTAGGGATCGGATGGCAATGACGGATAAATGAAACCCATACGCAAATTCCTGAAAAACTTCCTCTCTGCAAGACGCCTCCTTGGTGACAGCACAAGACTTAAAGGGCTTGCCAGAGCTGATGCCATCCTGGCGTCATTGGTAAGCGATAAAAAAATTCCCGGGCTGGCGATAACCGTTTTAAAGCGAGGTGAAGTACTGCTCCAAAAAGGGTATGGGTGTGCGGATCTGGAAAAAAAAGTACCTGTAGACCCTGATAATACCCTATTCAGGGTAGGAAGCGTTTCCAAGCCCATAGCCGCCACAGCCCTGGCGAAAATGGTCGGTGAAGGTACAATTTCACTGGATGCCTCTTATTATGACCATGTGCCCGATTATCCCCCTAAGAAATACGACTTTACCATAAGGCAGCTGGCCGGCCACACCTCCGGGCTACGTGGGTATAGAGGAAAGGAATACGGTTTAAGTAAACCATACTCCATCAGGGAGGGCATAGCCATTTTTAAGGATGATCCGCTGTTGTACCCACCGGGAACGGACTATCTCTATAACAGCTATGGGTGGGTGCTGATCTCCCTGGCCATGCAGGAAGCGAGTGGTATATCTTTTGAGGAATATGTGAGAACCAGCGTTTTGCATCCATTGGGAATGCTGAATACCCAGCCCGAAACGCCGGATGCAATACCCAGGCATTTAGCGACCTTCTATTCCAAAAATCAAATGGGTTTTAAAAAGGCTATCCCTGTTGACAATTTTTACAAACTGGCGGGCGGTGGATACCTTTCCACTTCGGGGGACATTGCCAAATTGGGACAGGCATATCTGGATAAAAAGATTGCAGACGAGCCACTAATTTCTCAATTCCTAAGCTCGGTATATATAAGTGGCCAACCCACCTGGTATGGTCTGGGCTGGCAGGTAAGTGAGGATAATCAGGGCCGTCGCTATTTCGGGCATGTGGGCAACGGGGTAGGCGTCTACGCTAATTTTTATGTATATCCTGAAGAGCAACAGGTGTTTTCGATCATGATCAATTGCACAAATCCTGATGTGCAAAGTGAGTTGGACGAAGTTATAGATAGTTTGATTTCCCTAGGATCAGCAAATAGGCATTATTAGCTTAAATTTATCACATCTGTTTGTCACAACTTTCAGAAAGCCAATTTCTTGTGTCTTAAAAAAGTATAGTAGAGAGAAAATCGTTAGAAGAAACTTGATTCACCATGCCCCAAAAAAGTGAACTAAAGGAAATTGCAAAACTGTTCTTTAAATTAGGAAGTATCGCTTTTGGCGGTCCGGCGGCCCATATAGCGATGATGGAGGATGAAGTGGTCCAAAAAAGGAAGTGGATGACGCAGGAGCACTTTCTGGACCTCGTTGGAGCTACTAATCTGATCCCGGGCCCCAATTCTACTGAGATGACCATGCACTGTGGGCATGAACGTGCCGGTTGGAGGGGCCTTTTCGTTGCCGGGGTCTGTTTTATCTTCCCGGCAGTGGTGATCACCTCGGTTTTTGCTTTGCTATACCAGCAATACGGTCAGTTGCCCAAGGTAGCCCCTTTTATATACGGTATCAAACCTGCCGTAATTGCCATTATTATCATGGCGGCCTACCGACTGGGAAAAAAGGCCCTTAAAAACCTGGAACTTGCCTTTCTGGGACTTGCAACCATTGTTGCTTGTTTACTAGGTGTTAACGAAATTATGGCGCTTTTTGGGTGTGGGGCACTGGGGGTAATTAGTTACTTTATAAAGCATCGAACTTCCTCGCTGAATTTCTTCGTTCCCCTGATCTTCCTTCAAACATCAGAACTTGTAAACGTCGGAAGCCTGAAAATATTTATGATCTTTCTTAAAGTAGGTGCTATTTTATACGGGAGCGGGTACGTGCTATTCGCCTTTCTGGACTCTGAACTGGTTGCGAACGGTTGGCTGAGCAGGCAGGAACTACTGGATGCCATAGCGGTTGGGCAATTTACTCCCGGACCGGTTTTGTCTACCGCCACTTTTATAGGATGGCAAATGAACGGGCCTTCCGGGGCCCTGGCGGCCACCCTGGGGATTTTTCTTCCTTCTTTTTTGTTTGTATTGCTGCTAAATCCACTGATTCCCAAAATGCGAAAATCTAAAGTGATAGGAGCGTTTTTAGATGCAGTTAACGTTGCCGCGGTAGCTTTGATCATCTTGGTTTGTATCACCATGGGCAGGGATACCTTAACAGATTGGCGTACCGTTGTTATTGCAGTTGCCAGTCTGATTTTTGTTTTTTTGTTTAAAAAAATGAACAGTGCCTTTATCGTAGTGGGCGGGGCCTTGTTGGGATATCTGTTGACGTTGGTTTAAATAGTTTTGTTTTTAAAATACAAGCTGAAGTATCATCTAATGAGTATGATTTTGAAAAAAAGTCCGTTCGCGGAATAGTATTGGGATATATGTTATTTTAGTACCATGCCAATGACCGATTATTTCCGGAGGAAAATCTCTTCTAACCTCTTTTTTTTGAAGAGAATATTGCCTTTTGTGATCCCGGTTTTCTTTCCATTCCTTGTACCTGGTCAAAGCCCGGAGGAACTAGACCAACTTTCAGAAGACTATACCAAAGTCTCTTTCCCCATGCTCAGGGAACTCTTAAGCATTCCGAATGACGCCTATTATCCGAAGGATATTGAAAAAAATGTTGGCTGGTGCGAAACTGCTTTTGCGGATCGCGGCTTTACCACACAAAGGATCCCTACCAGTGCCGCCCCTTTGTTGCTGGCTGAACGGAATCATAGGGGAGCGAAAAAAACGGTACTGATCTACCTGCAATTGGACGGGCAACCGGTAGACAGTACGCAATGGTTTCAGGAAAGTCCGTATACTCCAACCTTAAAAAAAAGTAATGAAAAAGGGGAGTGGGAAGCTATTCCCTGGGAAATGATAAAAAATTATAAGCAAGACTGGCGCATCTTCGCCCGTTCTGCCAGTGATGCAAAAGGGCCTGTGGCGATGTTTTTAGCGGCCCTCGACGCCACTGCCACTCAGGATTTCACCCCTAACTACAATATTAAGGTGATTATGGATTTTGAAGAGGAACTGGGGTCGCCCAGGTTGCCAAAGGCCGTTAGTGAAAATGCGGAACTGCTCAGTGCCGATATGTTAATTATTTTTGACGGGCCCAGGCATATTACCAACAAACCTACGCTCACCTTTGGTGCTCGCGGTATCGCCACTATCACCCTTACCACCTACGGCCCGGTAGTTCCGCAGCACAGTGGACATTTCGGGAATTATGCCCCAAACCCCGCCCTGCGATTGTCCAAATTGCTAGCCTCTATGAAGGACGACGAGGGAAGGGTGATTATCCCCGGTTTTTACGATGGTGTAACCATTGACCGGGAAACTGAAGCCATTTTAAAAGCGGTACCGGATGACGAAGAGCAGATAAAAGACCGACTCCAAATAGCGGCTTCGGACAAAGTGGGCAGCTATTATCAGGAATCCATTCAGTATCCTTCCCTTAATATCAGAGGGATGCAATCTGGCTGGATTGATGAAAAGGTGCGTACCATTATACCTGCATGGGCCAGAGCTGAAATTGATGTCAGGTTGGTTTTGGAGACGGATCCCGAGCGACTCATAAATTTAATTAAGGAGCATGTAAAGGGCCAGGGGTACTCCATTTTGGATAGGGAACCGGGCCGGGAGGAACGCCGGCAACATGAAAAGATAGCGACCTTCACCTCTGAAATTTCGTATCAATCATTTCGCACGGATTTTGATTCGGAGGTTGGTCTTTGGCTTAGAAAGGCCCTGAAAAAAGCCTTTGGCCAGGATCCTGTTATGATCAGGATGAGCGGAGGTTCCATTCCTATTTCACCTTTTGTAACCACTCTCAATATTCCGGCAGTCACTGTCCCTACCGTTAACAGGGACAATAATCAGCACAGCCCCAACGAAAATCTTCGTTTGGGAAACTACAGGGAGGGTATTAAAACAATGATCGCCATATTGAATACAAAGATTTAAGAATTGACTCGATAGATAGGGAAGGTGCCCCCACGCCGTCCTGATATATAGAGAACCGTAACATGATGTTCACTTGGTAATCTGTCGGCATGTAAAATTTCAGTATTTAGTATTATATTTAGTACAACGAAAATGATAAATGAAATAGTTTCAATTAATACCTATGCATTATGACTACATCAAGGCGGGAATTTCTTAAAAACAGTACATTGGCCGCAGCCGCCATCTCATTTTTTCCGGCGTATGCGTCTTCAAAACCTCTTAAAGATATGCTCATTGGCTTACAGTTATACTCCATAAGGGATGCCATGAAGACCGATCCAATGAAAAGTCTTCAGCGACTTGCCGAAATGGGGTATACGCACGTGGAACATGCGAATTATTCCGAGAGGAAATTTTACGGATGGAACGCATCGGAATTTAAAAAAATCCTCGCTGACCTTGGCATGAAGATGCCAAGCGGGCATACTGTACTTCATGCGGATCACTGGGACGAAGGGCAAAAAGATTTTACGGATCAGTGGAAATATACCATAGAGGATGCTGCTACCATGGGCCAGGATTACGTCATAAGCCCATGGCTCGACGAAAAGATATGGAGCGACTATGATAAACTATTGGCCTTTATGGAGGTGTATAATAAGAGTGGGCAACTCTGCAAAAAGTCAGGGATGAAATTCGGTTATCACAACCATGATTTTGAATTCAGTAAGAAAGTCAATGGAAAAGTCCTCTATGACATCATACTTCAAAACACAGATCCCGATCTGGTCATACAACAGTTAGATTTTGGAAATATGGTCAATGGAAAGGCAACAGCTGGTCCCTGGTTAAATAAATACCCCGGACGTTTCCCCTCAGTTCACGTTAAGGACATGACGGAGGGCACGGGCGATCATGGTAAATATGATAGCACTATTCTAGGGGAAGGTATAGTAGGGGTTCAGGATGTGCTCCGGAAATGTAAAGATATAGGAGGTACTACCCAATTTATAATTGAACAGGAATCTTATCAGGGCAAGACTCCTATGGAGTGTATGGAAGAGGATCTGAAAATAATGGCGAAGTGGGGATTTGGTTCCTAAAAACCTTTTATGGCTTTTTCAGGGTTTTTAAGCAGGGCTGCACTTATAAGACCAGGAAAGGAAATCATGTGGAGCATTCAGTTGGTCTCCAGTTATAATGCCTGATATGCGATCTGTGTTCACTTCGGCTTTCGGTAACCTACCTCTTATTCTACCGTTAATTCCGTAAACAGACTTTCCAGATTTTTATTCTTCCGGCTTAATTGCAGCGTCTTTAATTTATTGTCATGCGCGAAGTCGAATACCTTTGGCCTCATATCTTTTGATGTATTGAAAGTGATCTCATAGACAAAGCCTCCTGTATTGGTAACTGCGGAAACATGAGGAAGTTTTTGAAGAAGGACCTCTTCCACCCTGTAGTCGAATTCCACTTCTATGATCTGTTCATCTTCCTCCCGCAGCTCCGCCAGTTTTTTATCTGCCACCAATTTACCTTTGTTGATGATCAGTACACGATCACATACGGCTTCCACTTCTTTCATGATATGTGTGGACAACAGAATGGTCTTTTCCTTTCCGATTTCTTTGATCAGTTTGCGGATCTCGAGCAGTTGATTGGGATCCAGACCGGTAGTCGGTTCATCCAGAATCAGCACTTCCGGATCATGGAGCAGCGCAGCGGCAAGTCCCACCCTTTGCCGGTAACCTTTGGACAATTGCCCGATTTTTTTATGTGCCTCCGGTCCAAGCCTTGTTTGGTCTATAACCATAAGGATACGTTCTTTCGGTACCCTATAGACATTGGCATTAAAGGCAAGATATTCCTTAACGTACATCTCCGGATACAACGGATTGTGTTCGGGAAGGTACCCAATACTTTTTTTCACGCTGGCAGCATCGGTTACAACGTCAAAAGCATTTACGGAAGCCTTCCCTTCTTCCGGGGGGCTATAGGTGGTCAGGATCTTCATCATCGTTGATTTTCCTGCACCGTTTGGCCCCAGAAAGCCAACGATCTCCCCCTTTTTGATATCAAAGGAAATATTGTTCAGGGCTTTCTGACTTCCAAAGGATTTGCTGATGTTCTTAACCGTTATGGACATCTAAGAATTTTTAGCAAAAATAAGCAAAGCCGTTATATTAATGACTTTATCCGATATAATCCCAATCAACAGTTATTAGTGAAACCCCATTTTAATAATCCCGCTTTTTAGCGGGAGCGGTTAAAATGGATGGTTGAACCAACCCCTCTTTTTCAGCGGGGTCTAGGTTTAATACCTCGACCCTTGGGTCTATTCCTTCTCTTGGGTCCAGGGCTGGCCCTGGGGTTTAATGCCATTTACTGTTCGGGTTTTTTCAGGAGAATTTATTCAGAGCAACGATTCAGGAGCTATAAATAAATCCACTATTCTCAACATTTTATTGATTTTAAAATCAATTCCACAAATAATATTATCATTCGTAGAAGATTCAAAAAAAGATGCGGATTAAATTTGATTTTTAAATTAAATATTTACCTTAGCCGAACATTTGCAATAAAATGACACCTAATTATTTCTGGAACGGTTTCTATTTCTACTTCTTTTTTAAAGGAAGAACGGGACTGTTGTAGTATATGAGATAACCATATAAAAAAGAGTCCCGTAACATACGGGACTTTTTTTATGCAAGAAATTCAATTTTGAAAAAACGAATCGCCATACAGGGAATTAAGGGTTCTAACCACCACCAGGTGGCACGGGAATATTTTAAAGAAGAGATGGATCTGGTAGAATGCCTTTCCTTTGACGCCCTGGTAGCCCAATTGCTCACCAATAAAGCCGATAAGGGGGTAATGGCCATTGAGAACTCCATTGCCGGCTCCATTCTTCCTAACTATGCCCTAGTCTATCAGAATAACCTGCATATAATAGGGGAACATTATCTGAATATTCATCACAACCTCATGGTATTGAATGGCCAGCGACTTTCTGATGTACTGGAAGTGCATTCACATCCTATGGCGCTCTTGCAATGCAAGGAATTTTTTAAGGAATACCCCCAGATTAAATTGGTAGAGGATGTGGATACCGCTGAAACCGCAAAGAGGATACAGGAGAATGAATTAACGGGGATAGGGGCAATTGCACCCCGTGCGGCAGCTGAATTGTATGATCTCACCATAATAGCTCCCGAAATCCAAACAATTAATAACAACGCTACCCGGTTTATCATCATCAAGACGAAGAACAAGGAGCTTCCCAAGGAGGAGATCAATAAAGCTTCGGTCCGTTTTATTACCGATCACAAAAGAGGGAGCTTGGCCACGGTGCTCAATGTGATGAGCGATTGCAACCTGAACCTTACAAAGATCCAATCGCTTCCCATAATAGAAACACCCTGGAAATATGCTTTTTTTGTAGATGTAACCTTTGAGGAATATATAGATTTTTCAAAGGCTAAGTCGCTATTGGAGATCATGGCGGAAGAATTCAGGGTTCTGGGGGAGTATAAAAATGCAAGGTTATGATCCGAACAGCGCAGCGATTAGATACAGTTGAAGAATACTATTTCTCCAGGAAACTGCGAGAGGTACGGGAACTTATTGCCGGGGGGCGGCCCATTATTAATATGGGGATCGGAAGTCCCGATATGGAGCCACCTGAGGCCGTGTTAAGTGCCTTGTTACGGTCGGTAAGAGATATTGGAGCACATCAGTACCAAAGTTATCAGGGCCTTCCGGAACTCCGGGATGCTATAGCGGCTTTTTACAGATCGAAATTTAAGGTCCATGCGGACCCAAATAATGAGATTTTGCCATTGATGGGATCCAAGGAAGGTATTATGCATATAAGCATGGCCTTTTTAAATACAGGAGATGAAGTATTAATTCCTAATCCCGGATATCCTACCTATACCTCAGTGACCAATCTTGTAGGTGCAACACCCAAATTTTATGGGCTGATGGAAAATAATGCATGGTTCCCTGACCTGGCGGAATTGGAGAAGCAGGATTTGAGCAAGGTAAAACTGATGTGGGTCTGTTATCCGCACATGCCAACCGGCGCGACGGCAAGCGAATCCCAGTTTCAGAAATTGGTGGCATTTGCGAGGCGCAATTCGATTTTACTGGTTAATGACAATCCTTACAGTTTTGTGTTGGGCAAACATCCGGTTAGCCTGCTTGGAACTAAAGGAGCCAAAGACACTGCATTGGAGTTGAATTCCCTCAGTAAAACTTTTAATATGGCCGGTTGGCGGGTGGGAATGGTACTTGGAAGCCGTGACCATATTGCCGCCGTATTAAAGGTAAAAAGCAATATGGATTCCGGAATGTTTTATGGAATTCAAAAAGGGGCCATCGCAGCGTTGAAAAGTGAGCCGGAATGGTTTGCAGGATTAAATGCAGCGTATGAATCCCGGAGGTCATTGCTTTTTCAATTAGCGGATAAAATGCATTGTACGTATGATGCTGCTGCTGTTGGCATGTTTGTATGGGCAAAATTACCTGAGGAGTCGCCGTCTTCTGAGGAATTTATTGATAAGGTTTTATATGAAAACGACATTTTTATTGCACCCGGAACCATTTTCGGCAGCAATGGAGAGGGATATATAAGATTTTCACTTTGCGTGAAAGAGGAGAAGATAAAGGAAGCAATAAAGAGATATGAGATATGAGATATCAGATATGAGATATGAGATATGAGATTTTTACAATATGAACATGAAAACGAAATATAGAATTAATTTATCAGGTTTACTTGTTGATTATGGAAATAATGCCAAAAAAAGGCATCAGACAGCACATATCTAAATACTAAGATACAATGAACGTATTCATCATCGGGATAGGCTTAATAGGAGGTTCCATGGCAAGGGATATAAGGCAAATCTATCCCGATGCGAAAATCTATGGGATAGATAACAATGCTACTCACGTGGAGGAGGCGCTCGCTTTGGGCCTGATAAACGCAAAATCGGAATATGAAGAACTTTCTCGGGCCGATACCGTAATTGTTGCTATTCCAGTGGATACCCTGGTAACCGAATTGCCCGGAATTATGGATAATATCAATGAAGCCGCTTTAGTAATAGATGCCGGGTCCACAAAGGCGCTTATCTGTAAGACCTTGGAAGATCATCCGAAAAGGCGTAATTTTTTGGCTTGCCACCCCATCTCGGGAACCGAATTTTCAGGTCCGGCCGCCGCTGTTGAAGGACTTTTTAAGGGAAAAACGAATATTATTTGCGAAGTGGAGAAAACCGCCTTCAAACTGCAGGAAAGAGCCTTGGAACTATTTCAAAAAATGGGGATGCGTATTCGTTATATGAACCCGGAGGCGCATGACAAACATATTGCCTATGTTTCCCACCTGTCACACATCAGTTCTTTTATGCTTGGGAAAACAGTGATCGAAAAAGAAAAGAACGAACGCGATATTTTTGATATGGCAGGCAGCGGTTTTGAAAGCACGGTTCGTCTGGCAAAAAGCTCACCGGACATGTGGACCCCCATTTTTGAACAGAATAGAGATAATGTAGTTGAAACACTGGAAGAGTACATACAGAACCTCAAAGATTTTAAACAAAAACTTTTGGATAATGACTACCGGGGTATTTACAGAGAAATGGACAATACGAATAAAATAAAGGAGATATTAAAAGGAATCCCAATTAATAAACAGAATTAAAGTATGGAGAATTCAATGGATTTAAGGGCCTGGTTAGACGATATGAATTTATCGCACCCTTTGGTCATTGCGGGGCCTTGCAGCGCGGAGACCGAAAAGCAGGTATTGGAAATTGCAAATGAGTTAAAGGAGACAGACGTTAACTATTACCGGGCAGGAATATGGAAACCCAGAACCCGTCCCGGGAATTTTGAGGGAGTTGGAGCCATAGGATTAAAATGGCTGCAAAAGGTAAAGAATGAAACCGGTCTTAAAACCGCTACCGAGGTGGCAAATAGAGCACATGTGGATCTGGCCCTTGAGCATGATATTGATCTTTTATGGATTGGAGCCCGCTCTACGGTGAGTCCTTTTATTGTTCAGGAAATAGCGGATGCCCTGGAAGGCACGGATAAAATAGTTCTTGTAAAGAATCCCGTTAATCCGGACCTATCCCTGTGGTTAGGGGCTGTGGAACGATTGCATACGGCCAATATTAAAAAGCTGGGGGTTATCCACAGGGGCTTTTCAACCTATGAAAAAACAAAATACCGCAACATACCGGAATGGCAATTGCCAATTGAGTTACAGACCAAGTTCCCGGATCTACCACTTATCAACGATCCCTCGCATATTACGGGTAAACGGGATATGATCTTCGATGTTTCGCAAACCGCCCTGGACCTGAATTTTGACGGGCTGATGATAGAAACCCACTGTGATCCCGATAATGCCTGGAGCGATGCGGCACAACAGGTAACACCCAAAAGACTGGTACAGATCATGGAAGATTTAAAAATCAGAAAGGAAACAGACAAGGAGGCGGAATACAATGCGAAGCTGAACAATTTAAGGGCACAGATCGATATTATTGATAACCAATTAATAGAGACCCTGGGGAAGCGAATGAAGGTTGCGGATAATATCGGAGCATTAAAAAGGCAGAAGAATGTGGCTGTATTACAGACCACCCGGTGGAACGCTATTCTGGGTAAAATGATCCTGGAAGGCGAATCCAAAGGGTTAAGTGAGGAGTTTGTTCTAAGAATGTTCAAGGCCATTCACCAGGAGTCTATCAACCATCAGGAGAAGATTATTAATGCTTAGGTAGAAGCCTTCTTTTGTCGTTCCGAGCGTAGCGAAGAATCGGGCCAGGATGCGAGGGTGGTGCTAGTGGTGGCGGTTTGCCCGCCTCCATGTTTATGCTCTGAAATAGGCCGCACTATGTGGGATTAAGGGTAAGGGCAGATTCCTCATTTCATTCGGAACGACAAGTGAGGGTGTTCGCACTGCGGACAACGGCATTCGGAATGACAAGGACTGGGCACGGAGTTGCGATAAGGAATAGAGGCGGGAGAGGGATCAAGGCACTCTTTTGTCGTTCCGAGCGTAGGGAAGAATCGGGCCAGGATGCGAGGGTGGTACCGGTGATAGTTTAGCGGCCTCCATATTTTATGTTCTGGGATAATTATAAATATAGACGTCCCTTAGTGTAAAAACGTTGCCTGAAGTGCAGAAAGTCCTGGATATAAAATATAAATTGTAGCTAATGAGATGGTTGTGATTATTTTTTTCGGTCTACCACATAGCTCACCATAAGCCTGAGGGCATCCTTATACTCAGAGGAAGGATAGTCGTCCAACAGGGTTAACGCCTTTTCTTTGAACGCATGCATCCTGGATTCGGCATACGTCAGGCCACCCTGCTCCTTAACAAACCTAATAACCTCCTTAACCCTTTTGCTGTTCCTGTTATGATTTTTAACCGAATTGATCAACCACTTTTTTTCTTTCGGCTCGCAATTATTAAGAACATGGATCAGGGGCAAGGTCATTTTTTGCTCTTTTATATCGATACCGGTAGGTTTCCCTATTTTCTCCTGACCATAATCAAAAAGATCGTCTTTTATCTGAAATGCCATACCGCAGAACTCCCCGAACCTTCGAAAAGTTTCCACATGGGGGGTATCCGGTTTTACCGAACAGGCTCCCATACTGCAACACGCAGCTATAAGAGTTGCCGTTTTTTGACGGATGATATCATAATATACCTCTTCCGTAATATCCAGGCGCCTGGCTTTCTCAATTTGCAGAAGTTCTCCCTTACTGATTTCCTCTACGGCGACAGAAATAATTTTCAATAGATCTACGTCTCCATGTTCAATAGATAACAAAAGTCCCTTGGAGAAAAAATAATCGCCCACTAAAACGGCAATTTTATTTTTCCACAAAGCATTCACCGAAAAAAAACCGCGCCTTTTATTACTATCATCAACCACATCGTCATGAACCAGACTGGCCGTATGTATTAATTCAATTACCGAAGCTCCGCGATAAGTTCGCTCATTCACCTTCCCGTCATTAAGTAATTTGGCGGTAAGAAATACAAACATGGGTCGCATTTGCTTCCCTTTCCGATTTACTATGTAATAGGTGATCCTGTTTAGAAGAGCTACTTTGGAGGACATGGATTCGTGGAACTTTTGCTCAAACAGTTCCATTTCTTCATTCACCGGTTCCTTTATCTGTGCTACAATTTTCAATTAAGTTGTTTGTGTCTGGTTCGACTTTGGTCCTATAAAATTAGGGAAAAAGTCCTGAAGGAGGTTCTTATCTTAAAATAAAGTAAGAGACAGGGTGTAAACTTTTAAAATACCAGGTAAAAAGTAACGGGCAGACAGTAATCAGTGAACGGGAAACTACCAAATACAACTGTAAGATAAAATTTATTTTGTTCTGCTATTCGGCAACTTACTTTTTACGACAAATTTCCCAAAATCCAGCAATTTGGTCCCAAACAGACCCCTCCCTAACCCTCCCCCAAGGGGAGGTAACCTGTTTTCATTGCAATGAAGGTGTCCGTTTCTTGCTGGATCTGCTCCCCTCCCCTTGCAACCGGCGAGCGAAAGCGAGAGGAAGGCACAGTCGGGGGGAGGTGGGGCTGTAAGGGAGGATATAGGGATCAGTTGATTGTTCTCCAAGAAAGGGGAAATTTGTCGTGCACCCACATACCGCCAAAATCATTCCTTATAAGCTCTAAACTTTAAGTTCCGATTTTCGCGGCCGTATCCTGATAGGGAGGTATTGGCTTACTTAAAATTTAGGATTTATTCGCCAATTGCCCACAGGCCGCATCTATGTCTTTCCCCCTGGAACGCCTTACGGTTACCGTTATTCCATTGCGTTCAAGCGTGGTTACATACATCGCAATTGCAGTGTTGGACCCTTGTTTAAAATCCCCTTTGTCTATTGGATTGTATTCTATCAGATTTACTTTGGAGGGGGCAAACCGGCAGAAATCGACCAGGGCATCTGCATCTTTTTGGGTATCATTGATTCCCTCCCATACCACATATTCGTACGTAATTCTGCTTTTTGTCCTATGATACCAATATTCCAGGGCCTTCCTGAGCTCCTCAAGGGAAAATGTCGCATTAAAGGGCATTATGGAAGTCCGTATTTCATCAATAGCGGAATGCAGGGAGACGGCCAATTTAAATTTTACGGCTTCATCGGCCATCTTCATGATCATCTTGGGCACTCCTGAGGTAGAGAGGGTGATGCGTTTCGGGGACATTCCCAGACCATCGGAAGAGGTAATTTTGTCGATTGCCTTCAATACATTGTTATAATTCATGAGGGGTTCTCCCATTCCCATAAAAACGATATTGCTGAGTGGCCTGTTAAAATAGAGCCGACTTTCATTTTCAATTGCCACTACCTGATCATAGATCTCATCAGGATTGAGATTACGCATGCGTTTCAGGCTTGCTGTTGCGCAAAATTTGCAATCGAGGCTACAGCCTACCTGGCTGGAAACACAGGCAGTGGTCCTGGTGGCGGTTGGGATGAGGACGGATTCCACGATAAGATCATCGTGCAACCTAACCGCGTTTTTAATTGTCCCGTCAGCACTGCGCTGCATCTGATCTACCTGAATGTGATTAATTGCGAAATGATCCTGCAGCTGTTTACGGGTTTCTTTGGAGATATTGGTCATGGCGTCAAAGGAATGCGCAGATTTTTGCCAAAGCCATTCGTATACCTGATTGCCTCTAAATGCCCTATCTCCTTTTTGCACAAAGAAATCCCGGAGCTGTTCCCTGGTGAGGGCCCTTATGTCTTTCTTCTTTTTTTCCATACAACGGGATGCACTGGTGGCTTATGATTTGAGGAATAACAAATTTATGGTCCCTTCCGGACAAGGAATTCTATACCCATCTCTTCATTAAATAAGGCAGGTCCCGGAGCAAGGTTAGCCGATCTAAATGCTAATACACCAAATCGCCAGCCTGAAATTTTATAGCAACATCTTTGCTATGACAAATTAGGTCTTTTATAACAACCGAATTAAATAATCAGCATCGCATCCCCATAGGAATAGAAGCGATATCCTTCTATTATGGCCTCCTTATATGCTCTTTTCATAAGATCGTGGCCCATAAAAGCGGAAACCATCATTAAAAGTGTGGATTTTGGCAAATGAAAATTTGTTACCATGGCGTTGGCAATACTGAAGTCATAGGGAGGAAAAATGAATTTGTTCGTCCAGCCATCATGGGTATTCAGGGTATGCTCCGAAGAAACAGCGCTTTCCAGGCCCCGCATTGCCGTGGTACCAATTGCACAAACTCTCTTTTTTCTCGACTTTGCACTGTTGACAATCTCAATGGCTTTTTCTTCAATCACCAATTCTTCACTGTCCATCTTGTGCTTGGAAAGATCCTCCACTTCTACGGGGTTAAAAGTGCCGAGACCCACGTGCAAGGTAATTTCGGCAAAATCTATTCCTTTAATTTCCAATCGCTTTAACAGGTGCTTTGAAAAATGCAATCCGGCCGTGGGCGCCGCCACAGCACCTTCGTGTTTGGCATATATGGTTTGGTAGCGTACCTCATCTTCGGGCTCCACTCCTCTTTTGATATATTTTGGTAAGGGCGTTTCTCCCAACTCCCTCAATTTCCTTCTAAAATCGGTGTAAGAGCCATCATAGAGAAAACGCAGTGTTCTGCCTCTCGATGTCGTGTTATCAATGACCTCAGCAACTAAACTTTCATCCTCCCCGAAGTACAGTTTATTCCCAATTCGTATTTTTCGCGCAGGATCTACGAGCACATCCCATAGTCGTTGTTCTTCGTTTAATTCGCGCAATAAGAACACTTCGATCCTCGCTCCGGTTTTTTCCTTATTTCCATATAAACGGGCAGGAAAAACCTTGGTGTTATTGAGCACCATTACATCCCCCTCTTCAAAATAATCAATAAGATTCTTAAATAATTTGTGTTCAATTTTCCCGGTTTCGCGGTAAACAACCATTAGCTTGGATTCGTCCCGGTTTTCTGCGGGATACTCTGCCAATGATTCCTTTGGAAGTTCAAAACTGAAGTGCGATAGTTTCATTAAGTTTTTGTGTTAGCGGATTTTTGCGGCTGCAAATATACAATCCTGGGACAAGGGATGTCAAGTAAAAGCCAAATTAAATGGCCGTTAGCAATTTTTAATTGCAAATTGGAGCTTTTCAAGGTCTTTCCAAAAGTCTGGATAGGATTTGGCAACTACCTCTGCATCATCTATAAAAAGTGAGGTTTTGAGTGCCAAAGGGGCAAAGGCCATGGCCATTCTGTGGTCATTATAGGTAGCTATGGCTACGTCTTTTATGATACCGGCGGAAGGTTGCAGCCTAAGACTCTTATCCGATACGGAAACCGTTGCTCCCAATTTGGCGAGTTCCGTGTAGAGGGCTACCAATCTATCTGTCTCTTTAATTTTTAGCGTATGAAGCCCGGTTAAATAACATCCAAGCCCCAGGCCAAAACAAGTTACAGCAATGGTCTGTGCAAGGTCCGGGGCGTTTGTTAAGTCAAGGGTCAAGGTTTCAGGTCTGAACTTGGCGGTTTTGCGGAGTATGATTTCGTTCTCATTGAAAACCGTACGCACCCCAAGGCTTTGATATATTTCTGAAAGTATACTATCTCCCTGTAAGCTGTCCTTTTTGTAGGATGACAGCGTCATTTCAGTGCCGGGCTCCGAGAGCGCCACAATACTATAAAAATAAGAAGCCGAACTCCAGTCTGACTCCACGACAAAAGTTTTGTCCAATATTGATTTTCTGGGTTTTACCCTGATTCTATTCCCCTCAAACGACTGGGAAACACCCATTTGTTGCAAGAGCCCCAAAGTCATTTTTATGTAGGGGATAGAGGTAATTTGTCCCATCAGCTCCAATTCAAGCCCTTTTTCAAGACCCGGGGCAACCAGGAGCAACGCTGAAATGTATTGACTGCTTATGTTGGCGCTAAGACTAACCTTTTGTTTGCTAAGGGATTTGCCCTTAATTTTTATAGGAGGATAACCTTCATTTTTTACGTAGCCGATATCCGCGCCCAACTGTTGGAGCGCCTCCACTAAAATTTTAATTGGGCGTTCCTGCATACGGGCCGATCCTGTTAGCGTAACTTCCGTTCCTCCCTGTGTTGCAAAATAAGCTGTTAAGAAACGCATGGCGGTCCCTGCGTGATGAATGTCAATTTCCCCGTTGGTTATAGTCAAGCCCTTTGCCATAGCCTCGGCATCATTTGAGTTAGACAGGTTTTCAATAGCAATGTTGGGATACAGTGCCTGCAATAGCAGGAGTCTGTTGGATTCACTTTTGGACCCCGATATTTGGATATTGGAATTCAATAGATTATTCGGAGGGCCGGATAGCTGTAACTTCAAGGTAATCGGGTTTAAAAAACAAAGCTCAAATATAGTACTATTTGAGCTTTTTGTTGTTCTGGTGGCGGTCGTGATCTCGTTTGGCCTTAAGGTCTAGTTTTTTATCAAATGCCTGCTGCAGATCAATCCCTGTCTGGTTGGCAAGGCAGAACAACACAAAGAGCACATCGGCCAATTCATCTCCAAGATCTTTGCCCTTGTCCGATTCTTTTTCGCTTTGTTCCCCGTAGCGCCTTGCGATGATCCGCGCCACTTCGCCCACCTCTTCCGTAAGTTGAGCCATATTTGTTAGCTCGTTAAAATAGCGTACTCCGTGTTCCTTTATCCAATTATCTACCGCCAGCTGTGCGTTCTGTATGTTCATCCGGTGAAATTTTGGATAAAACTACTTTTTCTGTTTCTTTTTCTACCAATTGTTTGTAAAATTCTTTTAGAACAGAATAATATTGTGGTGCAATTAGGGCGCTATTAATTTCCAAACTAGCTTTTAAATTAATGGTGCCTCCATTTTGAGAAATATTATATTTGAAGGTACCCAGATTTTCTGGCAATCCCAAGGCGATAGGTTTTGGCAACGATTCTACACGATATCCTTCCGGGATCTCAATATTTATCAGAAAATTGTCTTCCCAGGGATAGGCAAAGTTCACCGGGTACTTCCTGTCTTCAGATTTAAAGGGGTTTTCAAGTGTCCTCAAATGAAAAAATGGTTAAAAAAAGAGTTTATCGCCAATTCGTTCAACAATATCTTCCTTCTGAAAATCATAAGATTGAACTATTGTTTTGTGCGGCTCAATAGCATTTCTAAGTTGATAATTAGAAATAGCAATATCTCCGCAATCGCTTTCTAATTTCTCCAAAAAAGAATCCTCGGCCCTGCCATTGTAAGAATTTCTGAAATCCAGTGCGTTATGGTTATTTAACTGTTCCCTTAATTTTCCTTTTATAGATCTATCCTCAAAAATGGAGACAGTCATTATTATGGCATCCATTGACCTTTTTAGGGGCATAATATCTATCATTTTCGAACTACCGTCTTCACTTAACATTCTACCATACCAATTTAAGTCCCTAACTGGCAGTACGTCCGGTGTACTATATGGTTCTGTGGCATCCATAAGACAATAGATATCTCCTATTTTTGCGGCGGCAATAACATAATTATACCCATCAAGTGAAGGAAACAAAGGAATTCCGTGATCCCTCGTGCTTATCAAAACAGGATGTGATACTATTCCCGCTTTTTTCAATAAAGCTACCAACATTAAATTAATATCGGCGCTGTTTCCAGAGCCCTTTTTAAATGCCTGTTTTACCCCTTCTTCGCATTGTACTCCTGTATTTCCATTCCATTTAACTTTTTGTTTAATAAAATTCAGTATTGAGTAAATTTTGATTTTTTCATCATTTATCCCTTGAAGTCTGTTCTCTAGTTCTTCACCATAATAATTTGTTTTGCTTAATTCTCCGCCAAAGGAATCAGATTGATATAAAAATAATGCAACATCTTCCCACGTTCTCGAATAGTTTTCATGTAATACTCCTGGTATAGAAAGGGAAACAATTTCGAAATTAAGTGCGGGCCGATAATTATCTATATTAGAAACATAGTTCTCATCTTTAATTGCCGGAATATCCGCCATTGTAACCTCAGTAATATTTTCGTTATATTCTAGTGTTCTTCTCTCAAATCCATTTTTGTTTTCCCTACCCAATCCCGCAACTACATTCTTCTGTTTATAATTAAAGGATGTCCTTTGTAATCTGGTTGATTTTTTTAATTCAATAGGGTGATGTCCTTTTATAATGGCTTTCTGAGTAAAATATTCAGGAAATTCGGCCAATATGTCTAAATTCTTGGTCGGTATTTCTTCTTGAACCGTGATTTCATCTATTTTATATATAAATGGTGATTTTATTTGATATTTATATTCAATTACAGAACCTTTTTTCACGTTAGGCATCACAAGTTTTGTCATGTTTCTATGCTCTGAAACTTCTTGGTGAAAAATTCCATCTCTGTCGAGTTCAGATTCAATTATTTTTCCGTTTACTAAATTATATGTCATTCCTCTAATGTTAGATACCATTTCTCTTCCCCTTTTTGATTTAAAAAGAGGGATTACCTTGGTGGCATAATCAAACGCTTCGTCCCCATAAATTTTAATTCGCTCAAAAACATCCGTAATTAGCTCAAATCCATTATCAGGACTAAATTTATAATGTGACCGGTGTGTTCGGGTGATGAAAATGGCCGTAGCGTTTGAATCCTTTTCATAAAATGTTTCCAACAGTTCGTCTTTGGAAATTTTGCCGAATTTTACTTCCTGCGCCCCAAGTGTCGAAACGGCAACCAATAGTATTAAAATCTGGATCCTTTTAAAAATCATGATAAACGTTTTTGATTACTAATTGACGGCTATAGGTTGTTTTTTACGATAACAATTTGTGCATTGTCCATCCTGGCCACTTCCTTTCTAAAAGCGCGGTAACTTTCATATTTTCCACTGGCATGGGCTCCTTCCTTTATTAAGAAGCCTCTTCTGTAGGTAAGGGTACTATCCGTTTCGCTCTTCGTCACGGACATTTTATACGCGCCAAATTCGTTCTCGATCCCTGCCTTTTCGGGAATGGCTTCCACCTCATAGCCCTCCGGCAAACTGATAACAAATTCATCTTCGTCCAGGAAGCCGCGTTGTATCTCAAAAGGTAATTTCCGTGTTCTATACCTGTTTGGTACGTAACTGTTTTGATTAAAGGCGTTGGGAGCAAACAAAATTCTATCCCCGCTTTTTGTGGCGTAATTCTGGGCTTCCAGGTTTAATTCTTCCTTAAAGCTGATCTCCTCTCTGTTATTCTTAAATTTATAGTTCCGAAGTTTAAGATTATTGATGTGCCCCCAGTAGTTTTTGTAGTGCACATCGATCTTTTCGGGGATCTCCGCTTCCAGGAAGAACCTATTGTCATATTGTATTCCTTTTGTAAGGATACTTATGGTGCCTGCAATCCCGCCCGCTTCGTTCAGCGAATAACGGGCTGTAGTTTTTTGATAGTTGTCGTCATTTAAGTAAGAGGGAGTATAGGTTAGTTCACCTCCCTCCGAGGTAATAACCAAAACTTGCCTGTCATCCGTAAAATCCCCGACAAAACCAAAGGGATGTACCTGGCTGGTGCAATCTATCCAGTAATATTTCTCCTTATAGGGAATCGCCAGAATTACATGATCGCCCTGAGCCAGATCTGCGAAATCTTCCTCAAAATCTACCTTGTTCGTTCCGGATTCCACGTGCGTATAATAAGAAGGTACTCCCACAACCTCCAGCAGCGCTTTTGTGTAGTTGGAAAGTTCTTTGCAATCCCCGTACTGTACCCTGTCCACCTCAATAGCGCTTATGGGTTGAATACCGCCAATACCAACCTGGACGCTGATATATCTGGTATTATTCTGAATGTAGTTGTAGATGATTTTAGCTTTTTCCAGGGGATCGGCAACCCCCTGAACAAGGGATCTCACCTTTAGTTTGGTGACCTCGGGCAATTCACTCCGGTTCTTTAAGAGGTTGTCATTCATCCAGTTACCAAGCTCTTTCCAATCCTTTATCAGGGAAGCTTCATAGCCCTCATAATGAAAGTTTTCTGCCCTTACCATCAGTTTGGGGGCTATTTTGCTAAAAGATGGACTTAAACTTTCTTCCTTTATGGCGTTGATGTTCGAAGCCTCATATGCAATGCTGTTTTGGGATTCTATTCTTTTTACCTTAATCCCTTCAAGATTCTTTTCTTTGATCTGAGGTTTTAAGTCCGGGGAACTATACTCCACCTTGTAAGTACTTTTTTGAGTACTTATCAAAAATCCATCAAGGAAATACCAGGAGGGAATATTGGCTGTATTTTCGGTTGAAACCTCATATGAGAACACCACGGTATACGGATATTGCACCGGGGTATAATCCATGTATAAAATCCGTGAATCAGTATACAAGGTTCCGCCATCAACAGCGCTTATATCCTTAAATTCCTTTTCTTTTATTTTTCCTATTTCATTCCCAAGGGCATCATATATAAATGCCTCCACCTTTTCAACTTTAAGGCTGTTATTATAACCAACCGAAGTGTGGGTGTGCTTGTTTCCATGTTTGTTGAGGACGGTTACAATCCTTTTGAGATGTATACTCATTTTTTTGACCGAGGCAAGCTTTACCGTCATCTCGTCCTGGCGAACAATAGCGTTGGCATTTACGGTAAGGTCTTTATCAATTAGAAGTGAGGAGTAATTTAGATCCTGTGTAAAAGAAAGCTGACAACAAAAAACAAGGAAGAGTAAACAAAAATGGCGCATCCGGAAGATCTGGTTGGTTTCTGAAACACAAAAATCCAAAATTCCCGTCATTCTATGGCAATAAACTCGGTGAAGGGTCTTATTCCCTCTTCTTGGTGTCGATCAGAATGGTTACAGGCCCGTCATTACACAAATTTACCTTCATATCTGCACCAAAAATACCGGCACCCACTTTTTTGCCCAGATCTTTTTCAAGCTGCCCGATAAATTGTTCATAAAGCGGGATAGCCTTATCCGGTTTAGATGCTTTAATGTAGGAAGGGCGGTTTCCCTTTTTGGTTGAGGCGTGCAAAGTAAATTGGCTCACCACTATGGCGTCTCCATTTACCTCGTGCAACGACCTGTTCATCACCCCGTTCCGATCATTAAATATTCTCAGGTTCACTATTTTCCGCGACAACCATTCAATATCTTTTTCATTATCGGCATCTTCAATTCCCAATAATACCACAATGCCCTTGCCCATAGAAGCCGTTATCTGTTGATCCGCGCTAACCCCTGCGGAAGACACTCTTTGGATTACTGCTCTCATGCCTACTCGTAATTGTCTATTCGGTAGCTGTCATCTTCTCCCGAAATTATTTGCACGTAACTCCTATACCTGCTCCAGGAGACTTCATCTTTATCAAGGGCTTCTTTGACGGCACATTGAGGTTCGTCAATATGAAGGCAATTATTGAACTTGCATGCACCCTTTAAGGCGAAGAACTCAGGAAAATAATCCCCTATCTCTTCTTTATCCATATCTACTATGCCAAAACCTTTGATGCCCGGAGTATCTATGATCCTGCCGCCAAAATCCAGATCGAACATTTCGGCGAAGGTTGTGGTGTGTTGTCCCTGTAAATGCCGTTCCGATAATTCCTCTGTTTTCAAATCCAAATGCGGAGCTATCCTATTTAAAAGGGTTGTTTTACCAACACCCGAATGCCCTACGAACATACTTGTTTTTTCTGCCATCAACTCCTTTACCTTATCCACATTCTTGCCTGTTTTGGCCGATATTCCTATGCACGAATAACCTATATTCCTGTACAAAGCCGCAAGATATTTTACTTCGGAGAGCTCATCCTGTTCATAGCTGTCTATTTTGTTAAAAAGTAAGACAGTGTGGATATCATAAGCTTCAGAGGTAGCCAAAAACCTGTCGATAAATAGGGTAAAGGTTTTGGGATTGTTCAGGGTTATAAGCAAAAAGACCAGATCAATATTCGCCGCAATTATATGTGTTTGCTTAGAGAGGTTTACGGATTTTCGAATAATGTAGTTTTTTCTGTCCTCAATAGCCGTGATCATTCCTGTGGTCTCATCACCGCCTGTTTCCATATCAAATAGGATCCTGTCTCCCACCGCGACCGGATTGGTACTTTTAATGCCCTGCATGCGGAACCTGCCTTTTATCCTGCAATTTAAAGTGTCGCCCTCATCGGTCTTCACAGTGTACCAGCTTCCGGTCGACTTATAAACAGTTGCCTGCATTCTCTGTTGGTATTTCTCTGCAAAGAAACAATAATCCTAGAAGACTATCTGCTATATTTGTTTCGCAAAAACCTAATGTATCTTCAATAAACCAATTTATTATGAAAAAAATTCTTTTTATCGCTTTCCTTGGATTGGTAGTCACAATGGAAGCCAATGCCCAACAATTTAAGGTAATTACCAGTGTGGAATCCATTGTTCCAAGCGGATTGGGAAGATCCAGGATCATCAACGCCCAAGAGGATAAGGATTACAAAGAGTACACGAGTTTACAGACAGATGAGGACAACTCAAGAAACAAATCGGATCGAGGTGATATTCGGGTGAAAAACTTTGAGGAAACCAAGTTATTGAACTTCTTCAACATCGGTGGCATACGCTTTCAGAATATCGCCGCCAATGACGCCCTGCTCACCTCCATGATCAATTCCATGGTGGCCGATGGATGGGAACTGGCTTTTGTGACCAGTGCGGTTGAAAGTGATGGCGGCAAAGAAGACGGCCAGGGTATTTTTATTACCCGGTTTATTTTTAAGAAGTAACTATCGCGGGAAAATTAACTTAAGGACAAATAGAGGCAGCATTTGAAAAAAACTTTCGGGCCGCCTCTTCCTGAGTTGATCCGTTTTCTAATAATCTTTTATAACTATACGCCCCCCCGCGAGGGTATTCTTATTCACTTCTTTTGGGTTGCCGTATACGTACACATCACCTCCGGCCCGTACATTGATATCTACTTTATCGGAAGCATGCAATTCTGCCTCGCCACCGGCCGATATTTTAATACTCGCCACTTCGGTTTTAAGACCCCTCCCCTCAAATATACCACCGGTGTTCAAAACGATCACCTGGTTAGTTGCGATTCCGGAAGCTTCCACTATTCCGCCGGTTACCGCCCGGATATCTGCGTTTTCCACCTTCATTCCTATCCGGATCTGTGCCCCTTCCTGGGAGCGTAATTCAATCCTGTCCTGTACAACTTCCTCGTTACAGACAATTTTAGCGCCTTCATTCCCGTCAATGATATCGAGATCCGTATAATAGACTTCTATCAGAGTATCTTCCCCCTGGAATTTCTTTTCCAATTGCATCCGTAACTTTAATGTTCCGTCTTTGTTGACAAACTTTATATCATATACGTTATCCCCTTTGATCAAAATCCTGTTTTGGTCAGATTTTATAAGGTTTACTTCAATAAGATCGAAGACTTTTATTTCGTTGAATTCCCCAACTTCTTTATCAATAATTCGCTGTGCGAAGGCATTCACGCCGAAGAATACCATACAGAGGGTAAGTACTTTTTTCATTATCAGTTGTTTTAATGTTCCATTAAAAGATGCATCCGGAATTGATTTGTTACAGTTTTGAGTAGATAAAAGCTATTGGGAATTAAAATCCGGTACGAGGGCGCGGCATAGCGAAATCAAAAATTTGATATTTTTTCACTGGAAAACCTACCGCTGATTGACAATATCATTAAGATTATCCGGTGTTCAAAGCCCGTTCCATCTCCTGCGTAAACTCCTCCCGGAAAAAAACCCTCTTGCAATGAAAGCATTCTACAAAGCGGGATGCCGTAATTCTGAAGAGTGGAAGCCAAAACAAGTGAACGTAATTCGGGATAACAGTTGCTGTTAACGTATTAATTTGCATGCAATGGGGACAGGCCACCCCCTCCAATTTTTTTAATTCGGTTTTTCCGGGCCTTGTTCCAAAAAACAGTATCATGCAGCTTTCTAAATTGGATCAACTTCCCTAAATTAAGCAAACTTTCAAAAACGAAAGACATTAGCCGGAAACTAGACTTTTTGTTACTTTTACCAATTGCAGAATAATTACGCCGTGATTTCAAAATACACTATAGACCAGGTATACGAAACCGCCCGCTTGGAGGAGGTTATAGGGGATTTTGTGCAATTGAAAAAATCGGGTTCTAATTTTAAGGGACTTAGTCCGTTTACAGATGAGCGCACTCCCAGTTTTATGGTTTCCCCCGTAAAACAGATATGGAAAGATTTTAGCAGCGGAAAAGGCGGCAACGTGGTTGCTTTCCTGATGGAACATGAACATTTTACCTATCCCGAGGCCATAAAATACCTGGCAAGGAAGTACAATATAGAAATTGAGGAAACGGAACGGACAGATGAGGAAAAAGAACAAGCCAACGAAAGGGAAAGCATGTTCCTGGTTTCAGAATTTGCACAAAAGTATTTTGAGAAGACACTTTGGGAAACTGAGTTGGGAAAGGCCATTGGACTCAGTTATTTTAAGGAACGCGGTTTTACGGACGATATTATAAGAAAGTTCGGTTTAGGTTATAACCCGGACCAGTGGGATGCTTTTACCAATGAAGCACTGGATAAAGGCTATCAACTGGAATTTCTTCAAAAAACCGGCCTTACCATTGTTAAGGAAGGTGGAAACGATACGGGAAACCTTAAAAAGTTCGACAGGTTTAAGGGCCGGGTGCTATTCCCTATTCATTCCATGAGCGGCAGAGTTCTTGGATTCGGCGGACGTATTCTTACAAACGATAAAAAGGCGGCAAAATACCTGAATTCCCCTGAAAGTGAAGTTTATCATAAAAGTAAGGTGCTCTACGGCATATATTTTGCGAAACACGCTATTGCAAAGGAAGATAACTGCTACCTTGTGGAGGGCTATACCGATGTGATACAATTGTATCAGGCAGGGATCCACAATGTGGTGGCGTCCAGCGGAACAGCCCTGACACCGGAGCAGATACGGCTTGTGAACCGGCTTACAAAAAATATCACTGTGCTGTTCGACGGGGATGCCGCCGGCTTACGAGCTTCCCTTCGCGGCATAGATCTGATCCTGGAGCAAGGTATGAATGTAAAGATCTGTACCTTTCCGGAAGGAGAGGACCCAGATAGTTTTGCGAAAAACAACGAGTACGAAGAACTAACGCAATACCTGCAGGAATATTCAAAAGACTTTATTCGGTTTAAAGCCTCCTTATTAATCGAGGAATCGGCCAGTGACCCGATAAAAAGGGCTGATACTATCAGGGATATTGTGCGCAGTATCTCCCGGATACCCGATAGAATAAAAAGGGAGGTCTACATTCAGGAATGCGCCCAGATAATGAATATTTCTGAAGAAGTCTTATTTAACACCCTGGCCCAGATAGGAAAAAAAGAACTGGCGGATGCCTCTAAAAAGGCCTATCAGGAGCAGAAGGCCTTCGAGGTGGTACGAAATGAACAAGTACAGGAAAGGGTAGATATTGATCGCGTACACGAGAAAGAAATATTAAAAATACTCCTCCAATTTGGAATGAAGGAGGAAGATTTTGTGGAGTTATATTATGAAAATAACGAAGAAGGTGACCTTATTCTTATTAAGGATGAGGTTCGACGTAAGGTGGCGGAAAAAATTTATCTGGAATTACAGGATGATGAAATTGAATTTGCCGATGAGAATTTCAAACAGATCTACAATTCGCTTATAGGAAAGCAGATTAATGAAGAAACATTTAGTTTTAGTGAATGGTTAAGTACGTTACCTAAGGAAATATCAGAGATTGTAGTGGATCTTGATATGAGTGAAAATAAGTATGATCTTCATAACTGGGAACGGAAAGATATCTATGTTAAATTAAAGGAATTTCAGATTGCCCAAAGGGTTTCCCAAACAATCACTTCTATTAGATTAAAATTGATCGATAGCCTTATAAGCAATATTGCCACGGACGTTCAAAATAGTAATGACAACGGGATTGCCTCAGAAGAACAGAAAATTGATTATCAGAACTATACCGATTTAAAAAAGATTTTGTCGCAGAGAAATGATCTGGTGGTGAAACAATTTCACTAAAGGGCACCCTAATAACTCTGTTTGCAACCAAAGTGGGTTTTTTAGAGATGCCCTAAAGGCTATTGGCAATAAAAAAACCCTGACGGCAGGTCAGAGTTCTTGTACAAGTTTCTTAATAACCTTAATACAATTCTAAAGCCTTGGCCTGCTGCAGTAGGTCTACAAGGTTATCTACATTTAATTTTTTCATCAGGCGTGCTTTGTAGGTGCTGACCGTTTTCTCGTTAAGGTTGAGCCCAAGAGCAACATCTTTATTGCGTTTGCCACTGGCCAGTAATTTAAGCACCTCCACTTCCCTGGTGGAAAGCTTTCTGAAAAATCTTCTTGGTTTCTGTGTCCCTTCATCAAAAGCAAGACGCTGTGCCAATTCATTGGTAATAAACATATTTCCTTCTGCCACTTTTCTCACTGCGGAAATAATATAGTCTATATCCGCCGTTTTCGATAAATAACCAAAGGCACCAGCCCTTATAGTGCTCAATGCATAGACATCCTCAGATTGACCACTATAAATTAATACTTTAATATCCGGGTACTCCTTTTTAATTTTTCTTAATGTGGCAATCCCGTTGATTTCGGGAATATCCATTTCCAACATCACTACATCAGGAGTTTCCCTTTCTAATTTTCTGAATAGTTCCGAGGTGGTGCCAACATCTGCAATAACTTCAAAATCTGAAGCTGCACTTAATACATGCCTTATGCCCATTCTAATTATAGGGTGGTTGTCTGCAATTAATACTTTGATCATTTTGGTTTGTTTTCTAGAAATTTAACGGCGCCCGTCTAAAAATACTGACATGCAATGTAAGGTTAAAATATCTAATTTCTTAAACAAAAATGTACTTTTTTTCTCAATTAACAAGAATTTTTTTGATTTTATTCGACTTAATTACCTGATTATTAGTTGAGAGGTTATTTTAACTCCTTAGGTATCTCACAAACCGGAATGGGAATCATCTTATGCCTGTTCGACGAATGGAAGGAATTATAGATGAGAAGGACTTCTTTCTTCCTGCCCGAAAAATCATTAACGGATTTTCCCTGTTCCATCATTGCCATGGCCCATTCCAGCTCCGGATAAGACGCACCTATCTGATCTTCATCCGTCCTGTTGTCGCCCCAAAGCCCATCAGTGGGGGCAGCCTCTATGATTTCTTTATTTATGCCCAGAAATTCGGCTATTTCGTATACCTCGGTCTTTAACAGGTCCGCAATAGGACTCAGATCCACGCCCCCGTCACCGTATTTTGTGTAAAAGCCAACCCCGAAGTCTTCAACCTTATTTCCCGTACCTGCCACAAGATATTTTTTTAAGGCCGCAAAATAATACAAAGTTGTCATTCTAAGTCTTGCCCGGGTATTCGCCAGAGACATAAACAGTTCTTCCTCGGTATCGGCGTCAGGGAGAACTCCTACCAGACTATCAAATACCTTGGTAAGATCCACCCACTCCCTTGTTACATTTCCAAAATTATCCTGCAACCATAAAATATGCCTGGAAGCCCTGCTCACCTGTGCTTCTCCCTGGTGAATAGGCATTTCAAGACACAATAATTCTAATCCGCTCCGGGCACATAGGGTTGAGGTAACCGCAGAATCAATACCTCCCGAGACCCCAATGACAAAACCCTTCATTTTTGCACTCGTGGCATATTCCTGTAGCCACTTAACAATACGGGTTACTACTTTTTCTGTTTTCATTTGGAACCTTTATACGTGTGAAACTACTAACTTTGCGAGTAAAAGTAAAGCCTGGAAGGTTAATAATAAATTCATTAGTGTCCGGTTAAAGACGCTAGACCGCTTCGCTATTAGACATAAGACAATAGACTAAATTTCAACTAATTGATAATCATTTGATTATAAATTAATAAGTCTTTCAGAGGAGTGAATATTCCGGCATTTTAAAATTTTCCTAAATCAAGGGGGCCGGCTTTTAAAAAACGTTAAAGCCCCTGTATTTGCCGGTTAATTCAGCATATAAGCTATTTTTTACCGGACAACAATATAATAAAATAGGACATAATTTACTTCATATGCATAGGTCAGGATTTATTTTTTTGTTGATTTCGCTGCTCTTTATAAATTGTGGGGATGAGGACAAGGTGGCCGAGGAAATTGCCAAAATGAATGTCGACCTGAAGATATTACGTTTTGATCAGGAATTTGCCAAGGCCCGGCCATCGGATATTCCCGTACTGAAAAAAGCGTATCCTTATCTCTTTCCAGCCCGGTACACAGATAGTGTCTGGGAGGCAAAATTGAGGGATACCCTTCAGATTGAGTTACGGAATGAAGTAGAACGAATATATCCCGATCTTGAGGAGCTCTCCACCGATTTGGAGTTGCTTTTTAAACATATTGAGTATTACTTTCCCAAATATGGGATCCCAACAGTCATTACAATGACTAATGATGTGGACTATAGAAATAGGGTCATACTGGCCGATACCCTTTTACTCATCGGACTCGATAATTATTTGGGGGAGGAACACAGATTTTACGAGGGAATAGAAAGATATATCGCGGCAGGATTGAATGAGAAATACATGGTAAGCGATATAGCTGGCGCTTTTGGTCATAAAGTGATACGATATCCCACTGACCGGTCTTTTTTAGCCCGAATGATTTACTATGGGAAAGGCTTGTATCTAAAAGACAAACTAATTCCTTTTCTGAAGGAGGCCGTGCGTATAGGGTATTCTGAAGAGGAGCTCGACTGGGCCAGGGAAAATGAAGAACGGATATGGCGCTATTTTATTGAGCGGGAATTACTCTATAGCACGGATGGCGGGCTTGAAGCCCGATTTTTGGCCCCTGCCCCTTTCTCAAAATTCAGATTGGAATTGGACAATGAATCCCCGGGCAGGTTGGGAAGGTATGTTGGGTGGCAGATCGTTAAGGCCTTTATGGATAAAAATGATGTTACCCTACCACAACTGCTCAATTTACCTGCTGAGGAAATTTTTAAAAAAAGCAACTATAAACCAAAAAAATAACCCATGGCAAAACCGTACACCTCTGAGATTACCTTAAAGGTAGCCCTGGATGAGAACAGGGTACCGGTAGAACTTACCTGGTCTGCCCAGGATGGCGGTATAGACAACGAAGAGGCCAAAGCCATGCTTTTGTCCGTTTGGGACAGCAGAAATAGAGAGTCACTTAAAATTGACCTCTGGACCAAAGACATGCCGGTAGATGAGATGAAGATCTTCTTTCACCAGACCCTTGTATCGCTCTCGGATACTTTTATGAAAGCCACTCAGGACGAAAAAATGACCGCTACTATGAAGGATTTCTGTAATTATTTCGCGGAAAAGATGGAGTTGAAGAAGTGATGACAGGAATTCAGTATCCTGACGGCAGTTGCTGTTAAAAACCTAATTTTACATCCTGGGTCAGGGAGTTTATATAGTTTTTTTCGTCCAGTTTATAGACAATCAGGGGCCGGCTTTTGTTTTTTTTTGAGGTTCCCAGTTTGACAAGGATGTTTGACTTTAAAATTAGTTGCCTAAAATTACCCCTCTCAACTTCCCGTTCTAAAATGGCTTCGTAGCGTTTTTGCAGTTCCGGGATAGTAGTGGTTAATGGCTGAACTGGAGGGTAAGTGTCTGCTCTTCAATTCAATACGAAGTGTTTTTATAATTTCCGATACCAGTAGAGACTGATTTTGGGTGCACATAAGCAATTGGTCCAAGACCACATCTTAACAAGCTCACAGCCAGTCAAGGCTAGCCTTAAAGGGGAGATCCTTTAAGAAGTAAACAGGTCCAATTCAGAGAAACTTACGGAATGAAAAATGGGGGTTTTCCCCTTTTTTCCCTATGTCGTATGGAATTACGATTTTTATCCGTATTTTACTACTTATATAGTGCTAGAGTTGGCTTTTAAGAAAACGTATAGTCAACCCAAAAATAGGGTAAGTTCTCTTAGCTAAAAACAACGGCAGCTCTTTTTCTGAAGCCTTATGGGAAGACAACTAACTTCCGCAATGGAGTTTATGCAATGAACAGATGATCTAAGGAATAAAACTAAAAAACAATAGCCGCTAATAAAAAACCAGGGAT
The DNA here is from genome assembly GCA_041743085.1 of Flavobacteriaceae bacterium. Lineage (GTDB taxonomy): Bacteria > Bacteroidota > Bacteroidia > Flavobacteriales > Flavobacteriaceae > JAFMPW01. The sequence goes on from JBGTNL010000093.1 coordinate 104,719, forward strand.
ATGAAAAAAGTTAAAGCAATGTTGAAATCATATGGTAAAAAAGATAATTTCAAAGGCGATTGTCTGACCAAGTGCTGGGTATCCCATATGGTGGATTTTCACTTTGGCCATGAATCCGTATACGATAAATTTCCGGTGCCCATAGGCGCAACCAACTTAAGTGGCTATCGATTTATTTTGCCTGTAACTCCTTCTAGCCCTGGAGGATTGACCGGATGGCTGACGTTAGAATATGATTCTGATGTTAAAAATAATGATTTTGAATCATCCATAAATGATCATGGACTTCACAGTCATAGAATAATATATAAGGATCTTGATTTGGCAGGTGTTACAGAATCTCATTTGATCGATGAGTTATTTTCTTTTGACCTTGAGTTTAAATACATAAATGTACATTACCTAAATGTTGTTTATTTAGTAGAGGGAAAAGAGCAAGGTGATGTTGATGTACATCCCATAGTTAGTTTTGAATTTAATTGCTCAAAATTGTGTAAAGCGGGTAAGAAGGTGTTCAATTTCCATTTTTAATAGATTGATGGAGAACCCTTTAGAGCTATTTGCCATCAGACAAATCCCTTGAGTGCCGACGTTCTAAGGCCACACAAATCCTGCTACCGTAAAGTCGGCCCAGTGGGATACCATTTATGATGCACATGACATCGAATACTTCTTGCACCCTTTCGCACAAAGGCGTGGAATTGGCATTGTGAATTGGAAAAATCGGTTCCCATAAAATTTTCCATGGTATTATTTATCTAAAAATCGGCTTGACATTTAACAAATATTGCTTTTTTTTCGCAACTTTCACAGAAGTGTAAAAAATGGAATTTTAGGATACCTTGTAGGGAAAAAATACTCGCAAACCTTCATACACCAATCTTTTAGTCATCTCATAATCCTATGATCGGTGTAAGGTTTGAAGCATAAATGGTACTTAATGCAAAAATAAATAGGATATATGATCCAATCGATCACCAAAAGTCATTTGACCCACCTACAGCTCCTGATACAGAGGCTGTCTGACGTGCAATTGGGCGAATCGCTCGAAATCCTTGGGGGTTCTTCCGTCGGAAACCACGTAAGGCATATTTTGGAATTTTACATATGTCTGTGCGAGGCGCTGGAAACGGGAGAATTAAACTATGATCTTAGAAAAAGGGATAAAGCCATGGAAGGCAGTACGGCTAAATGCGTTCAGATAATTACCCACATTTTAAAAAAACTAAGCAAGTACGACACCGATTTTCCGATCAAATTATATGCCGACTACTCCATTTCGGTCGAAAATGGGAAGATTTCGCTGAACACTACCTTTTACCGGGAGCTTTTGTATAACGTAGAGCATATTGTGCATCATCTGGCCATAATCAGAATCGGGGTCGCGTCCAAAGAAGAATTTATTGAAATGGAAGAAAACATGGGCGTGGCGGCATCAACTATTAGAAATAAAAACGTATGTGCACAGTAAGCTATGTCCCTGAAAAGAAAGGCTACATATTGACCTTTAACAGGGACGAAGACCCATCAAGAAAGGCGGAACTGCCGAAAAAATTAACCTTAGGCAACGGCACGGTTATTACGGCGCCAAGGGATAAGCAGGGGGGAGGCACCTGGATTGCCCAGGATGAAAATGGAAGGTCAGCCTGTCTTTTAAATGGTGCTTTTTTCAAACACATCCGCCAATCACCATACAGAATGAGCCGGGGCCAGCTTGTGATTAAGGCGTTTGAATTTTCCGATTTTGACGATTTCTTGTCTGATATATGTTTGGATGCGATTGAACCATTCACGCTTTTATTGATAGCACCGGAAAAAATACAAAAATTGGTTTGGGACGGTGTCGAAAAATATATCGAAAAGCTATCTGCAAAGGAGGTGCATCTCTGGTCATCGGCTACGCTATATACATCAGCGCAACATGCACACAAATACAGCTATTTTATAGAGGCTTTAAAGAATAAAGGTTCGGGCAGCGATCAAATTTTACGGATACATGGGAAAGAAACCGACACGTCGTTTATAATAGACCATCCTCTTGTAAAGACCGTGAGTATTACACAATTGGTGTACGATGGTGGGAATTCGAATCAGACATATATTATAAAGGAACCATCAAATGAAAAAAAGATATCAGTTTCTGGTAGTTTTAATCAGTCTTAATTTAGTTTCTGCTCAGGATACCACCGAAGACAGGACCGTAAACCAAAAGGAAGGAGTTGGCATAGAAGGCTATGATGCGGTAAGCTATTTTATAGGCAAACCCCTGAAAGGCAAGGATAATTATCAAACCCGGTATAAAGGGGTTACCTATAAATTCACTAATGAGTCTAATTTAAATACCTTCCAAAAGGATCCCGAAAATTATCTTCCGGTATACGGGGGATGGTGCGCGTACGCTGTCGGCGATAGCGGGGATCTGGTCCCTGTTGACCCGGGATCCTATAAGATCATCGATGGCAAGCTCTACCTGTTCTATCATTCCTTTTTTAATAACACTTTGAAAAAGTGGAACAAGGAGGAGGCTCAATTATTGCAAAAAGCCGATATGAACTGGGAAGAACGCTTAAAAAAGAGGGAAAATGAGTAAGAAAACTTTATACTACCTTGAAAGGACAGCGGCGATAATTGCCGCCATTATATTTCTTCAAACACTCTACTATAAGTTTACTGCCCATCCCGATAGTGTTCATATCTTTACGGTCATCGGCGGAGAACCCTATACCAGAATCGGGTCTGGTATTCTGGAGTTGATCATTAGCGGTTTATTGCTCTACCGAGGAACTTCACTTTACGGAGCCATTTTGGGACTTGTGGTTACTATCGGTGCCATAGCATTACACATTTTAAAACTGGGAATTTCGGTAAATGGTGACGGCGGATTACTATTTGCCTTGGCAATTACAGCGTTCTTGTGCTGTACCACCGTGGTAATCCTTAAAAGAGGATATTTAAAATAGGGCGATAACTAAACTGGTATAATTATGCTTGCGCTTCGGGACCGACCCTGGTTTATTAAGTTGAATAATCCCGAATTTTGGCCCATGTGGTTGTACTACATACCTGTCTGGATACAACATTTCTGGCTTTCGTTGAAGCTAAGGAATGTCTTCTTTTTTCTAGGCACAAACCCCGCCATAAAAGGATTTATCCTGAGTGATTCCAAGTATAGGACGCTTCAGTTGGTTCCGGAAAAATACAGGCCAAAGACGGTCCTAATCCATAAGGAAGATACCATTTCCGACGTGTTGAATGCCATGAAGGAAAATAAAATTGCCTTTCCGGTAATTTTAAAACCCGACATTGGTTTCCGGGGATTGGGCGTACGAAAGATTGAAAATGCAACTATGCTCGAAACAACTTTGGCTACAGTCGGAGCGGACTATATTATCCAGGAATTTATATGCTGTCCCCTGGAACTTGGCATTTTTTACTACCGTTATCCGGATGAGAGAAACGGGCATATCCCCTCCATAACCATCAAGGAATTTCTGAAGGTTACCGGTAACGGCAAAGATTCTTTGGCAAAGCTCGTTTTGAAAAATCAAAGAGCGATTTTGTTAAAGGAAAAAATCAAACTGCGCTTTGAGAAGGAATGGGACGAAATTTTAGAAAATGGCCAAATCCTGGTATTGGAGTGTATCGGGAATCATAATAAAGGCACAAAATTCATTAATGGAAATGCGCTGTTGGACAATGCGTTGCTCAAGGTTTTCGATGAGCTGAACCATCAAATGAACGGGTTTTATTTTGGCCGGTTCGATATAAAGGCTTCCTCCATCGAATCCATTAAGAATAGGAACTATAAAATATTGGAGGTAAATGGGGTAGGAGGGGAACCTACCCATATTTATGATCCGGGCTCAACCTTTTTCGGGATGTTAAGGGATCTTTGTTTTGTGTGGAGGGTTGCCGCTAAAATAGCTTCCATTAACTTTAACTTTGGAATAAAAAAGCCAACCTACAGGGAAGCCCACAGCCGGTGGAAGGAGTATACTTCCTATAAAACGGAACTGGCGATGGAAGACTAAAGATTTTCGCAACCGGTTTTAAGGAATCTCTCGGATTTAAATTAAGACCGTTGGTCGGGGATAAACATCATTTGCTATTGTATTCAAAGTGAATTCTGCTTCTTCGGGATGACAATTAACGCACCGCTTATGGCCTAGTACCCCCAACACTTTGTTAAAAGTAGTGTTCGCAGTAGCAACCGCAATTGGTACGGTTGTGTTTACAAGGTCTTTAGGCAGAAATGAATTTCTAAAAGATATTCCGAATAATGCCGGGGTCAGGATCATTACCAACCCATAGCTGCTAAATCTATTTTTCATCTATTCGGTGTTAAGTGCCACAGTGATTGGCCATCCTTCAAATTGTTTGGCATTTGGTTGTGTGACATCCACATATCTGGGCCAGCATTCAAAGGTTGCTGTTTTATCCTCTTTGTTGAATCGAATTAATCCGTAACCACTCCCTTTTGAAGGGCTTTCAGGATTTACATAGGCCTTCATGCTAATTTTGTTATTAAAACCGTCCAGATAATCCCCCGTCCAGGGGAGGGTGGTATTTTTATTTGGATTGGCACCGGCCTTTTCATCTTCAGGCCACCACCAGCGGCTATAGTAATCATTGACTATGGCAGGCACCACAAAAGCCCACGGCCCATCACCGAATTCATCGATGCCCTGTTTAATTACCGTGGCAAGATGCTGGTCACCGGCGAGGTGAATGGCATTGGCTTTTCGAATTGCTTGCAGGGCTTTTTTCCTGCCGGTTTGAGGCCAACCATTGGAATCGAGATCGGCATGCAGTCGATTATCCAGGGTGCCATGGATATGTGCACCGCCACAAAATCCGGTTTGGGATAACACCACCTTAATGGCATCCGTATTTTTTGCAGCCCAGTCTTCCAAAAAATTTAATTGCCGGTCCCCCAAAAGTGTAAGTCCCGGAAGGTCTATTGACGCCGGATCGTAATCCGGGTTTCTTATATGATCTGGCCGGGGACCTTGTTGTGGGATCTTCCCTTCCGGCCCTGATTTGAACTTTCGATCTTCCAGGATGGCAAAATCTATTCCTCCCAGGAGGAGATTCGTGTAATAAACCCCGATACCCTGCTCAACCGCGGTGGGGTCATAGGGATCAGGGAGGTGTGCTGTCTGGCAGCGTTCCACCATTTTCACATATTCAGGATGATAGCGGTATCCGCCGTCCGGGCTTCCCTCAGCGGTGGAGACCTTGCCATTTTCACCCCATAAATTCCCCTGGCCAATATCGTGGTCGTCCGGTATCGTAATGGCGGGGCGATTGCGAAAAGTTTCCCTGAATTGCAACCCGAATTTCAACCATGCCGCAGTATGTTCCGTATGATCATAGGATTGATCTCCTGCAAAAAAAATAAGATCGGGGTTCTGATGGTTTATATTCCGCACATAGTTTTCCCGCATCCCCCTGTCCTTGTTAGAATTACAGGATAATGCCGCAAGAACAATCGTATCCCGCTCTGTAGGATCTTTTCTGACCGTTCCTTCAAAATAGGCCTTCTTTCCATGTCTGATCTGATATTTTTTATCGGTATCTTTAGCCCAATCTTCAACTCTGAAAAGGGCGGACCATCCCAAATAATTTACTGTTGCCGTTTGTATTTCTTTCCAGTTGTTATCTTCCATAATGGCAAGTCGCACCTCCCTGCTCTCATCTGGGTACAACGGGTATAATTGCGCACTCAGTTTTAATGTAGCATCTGATACCGTATAGATCCCAAAGGCTATGACGCTGTCCCGGGCTACTTTTAAATTTATGATCGGATTGTCGGCTCTGTTCCACCAGTCATTGATAGCTAATGTATCCACGTCAGAAAAAGGGGCTACCAAAAACGGTTCCATTTTTGTTTGTGGTTCCGAACAACTAAGAAGGAGGAGGGTTATAAGAATGGGGAAAAGAAAATTTCGCATTCGGGATAGGATTTTATTAGTACTTAATCATCTAAGAAGGAAATATACCTCAAATTTAATATATTGACCGTTAACGATGAAAAGGCTAAATAAGTAAAAACTTGTTTTTGTTTATCATACCTAGTCTGGTGTACATCATGTTGTCACTGTTGAAGCAAACAATATTCTTAGCCTTGCACGAATAGATGCAGGCATTCGAGATTACTTTTGCCGATTTTGTATAGATGTAAGGGGTAAAAGGTTTTGCAATACTCTAGGAAATCAATATCCTGACAGATTCCTTAAATAGAATACACCTAATAAAAGACATTTTTAAGGTTTTTCCTTTTAATAATGGACATCTGCAATTCAATTTGTAAGGGTTTATTAAATTTCAATTCCCATTTGATGACAGCAATAAGAAATTAAAGAAGTAGTCCTAAATTTGAAGATCCTGTTATGAACACCTAAAGGTTAGATATTTTTTTTGGGTATTCAACTTGTACTTATGTTACCGGTAAAAAAATCTTCATTAATTGCCTCGATATATTCCAACACTTCGTCCTTACCCCTAAAATTTGTGGATGAAGTTACAAAATGAGGCGGGGCTTCTTCCCACAAGCCGCTTATGAGTTCCTGAATGTAGGTCCCAATATGATTTTCTATGGCTTTTGGTTTAAGTTTATCGGCCTTTGTGAAAATTATGGAAAATGGGATCCTGTTTTCTCCCAGCCACGCCATAAATTCAAGATCCATTTTTTGAGGTTCATGCCGTATATCTACCAATACAAAGGCACTGACCAATTGCCTGCGTTTCCTGAAGTATTCAGTGATGTATTTTTGGAATGTCTTTTTATTTTTTTTTGAAGCCCGGGCGTAGCCATATCCGGGAAGATCTACCAAAAACCAATTGTTGTTAATTTTAAAGTGGTTTATGAGTTGGGTTTTGCCCGGCCTCCCGGAGGTTTTTGCAAGATTTTTTCGTTCCGTGAGCATATTGATCAGGGAGGATTTACCCACATTGGAGCGACCGATAAACGCATATTCCGGCAAAGTTTCCTTTGGGCATTTTTCCACGCTGGAGTTGCTCATTACAAAGTCGGCCGACTTTATTTTCATCACTAAAGGCGTTTAAAAGTTACGCTTTCGCAGCCAGGCGTCAAGAATTGCATTAAATTCATTTGGATGCTCCATCATAGGGGCGTGCCCGCATTTTTCGATCCAAAAAAGCTCGGAGTTGGGCAGTAAGTCGTGAAATTCCTTAGCCACATCCGGTGGAGTAACGGTATCATTTTTACCCCAAATGATACAGGTAGGCGTATTCATTTTAGGAAGATCTTTCGACATATTATGCCGGATGGCACTTTTTGCTATGGCCAGGGTCTTAACAAGTTTCCTTCTATCGTTTACGGTCGCGAAAACTTCATCTACAATTTCCTTGGTGGCCACTTCGGGGTCATAAAAAACATTTTCGGCCTTCTGTTTTATAAAATCATAATCGCCTCGTTTGGGATAGCCATCACCCATTGCACTTTCGTAGAGCCCTGAACTACCTGTTATTACAAGCGCCCTCACCATGTTTGGATAAAGTTTGGTATGCAGCAGCCCAATATGGCCCCCTAGGGAATTCCCCAATAAGATAACGTCTTTTAGCCCCTTGAATTCGATGAACTTTTCCAGGAATTTGGCAAAGTTCTTTACATTGGTCCTCATAAGGGGCATGCCGTATATAGGTAGTTCCGGTACAAAAACCTGATACCCTTTCTTGGGAAAATAATCGGTTACCCCATGAAAATTACTCAAGCCGCCCATCAATCCGTGCAGAATAATCATAGGAGTACCTTCTCCGACTTCAATATACCTGTATTTACCCTCGGCAATTATTTTGTCTTCCATTAAGGACAACTTCTGATATCAGTTGGCAAATATAGGCATTTCCGAAGAATACAAATACCTTTGTTCAAATAGGTCTCACCATCTTTCGGAAGTTTAGCGGGGGCAATTACCGGATTTTTTAACCTTCCGGAAACCCCAGTATATTGCCCGGTTATTTTAGACATTACTTCGATCTTAAATCAAATAATTTATCAACAAAGTGGTAATTTGTGGTAAATAGTGGTAATAATTTCTATATATTTGAGTTGTATTAATTACAAACCAACCAATTTCAGATGATAAGCTTCATTGGTACATACGAATGCAAGGCCGATGCTAAGGGTAGGGTTATGATCCCTGTTACCCTCAAGAATCAGATGGCGCCTGTTCTGAACAAAGGTTTTGTGATAAAGCGATCAGTTTTTCAACCTTGCCTGGAATTGTACCCTATGGAGGAATGGGCACTGCTAATGGAGAAGATGAATAAGAAAAACAGATTTAAGAAAAAGAACAATGATTTTATAAGGAGGTTTTCTGCCGGCGTAAAACCTGTAGAGATCGATGCTACCGGGCGGCTGCTTATTCCTAAAAACCTCATATCAATTGCCGGGATCAAAAAGGAGGTTGTTCTAAGTTCTGCTATCAACATCATTGAGATCTGGGATAATGATAGTTATGAAAAGGTGATCGATGAAACCGCTGAAAATTTTGCCGCATTGGCAGAAGAGGTAATGGGGGATGATGGGGACGAACTATCATAATCCCGTTTTATTGAAGGAATCTGTTGACGGCCTCAATATAAGGGATACTGGAATTTATGTGGATGTTACGTTTGGTGGGGGAGGGCATTCCAGGGAAATATTAAGAAGGCTGGGGACAGAAGGAAAATTGTTTGCATTTGATCAGGATGAAGATGCATTGGATAACAAGATAGATGATGATAGATGTATTCTGCTGAATGAAAACTTTAGGTATATCACTCAGTTTTTAAAGTTCTATGGCATTCGGAAAGTAGATGGGATCCTTGCGGATTTTGGAGTCTCTTCCCACCAGTTCGACATTGCGGGTCGCGGTTTTTCTACGCGTTTTGATGCGGATCTCGATATGAGGATGAGCAAAAAAAATAGTATCACTGCCCATCACGTGGTTAATGAGTATTCCTATGATGACCTGAGGCGTGTTCTGTTTCAGTTCGGCGATCTGAGAAATGCGGATGCCATGGCAAGAAGTATTATAGCGCATAGAACAAATAGTGTAATAAAAACAACGAACGAGTTGAAGCAGACCCTGAAGCAATTTTTGCCAAAGCACAGAGAGCACAAGATCCTGGCGCAGATTTACCAGGCGATTCGCATAGAAGTGAACCAGGAGATCAGGGTTATTGAGGAATTTTTAACTCAAACGCCGGATTTGATGGAAAAGGGTGGCAGGCTGAGTATTATAAGTTACCACTCTTTGGAAGACAGATTGGTGAAGCGATTTATCCGTTCGGGACAATTTGAAGGGGATCCTCAAAAGGATTTTTATGGGAACGTAGATGTTCCATTTAAAAAAGTGGGGGGATTGGTAGTTCCTTCCGCAAAGGAGATCGAAGGGAATAGTAGGGCGCGCAGTGCCAAGCTGAGAATGGCGGAGCGCTTATAAAAATTGAAATTGGAGTTATGCAAAAGGTTTCAGATTTGGCACCCGACGAATGCAACCAGGGGAATGCATAGCCTGATCCTCTTGCCGGGGCCAGGTTCAGGGGATATTCCCGAATCGGCATACGGAGGAACACTGGGACTAATGTAGCGCTCTCCCCACAGGAATGACAAATAATTTAAGCAAATGCGAAAAGGAATTATAGACATATTAAAAGGCAAATTTTTAGTAAGCGGGGATGCTCCTAAAAACTGGCTCTTTATAATTTTTGTTTCCTTTTTGGCGGCCGTAATGATCGCAAGTGCGCATAGTGCGGATCGTAAAGTGCATAAGGTTGCCGCACTGAACGAAAAAGTAAAGGAATTGAGAAGTGAATATGTGGATTTGCACAGGGATCTGCAACGATTAAAACTGGAATCAAAAATTGCCGAGGTACTGGAAGGAGATGAGTTGTTCCCCTCTGAAACTCCCCCAAAGAAAATACGCGTAAAATCTAAAAAGGAATAAGTGGCGATCACCGAAAAAAATATATTAACACGTTTGTATGTCGTGGCTGGCTGTCTTTTTCTGTTTGCCGTGGCCGTTGTGGTTAAACTGGTAAGCATTCAAATGATCCATGGTGATAAATACAAAGAACTCGCCATGAAACGAACGGAGAGAATGTTTACTATCGCGCCGAATCGCGGTAATCTCTATTCCGATGACAACAGCCTTTTGGCAACTTCTGTCTCCAGGTATACCATTCGGTTCGATGCAGTAACCGTTAAGAATAGGGACTTTGAAAATAACGTAAGAATGCTATCAAAAGCTTTGGGGAAATTATTAAAAAGGCCGGCGGACCATTACGAGCAGATATTCAGAAAAGCGAAGATCAATAAAAACAGGTATGCCCTGATTGCCAGAAATCTGGATTATTCAGAGTATATGGAAGTCAAAAATTTCCCCCTATTTAAAATGGGCCCGTACAAAGGCGGTCTGATCGTAGAACAGAAAACGGTAAGGGAACACCCTTTGGGGAAGATAGCCGAACGCAGTGTGGGTTATGAACGGTTCGATGAAAATGGTTATGTAACCCGGGTGGGTCTTGAGGGTGCTTTTGGTCAATATTTAAGAGGGATAGAGGGCAAAAGACTTAAACAAAAAATAGCTAAAGGGCAATGGAAGCCTATTGGGCTGGACAATATCATTGAACCTAAGGATGGTTATGATGTGGTCTCTACAATCGATATTAACATTCAGGATATTTCCCATCATGCCTTGCTCGCCCAACTGGAAAAGTATAAGGCAGACCATGGCTGTGTCATAGTTATGGAAACCAAAACCGGAGAAATAAAAGCGATATCCAATCTCGGAAGAACCGAAGACGGAAAATACTACGAGAAACTAAACTATGCCATAGGGGAATCTCATGAGCCCGGTTCTACCTTTAAGTTAATGTCCCTGGTTGCCGCCCTGGAAGATAAAGTAGTAGATACCAGTATGATCGTAGACACCGAAAAAGGAAGGTGGCGCGTATTCGATCGTATAGTGAGGGATTCCAAAAACGGCGGGTATGGTAAAATATCCGTGGCCAAGGCCTTTGAGGTCTCTTCCAATACGGCCTTTGCCAAAATGATACATGAAGGGTACAAAAAGAAACCGTCGGTATTCGTCAACCGACTAATGAGCATGGGGCTTCATCGGGAATTGGGAATGCCCATCAAGGGCGAAGGCAAACCTGTTTTGCGCTACCCGGGAGATAAAGGGTGGTCTGGTATTTCGCTGGCATGGATGTCCCATGGGTATGAGGTGTCCCTAACTCCCCTACAGGCGCTTGCATTTTATAATGCCATCGCCAATGACGGTGAACTGCTTCGTCCCAGATTAATAAAAGAGGTAAAGGAAGGCAATAAGATCATTCATAAATTTAATAAGGAAGTGCTGAATCCTTCCATATGTTCAAAACAAACCGCTGCCCAGGTACAACAGTTACTCAAGAATGTTGTAATGGAAAAAGACGGAACCGGGCATAGCTTGTATTCACCTGATTTTTCCATGGCAGGTAAGACCGGAACCGCCCAGAAAAACTATGTTTCCAGGGATCCCGATAAACTTAAATACATCTCCACCTTTGCGGGATATTTTCCCGCGGAAGATCCTAAATATTCGTGTATTGTAGTGATTCATGAACCGGATAAAAGTGTGGGCTATTATGGCGCCGATGTATCCGGACCCGTTTTTAAGTCGGTCGCCAGAAAAATACATGCCAACAATCCCCTGATCGATGAAGTGGAATCACTTGAGGCCGTCAGCCCCATGCTAGACAAGAACTACAAACAATTCTATGCCGAGGCCCGGAAGAAATACAATAAGGTCCCGAATGTTAAGGGTATGAGCGGAATGGATGCGATCTCCATATTGGAAAACCTGGGTCTGGAGGTGGAGGTAAAGGGAAATGGAAAAGTAAAAAAGCAATCCATCTCACAGGGAACCGATCTGAAAAAAGTGAAAAAAATTGTGCTCGAACTTTCATGAAGTCACTCAAAGACATATTATATGGAGTGGGCCTTACGGCAGTAAGCGGCCCCACGACCATTATGGTAAATAACATTTGTTTTGACTCCGGGAAAGTGGGGAATGCCGATGTATTCATTGCGATAAGGGGCACCGTTACCGATGGACATAAATTCATAGCAACCGCAATAGAAGCCGGGGCCAACACCATTGTTTGTGAAGAACTACCGGAGAGGATGATGGACGGGGTTACCTATGTGGAGGTGAGGAATGGTAATACTGCTTTGGCCATTATGGCTTCAAACTATTATGACACCCCTTCCAGGAACCTCAAACTCGTTGGGGTAACGGGTACGAATGGAAAGACCACCGTCAGCAGCCTTTTGTATCAATTGTTCAGAAAAGCAGGTTATAAGGTAGGATTGTTGTCCACCATAAAGATCATGGTAGATGAAAAGGAGTATAATACGAGCCATACCACTCCCGATGCCCTTACCATAAATAAACATTTGCACCTGATGAATGTTGCCGGCGTGGAATACTGTTTTATGGAAGTAAGTTCTCATGGTATCCATCAAAAAAGAACGGAAGGACTGGTCTTTGAAGGTGCCATTTTTACCAATCTTACCCACGACCATCTGGATTATCATAAAACCTTTGCCGAATATAGGGACACCAAGAAAAAGTTGTTCGATGACCTGCCAAAAAAAGCATTCGCACTTGTCAATCTAGATGATAAGAACGGGCTGTTAATGCTTCAGAATACAAAAGGTAAAAAGTATACCTATGCCCTCAAAACCTATGCGGATTACAGGGCGCAGATACTCGAAAATCAGTTTAGCGGCCAATTGTTGAAAATTGATAATAATGAGCTTTGGACAAAACTGATAGGGAATTTCAATGCCTATAATGTTTTAGCAATTTATGCCACTGCCGACTTGCTTGGCCTTGAAAAACTCGAGATCCTGCGGCTATTGAGCGAATTGGAAAATGTAGATGGGAGATTTCAGTATTACATATCAAAGGAACGGATTACGGCTATAGTTGATTATGCCCATACACCGGATGCACTTAAAAATGTACTTGATACAATCAATGCATTGAGGACTGGAAATGAAAACGTCATCACCGTAGTGGGGTGTGGTGGTGATCGTGACAAGTCTAAGCGTCCGGTAATGGGCCATATTGCATCAGACATGAGCAACAAGGCCATATTTACTTCCGATAACCCCAGAACAGAACCACCGAATTCCATAATTGCGGAAATGGAAGCCGGTGTTGAACCACAGAATAAAAAAAAAGTCCTGGCCATAGAAAACAGGGAACAAGCCATAAAAACTGCTTGTCAGCTGGCCATTGCCAACGATATTATCCTGGTAGCCGGAAAGGGCCATGAGACGTATCAGGAAACCAATGGCAAGCGAACGGATTTTGATGATTTCAAAATGGTAAAAGAAGTATTAACAAGTTTGAATAAATAGGTAGAATGAACTATGAAGCCCAAATCTAAAATCTAAAATCGATATGCTCACCTATCTCTTTGAATATTTAGAAAAGCAGTACCAGTTCCCGGGAGCTACCCTCTTCCAGTTCTTGACGTTTAGGGCGGCTATGGCGGTATTGTTATCCTTGATATTGGCTACGGCATTCGGGAAAAGGATCATTTTGTTCCTGAAAAGCAAACAAATAGGAGAGACAGTTCGGGATCTGGGATTGGACGGACAACGGCAAAAGTCCGGAACCCCAACTATGGGGGGAATAATTATTATCATGTCAACCTTAATCCCTGTGGTACTTTTTGCCAGACTGGAAAATATTTATGTCATCCTTTTGATCGTGACTACACTTTGGATGGGATGTATAGGATTTATTGATGATTATATTAAAATTTTCAAGAAGAACAAAAAAGGGCTAAGAGGTAGATTTAAAATTTTGGGCCAGGTGGTACTTGGGTTAATGGTAGGTGCCACCCTGTTTTTTCATCCGGAAGTGACCATGAGGGAAAAAGACAAGACCATAATAACGGAGCGGTATATGGTTGAAGGAATTGAAGGGCAGGAGGTGAAATCCCTTAAAACAAACGTCCCTTTCTTCAAAAATAACGATTTGGACTACACCAGCCTTATTTCCTGGATGGGAGAAGGTGTGGAGAAATATGCCTGGCTGCTTTTTATGGTCATAGTGATTTTTATTGTAACTGCCGTATCGAACGGGGCCAATCTTACGGATGGTATTGATGGCCTTGCGGCAGGTACTTCGGCCATCATTGCCCTGACCCTGGGCATTTTTGCCTGGGTCTCCGGTAATGTTATTTTTTCTGAGTATCTGGACATCTTTTTTATTCCCCGTGCCGAAGAACTGGTCGTGTTCATAGCGGCCTTTGTTGGAGCCCTGGTGGGGTTTTTGTGGTATAATACTTTTCCGGCACAAGTTTTTATGGGCGATACGGGGAGTTTAACCATTGGCGGCGTTATCGCGGTAATCGCCATAATCGTTCGTAAAGAATTACTTATTCCACTGTTGTGCGGGATATTTTTTGCGGAGTCATTATCGGTGATGGTACAGGTAAGTTATTTTAAATATACGAGGAAAAAACTGGGAGAGGGCAAGCGTATTTTTTTAATGTCGCCCCTGCATCACCACTATCAGAAGAAAGGATACCACGAAAGTAAGATTGCCGTACGATTTTGGATTATAGGGATCTTGCTTGCGATAATAACTGTTGTGACCTTAAAAGTAAGGTAAATGGATCGTCTTGTGATTTTAGGCGGCGGAGAAAGCGGTGTCGGAACGGCGATTTTAGGGAAGCAAAAGGGATATGAGGTCTTTGTTTCGGATAATAATAGAATAAAGGAAAAGTATAGAGACGTTCTTAAAAATTTTGAGATTGAATGGGAAGAGGAAGGCCATACGGAATCTAAGGTCCTTACCGCGGACCTTGTGATGAAGAGTCCCGGAATTCCGGATAACGTTGCACTGGTGCAAAAATTGAAGGAAGCGGATATTCCGGTGATTTCGGAAATCGAATTTGCTTCGAGGTACACAGATGCCGTAATTATCGGAATTACCGGCAGCAATGGGAAAACTACAACGACTATGCTCGCCTATCACATTTTAAAGAATGGTGGGGTTAACGTTGGAATGGCAGGGAATATAGGAGACAGTTTTGCCAGGATGGTGGCGGAAAAGGACCACGACTATTACGTTTTGGAAATAAGTAGTTTTCAATTGGATGGTATCGTGGAATTTAGACCGCATATAGCCATACTGACCAACATAAGCCCGGATCATTTGGACCGATACGATTATTCATTTGAAAAATATATCGCTTCCAAATTTAAGATCTCACAAAATCAGACGGGAAGGGACTATTTTATATATGATGCAGATGATGGGATCATATTAGAATGGCTGGAAAAAAACCCGGTTCAATCCAAATTATTATCCTATTCGCTGAATAGAGAAGTAAAAGGAGGAGCGTTTATTAAAGATGGTAAAATTGAAATAACGACGGACAATAAAAACATAAAAATGGCAACAGATAATTTGGCTCTGGAAGGCAGGCATAACTTAAAAAACACCATGGCTGCATCAACGGTAGCAAAACTGGTAGGTATAAGAAAGGACACGATCAGGAAAAGCATTGAGAATTTTCAGGGTGCTGAACATCGCCTGGAAAAAGTGTTAAAAATTCATCATGTTCAATATATAAACGATTCCAAAGCAACTAACGTCAATGCCGCTTACTACGCCCTGGATAGTATAAGTACACCCATCGTATGGATTGTAGGGGGAATAGACAAGGGAAATGATTACAAGGAACTAATGCCTTTGGTACGGGAAAAAGTTAAGGCTGTGATTTGCCTGGGATTAGACAATTCTAAAATTAAGGATGCTTTTGGGAATGTGGTGGATTTGATGGTGGAGACATTTGCGATGAGCGAGGCTGTAAAAGTCGCCTATAAAATTGCGGAGCGCGGTGATACGGTTTTGCTGGCACCTGCCTGTTCCAGTTTTGATTTGTTCAAAAACTATGAAGACCGGGGAAACCAATTTAAAGAAGAAATAAAGAATCTGTAAACTGTGGCTGTATTTTTTAAAAATATCAAGGGTGATAAGGCAATCTGGGGCGTGGTAGCGCTACTGGCCCTATTTTCCTTTTTACCAGTGTACAGCGCCAGTAGTAATCTGGTATACGTGGTTGGTAACGGAACCACAATAGGGCATTTATTTAAACATGGCCTGCTTTTGTTTTTGGGTTTCGGGATCATCTATGGAGTACATAAAATACCGACGCATTTCTTTAAGGGACTATCTCTCATAGCCATGCCGATAATGCTATTATTATTGGTATATACCCTGGCCCAGGGAGATACCGTAAGGGGCGCAAATGCAAGTAGATGGATTCAGCTTCCCTTAGTTGGTATCACTTTTCAGACCTCTAATCTGGCTGCAGTGGTCTTGATGATTTATGTAGCCCGGTACCTTACCAAAATAAAAGATAGGGGCATCACCTTTAAAGAAAGCATCCTGCCCCTGTGGATCCCGGTTTTTGTGGTGGTCGGTTTAATCCTGCCGGCCAACTTCTCTACCGCGGCCATTATTTTCTTTATGGTTATGGTGCTTTGCTTTTTAGGGGGATATCCTTTAAGCTATTTATCGGGTATGATAGGTGCAGGATTGTTGGGGCTGGTGTTTTTTGTCTTAACCGTTAAGGCCTTCCCGGATGCCTTTCCCAACAGAATAGATACCTGGATGAGCAGGGTGGAAAGTTTTTGGGATCCGGCCGATACGGAAGCTGACTACCAGATTGAAAAAGCGAAAATCGCCATAGCCAGCGGTGGTATTGTCGGAAATGGCGCGGGGAAAAGCGTGATGAAGAATTTTCTCCCACAGAGTTCTTCAGATTTTATCTATGCTATCATTATTGAGGAATATGGCCTTGTTGGCGGCCTGGCATTGATGTTTTTCTATTTACTGCTGTTATTCCGGATCGTGGTTGTGGCCAACAGCAACGCAACTATCTTCGGAAAGTTGCTGGTAGTAGGGGTAGGATTGCCGATTGTTTTTCAGGCTCTGATAAATATGGCCGTGGCTGTGGAATTATTTCCGGTCACCGGACAAACGTTGCCATTGATAAGTAGTGGTGGAACCTCTATCTGGATGACGTGTTTGGCTATTGGTATTGTTTTGAGCGCGAGCAGATATAATGGAATTCCGGTAAGTAAAAAGTCCGGAACCGATGATACAAACCCCTTAGAAGTGTTGAGTGGGCAATTATAGGTTTATACTCTCTGGGGGAGGCACCGGCGGGCATATATATCCGGCTATTGCCATCGCGAATGAATTGAAAAAAAGGTATCCCGATGCCGAGTTTTTATTCGTGGGCGCCAAAGACAGAATGGAGATGGAGAAGGTGCCACAAGCGGGTTACAAAATAAAAGGATTGTGGATAAGCGGGTTACAACGGAAACTAACCCTTAAAAATCTGATGTTTCCCATAAAATTGATCAGTAGTTTGATAAAAGCGGCTAACATAGTGTCAGGGTTTAAACCCCAGGTGGTAATTGGGACAGGTGGTTTTGCGAGCGGCCCGGTCCTGAAAATAGCCTCCATAAAGGGTATCCCTTGTCTTTTGCAGGAACAGAATTCGTATGCGGGAATCACTAATAAGATCCTGGCGGAAAAAGCAGCAAAGATCTGTGTCGCCTATGATGGCATGGAGCGCTTTTTTCCGGCCGATAAGATTGTTAAAACGGGCAATCCGGTAAGGGGAAACCTGATCAATGATGCCGATGCCAGGGATGAAGCTTTTAACTATTTTGGATTAGACCCCCAAAAGACGACCCTGCTGGTATTGGGAGGTAGTCTTGGCGCCCGCAGGATCAATGAACTCATAGCAGACAAGCTCCGGTTTTTTTCCACCTTCGGCGTGCAGGTCATCTGGCAGTGTGGGAAGTTATATTATGGTGAATACGGCCCCTTTGGTTCCGAAACGGTTAAAGTCTATGATTTTTTGAACAGAATGGATCTTACCTACTCCATTGCGGATATTATTATTTCCAGGGCCGGAGCAGGATCTGTTTCGGAACTGTGTATTGTTGGTAAACCAGTGATCTTTATTCCGTCGCCCAATGTGGCGGAAGATCATCAAACCAAAAATGCGGAAGCTTTAGTGTCTAATGATGCAGCTTTAATGATAAAGGAGCAAGATCTGGAAAGTTCCTTTGAACCCATTTTCTCGGGCCTGTTTCTGTCAGTAAAGGAACGGAAAAAACTAGGTAACAACATAAGAAAACTGGCAATGCCCGACGCCACAAAAAGGATTGTGGACGAAATTGAAAAATTACTATAAAGACAAAGTATTGCCCTCTCCCCTCTGGTGAGGAATTGCACCGTCTTAAAAAAACAATGGATATTAAGAATATACATAACGTTTATTTCATAGGGATCGGAGGCATAGGTATGTCTGCACTTGCTCGCTATTTTAAACTCGTAAAGAAAAATGTGGCGGGTTATGATAAGACTTCTACGCCGTTAACGAGGGAGCTATCGGAAATCGGAATGGCGATACACTATGAAGACGACCCTGCTTTGATTCCTAAGGCTTTCCTCGATACATCCGTAACACTTGTAGTCTATACGCCCGCCGTTCCGGAAGAACTTCGGGAACTAAATTACTTCGTCTCAAGCGGGTTTAACATAAAAAAAAGATCGGAAGTTTTGGGAATTATTACCAGGGACACTTTTTGTTTTGCGGTTGCCGGGACGCATGGGAAAACGACCACATCGAGCATTCTGGCCCATTTGCTGAAGGAAACAGGCACTCCTTTAACTGCTTTTTTAGGGGGGATTTCGGAGGATTTTAATAGTAACTTTTTGTTTGAAGGAGATAAATATTCGGTGGTCGAGGCGGATGAATTTGATCGTTCTTTTTTGCGTTTATCCCCGGATGTGGCCTGTATCACCTCCATCGATGCTGATCATCTCGATATTTACGGGGATAGCACAGAGCTCAGAAAATCATTCGCGGATTTTGCGGCAAGATTGAAGCCCAACGGAAAACTCTTTGTACGCAACGGGCTTCCTATTCAGGGAATCACCTATGGCATAGAAGATGACTCTGATTACTGTATTCGGAATATTAAAATAGAACATGGCACCTACATTTTTGATTTGGGAACTCCTGAGGGCACGATAGAAGGAGTTCGATTCAACAAACCGGGAAGGCACAATCTGCTTAACGGTCTAGTAGCTTTCGCGATGGCGATACAAGCAGGTTCCCCACCGTATCGCCTGGCCGAAGCGCTGGAGACGTTCAAGGGGGTGGAGCGCAGGTTCTCCTATAAGATCAAAGACGAAAATTTTGTTTTTATTGATGATTACGCACACCATCCCACCGAAATTGATGCTGTTTTTGATGCAATTTCGGAAATGCACCCCAACAAAAAAATACTGGCGGTATTTCAACCTCATCTGTTTTCCCGCACCAGGGATTTTGGTAATGACTTCGCCACAAGCCTGGCAAAATTTGATGGAATTTTATTGCTGGAAATTTATCCGGCACGGGAAAAACCTATTGAAGGGATAGACACGGATTGGCTACTAAAAAAAATAGACAACCCCAACAAGAAATTGGTAAAAAAATCAGATTTGGTTGAGGAAATAAGAGCTAGGGAGCCTCAAGTCCTTGTGACCATGGGAGCGGGTGATATCGGGCTCGAAATAGCAACTATTAAAAAAGAATTGGAACATGCGAATTAATTGGAATTATATCAAATTAATAACCCTAATAATCAGTGTTACGGCACTTTACTCTTTTTCTAACGGCAGAAATAAATTCAGGAAAATAGATGGCTTGAAGATTGAATTCGTTGGAAACGATAATCTGTATGTTACCCGGACCATGGTTAATAAATTGTTAATACAAAATTACGGGAGTCTCACAAACGTGCCTAAAGAAAAATTAGTTTTGAATACTATAGAAAAGGTTATCGAGACCAATAAAATGGTAAAAAGTGCCCAAGTTTATCTTACTGTAAACGGTGAACTTACATCTAAAATCATACAGCGGCAACCAATCGGACGAGTAGAAGGGAATGCAAAATTTTACCTGGATGAGGCAGGAAAAAACATGCCCCTCTCTCATAATCACTCGGCCAGGGTTCCAATTATCACAGGCAAAATAACGGGTAAAAGTCTTGAGGACGTCTATGTTATTTTAAAACATATTAATACGGATGAATTTTTACGGAAAAATGTTATCGGAATACACATTGAAGATGAGGAAAAGTATCAACTTAAGTTCAGGGTAGAGAATTTTGTCGTGAATTTGGGAAGTATAAAAGATCTGGAAAAAAAGTTCAACAATTTCAAAGCTTTCTATGTGAAAGCCATTAGGGATAAAACACTGGGGGATTATCAAATTGTAAGCCTGGAATTTAATAATCAGGTGGTGTGCACCAAAATTTAAGGTAGTAGGAAATGAGCTTTGGCTATTTCTCAGAAATATGCGGGTATTGTTAAACAGCGAATTGCATCTGACCTAAATAACATAAAAATGAATAGATGAAACGAACATTAACAAATTTTAAAAATTACTTCACAAAAGGGAATGTTTAAAATTCTTAATGTGGGAACGAAGTGGTTGCACACGTTCTCAACCTGCCTGCAGGCAGGCAGGTTTTATAATTTATTTATTATCAATTAATTACTAAAATTTAAACGTGTGAAACAGGGGAATTATTCAATCGGATTAGATATTGGAACCACCAAAATTGTTGCCATCATCGGGCAGCAGAACGAATACGGTAAAATTGAAGTCCTGGGTATTGGCAGATCCAAAAGTCTGGGGGTTCACCGCGGGGTGGTCAATAATATTACACAAACCATTATGTCTATCCAGCAGGCCGTGGAACAGGCGGAAGCCAATTCGGGCTTAAAGATTGGATCCGTTGTTGTGGGCATAGCCGGGCAACATATCAGGAGTCTTCAGCACAGTGATTATATCACCAGGGCAAACTCGGAGGAAGTCATTAATGAAGATGATCTTGAAAAGCTTTGCAATCAGGTGTACAAGTTAGTAATGCTTCCGGGAGAAGAGATCATCCACGTCTTACCCCAGGAATACAAAGTAGATGGACAAGCTGAAATAAAACAGCCCATTGGCATGTACGGCGGTAGATTGGAAGCCAATTTTCATGTTGTCGTCGGCCAGGTATCTTCTATAAAGAATATTGGAAGGTGCATTAAGAGCGCAGGTTTGGATCTGGCGAATATAACCCTGGAACCCCTTGCCTCTTCGGAAGCTGTGCTGAGCCGGGAAGAAAAAGAAGCCGGTGTGGCCTTAATAGATATAGGGGGGGGGACTACGGATCTGGCCATTTTTAAGGACGGTATAATCCGCCATACAGCGGTCATACCCTTCGGAGGCAATGTAATAACAGAGGATATTAAGGAGGGATGTTCCATCATTGAAAAACAGGCGGAACTTTTAAAAATTAAGTTTGGTTCGGCTTGGCCCGGTGAAAATAGGGATAATGAGATTGTCTCCATACCTGGCCTGCGTGGAAGGGAACCTAAGGAAATAACACTGAAAAATCTTTCCAAGATTATTCATGCAAGGATTGTCGAAATTGTGGAGCAAGTCTATGTGGAGATCAAGAATTATGGCCATGAAGAACAAAAGAAAAAATTAATAGCCGGAATAGTTTTAACGGGTGGCGGCAGCCAGTTAAAACATCTAAAACAATTGGTGGAATACATCACCGGTATGGATACGAGAATAGGTTATCCCAACGAGCATTTGGCAGGGGATTCTGACGAGGAAATCGCCAGTCCATTATATGCAACGGCAGTAGGACTACTTATGAATGCAGTTGAGAAAGGTAGCACCAACAGGGTAATAAATAAGAAAGAAGCAGGCGGGGCAGAGGAAGAAATGGTACTGGAGGGGGCTCATTCGCAGTCAGCAGGCAAGAGAACCGTTAAAAAGGAACGGAAATCCGTGTTCGACAAATGGTCAGAAAAATTAAAGGATTTTCTGGATAACGCGGAATAATTAAAATAGCAAAAGCACATAGTAACCCGTAATAATAAAAACATGAGTAAAAACACCGAATTTGACAGCATCTCCTTTGATTTACCTAAGAATCAAAGCAACGTAATAAAAGTGATCGGCGTAGGCGGTGGCGGAAGTAACGCTATCAACCATATGTTCCAGGCTGGAATAAATGGCGTAGACTTTGTCATCTGCAATACGGATGCCCAGGCCCTTCAAAACAGCCCGGTACCCAATAAAATACAATTGGGGGTATCGTTGACAGAAGGTCTAGGGGCAGGAGCCAATCCGGAGGTCGGGGAGCAGGCTGCCCTGGAAAGCATGGAGGAATTAAAGCAAATGCTGGATACCACCACCAAGATGATTTTCATAACTGCCGGGATGGGCGGCGGAACAGGAACAGGGGCGGCGCCCGTTATTGCGAAGCAAGCCAAGGAAATGAATGTGCTCACTGTTGGGATCGTTACTATGCCCTTTCTATTTGAAGGGAAAAACAGGTGTAAGCAAGCTCAGATTGGTATTGAAAAATTACGTTCAAATGTCGATTCTTTAATTGTAATTAATAATAACAAGTTACGGGAGGTATACGGCAACTTGGGTTTTAAAGCCGGATTCTCCAAAGCAGATGAGGTCCTGGCTACGGCTGCACGGGGAATTGCCGAAGTAATTACGCATCATTACACACAGAATATCGACCTCAGGGACGCAAAAACGGTATTGTCTAACAGTGGCACTGCGATTATGGGATCGTCCATATCATCAGGGTCTTCCAGGGCTCAGGAGGCCATAACGAAGGCTTTGGATTCGCCACTACTCAATGATAATAAAATTACAGGTGCTAAAAATGTGTTGTTGCTCATTGTTTCGGGATCCAAGGAAATCACTATTGATGAAATAGGGGAGATCAATGACCACATTCAAATTGAAGCCGGTCATGGGGCCAACATAATTATGGGTGTAGGGGAAGACGAGGATCTGGGTGAAGCTATTGCTGTTACCGTGATTGCCACGGGCTTTAATATTGATCAGCAAGACGACATTGTCAATACCGAGTCCAAGAAGATCATCCATACTTTGGAGGAGGAACAGAAAGCTGAACAAAATCTGACTGATGATACCGTCAGGTATCATTTAGAAGGCGAAGAACAGAAGTTTGAACCGGTTATAAAACATACGCTGGAAGTGGAAGAGGAATTGGAGTTAATTCCCACCACTAATTTTATACGCAATTTCAATGTATTTTATGAAGAAGTACTGGCCGATGAGGTTTTGGATGATAACTTTATCATCATAGATTCCAGGGACACCATAAATGTAATTGATGTGGTAGATCCGGAAGAGGTGGCTGCAAACGAAAAAGAGCAGATCTCCTTCAGCTTCGATATGCCAATAGCTCAGGCGGAGAATAAAGAGGAAGAAAAGGAAAATATCATCAACTTTAGTCTGGATGAAGACGTAAAGGAGATGGATGTAAAAGACTATATTGAGGTAATTCCCGTGCTGGAATACAATAAGGATGGCGAAAAACGCTATAGCCTTGATGACTATATGGAACTCGAAAATAAGTTAACCGGGGCTACCGCTATGGCCGAGGGAACCGACCCGAAACTCATGGAGGAAGAATTGGTATTTGAAAAAAAGACCATCAGCCGGGAGGAAGGAGCTGAAGGGGACTTGAGTCATAGAGAGGTGGATCCGATGAATAGTCCGATAGAAGCGATGTTAAAGGAGAGAGCGGATGAACGCAGAAGAAAATTGAAGGATTTCAACTACAAATTTCAGAATAGTGTTAGCAGCATTGATGAAATTGAAAAAGAGCCGGCCTATAGGCGGCAAGGGGTAAATCTTGACGAGAATCCAAAAGGAGGTAAAGTATCAAAAACCAGCCTCAGTGAAGACAGTAATGGTGACATGCAACTGCGATCCAATAATTCCTTTTTGCATGGAAACGTGGATTAGCGGTTTTTTAAAGTAGTCACCCCAAACTATCCATAAACCCGAAATCACCCGTTGTTTTCGGGTTTATTTTTTATCTTCGTTCTACTAAAAATGGATTTTGATATGAGCTTACAACAGCAGGTGATGGAAGAAATGAAAGCAGCAATGAAAGCAAAGGATACGGTGGCTTTAGAGTCATTACGTGCAATAAAATCGGCATTATTGCTGGCCCAGACCGAAAAGGGGCCTGGAACTGAAATTTCGGAGGACGATGAAATTAAATTGGTTCAAAAATTAGTAAAGCAACGTAAGGATAGTGCTGCTATTTTTGGAGAGCAGGGCAGGGAGGACCTCGCCGGACCTGAATTGGCGCAGGCTGCCATCATTGAAAAATTCTTGCCTGAACAATTGGCGGAGGACGAGATAGAAAAGGTGGTAGTACAAACCATTGCTGCCACGGGAGCAACCGGGATGCAGGACATGGGAAAGGTGATGGGTATTGTATCCAAGAAATTGGCAGGACAGGCGGACGGAAAAACAATTTCCGGAATTGTTCGCGCTAAACTATCTTAGTTTCACTTCTTGGGCCGACAACAATGGAGAGTATAAAATTTTGCTATGCAAAATAGGAATGCGGAAAGATTAACAGCTGATGGGATTAAAGCGAAATCTGGAAAGGTTAGATACACGGGAATTCGGCGTTTGCCCAAAGTGTGGCAAGGAGATACCGATTGAGCGGATTTTATTGGCGCCGCAAAGTTCTTTTTGCGTAAATTGCGCTCGCTAAAGAATTGGCCCCGTGGCGCAATCCGCCATAGGCGGACGGGCTGAATACGAGCCCGACTTTGTCGGGGCGCATCTATCTGCAAAATGAAATAGTATGCTTATGTAATTACAAGTATTAAATTTGGCAGAAATTATGTTGGTTATTCAAAAAATGTTGGTAAACGCTTAAGACAGCATAACGCCGGTAAAACCAGATCGACCAGGCCTTATGTCCCCTGGAAAATATTATTTTATCAGGAATTTGATACCAAACTTGAGGCGTTGAAAAGAGAAAAGTTCTTTAAAACAGGTAAGGGAAGAGAATTTATAAAGAATTGGCCCCGTGGCGCAACTGAATAGCGCATCAGATTTCGGCTCTGAGGGTTGGGGGTTTGAATCCCTCCGGGGTCACTACAAGCGAAAAGCCTGCATTGAAGAATGCAGGCTTTTATATTTTCGAGAAATCTGAAACCGGTTTCAAGATTTCACGGAAATATAAAAGTCATTTTGCGTGGCACAATGGTGCTTTTCATTTGCAAAGGGGAGCTTTTTAGGGATCAACGCCAGTTAATCCCTCCGGGGTCACTAGGAACTACTCATTTGAATTCAAAAAGTCTGAAAGTCATTGAATTTCAGGCTTTTTCATTTTTATCACTTCTATTTGATATCAAATAAAACCATCTATTCTGGTGACCCATTCGGTGACCTATTGCGAAATTCGAAAAAAGGTCACCAGAAAGGTGTTAAAAAATTGATTTTCAAATTATTATAAGAATATTTTTTCAACTTAGAAGTGATTAAAAATTAGAAATTATGAATGATTCTTTTTCCGTCTTATTTTACATTAGAAACAGCAGACTGGATAAAAATAGAAAGTGCCTAATCTTCCTGAGAATTACTGTTGATCGGCCACGCGCGGAGATCAGCCTGAAACGAAAAGTCCTTCCGAATGAATGGAATTCGGCCTCCGGGAGGGTCAAGGGTTCAAAACCCCAGGTCAAAGAACTCAACAGGTTCCTGGATGAGGTTCAATCCCGACTGTTAAAAATCCAGGGAGAATAGGTACGAAAGGGAAGGTACTATACGGCCATTATGCTTCGGAATGCATTCCTTGGAAAAGACAACAACTCTGCTCACTTTGTTACGGCTCTACCAGGAGCACAACGATGAGATTTCCGAATTGGTGGGTCGAGAGTATTCTTTTGGGGCTTATCAGCGCCATGTGCGGACCCGGAAGCACTTAGGAACAATTATCGGAAAGGAATACAAAATGGAGGACATCCCGCTTCGGGAAGTGGATTTACAGTTTATCAAACGCTTTGAGCATTTTCTGAAAACCTCCAAGATCGGAGGACGGAATACAGTGACCAAATATGTGGTGAACTTTAAGAAGATCATACGGATTGCCCACGCACACGACTGGATCAGCCAGAATCCCTTTTACCACTGGAAAGCCGTTTGGGAACCCGTGGAACGGGAAGCCCTTTCGGAAAGGGAACTCACAACTCTGATCAAAAAGGAATTTGGGATTGAACGCCTGAATCATGTAAAAGACCTCTTTCTCTTCTGCTGTTTTACAGGCCTGGCCTATGCGGATGTCAAAAAGCTTTCCACCGATCATATTGTCGTGAACATGAAAGGGCAGCCCATCATTAAGACCCAACGCTCTAAAACCAATACCCGGAGTGTTGTACCGCTGCTGCTGCCAGCAGAGACTATCTTAAAGAAATACAGCTCTTTCCGAGAAGTAAATGATGAAGGCTTGTTGCTTCCGGTTATCAGCAATCAAAAGCTCAATGCCTATTTAAAAGAAATTGCCCACCTCTGTATGATCAAAAAGAAACTTACCTTCCACCTCGCCCGCCATACTTTTGCCACTACAGTTACTCTGGCCAATGGAGTGCCGATTGAATCTGTAAGCAGAATGTTGGGACATCAGTCATTGCGCACTACTCAAATCTACGCAAAGGTGATAGATCGTAAATTAATGGAGGATCTGAAGCTAGTACAAAATAAGTTCAGGAATATTAAGTAGGCTGTATTGACAATCAGTTATAGAATACACAAACTGATCTCACTTTAGCTTGTCTTTCCATAGGGTTTAGGCCGGAGGGACCAGAAAATAAAGCGGAAAGGCCTGTATTTGGGGGTTTTCGGAGTCTTCTGAATTTTGTACTCACCATATAGGTGACTTTGTTAAAATAATATATCAAGATAAAACTTTTGAGCAATTTTTTATCCCCGTCGAATACCAGGTACAGGCTGTTTTCTACCATTTATACCTTTAATCCTACCGATTACAAACTAAGCGTTCAATCAATAGAAACTATTTTCTATTTTTGGTTACCCAAACCACTATCGTCGTGAATGAGCCTGGTGCCAAAGGGCAAAGATCCCATTGTTTGCAAAAAATCCTCCCCCATGGGTTGATTTACGTCCCCCTGCCTATAGTTTCCCCATACCAGTTGTAAAGAATTAAGCAAGATTTTTACTCAAAATCAATTTACCAAAGAAAATCCTCGGCTATGGGACCAATCGTTAAATATTTCCCAGATGCAATAGAACCCTATCTTTTTACAAACTGGGCGTCTTCATTTGTACAAAGACTTAAGATGGCTTATTGTTCAGTTTTAATCAGTTTATACTACGATTTATGCCATTGAAAAACCTCAATATGATTGGATTTGGCTCCAAGGGGGACGACGGTATCGAAGAAGGCATTCATCTGCGATGGTCCTTTAATGACAAATTGGGTTTTCCACCTTGCTTTAAGCTCTATAGGCGTGAAAGTGATCCCAAAAACAAATATGAATTTCCGATTCAAAATGACATCATTCCACAAAAGCTCGATCTGCCGTATACTTACGAGGTCCGTCAAAACCAGAAATTTAAGTTCAAACTTGCGAAGGCTACAAGTGATGGGAAGAAAGCGTCTACCTTAAAAACTAAGAATGAGACTTTAGAAAATGGTACTGCCATCAGATATATTCTCATAGAGGGTGAACTTACCATTCTGTTTTCAAAACCTGTGTCCCGGATAGAATTGAAATTTTTATTGGAGGATAATTCAGCATTTAAAATTAAGGCGCTTTCAGAAGATGGAAATTACCATCCCTATAACATAGAAGACCCTGTCTCCGGTTTGCAAAATATTTCATTCGATGCTCCTGGTACCAACGGTCTCATTCTGATGGGTACCGTTATTAAGCTGGTTCACTTAGCAGGATGGATCTGCGTAGCAAAGGGCAATTGGGAACGGATCAATGATTACTGCGGATGCGGGCTACCGGTTAATCAGGAAGGTACAAATTATGTAAACGATGTCTACCCGCCTATTATTGGCCGAGATCTGGCCACCGCACTATGTAGGCTGGGTTATGGAAATGTAGCCAACAGTCCCATTACCATATTGGAGTTTTTGGAATTAAAAGCAATGTTACTTACCATTACCCACGAGGGTTCCGAAGTGCCGGTAGGCTGGACGCTTTTTCCCGGTGATGAAGGGGAGGGCACAACCGAAACCCTGGAGTTTTCCAAATATGACTTTCTCCTGGCACAAAGTCTGCATGTTTTCTTTGCAAAAATCCTGGATCTTTATTTTGTTGATACAGATACCGAAAATAACAAAGTATACGATTACAAGGTAACCGCGGAATGGCCGGAATGGAACCTTCGCAGGCTTGATCACCAGATCACTTTTGATGCCTATCAACCCGATGAGACCTTTTTCCCTGTTCTCCCATTAGATGATCAGGTCGTGTTGTATGCACCCAAAAGGCCAAGGATTGTGGATGAAATAGATTCACTTTCCGGAACCGCATTGGGTTTGGATATTTCATCCGAAAAAGTTCCCATTATAATCAGTTTTTTGCAACCGGTTACAGAAGTACATATTTTTATGGTAAATCCGGATTTTACTCCGGGCGATCAAATTACCATTGAAGCGTACAAACATCTTTTTTCGTCTTGGGTATCTCGGGAGGAATTGGTGCTGGAGAGGGGTATGTTGCGCCTGCGGGCAGCGCAGATCGACTATATCAAAATCCATACTTCCCATGCCGTCTTGTGCCGTATTCACTATGATTTTGAACCCTTCCCCGTAGGTTTGCAAAACTATATTCTTTGCGGAATCTTTAAACATACCCACTTACCCTTAACCCGTCCTACCAACCTGGTGGCTTCCTTCCTTCCGGGGGGTACTGTAACAGACCAGGATGGGAATGTTACCGAAAAACCCTACCTCGCAGGATTGCGGTGGGACGTTGATGAAAACCCCCATAATGAATTGATCTCCCTGGCACCGGTATTGTATCATATGGAACGAAAAACCGAGGCAGGTGATGAGGAATTGATCACAGAAGATTCCCCGCTTTTCGTTACCCCCTCCTACCTTGGAAAGGGGGATCGGGATATCCCTATTGGCTGGCCGGAAGAACGCCAGTATTTTACAGAGGCCATTACCCGGGACACGTATAACAATTACCGAATTGCCGGCCTTGACCTTTTTGGCAGGCAAAGTACGTTTACAGAATATGAGACCTATGAGATAAAAGAGCCGAAGCCTCCCCATCCCCTTGATGTTTCAGCCCAATTTCTGGATTATGACACCTACAATGTGGCAGATAATAGTTGTTCCGACCCCACTATTACAGACATAGACAAGACCTGGCTGAGCGCAAATGCCAGGAATGCCATTGTGGTTCGGTGGAAATGGCCCCAAAATTTACAACTCCAGGCCCCGGATGTAGAAGGGTTTGATGTTCATTTTAAGCAAGGATGGCTAAATAGCTATACGGGGATAGTGATGACAGAACCTGAAGAAGAAATACTCACCAAAACCAGCCTCAACCTCACGGTAAAAGAACTTGAAAAATATGTGATCTTCGATGGACTTTCCGAAAACATCCCCGTGTACAACTTTCAGATTTCGCTGGATGTGTATCCCGGCCCCCTTCCCGAACCACAGCACCTGACACGCGGCATAAGTGAAAGGGCTTTATTGCCGGAAGACGCATTCAGGCTGTGTTGGCTCACCCAGGGAAATCACAGTTTTCTGATCCTCAAAAACGATGGCGGCCCTCCGGTATCCCTTTGGATACTAAAACTGGAGGATATGCCTGTCAAAGACAAAGGTTACGGTGTAGCGGTTACCCCTGAAAAGGACTTTTTTATCGACTATAAGGACCCCGGACACTGGTATGATAACCGGATTACGCACCAGGAGCCAAAGGATTCCCGGGAGGAATATGTGGTATATATTGAAGATCCTGAATTCCCGAATCCAACTCTTAAAGCTACGGATATCAATAAAGTACGCTATGCCCAAATAGGTGTAAATTCCTATGTGGGTGAGATAAAGGGCAGTGTTTCCGCACCCGCTACCATTATGGCCCTTTATCGTGAAGTACCTCCCGCTCCCATTGCATTTATACCGGAAGAAGATCAGGTAGAGGCATTGTTGGCAACCCCGGCAAACATTTATGGAAAGTCCTCCTTTGCACTGCGCTGGAATAAATCAACTGCGCCTGTCAAATACCAGGTATTGCGGACTTTGGATCAAACCTTATTCAAATCGGATTTTACTTTAAGGCCCAGCCGTAGTTCAGATTTCTACGACACCTTCGGCAATGATCATCCCTATTTTCCAGCAGTTGATGTCGCGGTGGTTGAGGAGGTTTCACAAGCCGGGGGTATGAACGAAGTATTAGAAGAATACCGCGGCCTCACACCACTGCAATTGCAAATCCTTGCCAGCTTGCCGGATAATATGGATGCCTTTACACGGATCAATGATGCCAACATTGATCCCGGTGATGAACAGTATGCCGATCGGATGACCGAGATTCCGGATCCTGATCAACCGGCATACATTCCAGCGGATGACATGCTGCTGTATATAGACAAAACCCTGAATGGTCAGAGCAACAACTACTACTTCTATGCGATCAGGACAGTAGATACAAATGGTCTAACAAGCGCGCTCAGCATCTCGACCCTACCTATCGCAATTCCCAGGACCACCCCGCCACCTGTACCGGTCATAACAGCAGTCAACGGAGGCGAAAATAAGGTCATCCTAAAGTGGGCTAAAAATCCGGGCGCGGAAATAGCAGGCTATTTGGTGTACCGCACGCATGATAAGAAAAATGCGAGGGATTGGCGGAAAATGGAGTTGATCAAAGCCAATGACACCGATGTGTTTAGTGTGGCGGTCAATGGCAGTTTGCCGAGCAAGGAATTTGAGTTTGTGGATGAAAGCGCCATAGCACGACAGGCCTATTATTATGGAATAGTGGCGGTTGGACTGAGCGATGAGGGCAAGTGGTTGCCTTCAAGGATTTCGCAGGCCGTGGTGGGGCAGGGATTTGATTTGACGCCGCCGGAGCCGCCGGAGTGGATTATTGCTGAGTGGATTTCCGATGCTAATGGACAGGCAATACATTTGGTCTGGCGAGCGTCAGAAGAAATGATGTACAGTACGCTACAACGCCGCCCCTTGGGTGGCGGTGTGTGGACTTCTGTGTCCCAGAGGATTACAGCAAGTTCATCACCTTTCGAATTTGAGTTTATAGACAGGACAGTAATCCCCGGAAATTCTTATGATTATCGAATTTTAGGAGAAGACCAGGTAGGCAACAAAAATTTATTGTTCAATATTCAGCCAGTGAGGCCGTAATTGGGGATATTAAAATGAGAGAGCTACACTTTTTACGAACACCAATTCGAGGAGACCATCAAGATCGCCTTCAAAACATTCAGATTAGCGAGGTTCCCCTCGAAGGGAACCCATTGCCGAATCAGGTATATCCGCAGACTCTTAAGATTTCATTTGAACTGACCCCTACGGCGACGGAGCTGCAAATCGCTCCGTTATGGGAAGGTTTTCTCTTATTTCTTCCAGATGCGACAGTTGGCAATCCTATGGACCCCTCAGAGGTTACAGAGGCGAACTATGCAAACTGGTCAATTATTGGAGATTTGGTATTACGCAGTTATATTAGCTTTAATGATGAGTCGGATTTCAGGAAATACTTTGAACAAGTCATCCCTTTCATCAATCCAATAGCCACAACAGTTCGATATTCAAAAATTGAAATTACCAAAGATTTCCTTTTTACTACATTAATGCAAGTTCCTAAACTACCAGAGTTCTTCAATGAAGAACTCGTGACAGCAACTGATCCACTTTATCATGAAAAACTGGTAATCAATTTTCTGAAGGGAACGGCAGAAGTACCTTGTCTAATAGACTCCACCGATCCAATACAAGATACAGCACTGAAACCGATGCCAATCGTTCATTTATCCCCTTCAGGTACCCCTACTGTGCTGCGAGTCGCAGCAGCAAGTCTTACAGAAAAGATTAGGGAAACAACATGGTTTGATCATCGACCTGAATTTGACGATATTTCTGGCGAAGTGTTGGTTGATCCAATTTTACAAACTACCAAAGATTTGAATTATAACCCCTCACATCCGAGTCATTCTGTTATTTCTTTATGGGCTTTATTTCAATCAGCTAAATTGGCGGCCTATGCATTTGATCATGATGTGTCGCGACCTTTGCGAACCGCTTTAACCGCCACCAGAATCGATAGCCGAACCTATCGGCGTATTGAATTAATCCGGCCTCCGATTCCCGGCTCGGCAGTCAGCTCTAATCCTCAGCGCCCCTATCCTATGTATCGCCTATGTTGGAGACCAGTGGGTGGTGGGGCTACGGAATCACTCCGCATGCCACTTTCTGGAAGAATGTATTTACCTCTGACTGATGGCCAATACACCTTTTGGGCAATTCCTCGTTCACAAGACCCGGTTGTGGTTGTGACAGGTGGGCAGTTAAAGATAAGTTTAAAACAGCCGGTTCCGGCAAAATACATTGGCCTTCCCCAAGAAACAGTTAACTCAGATCTTACTGGTGTAGAGTCTCTAACTATCTTTGTGCATTTACATGAATTCGATACACTATTTACCTGGGAAGGCTTTCGAGCTGTAGTTGCAGACGGAACACGTACAAGACTTAAGGCGAAGGCAAAATCAAACTGGAACTCAGATGTTTTCGACTGGCATATTGTGCCGACGAATAACGATTCGAAAAAACCCTTCACTCCCATTTATGGTTTCATTCGTGAGTCGGCAGGGCGTCATGGACTTGCACCGGAATTCCTGTTGACTATTGCTATGGGTGAAGGAGCCAATCTTGCAATCGCGAACCGAGTAGCCTTCGATCCTCTCGAGGTTCTGGATGCATTTGGTTTCTTGGGTCTGGATCTGATCCTTTACAGAACCGGTCGACCGATGCCTGATGGCTCAGCTCCCCCGCTGCCACCGGAGATTCCGGCAGCCAATATAGACGAGATAGCGGAGTATTCCTATAACCTAGTGACGGAAGGCTATGTGGATCCAGTGACTGCATTGGCCGTAAATTGGAGTGGAGACGAAATAAATGAGATAGGACGCACACTTCAAGTTGCGCAGATTACCGGTTGGGCGGCGGCAATCGAACTTGTCGCGGCTGAACTGCATGCACGCCTTGACGAAATGGTTAATTATTTAGCATCTCAACTTCCCCCGGTCCCTGTTACCGAGGAAATCCAGCGACGTTTCCTGGCCTACATCCGCTTCAATAGTAAACCAGAAACTGCTAGGCAACACGCTGACAATATGAATGACGAACTGGACAAATGGCCCGGGGCGAGTTCCGGGGATAACCTCAATGCACTCTTCAATACCATTCAGCGAATTGCCGTATCTCAATGGCAGGAAGAGTCAAAAGTATACCGATAATTCTTGTCCTATATGATCCAAATAGATTAGCTATGCGAACTGTTACCGATATCGAAGGGAAAACGATCTTCCCTATTTCTCAACTTCTCAGCCCTGAAAGCGTGCCCAGTGATATTGTAGAGTTCGATGGGGCGCTTGCCGATTTATTCAACCATATATTCTATGCAGAGTCTTCACTACAGGCAGTGGAAAATGGCTATGCAGGTATAATCACATTAGTGATAGACCACGAAATGTCCCTAGTACTATTCAATGATGTAATCCAACTAGTGATAGGGGGTAGTGGACTCAGTGTGTTTGAGGTCGAAATAAGTCTTGAAAGCCAGCCAGGAGGTTTAATTTTCAATCTAGTTCTGGTTGATGTGTCCGTTGTAGCGCGCATCTCGTCTAACATTCTTCGACCTTTGAAAAACGGAACTTTAGAGCCCGATTTGGAAGCTACGAGTGTCGACATCGAGCTTGGTGCTGTTACAATCCAAGTTGGCACCCATCAAGCTATCAATGTACAGTTTGTCGGCGACCTGGCGGTACCTCAGTGCATGATTGGTGATACTGGTATTGTCATTAGTGTGATGAGTATCCAATGGCTCACCCCTGAAATTGATGCTCTACCCATAAATACTCCTCCGGAGTTCAGCGGATTCCATCTTGAGAGGGTGATGATCCAACTTCCCGAGGGGCTCAACGACATTCTGCCCGACGATGTCACATTGGAGGATTTCTTCATCGGCTCTGGCGGATTTTATGGGAAGGTTACAGGCAATTGGGAAGTTGACCCTGAAAATCCCATCGATGCCGGGTCAGGTGACGTTTTTGGATTTCGATTCCGACTAACCAACATTGCTATTGAATTCATACAAAATACCCTGGTTTCCGGGGGTATTTCGGGCTATCTGCAACTGCCATTCTTTGACGAGCCTGTACAGGTAGAACTTGGCCTCACCAACAATGGTGACTTCACTATCGCCCTCGCTAATCCGGATGGCCTCTTAACCCTCGAAAAAGATGGCATCATTTCCATAGAGGTGACCAGCCTGGAATTTATTAAAGAAGGAAATACCTATGCTATTAAGCTTTCCGGTAAAATTACCCCCTTGCTGGCCGGACTAAACTGGCCGTCGTTTGAATTAAAAGGCCTTACCATTGGTACAGATGGTACCGTTAGTGTAGATGGGGGATGGATTGAACTGCCGGACCAGAAGGTATTGGACTTCCACGGCTTTCAAATTGAAATTGCAAAACTGGGTTTTGGCAGCGATGAGGAAGATGGCGTATTGTACAAGTGGGTGGGATTCTCAGGAGGTATTCAAATTATTCAAGCCCTGCCGTTGCGCGGTGGTGTAGAAGGATTGAAAGTGATGTGGTCCCAGGACGGACAGTTTAAACTAAAGATCGGGGGGGTATATCTTTCCTTTGAGATCAAGGATGTGCTCACTTTTGACGGGTCGGTTTATTTTATCGATGAGGAAAATCCGGATATTAAAGAATTCCGGGGTAGCGTGGACCTGAATTTAATTCCGATCAATTTGGGTATAGATGCACAATTTATCACAGGCAAAACGGCCGATTATAATTACTTCTATATTGCCGTAGGGCTCGATCTTCCCGTAGGTATCCCACTGGGCCCGCCAGTGCTCGGTCTGTATGGTCTGGCAGGGCTTTATGGCCATAACATGACCCTGGATTATCAGCGTTTGGTTGACTACGACGACGTGGCCGATCGCCCCGACCTTGCTGATGTCGGCAACTGGTTTAACCAAAAAGATGCCATGGCCTTCGGCGCTGGACTTACCGTGGGTACTTTGCCCGATACTAAATTTATCGTAAAGGTAAAAGCCTTGTTTGTTATCCTTATCCCCGGTCCTGTATTGCTGATCGAAGGACAGGCTGGCATGCTTTCACTGGGTGAAAATTACTTGATGAAAGTCTTAGCCGTGCTCGACCCGTCATCGGGAACCTTTTTAATGAATATTTCGGCGGAGTATCAGTTTCCTAAAGCAAGCGGTGATTTATTGAACATTTCGGGCTCTGCGGAAGCCTACTTCAGTGCCGCCGACCCCAGCAGCTGGCATCTTTATCTTGGCGAAAACCTGCCCGAATCAAAACGGATCAGAGCAGATATCCTTAATTTCTTTAAGGCGCAGACCTACCTTATGTTAGACCATGACGGATTGCTCATGGGCGCCTGGATCGGTTACGGTCTGGACAAGAAATACGGTATCTTACGGGTCATTCTCGAAGCCTGGATGAGTGGCGAGCTCGGTATAAGTACCATGCCCTTACAGGCCAAAGGTTCGGTAACCCTATATGGCAACGCCGAACTCAGTGCCAGCATCGTTAGCCTGGGGATTTCGGTAGAGGCCAATGTAACCGCAGAGGCACCCAAGCCACTTTATATTTCGGCCTTCCTGGAAGTACAACTGAAAACCCCCCTGGGTAAACCGAAAGCCAAAATTACACTGAAATGGGAAGAGCAGGGAGTCCCGTCATTTCCAATACCTCTTTCCACTACCTTGGGGGTGGAACACAGGAAGGTAACTAAAAATTGGGAAATTCCTAAATATAGCCCATATGCGCTCGATACCGATGGCCTTTATGCGAACCTCGAAATACCCGTAGGTATTCCTGCTGTGCCCGTCGTACCTCCCGACGTTTACCTGACCTTGAACTTTGATAAGTCTGTTATCGATGTTACAATGGTGGGTGCTAACCCTGATGTGATTTCCAAATACGAAAAAGTAGGGGATTACGAATTTAAGTATGAACTTAAAAAAGTAACCTTGGCCTCCCGGGATACATGGAATGAAACTAGTGACAATAATGATGATGACTGGTTAGATTTTCTAGGACCACTTGGAGACTATTCCCTTACAGGGTACTGGCAATTCATTCCGAATACGGATGCAGTGGCCAACACCAAACTGATCCTGAACGCGTCGTCGCCATTTGAAATTTCACGGGTTTTGGAAGATGATGACCTCTGGTACACCATGCTGAATGTCTATAATCCCGATTACCCCTGTTATGGGGAAACCGTACTGGAAGAGATTTGCGCAGATTTCGAGATGCAGGAAAGCATGTATTACTACGGTACGCTCATCCGGGATGGCTTTGTTTTTTCCTCCCCGCATCCTATGGTAGTACATGGCTACCAGGCGTTGTGGCTGGGAACGGAAAAAGCCCTTAACAATACAGATGGTTACCAGACCATTGAATGCCTTAACATTAAATCACAGGAACCCACCGAAGCGATCAACCTGAAAGTGATCAAAGACGTGTTGATTACAGCAGGTATCGGTTATGACTCCTATCTTAAATTTACCGACGCATATTCAGAGGGGGATATAGAACTGTATGTCAATCTATCCTCGCTCGACCTTGCCAATGGCATCATTCCCGTATTTGTTCACTTTCCCAAAATCTCCTTTGGTGATACCCCTTTTAGGGTTTATATCAGTTGCATAGCAAGTGATACACCCACTTATTTGTTTTATGCCTTTGATGATGATGGCGAAGTGATTGACAAAGTTAAAATTAACGAGGGTAATAAAATTGGGGATACTGTAATATACACTTTGGAGGCAGAAGTTCCCATTAGAAAAATTGGGTTGTTGGGTAATGACTTTAGAATCCTGGATATCTGTTATGAAGTGCATCATACCGTAGAAAACACCAATATTCTGGTAACCTTGCCTCAGGAAGTGATCCATTCCCAGGTACACATCTCAAAAGATTCCGAAGGAACAATTTATCTTTATGATAAAGAAAACACGGAAATTAAACAGCTCGTGTTCTCTATACCTGTAGGTATACCCGATGACGAAGTTTTACCGATTACCCTTGAAATGGATGGCCAACTATTCCAATCATTCCTGGTCTTGGGTCGTTTTGACATCATCCGGGTTTGTGGGGTAACTCAGGAAGCTCAGGAAAATTATGATTATAATGCAGGTCTTAGTACGCATTTACAGAGCACCGTGGAAGAAAACTGGGGTAAACACACGGCCCAGATTTTACAACCAAATAAGTATTATCGGCTGAAAATAGAGACCGCTACCAGCCGGATAAAAAATGGGGGCTCCTGGGAAGTAAGGGATTTTAATGAAAATATGTACTTTAAAACCGGCAATCCTCCCGGTCCACCTGCCGACACACAAGTTGAAGTTGAGGACACGATGCGGTATGATCTGGAAGGCCCCTTAATGAACCTGAATGCCTATATAGACTTCACTATTCCAGCAGGGTCAACAGCCGATGAAGCCCAGCCTTTTGTTTTTCGTTCCTACGATATCGGGTTAGTATTCAACGATTCCTATATAGAACAGATGTACCAAATGGCAGGATTACCAATTAGAATCCGACTTTTGGACAATAATAATCTTCCGGTGCTAAATGCAGCCGGTGAGGTGTTGGAATTTGTGAATGCCTGGGGCGATAACCCCGAACTTTCACTCACTCGCGAAGAAACCAGGTATGAAGATATTTTGGATGATAGGGGATGCATTATAATGACAGGTGTAACACCGGAAACAAATAAGGAAATTTTGGCATCTTCCAGAGACTTGTTGCTCAAACCACAAACCCAATATCGGGCACAGGTTCTGGCGGGGGACATTCATAGTGTCTATGAATTTGCCTTTATTAGCTCAAGGTATGCCAGTTTTATGCATCAGGTATATTCATTCGAAAATGTGGCCTGGAGTTATTACGAATTACTTAATAATGCGGACTACGCCGTTGATGCCTCCGTTTTGGAACAAATACTATCCAACTCGGAAGAATCGCAGGTTAAATTTGAACAACTTATGGGGTTACTCGATCTAAATCCCAGAATGGTTCCCGAGCGAACAGAAATTACCCTTATTAACGATCTGAATCAGTCCGTCGGGTTATTACTCGAAACCCCCGAACCTGTT
The DNA here is from genome assembly GCA_041743085.1 of Flavobacteriaceae bacterium. GTDB lineage: Bacteria > Bacteroidota > Bacteroidia > Flavobacteriales > Flavobacteriaceae > JAFMPW01. Next base: position 143,127 of record JBGTNL010000093.1, read on the forward strand.
GATTGGATCCGTACTTCCTTGAAACTTTCTTTTGTTGCGGAGGATCATGCCATCCAACCTTTTAACAGTACTATTAAAATTGTAAAGGGAGATTTGGCGGCTGCGCAATGGGTGGAGGTATTTTTCCTGGAATCAGCGGATATTTCGGATTGGGCTATCGAATACAGGGCTTTGGATTCAGATGATTATTTGGAGTATTTCCGATTTCCTACAGGTAGTTCCTATAATGCAGGTACCTGCGTGAGGATCAATAACGGGGAGGAATCTAGAGTAACCAGTGGCGAAACAGAATATATTGATCTTTACGCCGATCATGCCACGGACTCCTTTTCAATGGATGGGATTGTGACCCGGATAAAGGATACTGCTGATGAAATAATACACGAGCGAACTATCCATAATGATGCAGTGTTCTCCGAACAGGAAATTACGATCATTGGAAATGCGGATGGCAGTAAATGTTTTATTTTCCTAAAGGACGGTGGCCAGCAATTTAGTGCCTTGGGAGATGGAGTATATCATATGGATTTTACATACCTCCGTGATCTTGGGGATCCTGCATATCCCATACTGAGAAGATTTGGGTCCACAGCGAATGAGGAAGCTACCCTTGAGTTTTCATTGCCCGCGTTTTCAATAGGTGAGCTCGTTTAGCATGTTTTTATTCTTATAAGTAATTAAATCGTTTTTGACAAATGTCCGTGAGGCAGAAAGCTTGGCTGAAGTTGAAAAAGTGCACTATTTGATTCTTGTGTAAATTTTCTATTTACAGCCCCGATTTTGGAGAAATTCAACAAAACGATGAATTCCAAAATCCATTATTGGTACCTCCACGCATATTGCCATCAATTGCATAATGGCCGAAACGTATCGTTTGAAAAAGTCTTGGATACATCAATAAGTATGGCCTTTTCAGTACTTGGTAGGAACATGGTTTAAGAATAGTGGAGTTTGTGAAGGGGACTAAAAGCGAAAAGTCATTGTACGAGGCACAATAGGGCTTTTCATTTGCAATGGGGAGTTCTACAGGGATCAACACTGGTACATCTATCCAATACTAAAGGAATGAGTTAATACAGTGCTTTGGCTGTAGCATCACTAGGCTCCTCGGTTAAAAAGGGAGTCGTTAGCTTTATATTTCTGGCCAAAGCCAGTTTTGCAAGGATCAGTTCAAATTAATACTGTGTTGATGTTCATGGTGAGAATTCTTCTTAAGTGCAAGACAAGAATCTTGCAGGTAACAGCCGGGCTAATACCTTTGGACATTGCTAATTTCCTATTATTTCAGGCGTTGTTTGTCTGAAATCCCTAAACGAAATCCCGAAAGTAATTGTATATTGTTATTTCCTACGATCCTTTCGGCATCCCTTCCAAGGCCAGTCGTGGCCCAGATTCCCCTGGCAACTTTAAATTCAAATCCGGAGGACCATGCAAAAGAAGCATCCGTGTTTACTTCCGGTTGATCATCAAATTCATCTTTGTTAAGTAAAGGTTTGAAGGTAGCTTCGGCAAAATAGTTAATTGTGGGTTTACCAAGTTTAACGGTAACCCGGGAACTTATCCCTAATTCACTAAAATATATATTACTTTCTTCCTTAAGGGATCTCGACCATTGTGCCTGACAGCCCAATTGCCCCCAATGTGCCATGCGTAAACCACCTGCCAGCCAGATTTTATGACCAATGATTTCCCCTTGTGTAAGCTCCGATCCGCTTAAACGAATACCCCCCGCATAGGCTAGCATGAGCCAGCTCGCATTCCAGTTTTCTTGGATGAATTCTTCTTTGTATTCCTTTACTGGTTCGGCAAGACATTTCAATTCTTTTTCTTCATCACTTTCACCGGGCCCAATCGGCGCACATTTTAAAAATGCATTTGTTACTTTGTTCGTAAAAACAGAATCCTGCATCGGGTCTGTTTTATCAAAAAGGACTAAACGGATACCCCAGCTCAGGTCTGTACTTGTTGAATCCCCCGAGGTGGCAAGCGTGGCGATGGATAACTGCGTATTCTCAAGAATATAACGAAATCGATCGTTCTGATATTCCTGGAGGGTGACAGGTTCGTTAAAAATATAATTTGGCTTCACTTCGAACCCCAGACCTTGTTTAATTTTGCCATTTGCGTCTATTCCATTGTATATGCTGGCCACGAATTCCTTTGCGGTGGCAGGTCGTGAAATATTGCTGGGATCTAAGGCCACTACTTCGAGTGCAGGTATCGTGGGAACCGAATAAGTGTTTTGTATAATATCTTCAGTGGCTTCCCCAATATTATTTTCTTGGGCCTTTACAAAAAAGATTATTCCCGAAAATAACACAAGAACGATGGTGATTTTAGTTTTCATAAGTCTTGTATTTACCTAAATGTTACAATTACCAATCTCCTGGCAACGCCTTCATCGTTTACTTTTCCATTTTCCTGCATCAGACCGTTTTCGAGGACCTTTCCCTCCTGGCTCAATACCACGGATATGCGAAACGTACTTTTTGGCTGTGTACTTCCTATGCCTAGCCAATATGAAAATTTGGTTCCTTTTTCTGCTGAGAAGTTACCGGAATCTACAATTTGGTCAGTTGATACCCCTTCCAAAAGAACTTCCCATACGTCCGAATCAGGTTTTTGCAGCCATAGTTTATAGGCTACACCGTGTACTGAATTTACTATGATGCTCCAATCAATAGGAGCCGAATTGTTGAGAACTGGATCTTTTTGTGACATGATTAATTACTTTTTTGGTGTTGACGGTTGTTTTAAATGCTCAAAGACGAGGCTAAGTGCTTTGCCAGGTCCCGGTTTGGGAGGGGCTTTAAGGGCAGTAGCGCCAGAATGCCCAATTGCTACTGTAGTCATGGGGGGAAACGGGATGTCAGGAGCCATTGCTTCCAGTTTGGCCTGTAATTTTTTAGGAAATTTTGTTTTCATAATAATATGTTTTAGTCTATTGATGGATATAATTTTTTGGCGTAATGTGCCAAGTCAATAAGTTGTTGTTTTTCGTTTCCCTGCGATAGGGAACGGAGTTTAAAATCATCTGGTGCCGCGGGTGGGGCTTCTACTTTGTCAAGTACTTTTTCCGCCAGGCGTTTGCCTTTGTCCTCTGCTGTTCTGGCATGGTCTTTTGCTATTTCTTTTTCTTTTTCCGCTTTCTCTTTTTGAATTTCGGCAATTTCTGCCCTCGTCCGATTCACTTCTTTTCCGAAAATAAAACCCACAGCCGAAAAGAGAATGGCTTCCACCCCGCTAAAGAGGTAAATAAAACGACCCTATATTCTTTCATCGGCCGTGTTTTCCACTTTGCTCAGTAAAAAGCAGATAAAAACGGCGTATCCTACAAGAATAACCATGGCAAAGCCTACCGAAGTTTTTTTAAACCATTGTTCACCTTTCAGGGGGGATTCTGATATATAGGGAGAGACCTTTGTACTATCCATGATTACGATATTTATCAGTTACTCGTTGCATTATTGAAGGTATTTTATTTGAAGTTGGTTAACTCAAAATTAGAAAATTAGTGTCATAAAAATCCTACCCATTCATGGGTAATTTTTAAGGCTTAGCATCCCCATGTTTTTAAATCCTCAATCTCCTTAGAATCGGAATATCCCTTTATTTTCAATGCGTTAAAGGGACATTTTTAAATCTGAAACCGGTTTCAAGAATTTTGGAAACTATAAAAGTCATTGTGCCAGGCACAATGGCGCTTTTCATTTGCAAAGGGGAGCTTTGTAGGGATCAACGCCGGTAGATCCCTTTTTGGTAAAAATCTGAAACTGGTCTCAAGATTTCACGGAAATATAAAATTCAGAAGTGTTTGAATTTCGTAGCATACTGTTTGTTTTTCGTATGAAATTGTTTGATTTATGTCTTTCCCAATAAACAATAATTTCTTAACTTCATCACATTCATCCACTTATACTAAAATCATGGCAAATTTTAACCTCAAAATCAACGGAAAAAACCAACAACTGGAGGTCGATCCTTCTACGCCCATGCTATGGGTACTAAGGGACCACCTTAAATTGGTGGGCACCAAATACGGCTGTGGTATAGCACAATGCGGTGCCTGCACCATCCATCTTGGCGGTAAGGCGGTGCGTTCCTGCCAATTGCCCGTTTCATCGGTAGGCGATCAGGCGATTACCACCATTGAAGGACTTTCGGAAAACGGGGACCACCCGGTTCAAAAAGCCTGGCTGGAACATGACGTTTACCAATGTGGCTATTGTCAGGCGGGTCAGATTATGTCGGCCAGCGCATTGTTGAACAGCAATCCGAATCCGGACGATGAACAAATCGAAACAGCTATGAACGGCAATATTTGCCGTTGTGGCACCTACACACGGATCAAGAAGGCTATTAAGACGGCCGCGAATGCTGAAAACGTGTAATTTGCAACAGGAGTTTCCAGAACGATAATCACTACAATAAATTTCAAGGCACATATAAAAAAACAGAAAATGACACTGATAAAAACAACATACGGCAGACGCTCTTTTTTAAAAAGTACTGCCCTGGCCGGCGGCGGAATGATGCTCGGTTTTAGTTGGCTTGCTTCCTGCAAACCCACACCCGAGCAGGTGGTGAATATGCCCAAGGAATGGTTCAAGATCAACGGCTTCTTAAAAATCGGCGAGAATGGGATGGTCACCATTATGTCTCCCAACCCCGAAATCGGCCAGAATGTAAAGACTTCCATGCCCATGCTCGTTGCGGAAGAGCTCGATATAGACTGGAAAAATGTCTTTGTCGAACAGGCACCCCTTAACACGGCAATTTTCACACGTCAATTGGCAGGCGGCAGCCAGTCGATCCGCCAGGGCTGGGAGGGACTTCGTATGGCAGGCGCAACGGCACGACGGATGCTGCAAGAGGCCGCCGCCCAGGCCTGGGAGGTGCCCGTAGCCGAGATAACCACTGCAGAAGGGGTTTTGAGCCACAAGGAGAGTGGCAAGTCGGCCGGCTATGGGGAAATGGCCTCAGCAGCAGCCAAAATTACCGTGCCCAAAGAAGTGGAACTCAAGGACCCAAAAGACTTCAAAATAATCGGCACCTCCCGAAAGAATGTGGACGGCCTAAAAATTGTCACCGGACAGCCGCTGTTTGGATTGGACTACCAGCGCGAAGGAATGCTGATTGCCATGATAGTACATCCGCCCGCTTTCGGAATGAAACTTAAATCCTTTGACGGCTCCGCTGCCAGAAAGATGCCCGGAATAAAGGATATTTTCACGATTAAAACCTTTAACGAAGACTATGAAAAAAGCGCTTTTGATACCAGTGCTTTCACCGAGCTCGCTGTTGTCGTTGGCAATTCTACCTGGGAGACAATGAATGCCAAAAAAGCACTGAAAACAGAGTGGGAACTGGCGCCTGAAATTCAAAATGAGATGCAGATTTTTGGTCGGACGCTAACTGTAAACCACCCTGCAGGCCTGGAAGATACCAGGGTTCACAGGGAACAAATGACCGATATGGGTGCAAGTAACTCAAAGATGGTCCGTAAGGATGGGAACCCGGAGGCCGCTTTCAGGCGCGCCGCAAAAGTTATTGAACGTACCTATTCCTGCCCGTTTCTGGCCCACAACACCATGGAGCCGATGAATTTCTTTGCCCATGTTACCGCTGACAAGGCCGAGTTAATAGGACCTACGCAGACACCGGAGATCATGGAAAGAAGTGTAGCAGAACGGCTCGGGATGTCGCTGGAGCAGGTAGATATCCGGATGACACGCCAGGGTGGTGGCTTTGGCCGACGCCTTTACGGCCATTTTCTTACTGAGGCGGCTGCCATTTCACAAAAAATGAAGGCGCCCATTAAACTGGTCTATACCCGGGAGGATGATATGACCCACGGTACGTACCGCCCGTCTTACCACGCGCTCTACCGTGCCGCCCTGGACGCGGATAACAACCTTATAGGCTTCCATGTTCGCAGCGGAGGCATCCCCGAAAGTCCGCTGGCCGCAAACCGTTTCCCTGCCGGCGCCCTGGATAATTATCTCGCGGAGGAATGGACCATTGATTCCAATATTACCGTAGGGGCCTTCCGGGCGCCAAGGTCCAACTTCATTGCCGGGGCCGAACAATCGTTCCTGGATGAGGTGGCAGAGGCCGCTGGCAAAGATCCCATTGAGTTCCGCCTCGAATTATTGAAGCGTGCCCAGAAGGATCCCGTGGGTGAGGAAAATGATTATGAAGCCGACCGTTATGCCGGGGTGCTAGAGCTGGTAAAGGAAAAATCAGGTTGGGGCGAAGATCAACCTAACGTACACCGGGGGGTTTCTGCTTACTTCTGCCACAACAGCTATGTAGCGCAAGTGTTGGATATGGTCATGGAGAATGACAAACCCATTGTACAAAAAGTTTATTGTGCCATCGACTGCGGTATTGTGGTGAATCCCGATGCTGCAACGAACCTGGCTGAAGGCGGTGTAGTAGATGGCATCGGCCATGCCATGTACAGCGCCCTGACTTTCAAAGACGGTGTGCCCGAACAAAACAATTTTGACAAATACCGACTCATCAGATATAGCGAAGCACCAAAATCAATTGAAGTACATTTCGTAGAAAACGGGATAGATCCTACAGGGCTCGGCGAACCGCCGTTCCCCCCAATAATGGGAGCTCTCGCCAATGCTTTATATAAGGCAACAGGCCAACGGCATTACCATCAACCTTTCGTATCTGAGAGACAGGTGGTAGGGTAGCCGAAATGGATAAAGCCTGGAAGGTAGTAGTTTCTATCGCTTTATTATCTTGAGATCCACTCATATAAAAGTAATGCTCATCAACAAGGCTGTCGGGAACGGCCAGGCCAAATCCTGCCGCCAAACCATTATGGTGGCATAGGCCCCCGAATCAAAATGGTGTGGCCATACTCTTGTTTCCGTGTTGAGCTCGCTGCTTTTTAAAAACTTCGCCATAGCCAATTGTGCCAATGCTCTTAAGTGCATTAATCTAAGTAATTGCCCTATGGCTCTGCCTTGAGCCTGCCTGCCGCAGGCAGGGATAGTCGCCCGCCAGAGGCGGGTAAACTTTCAAGAAATTTTTTATTTCCTTTAAGTGCTGCGAATCGGATAATTTGAAACTAAAATCGTTATTAATATAATATGGAAATGTATAATGAAAAGAGTAATTATAAGTCGTGTTAAAACGGCCTTTAGAAAAAATTTCAGCCAACCAAAGCAGTGCTTCGGCATGAGTGTTGCCTTTTAATGAAAATGTAGCGGAATTATTTTTTGAGTTCTTGCGCTGGGCAAAGTCTTTATAATCCAATAAAAGGGTGTCACCTTCGCTGTTTAACGGACGGCAATGCACCCTTCCTCATAGGATCGGGGAAAGAATCCATATTCTTTCTAAGTAAGGAGCGGATAAGGGCCTTCAGAATCCTTCTTACCTAATGATTCAATTCAACCCAGGCATTGAATTTCTTATAGTCTTTCTACAAGAATTTCAGAAGTTCTGGCGATATACGGATACTAAATATGATGATATCAACAATCTTCGCAGGTAAATTCTTACTTATCAAATGCTGCTTCCGGCCTTCTATTTTGTGATATAATAAGCACTGTGCATTTAAACGGAAAAACAGATTACTTTATCTGAATTCATGCCCGCTATTACAACTTTAGAAAGCAGTTTTATATCTTTAATAGTCATATTTTTTCTACAAAGAAGTGCCTCTTCTTACATTTACTTAACGTCTATACTGTATAGGCTGTAATCCCCATAGTTATTGACAATCAAGAGATATCCCCAAGCAATTGGCAGGCTCGTTGCGCCCTGTTGAGAACGATATTTTAATCGTTTACGCACCAATGTGGTTTTACATTATATGTGCCATGCTGTTGCTTTATTAACTCACGAATTGGTAGTTCGGTCTTTTTGTCAATCGCTTTTATTCTGTAACATCAATAGTCTCCCATTGGTGGGTGCAGCCGGTAATCTTTAACAAGCATAACCTGGTATTATTAAAAAAATCATGAAAAAACGTGCGCTACTGTCCTGCCTTTTTATTTTACCTCTGATTATTTTTGCACAGACGTTCTGTGCCCCTATTAGTACCCTGGATTGTAATGGGATGGTGGTTTCGCTGCCACTTACATTGGATTTTTCGGGAGCGGTGCCCAATACGCTAGTTGAAAAGAATGGAATTGGAACTGGTTTTACTGCCGTGTTGGACCATTCGGAACTGAGAAGGAGCAGTGATCTTCCTATCTCAAATCCTGATGTGAATGGCTTTGAACCATTGCTCCTAACATTAGGCGAGGGTACTTTAAAAATACGGTCACAGGCGGGCATCGCATATTTGGATCCCCCGGCCAGTAGCAATAATAATAATCAGGTAAATAGCCTGGGGGTAGGGCTTGATAATATTACCGGACCTTTGACAATTGAAACCACCATGTTAGCGATCAACACTGGTGGGGGTGCAGCGCAGGCAGGGATCTGGTTCGGTTTTGATGAGGACAACTTTGTAAAACTTAACGTTATAGATGATCATGTAGAAATGCGCAGGGAGGTTGGCGGACTCTCAGCAAGTGGTAGCGGGTCCACGGATCAGATTCAGGTAAATAATTTAGGCGTTAGAAGCCAGAATGTTAGTTTAAGATTGGTTGTTGATCCCGGAGCCATGACCATGTCAGGTTTCTATTCAATAAATGGGGGTGCTTTTATTAGGCTCGCGAAAATAGGACTGGACCGTTTAGTTTTGCCACCGGAATACCTGGCGGGCAGAACTCTGAATGTGGTCAATTCTGGGATAAGTTTTGCGGGCATCTATGCAACCAATCGAAATGGCACACAGTTTACAGCTTCTTTTGAAGATTTCTCGGTAACAGGGCAGCCGTCTGAGCGGGCGCTTAGTTTTGATGTGTCCGAACTTAACTTTTTAACTGAGGAGAATACGGTGATAGCTGGTCAGTCGGCCATATTAGCTGCCAGTTCCGGAAATCCAACTGTAATTTTTTCAGACGATCCCGATGCCGGCGAGTGGCTCAGCTTCCCTGCAACAAATGTACCTGGTGAAATAGCTTTCGCTATCAAAGCCGGGGTATCGCCGGGAACTTACTCAACCACCGTATTTGCGGTAGATGAACCTGATCTGGGTTATACCAATGCCGGGATCACCATTAATCTTGAAATCACCGCGGCCGCGAACGACTTTTCGGCCAATATTAATTTTTCCAATGCCTCAACAGTGCCCCCTGCAGGATACGGACTCGATTCGGGACTGGGTTACGGGGATCGTGGAAATGGATTTAAATATGGTTGGGTTGCAGCTAACGGCTTTAATCCCCTGGACCTTTCCGCGAATGCACGAAATAGAAGGAATGGATCCGTTGGCGTACTTCAAAATACGCTTATTCATATGCAATATGCGGATACCGGAGGCAGTACCGGGAATGCTACGGAGGGTATTTGGGAAATGGAATTGCCCAATGGAACATATAATGTAAGGGTAGGTGTTGGAGATCCGATCGTAGATGACCCGGGGACCGAACCTAATCACAGTATCAATGTAGAAGGCGTTACTCTTATTAATAAATATAAGCCCGTAGGGACATCCGGTGATCCCGGTCGGTTTACCGCTGCCAGTACAACGGTAACGGTTTCCGATGGAAAATTAACCATAGAAGCGGCAGGTGGGTTCAATACGAAAATTAACTATGTGGAGATTTCCGGTTCCACGGTGGTTCAGCCTCCCAAAGTTGTCGGGGTAATTCCCTTTGATGGCGCCACTGATATTTCTGTCACTCCAACCATATCAGCTAACGATCTTTTTCTTCCCAACAAGGATGAAAATGGGATTTCAGGTGTAAACAATAACACAATTACAAATTCCACGGTAAAACTCTACAGGCAGGGAAGTGCGGTTCAGGTAGGTGCTACCGTTAACGGAACAGGTGGGGGTGATGCTATTATTCTGGTTCCCAATCTGCCCCTGGAAGCAAATACGGCTTATGTTTTTGAAATTAGTGGGGTTGAAGATACGGCAGGGGTACCCTTTGATTTTTTCACCTCCGGTTTCACAACAAGAAATGTAAGTACCGAAGGAGCTACCGATCTGGATAACGTTTCCTTTGTCAACACCGGCAGTGTGGCGACCGGTGTAAAATATTCCTCTTTGGCCATTGGTCCGGACCATAAATTATACGGACTGTCCATAGGAGGGGATATCCGTAGATGGGATATCAATTCGGATGGAACTCTCGTTAACGAAGCAACGCTTACCTCATGGAAATCTGCCTACGGGAACAGGACTTCGGTTGGCCTGGTTTTTGATCCGGCCGCCACTGCCGGGAACCTGATCGCTTATGTTTCCCATGATTCAGGAGGATTGAGCGATGCCCCCGCATGGGACGGTAAAATTTCCAGGTTAACGGGCGCCAATCTTGAAAGAGAAGATCTGGTGGTAACAAACTTACCCAGATCAAAAAGAGATCATCTGACCAACAGCCTGGTATTTAAGCCCGGGGAACCTAATGTAATTTATTTCAATCAGGGTAGCAACAGTGCAGCAGGGGCGCCAGACAATGCATGGGGCAATCGAAAAGAACGTTTGCTTTCAGCTGCCACCCTACGACTCGATCTGGATAAGCTTCCAAAAGCGCAGTGGCCGTTAAATGCCAAAACCACTATGGATCCCATAGCAATAAATAATGTAAATATTAATTCCCCTACATTAATTTCCACCACAGGTACCTTTACGGAGGAGGGGCAAACGTTGCCAGATGAAGGCACCTATAACCCGTACTATGTAAACGCCCCACTAACGCTTTTCGCCACCGGGGTGCGAAATGCATATGATCTTTTGTGGCATACCAACGGCCAGCTTTATATTCCCGCGAACGGTACAGCCGGAGGTAGTAATGCGCCGGCATCTGTTAACGGTACAAGAAGACCGGACGGGACCTTTTATAATCATAGTAATCCTTCTAAATATCCCGCCATTCCGGCTTCAAACAGTAACAATGTGCAACGCGATTGGCTTTTCCGAATAGATCCTAATTCCACATTGGGCTATTACGGCCATCCCAATCCCTTAAGAGGTGAATTTGTCCTTAACCGGGGAGATGCGGATGTTATGAACGCGGCTTACAATGGCGTTCAGCCCGATATAAATTATAGGGGAGCCGCGTTCGATTTCGAATTCAACAAATCACCAAACGGGGTAATAGAATACCGGAGCGACTCGGAGAACGGAAACCTGCAGGGTGCGTTGCTCATCGTTAGATATAGCGGCGGTAGTGACATTGTTGCCGTAGTTCCCGATGGTCCCTGGGGGGACATTTCTACATTTAAAGAGGGTATTCCCGGATTTACAGGTTTTCAGGATCCCCTTGATCTTACCGAGGATGTTGCTACTGGAAATATTTATGTATCCGATTATGGCAGAAGTGAGATTATATTGTTAAAACCCAGCCAGCAGGCTTCTCCTAAACCGGTGATTGCGCTTAGCGTTGATCGGGTAACCGGCGATGCTGTTACAGCCGGTGCAAATACGTACACCGAACAAGTTATCCTGTCTAATCTTGGCAATGCAATCCTGAATAATATCACCGCACAGATCAGCGGAGTAAATGGTGATCAGTTCAGAGTAACAGGTTTACCGGCAAGCCTAAACGTACAAAATTCGGATTCTTTCGAGGTCATTTTTGATCCGACCTCCAATGGGCCGAAGTTTGCTCAACTGATCATTTCCGGAACCGATGCCGCCCCATCAGTACTTACCTTAAGGGGACTTGGTAAAAACGGTACAAATGAACCTTCTTTACAATGGATTTTTGATACCTATCTAGGAAACGGAGTGGTAAATACCGGAGATACGAATGCCTCCACTTCTATCATTGATTTGCCCGGTGCTAGCTCTTACAATGATGCCTTGGGAGATGAAGTTGATATTCAGCAATTTGAGAGGGCGGTTGATGCTCCGGTGAGCATAGAGGTACTAAGTGTTTATGGTCCTGAAGCAAATCCCACCGTGGGTTTTGGCTGGTATCCCAGCGGAAATACGGCGGCAACCAAAGAATTGTTCACAGTTGAAAATGCGATTCCCGGGAACAATCAGACCCTGAATCCGATTTTAAATGGGACTCTGGAATTTGATCCGGGGGTTCAAAGTTTTGGATTTTACAACAGGTGGCCCTTCTTTAATAATAGGCATTTATACAGTGAGAATGCCTTAAATAAATTCAGTAATGCCATTCCCCATCATATTAGGGTGTACGAATTGCCAGGCGAAAAAAATGCCTATATCATCACGACAGAAGAACATGTTTCCGGATTTGATTATCAAGATATTGTAGTCATCGCAAGGAATATCAGACCTTTTAATGATGGTCCAACGCTGGCATGCACTCCCATCAGCACTCGTGAATGTAATGAACTGGAGGCGGGGCTGCCTTTTAACCTGTTCTTCTCAGGTGACGAGGGCGGACTGTCCAATACCGGATTTACTATGGTTGATGATCCATCGGCAAGGATTGCGGCTGACGGTCCAATTTCGAATGTGAATGTACCCGGATACGAACCCAACCGGTTGAGTTTTTCAAATGGCCATCTTGTGGTCAGGGCAAATAACGGGATTGCTTTTTCAACCAATGACGGGGGAGCAGGGCAAAGTACAGATGTCAATTCACAAATTAATTCGCTGGGCGTAGGTCTGAACGCGAATTCCTATGGCAACTTTAGCATAACGACTACACTCCTAAATCCTTACGAAGATGCCACTGGCAACTCCGAACAGGCCGGTATATGGTTCGGTCTGGACGAGGATAATTTTGTAAAACTGAATACCACTAACGGAGGGATTGTTGAAGTGAGAACGGAAGTAGCAGGGGTGTCGGGAGCAGCCAATGCGGTAACGGCTACAGGCATAACGGGACTACACACGAGTACTGTTAGTCTTCGACTTTATATTGACCTGGAAAACAACCTAATTGCGGGTTTCTATTCACTTAACGGTAACCTGGAAGTTGAAGTGGGTTCACTTCCTTTGCCTTCGGTGTATCTCAGTGGAAATGTGGACTACGGCAACCTTAGTTTTGCCGGGGTTTATGCGACAAAGCGAAGAGAACTTACGGCAGAAGTTAATTATTCCTTCGATGATTTTGCCATTACACCAGATAGTCTAACAAGTTTTGACCCTGTGAGGATCAATTTTTCCTTACCCGGGGACGTGCCACCCAACGGTTATCTGGTTGATTCCGGCTTGGGTTTTGGAGATCGTGGCAATACCCGTAGCTACGGATGGTTAACTACAAATGGGCAGACCCCTCTGAACTTATCCCGGAATGCACGAAATAGAAAAATCGCGGGGATAGGCATTCTTAAAAACACCCTTGTTCACATGCAGTACGATGATGTGGCCGGGGGCAACGGTACCAACGGTGTCAACATCGAAGGTATATGGGAGATAACCATTCCCAATGGCGTCTATACCATTTCTGTGAACGTGGGAGATCCCGGTCTCGATAGTGCCGGGGATACTCCGGGCCACACGATTAATGTGGAAGGTACCAATATCATAAATAATTATGTTCCTACGGGACAGGCCGGGTCAGCTACCCGGTTTACCACCGGCAGTGCAACGGTATCGGTTAACGATGGAAGATTAACCGTTGATGCCTTCGGTGGATTCAATACGAAGATCAACTCCTTGGAAATCGTTCAAACAGGGGCCGGCGAAAATCCAATAATTACCGCCATCTTTGATGGTTCTTCTATTGCACCCGATGTGTACAATGGAAGTGTTGCTATTACTCTGGAAGCCACTGACCGGAACGACAGTGGTATAGCCAGCCTGGAATACATCCTTGATGCGGCCCCTGCGGTCAGCTATACCGGTCCGATCACGGTCTCTGCAGCCGGGGCACATCTTTTGCGGGTTACGGCCGAAGATGGCAACGCAAATGTCACTCAGAAAAGCTTTGGCTTTACTATTACAGGATCTGGGGGGGCAATTATTGCCTTGGAGAACATGACTAAGATACCCGGTACCACCCGTGGCTTTCCGGCAGACGATTATTACACCTTTTATCGGCATCGCAACCCTCGCTCCGTAATACCCCACGATTCGAATGTATTGCGGATAAATAATGGCGGCACGGGAGATTTAATAGTGACCGGCGTTGCCATCTCGGGAACCAACGCATACACATATAAAATTTTACCTAAAGGTACGGAGCCCATTAGCCTTCCCATAACCATCCCCCCGGGAAGTTTCAGGGATTTGGAAATTACTTTTACAGCTGATCCGGGAGGAGGAAATAATGCAATTTTTAAGGAAACTATCCAAATTACCTCAAATGCCGATAACACCTCCGGGGGCATAGCCACTTTACACGGCGGATTTACCCCGCAACCGGAAGGGGGCGATGAGATCAATGCCCAGCAAGTTTTTGATGCCTTCGGTTTTCAATCCAGCATGTTGAGCATTGTCAACAATAACGGTACCATATCCCCACCGAATAAAGTTCCCTTCAGGCCAAGTTCTAACTTTCCGGATGAGGATAATATCAATGCAGGTTATGAAGGGGATATGATCCTGGCCGATGCCTTTGTCCAGGCAGACCCCGCTAAACCCGTCAGGGGGATCCAATTGTCCGCCTTGCACGGACCTGGCACCAATAATGCCAAATTTGTTGAATTGAATGGTACGGGTACCGTGGGGGACATCAATTTTTCACACGGCTCCGAATATTACCAAACCCTGCTGCCCAAGAAAAGTAGCGGCGTCATTAATTCGGATATGGCCAATACCATTTCATCACCCTTTAGAATAGCAGTTGCGAACTATCTTAGTACCGGCGGAAATAATATTAACGGCAACAGGCCGGATCTTCTGGGTGTAAGGCTATATAAGGTTATCGATCACAACGGCAACGTTATTCCCAATGAGTACATCGTCCTTCAGGATTTCGTTCAAAACGGTTGCGGCGCCGGTTCTGCCAATTGTGACTGGAACGATAATACCTTCTACTTTATCAATATCCGGCCACAGGCGGTGCCCACTGCCCAACCGCTGGATGCTATCCTCGTTAATGTTGGTGCTTTCTTTAGCGAAGAAGTATCAGCCACCTTCGATAAAGGATATGCGGGAAATAAGCTGGCGTTTGCCGCAACTTACAACAACGGGAACTTACCTCCCTGGATGACTTTCAATACCATTACCGGGACCCTTTCAGGGACGCCGCCGACAGGGACTACGGGGAATTTCGAAATTCGTATTGTAGCAACCGATCTTAATGATTTAACTGCTTCTTCAAGCATAACAGTAGTGGTCAATGAGGGGTTGTTAGCGGTTGCCGATAAGGCGGCGGCAGTTCAAAAAGAAGCGCCTGAAGTGGATCAAATCATTACGCTTTCAACCAGTCTGGACCCCACCGCTGAAGGCGCTATAGAATCATTTGATGTGCGTATTTATCCGAATCCCGGCGTTGCGGATATTACCCTGGAAGTTCCTAAGTGGAGCGGTGGTATTACAGCTATTTATGCGCACGATGTGCAAGGCAGGTTGGTGGCCTCCTATGCGCCTGATGAATACAGGTATGGAGATGCTTACATGCTGCCAATCCATCAACTGGAGGCCGGGGTATACTATCTGATTATAAAGAATGGAAAGGGATTATCAACCAGCAAGCGCATCATAGTCAAAAATTAAATTCCAAACGGCTTAAACCGAATGAAAAAGGGTAGTTCCGGAGCTTCCTTTTTCTAATACAGAAGAATGCAATCTGGTTTCTGTTCCAATAAAATGGTACTAATTACTTGTCGGCCATAACCAGATCTCCGCTTGCTTCCCTTTCTTTCAGGTTTTTTACCAGTTCCAGGGCGTCCGGTACTACATCGCTGCATAATACGATGAGGGCTCCTTTTTGGGCGTTTGCAACGGCATGATTGATGGCGTCACTTTCCGAAGGTATAATCGTGGTTTTCTTAGTGGGATCTCTCTTTTTTATTCCATCGTTCAGCATTTTGATAAGCTCATCTTCGGATTTCCCCCTGAGATGTTTATCCTGCCGGATAATGATCTCGTCGAACATTTCTGCGGCAATACTTCCTATTTCGTTGTTGTCTTCAATCCGCCGGTCACCAATTCCTGCGATTATCCCCACCTTCACAGTAGCTTCCAAATTGTTAATAAACTTCTGCAGGGCCCTCATTCCGGCAGGGTTATGGGCATAATCCAGCAGGATATTAAAATTATTGAATTTGAAGAGATTGAGGCGTCCGGGCGTTTGTGTCGGCGAGGCGTTAAACGTTTCGAGTGCTGCCTTGGTATCCTCTATACTTATGCCCTGCACGTTCGCAGCTATAATCGCGGGAAGAATATTCTGGATCATAAAAGCGGCCTTCCCTCCATAGGTGAGCGGAATGTATTCGGCTTTCATGATGCGCATCTTCCAGGAGCTCTTGCAAAGCGTAACATACCCATTTTCATAAATGGCGGTAATACCTCCTTTACGTTGCAGTGCCTGGATCCTGGGATTATTTTCATCCATTGAGAAAAGTGCAAGATTACAATTTATGCCTCGCCGCATTTCATAGACCAAATCATCGTCAGCGTTTAAAATGGCATAGCCACCTGGAAGAACGGTTTCCGGGATAACCCCTTTTACCTTCGCCAGTTGTTCAACGGTGTGTATTCCTTTTAACCCTAAATGATCTGCCGCAACGTTGGTAACGATACCTATGTCACAATTTTTAAATCCGAGTCCCGCCCTTAGCATTCCACCCCTGGCGCACTCCAGTACGGCAAAGTTTACCGTGGGATCTTTCAATACAAATTCTGCACTGCTGGGGCCGGTGCAATCGCCCTTCATCAGGAGATGATTTTGGATGTATACCCCATCACTGGTGGTATATCCCACCCTAAATCCCTTCATTTTTGCAATATGAGCGATCAACCTGCTCGTTGTGGTTTTGCCGTTGGTACCGGTTATGGCCACAATAGGTATCCTCCCCGTATCGCCCTGCCTGGGAAATAGTTTATCAATAACCGGGGCTGCTACGTTTCTTGGTAAACCTATTGTGGGTGAAAGGTGCATTCTGAATCCGGGACCGGCATTTACCTCCAGTACCGCACCTCCGGTATCAGGGAGGGGTTGGCTGATATCACTTGTCATGATGTCAATTCCGCAAATATCGAGATCAATGATCTTGGAGATCCTTTCGGCAATAGAAATATTGGTCGGGTGAACTATATCCGTAACATCCTCTGCGGTACCACCCGTACTAAGATTGGCAGTATCTTTGAGAATTAACCGTTCTCCTTCGGGCAGTACGGAATTAATGGTATAACCTGCATCTGCAATAATTGTTGTGGTCAGGTTATTGATTGTAATTTCTGTCAATTCTTTTTCATGACCATAGCCTCGCCTGGGATCTTTATTTACATCAATGATCAGATCTTCGATGGTCGTCTTCCCGTCTCCTATAACATGAGCAGGAGTGCGTTTAGCGGCGGCCACTAGTCTATTGTTGATAACCAGCAGCCGGTAATCTTCTCCGGTAATATATTTTTCAACAATTACCCGGCCGGATACTTCATTCGCGGCCTTAAACGCCTCGAGTGCATGCTCATAATTGTTTATGTCAACGGTAATTCCCCTGCCGTGGTTGCCATCGATTGGTTTAATGACTAACGGATACCCTACATAGCTGCAGGCACTTTCCAAACTACTTTCACGGGTAATAATATCACCCCGGGGAACCTCAATTTCAGCTTGCTCCAAAAGGTACTTGGTGTCTTCCTTGTCGCAGGCCAGTTCTACTCCAATACTGCTGGTTTCGCTGGTGACTGTAGCCTGTATCCGTTTTTGATTTGCCCCATAGCCCAATTGGCACAGCGAATATTTGTTTAAACGGATCCATGGAATACCCCTGCTCTCCGCCTCTTCCACTATAGAACCTGTACTGGGGCCCAGACGCTGGGCCTCCCTGAGTTCACGCATCCTTTGAATATCAGGATCCAGATCATAATCTTTGGCGGCGATCAGGGCTTCACAAATTTTTACTGCCGCCCTTGCCGCATAGCGTCCCACATCCTCTTCCATATAGGAGAAGACAACATTATAAACCCCTTTTTCCCCGTAACCCCTTGTTCTGCCAAAACCGGTATCCATACCCGCAAGGGTTTGTATCTCCAAAGCTATATGTTCTATTACGTGACCCATCCAGGTGCCCTCGATTACCCTCATAAAGAAACCGCCTTCGCAACCTTCGGAACATCTGTGGGAGTACATGCCGGGCAACAATGCTTTAAGCCTATTCAAAAACCCTTTCATCTTGTTTGTAGGGTAATCCTCCATGACCTCCAGATCCAAAACCATCACTATAAGTTTTTGGCGGCGAACAGACCAATAGTTTGGCCCCCGCATGGCATTTATTTCTCGTATCTTCATAATTTCGGGGATTTGCCCGGGATATGGGAATTTCCTAAATATATAATATTTTTTCGGACAATAAACTTATTTTTGCAAGCAAATAAGCATGTAAATGGATGTAAAAGGAACTCTAATACCCATAGGTGGAAATGAAAAAAAGGGTACGGAAGAAGGGGAACAATTTCATCTGGAATACATTGAAGACGGGATACTTGCCCGAGTGGTGCGTGAAAGTGGGGGCAAAGATGCGTTAATAGTGGTCATCCCTACCGCTTCCAGTATTCCTAACGAGGTAAGTGAAAACTATTTGAGAGCCTTTGGGAAACTCGATTGCCCAAATGTAAAAATATTGGATATACGTAACAGGGAGCAGTCAGAGGAAGGAAAAAATATTGAGTTGATCGAAAAAGCGGAATGCGTGATGTTCTCCGGTGGAAATCAGTCTAAAATTACCCGGATGATTGGCGGATCAACCGTCCATAGGATCTTGAAGGAACGTTTTAAAAAAGAAAAATTAGTGATAGCCGGTACCAGCGCCGGAGCCATGTGTATGTCCAAGGAGATGATCAAAGGAGGCAGCAGCAAGGAATCTCTCATAAAAGGCGCCGTTAGAATGGCTGAAGGAATGGACTTTATTCCCAATCTGATCATAGACTCGCACTTTATACAGCGGGGGAGGTTTGGTAGATTGGCAGAAGCAGTGGCAAAGTATCCTAATTTAATGGGAATTGGCCTGGCAGAGGATACAGGATTGGTGATCAAAAAGTGCAACACTTTTGAAGTAATCGGTTCGGGAATGGTGATCCTGTTCGACCCGCGCAATCTAAAGCATAATAACGTGGAAGTGCTGGAGGAAGGAACACCCATGTCACTTATAAATCTTAAGACCCATGTGCTTACCAATGGGGATAAATTTAATATAACCAAACGGCAGGTCAAAGTTTTACCCTTGGATGCCCCATTTATTACGGCCTAATCCCTGTAAATTGAAATTTCTTTTGTTCCCCCTGATGTCCTACGGGCACGGTACATTCCCTCGGTGTTAAATGGCATTGCGGTATTTCCTTCGGAGTCTACGGCTATTAGCCCGCCGTCACCTCCAATTTTGGGTAGCCTTTCATGAATAACGGCCTCACAGGCATCTTTCAGGGGCAGCCCCTTATATTCCATTAAACAGGAGACATCATAGGCTACCACCCCCAGGATAAAAAATTCACCACTTCCGGTGCAGGAGACTGCGCAGGTAACGTTGTTTGCATAGTTACCGGCGCCAATCAGAGCGCTATCGCCTACCCGCCCAAAGCGTTTATTCGTCATGCCTCCCGTTGAAGTGGCGGCGGCAACATTGCCTTGAGAGTCACAGGCGACAGCGCCAACAGTTCCAAATTTCGGACCTTTTTTAAGTGAGTGGTCTAATTGAAATTGGTCAGAATCCTTAATTTCCTGCCATTGCCGATAGCGGAGATCATCGTAGAAATAATTCGCATCCATTACCTTATGGCCCATCTTTTTCGCATATTGCATTGCCCCTTTCCCTGTAAGAAAAACGTGATCGCTTTTTTCCATAACATCACGAGCCAGTAGAATTGGGTTTTTTATTCCGGAAACCAGGGATACGGCCCCCGCATTCAACGTTTTACCGTCCATTATGGAAGCGTCCATCTCATGGGTGCCTTCTGAAGTAAAAACACTTCCTTTTCCGGCATTGAACAGGGTTGAATCTTCCAGGACAATAACCGTTTCTGTTACCGCTTTAACAGCGGAGCCGTTGGATTTAAGGATCTCATATCCGAGATTTAGGGCAGTTGCCAGCACGGTTTTGTACGCAGCTTCTTTTTCCGGGGTCATCAGTCCTTTCACCAGCGTTCCTGCCCCTCCATGTATAGCTATTGAAATTTTTTTATTCATTTATCGGCGTTAACCTCTTTTTTGGCAATGATAGCTTCAACAATAATCTTTGCATGCACGCGGGAATTCTCAATAAACCATTTATGGGTTTCCATACCCCCGCAAATTACGCCTGCCAAGTACAATCCTGAAATATTGGTCTCCATGGTTTCCGGATCATAAGATGGAAATTTTTTATCATCCCTGGACAAATGTATACCCACCTTTTCCAGAAAGGCAAAATTAGGCATATAGCCCGTTAAGGCAAGGACAAAATCATTTTCCAAATGAACGGCTCCCCCCGGAGTATTAAGGACAATCTCTTCTTCTTTTATTTCTGCAACGGTGCTATTATAAAAAACACGAATACTTCCTTCTTCAATCCTGTTAATTATATCGGGGCGCACCCAGTATTTAACCCGTTGCCCAACTTCGGCGCCGCGAATGGCCAGGGTCACTTCGGCACCCTTTCTCCAACATTCCAGGGCCGCATCAATGGCCGAGTTGCTGGCACCTACAATAGCGAGTTTCTGGCTCGCATAAAAATGCGGATCCTTGTAATAGTGCGACACTTTGGGAAGTTCCTCGCCAGGGACATTTATCCTATTGGGAAGATCATAAAAGCCGGTGGCTATAATAACGTTGGCAGCGGAATATGCATTTTTATCCGATACGACCGAAAAGAAATATTCCGATCTATTTATCTCCAGGACCTTTTCAAAAAGACGAATGTTTAATTTGTTGGAGGTAACGATACGCCGGTAATACTCCAGGGCCTCATTCCTTTTAGGCTTTGCCTCCTTGCTGATAAAGGGGATCTCATCAATCTCGAGCCGTTCCGAGGAAGAAAAGAACTGCATATTTACCGGGTAGTTGAAAAGCGAATTCACTATGGTCCCTTTTTCAACAATAACATAGCGGAGCCCTCTCTCTTTAGCCTCCAGGCCGCAGGCAATACCAATGGGTCCGCCCCCGACAATGAGTACATCTAACCGCTCCATTACCCGCCAATTTCCTTTAACGACTTAATAGTTTGGGCAGGGTTCCCGCTTTTGAAAATGAAACTGCCGGCAACCAGCACATCTGCCCCGGTATCAATAAGTTTATTGGCGTTTTCGGATGTAACGCCGCCATCTATTTCAATCAGGGTATTTGCACCTTTGTCACGGATAATTTTCTTTAAAGCGCTGATCTTTGAATACGTATTTTCAATAAAGGACTGTCCCCCAAATCCAGGATTTACACTCATCATGCATACCATATCAATGTCCTGAACGGTATCCTGGAGCAGTTGAACGTTCGTGTGAGGGTTGAGGGCAACGCCCGCTTTCATTCCTACTGCTTTCACCGCTTGCAGGGTTCGGTGTAAATGGGTGCAAGCCTCATAATGTACCGTCAGCATATCAGCGCCCAGATCTGCAAAGGTTTCTATATAGCGATCCGGATCAATAATCATTAGATGAACGTCAAGAGGTTTTGTGGCATGTGCCGCAATAGCCTGTAACACGGGCATTCCAAAAGAAATATTAGGGACAAAGAGACCATCCATGATATCTAAGTGATGCCAATCTGCTTCGCTGTTGTTTACCATTTCCACCTCGCGCTGTAGGTTGCCAAAATCCGCTGCCAATAAAGAAGGTGCAATTTTTATTTTGCTCATTTTCAAACAGTCAATAAATTCTGATACAAAAGTAGTGAATTGATATTGTTTAATTTTCAGCCATCCCGATACATTTCTCATTGCATTCGAAACGCCCGGTGACCGCATTCAGTGATTTGGTAGGGCGCACTTTCGGAGCGTATCGAAGTCACCGCAATAGAATTCATTACTTA
Organism: Flavobacteriaceae bacterium; assembly: GCA_041743085.1. GTDB lineage: Bacteria > Bacteroidota > Bacteroidia > Flavobacteriales > Flavobacteriaceae > JAFMPW01. Next base: position 165,239 of record JBGTNL010000093.1, read on the forward strand.
CTTCTCGGCAATTACCTCTACTATCAGGGGCGTACAAATAGAAGCGCCTTTTATCTTTTCCAGGGCCTCCGTTTCTGAAAGTGCATTTTCAACTTCCTTGGTTGTAAGGTAGTTTTGAGGTACCAATCTGGGAAAGTAACTATAAAAGAATGAGTTTGGCTGCCAGATATTGTTCCAGCAACTTTGGGGAGGGTTCCGGCGATCGGAGTTCCGTTCCCAAAGGGAAGACAGAAACGGCCGACTTTACCTGTTTTTCGGTCGTAGGTTTTTTCAATGACAGGAACTTAGGGGCATTGGGAAGACAGCAATAGAAAAAATGATCAAAACCCATTGTTTCATGTAGTTGTCTGAAATTAAGATCGGGGCACCTCTAATAACTCTGTTAGCAACCAAAGTAGGGTTTTTAGGGATGCCCAAGTAAACTATTCAACCGGGCTTTCAACTCCCGTATAAATCTCATTATTTTCGTCTCCCCCTGCCCGTAAATATGCGAATAAATCGCGTATCTCCTGTTCGTTCAGGCGGTTGAGAAGGCCCGAAGGCATGGGTGAAATGGGTGAAAGTTCCCTTTTTTCTACCTCAGATTTCGTCAATTGTACGGTATACCCCTCATTGAACGGGTTAGGGGCAAGGGTAATGCTGTCCCCGGCTTCGGATAAAATGCGTCCTGCCAGTTTATTACCATCTTTCATATGAAATAGGGTATTCGCGTATTGGTCCGAAATTTCATCATTTGGGCTATAAATGGCAAACAGCATATCGTAGTTACCGAATTTGGTATTTGCCTGGGTTAAATCAGGGCCGGCCGCTCCCCCTTCACCGCGCATCCGGTGGCAAAGAATGCACATAGCCGCCTTATAAGCCCGTTCGCCGTCAGCAACCGTTCCGGAATATTTATCGGCACCATCTCCCCAAACGATATTCCCCATATCATCACCCGAATAATTGCCGCCCGGGCCAATAGGCTGTGGCAGGTCTGCAACCGCAGTGGATGGAGAATACACCCCGGATATTTCCTGGAAGTGGGCTCTTTCAGATTCAGGTACAGTGTTCATGGCACGTTGCCTTACATTTTCCATATACGCCTTAAAACTCATCCCGCCTTTGGCAGCCAAAACGTCATAGTACCATAAAAAATACTTCTCGCGAAGCTCTTTGGTCCAACCTTCCTTTGCATGGCTCAGCAGCATCCCGTAATAAATGGCCTCACTCGGCGGCATTTTTTCAATCACTTCCCTGATGAGCGGCCCGTATTGTTCACTTCTTAGGGTAGCTTCTTCTGAAAGCATTTCAACGCCTTCGGTCACGGTCTTTTCTTTTGTATGTTTTTCCAGAAGTTGAACCAACTGTCCAGTGATTCCGTCAGCTTTTAAATACAATAATAGTTGTGCCAGTTCCTTGTTCACTCTCTCATTGTCGTTTGGAAAATATGCCTTTAGCTTTCTGGCTGTTTTTTCTCGCTGACTCTTGCCGGGTTCCCCCATTCTTATAAACAACAAGGCATAGTTTCGAAAAAGATTTACTTTTTGTTCGTCGGACAATTGCTCTAAATTCAATTGGTTGAGTTTATCCAAAATTTTAGCCTGTAAATTTTTATCTCCGCTCCTGGCCAGGGCAATCCCGGCTTCAATGGTCTTTGTTTCATCGGCCTCCGTAAAAAATCGATCTTGCCAGCTCGCCACCGGTTGATGCTCCAGGGCAATGCGCGCTGCATAACGAATAAACCTATCTTCGTGATTCAGCTGATCCCAGGCCATGGAAATGGCTTCGTCTGACTGAATATTGTGAAATTTTTCAAGTTGCCGGCGTAAGGTTCGCAACTCGGCCGAATTGTCTTTATCCGTATTCTCCGCCATTTCCTTTTCAGAGCCTGTGTAGGTAAGCCTGTACAAATGTGAATCAAGACCCCTTCCTCCGGTAGCGAAGTAAAGATCTCCATCCGATCCTGAGATCATATCGGTCAGGGGCAGGGGGGTACCCGACAAAAACTCCTCGCGTGCTGCCGTATAACTGCTACCCTTGGGTTTTAAATCTATAAAATAGATGGTGCCAAAGCTCCAATCCATAATTAGGAGGCCATTTTTGTATTTTGCCGGAAAATGGAGTTTTGATGCTGACAACACAGCCGTAGGCGAACCCTGCTCAAGATTGTGAACCGCAGGGAGGTTATCGGGATAATATTCCGGCCATTTCCCCGAACCTGTTCGCCAACCGTACTCACTACCGCTGGTAACGTGGTTAATACGTGTTGGGCGGTACCAGGGCATCCCTATGTCCCATTCCATATCGGCATCATAGGCGAACAACTCTCCATCCGGGTTGAAAGCAAAGTCGAACGGATTGCGATAGCCCGCGGAGATGAGCTCCCAATTCTTTCCACCGGGTTCAAATCTGGCAATCCAGCCTCCCGGGGCCTTTATATCGTTGGCATGGCCCCTGGCATCGAGATACGGTTGAAAAAGATTGTCTTCTCCCCACGAATTGGGCAGCCGGCTGTTTTCCTTTAACATTTCCGGGATTTCAACGTGATTACCGGCAATGAAAAAAATATGCTTTCCGTCAGGGTCGGGAACAAAACTATGAGGGCCATGTTCCCCTGCGCCATTAAGTTTAAGCAGCAATTCTTTACGGTCCAAATCCCCATCTTCGTCCGTATCCGTTAGCCTGTAAACCCCACTGCCAAATGCCCGGGCATCGGGGTTTTCATCATCCCAGCGTTTGTTGACGGCTACGTATAAACTATTGAACGCCCATAGCATCCCGTGCGCTTCCCCTATTTCGAGGGCAACACTGTCTACATCGCCTTGATTTAAGGAAGAACCTTCCCCCGGTCTTTTAAAGGAGTATATCTTACCGTCCTGGTCACACGCGTAAAAGATATCATCCGGACCTTCTGCCAGCGCCACCCAGGATCCCTGGCCGTATGCACTGGGATGGTATAGCTCCTCCAGTTCAAAACCTGCAGGGAGGTAAAATTGAATTGCGGTGCTGTCATCAGAAGTATTGCTGTTCTGTGATTCCCTACATGACGTTACCACCAGGCATGCTAAAAAGAGACAGTTTAGAAAATGGCTTTTGTTTATTCTCATCAGTTGGTTACTTTTTATAAATATAATGAATTGCACAATTTATTATATTTATTGACAACTATTTAAAAAATTCCGATATGTTAGATCGAAGAAAATTTATTGAGAGTGCAGCTGTTCTGAGTATGAGCGCTCCCTTCCTGGGAATGGCTGTCGGGACAGAAGATATATCAGAATCTTCACACGGGATCGTGAATAAAATTAAACATAACCCAATTGGCGTATCTACCTACTCCTTCTGGCAATTTAATGGCCCGAAAGAAGATGTGCCTATCGAAACATGTATAGACAAGGCCGCTGCGATGGGGTTTGAGGGGATTGAATTGTTGTTAGTGCAGATGGCCTCGGAAGAAAACAGTTATTTACAAAATTTAAAGAAAAGGGCTTTCCATGCAGGGCTCGATCTTATGGGTTTTTCTACCCATCAAGGGTTTTTAAATCCCAAAGAAGACTATCGCCGGGAGAATATTGCGAAAACCATCCATCAGATAGAACTGGCCTATGCACTTGGAATACCTACGATGCGCCTGAATACGGGCCGCTGGGGGACTTCGGATTCCTTTGATGATCTAATGGCAAATAAAGGCATTGAGCCGGCCATTGAAGGCTATACCGAGGAAGATGGCTTTAAATGGGTTATTGATTCCATAGAACAGTGCATTCCTGTAGCCGAACGTTGCGGGGTTGTCTTAGGCCTGGAAAATCACTGGGGCCTTGGTCGCACCGCGGAAGGTGTGAAGCGGATTGTTGATGCTATTGACAGCCCCTGGTTGCAGGTTACCCTTGATACCGGAAATTTTCTTGAGGATCGGGAAGAACAAATGGAATTGCTGGCGCCCCAAACCTTCCTTATTCAGGCAAAAACATATTACGGCGGGGGAAAATGGTATGAATTGGATATTGACTATCCGAAGATCGGGCAAATGATGCGGAAGTATAATTACAAGGGCTATATTTCCCTGGAATTTGAAGGTAAGGAAGCCCCGGACATCGCGGTCCCCAAAAGCCTGGAGGTTTTGCGGGATGCTTTTTATTATGAGTTGTAGGTAGTTAAATAAATCAAAAAATATGATGAAGATTACCCGTATTTGGCATGGAATGACAAAATCCGAACACGCGGACGAATATCTGAAATATATGGAAGAAACCGGATTATCCGATTATAAGAACGTGGCCGGAAACCTCTCTGCAAAGATATTGAGGAGAATCCATGGGGATATTTGTCATTTTATGACGATAACAGAATGGGACTCCTATGAAAGTATAAAGAAATTTGCCGGTGAGGATTTTGAAAAGGCACGATACTACCGGCAAGATGAAAAGTATCTTTTGGAATTCGAAGAAAATGTAGCTCATTATGAGACCTTCGAATAGTGCTAATGGTTATTGATTGTAAAAATACCATTAGTGTCCGGTTAAAGACGCTAGACCGCTTCGCTATTAGACATTAGACAATAGACTGAATTTCAACTAATTGATAATCATTTGATTATAGATTAATAAGTTTTTCAGAAGAGTGAATATTCCGGCATTTTAAAATTTTCCAAAATCAAGGGGACCGGCTTTTAAAAAACGTTAAAGCCCCTGTATTTGCCGGTTAATTCAGCATATAAGCTATTTTTTACCGGACAACAATATAAAAATACAAAGGCTTCTTTTGGAAAATGTGAGGTAAGGGGGATCTTCCGCTACCGATGTATAATCTGAAGGGGCCTATAAATGAAAAAACTCCGGTAATCAGCCGGAGTTTATTCATCAATCAAAAAACGAACAGTCATGATAAACTGTTGTTACAATAACACAAATTACAAATTTTATACCACAAATACAATTTATGGTTTATTTAACATGTTAAAATTTGTGTCCCCGGTTTATCCGAGATATGTTTTTAATATTTTACTTCTTGAAGTATGCTTTAAGCGTCGTATCGCTTTTTCTTTAATCTGGCGCACTCTTTCCCTTGTAAGGTCAAAAGTTTCTCCAATTTCTTCCAAAGTCATGGAGTGTTGTCCGGCCAAACCAAAATAAAGTCGTATTACATCTGCCTCGCGTGGCGTTAAGGTCTCAAGGGCACGTTCTATTTCCGTCCTCAAGGATTCGTGCAACAGATCCTTGTCCGGATTCGGGGATTCCCCGCTGCGCAATACATCATAAAGATTGGAATCTTCGCCATCGATCAGAGGTGCATCCATAGATACGTGTCTGCCCGAATTTTTCAAGGATTGCTTAACATCCTCTACGGTCATATCCAATTCCCTTGCAATTTCCTCTGCGGAGGGCATACGTTCGTGAGCCTGCTCTAAAAATGCGAATGTCTTGTTAATTTTGTTGATAGAACCAATCTTATTCAGCGGTAGCCGAACAATACGGGATTGTTCCGCCAGGGCCTGCAAAATAGATTGCCGGATCCACCAAACGGCGTAGGAAATAAATTTAAATCCTCTGGTTTCATCAAAACGTTGGGCAGCTTTGATCAGCCCCAGGTTACCTTCATTGATCAAATCGGGTAAGGTAAGGCCTTGATTCTGGTACTGCTTGGCAACGGAAACAACGAAGCGCAGGTTGGCTTTCGTCAATTTCTCAAGGGCCGCCTGGTCACCGGCCTTGATCCGTTGTGCCAATTCAACTTCTTCATCCGCTGTGATCAGATCTACTTTGCCAATTTCCTGCAAGTACTTATCCAGTGATGCGGTTTCCCTGTTGGTTACCTGTTTTGTAATCTTTAATTGTCTCATTTAAAATCCTTTCTGTTAAGTTCAAAATGAATAGACTGCATATACTTATACGTAAAAAAGATGTAAATGTTACAAATAGGGCGTGAAATTTTGATGAATCGCCTAAAAACTGCGAAAAGCAGCTGTTTTGAGCCTTTCCAGATAGTATAAAATTATATTACAATTTGAATACGGTCCCAAATCGGAAATTAAGGATGACCGGGCCATCATTTTGGGCCTTTTCAAAAACCCCGAAACGCGGTTTAACATAAACTTGTATCCGTAGCAAAAACCGGCATTGCATCCCATACCGTGCTCAATACCATCCGAATCGGTAAATATCGCATCGCTTTTGTGTGTGTAAAGTTCTTCAAATTTGGCTTCTCCCGGCAGATGATCGTCCAGGTCATTGTTACACAAGAGTATTGCAAAACAGGGGATAATAAACAAGTACTTTTTCCTAACTTTGACAGCAGTGGGTTTAAAGGGTAGTCTCTCAACTGATAAAAAGGTTGCGTTCAAACCCAAAAAAGCCTCAATTTCATAATTGAGGCTTTTTTTAATAATGGCATTTTTATCTAATCCCTTCTGGGCTTGCGATCCCTGTTTCTGTCATTTCTACTGCGATCGCGGTCATTACTACGCGGGGGTCTTTCCCTGTAACCTTCCGGTTTTGGCAATAAGGCCTTGCGGGATACTTTTTCCTTACGGGTTCTGGGGTCTGTACCCATATATTTCACGTCGAAGAGGTCTCCCATATTTACCACATCCGAAACATTCTCCGTACGTTCCCATGCCAATTCGGATACATGTAACAATACCTCGTTTCCGGGGGCATCCCTATATTCCACCACAGCGCCAAAATCCAACATTTTGATGACCTTAACTTCATAAACACTGCCGACTTCTGGTTTGAAGGTTATGGAATCAATTTTAGCCAATACGGCATCAATACCGCTTTGATCCGTACCTAAAATCTCAACTATTCCTTCTTCTGTTACCGGATCTTCATTAATGACAATGGTTGTTTTTGTAGCCTTTTGAAGCTCCTGGATCACTTTGCCCCCTGGCCCGATCAGAGCACCAATGTACTCGCCGGGGATTGTTGTAGTAACCATTTTAGGAGCATGTTCCTTAACCTCCGGATTAGGTTCCGCTATGGTATCCGTTAGTTTACCCAGGATATGGAGTCTTCCGTCTCTTGCCTGCTTCAGTGCTTTCACCAAAATCTCGTAGGACAGCCCTTTTACCTTAATATCCATCTGACAGGCGGTGATGCCATCAGCTGTACCCGTTACCTTGAAGTCCATATCGCCCAAATGATCCTCGTCACCGAGAATGTCGGATAACACTGCGTACTTTCCGGATTCTACATCGGTGATCAATCCCATAGCGATCCCTGAGACGGGCTTTTTCAGTTGTACCCCGGCATCCATCAAGGCCATGGTACCCGAACAAACGGTTGCCATGGAGGAAGATCCGTTACTTTCCAAAACCTCGGAAACCACTCTTACCGTATAAGGGCAATCCTCAGGTATCATTCTTTTTAAAGCTCTTTGCGCCAGATTTCCGTGCCCTACTTCTCTTCGCGAGGTACCTCTTATGGGCCGTGCTTCTCCCGTTGAGAAAGGCGGGAAATTATAGTGCAGATAAAAGGTTTCCTCACCTTCGTAGGAGGGCATATCTATCTGGTTTGCTTCGCGGGAAGTTCCTAAGGTTACCGTGGTCAAAGCCTGGGTTTCTCCCCTGGTAAATATTGCAGAACCGTGAGTGGAAGGTAGATAATCAATTTCACACCATATAGGTCGTATCTCGTCGGTTTTTCTACCGTCTAACCGTAATCCTTCATTCAGGATAAGGTCGCGGACCGCAGCCTTTTCGGCCTTATAATAATATTTGGAGACCAGATCGCCCACTTCTTCCAGTTCCTCTTCGGAAAAGGTAGCTTCAATTTCTTCTTTTATCTGAGCGAATGCTTCACTTCTTTCGTGCTTGGCGGAACCTGCCTTTGCAACCTTGTATACGCTGTCATAGGTAAGATCGTATACTTTTTTTTCCAGTTCCTCTTCCTCGGACGCCCCTTCATACTCACGGACCTCCTTTCGTCCGACGGCTTCTGCCAATCGCTCCTGGGCGGCAACCTGTTTTTTGATGGCCTCATGGGCAAATTTAATGGCCTCTACCATATCTTCTTCAGAGATTTCTCCCAATTCTCCTTCTACCATCATTACAGAATCGGCAGATGCGCCGATCACCATATCAATATCCGATACTCCCAGCTGTGTTCTGGTGGGGTTGATGACGAGTTCGCCATCGACCCTGCCAACGCGGCATTCAGAAATCGCACATTCAAATGGGAAGTCAGAAAGTTGGATAGCTGCAGAGGCTGCCAATCCGGCCATAGCATCGGGCATAACATCCTCGTCATGAGACATTAATTGGATCATCACCTGAGTTTCGCAATGGTAGTCCTTTGGAAAAAGCGGACGCAATACACGGTCTACCAGTCGCATGGTCAAAACTTCACCATCACTCGGTCTTGCTTCCCTTTTAAAGAAACCACCGGGATAACGGCCAGAAGCCGCAAATTTTTCACGATAGTCTACAGTGAGAGGCAAGAAATCAACATCACTTTGTTTATAATTGGAAACAACTGTACATAACAGCATACATTTCCCTGATTGCACAACAACAGAGCCATGGGCCTGTTTTGCCAATTTTCCGGTTTCGATAGAGATTTCCCTGCCGTCACCGAGGTCTATGACCTCTTTAAAAACTTTTGGAATCATAAATTCTAATTAGGATCCGCCACTAGGCGGACATGTTAAACAATGGTCTACCGCTTTACCGAGCGGCCAGGGTTGTGTTGTTGTGTGATGTTGACCAATGAAAAACTAAATGTGAGTGGCTAAGGATTTTTAATCCTGTTAATACGGGCTCTGAAAGTACAAATAAGGGACCGAAAATGTTCAGCCCCAATCCCGGATATAATTTAGGGCATCTCTAAAAACCCTACTTTGGTTGCCAACTTGTTCTTTTTCCCAGCTACTTCGTTACCAAAATACTCATTTAGCCCTGCTAAACTCCGCTTTTGGTGCCTTGTATCCGAAAAAAATTCCTGCGCTATCATTCCA